>JBAZYD010000007.1:0-74825 GCA_041659465.1 Candidatus Micrarchaeia archaeon | reverse complement strand
ATTGCACTCGTACCCGTACAACCTGCTTTTATATTACCTGGGGAAGCTTTACCTCCACAGGACGCTCAACCGTGATTGAATGGCCGTGATGAAGAATTTCGTGCTGGACGTGGACGGGGTGCTTGCCGCAAGCCCGCTTTTCTACACTGCCGAGGGCAAGGCAATGAAGGTTTTCGGGCCCGACGACCACGATGCGCTCAACCTGCTGCGCGACAGGATGAAAATAGTGTTCATCACAGGCGACAAGCGCGGCTTCCCCATAAGCAAGAGGCGCGTGGTGGACGAGATGGGCTTTGAGCTGCACCTGGTCTCCACGCACGAGCGCACGCACTGGATAGGCGAGAACATTGGGCTTGCCGAGACCATCTACATGGGCGACGGGATATTCGACATCCCGGTGTTCGAGAAGGTAGGCTATTCCATCTGCCCCTCCGATGCATTCTACCTTGCGCGCCAGAAGGCCGCATACGTGACGCAGTGCGCGGGGGGCAACCGCGCGGTCGCGGAGGCGTGCATGCACATACTCGAGAAATTCTTCAACGAAAAGGAGATAAAGCCGAACACGAAGTACGGAATCTGGAAGAAAGAGAAGTAGAAACGCAACAAGCCTGTGCCTTTTTACAACCGAGGCATTTTATGATTGAAAAGCTCCGTTCCCAGATTGCCGATGGACGGCGCATCATGGGCATGGGCCCCATGAGCGAGAACTCCGTCGAGGCGATTTACCGCTACTCCCAGGAAAAAGGCTGCATCATCGAGCTCATCGCAAGCAGGCGGCAGGTGGAATGCGCAGCGCTTGGGCACGGATATGTGAACAACTGGACAACCGAGGAATTCGGCAGACACATCGCAGCCATGAAAGGCAAATACCCGCAAAGCAATGTGCTTGTGTGCCGCGACCACGGCGGGCCCTGGCAGGGGACGGACGAGGCAGGCATGGATTTTGCCAAGGCAATGGCGCGGGCAAAGGCAAGCTACGAATCAGACATACTCTCAGGGTTTGACATACTCCACATCGACCCCAGCGTGGACGGCGACAAGTCGCTCACGCTTGCGCGCACCATTGGCGCCGCAAAGGAGCTGCTCTCGCACTGCCACTCATTTGCCAAAAAGCACGGCAAGCAGATACAGTTCGAATTCGGCACAGAGGAAAATGTCGGCAAGGCGGCATCAAGCGAGGTGTTCGAGGAATCCCTCTCGGAAGTCGTGGTGCACTGCAGGAAAGAGGGCATGCCGCCCCCCATGTTCGTGGTCGGGCAGACTGGCAGCCTGGTGAAGGAAATGCGCCAGGTGGGAAGCTGCGACATCAAGTCTGCATCGGCGCTTGTCAAATGCGCAGGCAAGTACGGCGTGCTCCTCAAGGAGCACAACGACGATTACTTGTCCGAATACCAGATGTCGGAGCGCAAGGAAGCCGGCATCCCATCGATGAACGTGGCGCCCGAGCTCGGCGTCATCGAGTCGCGCGTTTTTGCCGACATGTGCATGGAAAAGGCAAGGAGGGACCTCCTCTCCAGCTTCATCTCGCTTGCTGTCGCATCCGGCAAATGGAAAAAGTGGATGGTGGACGAGCGGCTGTCAAGCGAATACGACAAGGGGCTGATTGCCGGGCACTATGTCTTTGCAAAGCCAGAGTTTGCCGCAATGCGCAGGGAAATCGGCGGGCAGGAATTCAACTCGCGCGCGCAGGCGGCAATAATGTCCCGGATTGACTTTTACTGCAGGAAAAGGTGAAAACATGACTGAAAAGTATTCCGAGACCTATTTTTCCACAAGCAAGAAATACGTTGCGCGCGAGGGCTATCTCCGCTTCTTCCCATCGCCGCTTGTGGACTGGTATTTCCGCACGCAGCAGGCGCCCCTTGAGGAGCTGAGGCGCATGTACCCGTATTTCGTGCCGAATCCCGAGGGGCAGAAAATCCTCGAGGTCGGTTTCGGCGAGGGCAAGTTCCTGCGGCACTGCGGGAAAAAGAACGTGGTCGGCATTGACTTGTGGGCAGAGGGCGTGAAGCGCCTCAAGGCCGAAGGGTATGACGTCTCCTACCATGACGCCTCCAAGCGGTTCCCCTTCGAGGACTCGTCATTCGACATCGTCTATTCAGAGCAGGTGATAGAGCACATAGCGGACGGCGTGTCGTTTGTCAATGAAATAAACAGGGTGCTTCGGAAAGGCGGCAAGGCAATGATACGCACGGTGGACGTCACCCGCACGGGCCTTGCGTTCTTTGGGGACTATACGCACATCCACCCGTACACCAAGGGGTCGCTGTTCACCATCATGATGGACCATGGGTTCGAAGTCAAGGAGATTTTCTACGGCTCGCCCACCTCGTTTTTGATGCGGCGCCTCGGCAACATCGCAGTCCTGCTGCCCAAGCCGCTGCAGGACGCGTATGCCCATGGGCTTGGCAAATACTTCTCCTACGAGCTCAATGTGATAGCGGTCAAGAAGTGAAAAATACTGGTGCCAGCAAAGCAGCTGGAAGGCATCCCCATCAGCTTGACCCGGGCTAGCCGCTGAATTTCTTTTTCGTATAGGAGGTCATGAACCTCAGGCTTTCCGCCACGTCCGGGCTGGTTTCCGCCCTGTTCCTCAGCGCATTGCCCTTGCCGCGCAGCAGCAGGAACGCCTTGTATGCAATCGGCACAGCCTTTGGCACCAATGGCAGCCTGCGCGCCGCATCCAGCATCCTGACAAGCATCACGTCCTTCTTCCTTCCATCCATCTCCAAAAGCTTCACAAACACCATGCTGGTCGCAATGTACGCATCCTCAAGGGACGGATCTTCGCAGACCATCGCAACCTTGAGCAGATGCCCTGCCACCCTGGCGCGGTTGAAGCTTCCCTTGAACTCCGGATAATCCTTCTTTATGTCATATTCCTGGTTGAAGCATGCCATGTCCAGGTACATCTTCTTCGCATAGGAAATGGTGCTCTCCCCGTCGGAGACAAGGCGCACCATGGACTTCGGCTCTATCCCGAAAAAGCCAGACGCCCTGATGCACTCCAGGAACAGGTATGCCTGGACCCAGAGGTGGAGCACGTCGGGATTATGCCCGCGCTTGCAGACCCTGTCTCCCCTGATGTATATTTTCTTCCTGATGATTCCCTCCGCTGTCCTGCGGTTGAGGCATATCAGGCCGAGGTGGAGCAGGCTCAGCGGGGCATATGACGCATCAGCCACCGAGTGCACCTTGAAAGGCCCGTCGGGCATGTCTGAAAATTTCCGCCCGCCAAGGAAGCCGGCAGTATGGGACAGGTTGATGTAGATTGCGCCGACCTCCTGCATTCCCAACGACTTGATGTCGGCAAGCACGGCCTTCACGGCGCCATCCTCAGGCTTGTCATCATCGCCAAAGCACCAGCAGTACTTCCCCCTTGCCATCCTGATTGCGGACAGCATGTTGAAGTCATACCCCCTGTTCCGCTTGTTTTTCCTGTAGGAGATTGGAAGCTTCTTCGCCCATTTCGCAGCAACGGCATCGGTGCCATCTGTGGAGCCGTTGCTGGAGATGCAGATTTCAACCTCGCTTTCCACCCCATCCAGCTGCCCCTGCAGCCACCCCATCATGCGCTCAAGCTTGCCCGCGCGGTTGTATGTTGGGATGCACAGCGACAAGAGTTTCTCTCCGTTGGCCATATGCTTCTGTTCGTACATCATCTTTAAATTAGCAACTGCGTTTATCATGCCATGCAAGACGATGTTTCAGAGGTCAGGAAAAGCATCCTCGCCCTTGTCCGCCGTTTCCACAAGGCAGGTGGCGCAAAAAAGCCTTTTTCTCCAGGCGAGCGCATAAACTACGCAGGCAGGGTATATGGCGAGGAGGAGCTATTGGCGCTTGTGGACTCCTCGCTTGACTTCTGGCTCACGGCTGGAAGGTTCGCCGACCAGTTCGAAAGCGAGCTTGCAAAATACATCGGAGCCAAGCACGCGCTTTTCGTGAACTCAGGCTCGTCCGCCAACTTGGTCGCGGCAAGCGCGCTGACATCCCATCTTTTCGGAAAGAAGAGGCTGATGCCAGGCGACGAGGTGATAACCACCGCCTCATCTTTCCCAACAACCGTGAACCCCATTTTCCAGAACAGCGCAGTGCCGGTTTTCATAGACACCGTGCCGGGCACCTACAACATGGACGTTTCGCGCCTTGAAGAGGCATGCAGCGACAGGACAAAGGCGGTGATGGTGGCCCACACGCTCGGCAACCCTTTTGACCTTGACGCAGTGGCTTCTTTTTGCAAAAAACACAATCTTTTCCTGATAGAAGACTGCTGCGATGCGCTCGGCGCCACCTGGGATGGCAAAAAAGTGGGCACGTTCGGCGACCTTGCCACGCTTTCATTCTATCCCGCGCACCACATCACAACAGGCGAGGGCGGGGCGGTGCTCACGTCGTCCGACCTTGCCAAGCGCTCGGCAGAGTCTTTCCGCGACTGGGGCCGCGACTGCTGGTGCAAGCCGGGCTGCGACAACACGTGCGGCAAGAGGTTTGCCTGGAAGCTGGGCGGCCTGCCATTCGGCTATGACCACAAATACACCTACTCGCACATAGGCTACAATCTCAAGGCAACCGACATGCAGGCTGCTGTTGGCTGCGAGCAGCTCAAGCGGGCGGACGGATTTGTGGAGGCAAGGCGCAGGAACCATGCCTTCCTTTACTCGCGCCTCAAGGATTACTCCGGCGCTTTCATCCTTCCTGAAAAGCTCGCAAAGGCAGGGCCGTCCCCGTTCGGCTTTGTGCTGTCCGTGCGGGAAGGGGCGGGCTTCTCGAAAAACGACATCGTGGCTTTCCTTGAAAGGAAAAACATCGCCACCAGGAACATTTTCGCAGGCAACATCATCCGCCAGCCTGCATACCAGGGGCGCGCATACAGGGTGATAGGCGAGCTTGCAGGCTCGGACTTCATAATGAACAATACGTTCTGGGTCGGCGTGTACCCGGGCATGGACGCGCCCAGGCTGGAGTATATGGCGGGCGCATTCGATGAGTTCATGAAGGAGAGGAAGGCAAAAGGCAAAGGGAGATGATGCAATGAAGGGAATGGCAGGCGCCTCCAGCAATCCCATGCGCGAAAAAAAGGCAGATGGAGATGGTGCAATGCAGGGGATGACAGGCACACTCAGCAACCCCATGCGCGAAAAAAGCCAAAAAGCAAAGGGAGATGATGCAATGCAGGGCGTTCCAGTGGTCATCCTCGCAGGCGGCAGGGGCACGCGATTGGGCGAGCTTACGGGCGTCACCCCCAAGCCCATGGTGAAAATCGGAGACGAGCCTATCATCTGGCACATCATGAAGTGGTTTATGAAGGCGGGCTTCCGGGAATTCTACATACTCACAGGCTACTTGCACGAGGAGGTGGAGCGCTATTTCCTGCACAAGGGCTATTCGGGGAGCGGGAAAATCTCGGTATCCGACCTTGAAATAAAGGGCGAGCGCAAGGGCAAGCTGGGCTGCACGGTGCACCTCATCGACACAGGCGAAAAGACAGGCATTGCGGCGCGCGTGAAAAAAGTGGAGCATGAGATTGGCAGCCGCCGCTTCATACTTACGTACGGCGACGGGCTTGCGGACATCGACCTTGCCAGGCTTCTTTCCACGCACGAGGCCTCCAGGAAAAAGCACAATACCGTGGTGACCATAAGCGCAGTGCAGCCGCGCTCCAAGTTCGGCGTGGTGGACATCGACGGTGGCGGCAAGGTGCTGCGCTTCATGGAAAAGCCAGTGGTGCATGAATGGATAAACATAGGCTACATGGTATTGGAGCCCGAGCTTTTCGCTTACCTGTCCAATGTGAAGGAAGGCGACATGCTGGAGAGGGACATCTACCCGAAAATCACGGCTGACGGGAAAATAAGCGCGTATTGCCACCCTGGCGAGTTTTGCGCAATGGACTCCTATGCCGACTTTGTGGAGCTCAACTCCCTTTGGTCGGCCGGCAAGGCATTCTGGAAGGTTTGATTATGGCAAGCTTGGGCGGTTTTTTCAAGGGAAAGCGCGTGCTGGTGACTGGCAACACGGGCTTCAAGGGCAGCTGGCTTTCCCACATGCTTCTTGGCATGGGCGCGGACGTGCTTGGCTACTCGCTGTGGCCTGACACAAAGCCCAACATGTTTTCCGAAACAGGGCTGGACAAGAAGATGGCCACTCGCTTTTCAGACATCCGCGACCTTGACTCCCTCCTGTCCGCATTCCGCGAGCACAGGCCCGAGATTGTTTTCCACCTTGCCGCGCAGCCGCTTGTGCGCCAAAGCTACAGCGAGCCCCGCTACACGTTTGATGCCAACCTCATGGGCACGGTGAATGTGCTGGAATGCATGCGGCAGCAAAATGGCGTGAAGTCGGCAGTGCTTGTGACAACCGACAAGGTGTACAAGCCCTCTAGCGGCGCAAAGCCTCACATGGAAGGCGACGAGCTTGGCGGGGACGACCCCTACAGCGCATCCAAGGCATGCTGCGAGCTTGCCATACACTCGTACAGGAAATCATTCTTCCAAGGCGCGGGAAAGCGCGGACAGCTTTTTGCCTCTGCGCGCGCAGGGAACGTAGTGGGCGGGGGCGACTGGTCGGAAGACCGGCTGGTGCCTGACATTGTCAGGAGCAGGTTTGGCAAGGCAGGCAAGCTCACCATCCGCAACCCGGATGCGGTTCGCCCCTGGCAGCATGTGCTCGACCCCCTCACGGGCTATCTCCTCCTTTCCAAGGGGCTTTACGAGGGAAAATCCGAGTTCGCTGGCGCGTGGAACTTTGCCCCGCAGGCAAAGGACATGGTGAGCGTGAGGCAAATCCTCTCCATTGCAGACTCCATCATCGGCAAGGCAAGCTACGATGTCGTGCCCGACGCCTCCAAGCCAGAGACAAAGATACTGAGCCTGGACGCAGGCAAGGCGATATCCTCGCTCGGCTGGGAGCAGAAGATTCGGATAAAACAAGCGCTTGAGATGACATTCGAATGGTACGGCGCGCACTACTCGGGCAAGGATTGCGCCGAGCTTACGCTGCGCCAGATAAGCGGGCATGCGCGCTAGTAGGGGATTTTCGGGGATACTCCTACAGCCAATGGTTTTCTGGGCAGGCAGCGCGGATGGCAGCGAGGGCCGGAACGCAATGATTTTCGGGCATGCAGTGCAGATAGCCGATGCGGCGGCGAAGGCTTGATTTGATGAAGGTTGTTGTTTTCGGGGCAGGCGGGCTGGTGGGAAGCTATGCGTGCCGCGCATTTAAGGCAAATGGCCATTCAGTGTCAAAGGTGCTGGGGCCTTCTTCGCCAGGCGGGATGGACGCATCGGATTTTTCCGCTCTCTCAAAACATGTTGCCGCTGCCAAGCCGGACATTGTTTTCAATGCCATCAAAAGCAGCCTGTCAACCGACATGTCGGAAACCAGCAGGCTTTCCACCTGGTCCTCCAATGTCTCCGCCCCTGAGAATCTGGCGCGGCTCGGGCAAGAGCACGGCTTTCTCCTTGTGCACATAAGCTCGGACTGGGTGTATGAAGGCAAGGAAGGCGTGGCTTACACCGAGGAATCTCCCATGCGCCCGCTCAACTTCTACGCGCACACCAAGGCAGTGGCCGAGGAAAAGGTGCGCGCATTCGCCCCAAGGCACCTGATACTCCGCACAACCGGCGTGTTCGGGCTTGACCCGCGCAAAATGGATTTCTTCAGCCGTTTCATGTCTGCAGCAAAGTCAGGCGCCGCCTTCCCGGCAGCAGACGACCAGTTCTCCCAGCCGATTTACGCCGGCGAGCTTGCGCGCATTGCCGCGCAGCTTGCTGGGGCTGGCTGCAGCGGCACCTACAACGCAGTGGGGCCAGACTATGTTTCCAGGCATGGCCTCGCGCTCCTGTTCGCCGCCTCATTCGGGCACGCAGGCATCATCAGGCGCGTGCACTCGTCCGACAGGAAAATAAAGGTGCCCATGCACCTGAAGCTTGACATAAGCAAGCTGGGAAAAGTGTGCGAGGTGAAAAGCCTTGCCGAACAGATTAAGGGGCTTAAGGAGGAAACCGAGGTGCAAGCCGGGGCATGAAACGGGCGTGCACTGAAGCATGGGATGGAGGCATGATATGACAACGCAGCAAAACGAAGCAGTCGACCTGCCCCTTGCCGGGGCATTCCTCATAAAGCCGTACGCGTTTGATGACGAGCGCGGGGCATTCCGCAAAATCTTCACCGAAAAGCTGCTTTCCGGCAAGGGGGTATCCCCTTTCTTTTCCGAGCAGTTCCTGTCCGTCTCGAAAAAAGGCGTGGTGCGCGGGCTCCACTACCAGCGCGCGGAATTCTCCCAGGCGCGGCTTGTCTGGTGCCCATCTGGCAAGGTGTTCGACGTCATCGTGGACCTGCGCAAAAGCTCGGAGACTTACGGCAAATGCGCGTCCGCCGTGCTTTCGGGCAGGAACATGCACGCATTGTACGTGCCGCGCGGGTTTGCGCACGGCTTCATGGCGCTTTCAGCCAATGCCACCATGGTCTACCAGGCCGACAATGCCCACTCGCCCCAAAACGAGCGCGGCATAATATTCAGCGACCCTGCGCTTGGCATCAAATGGCCATCAGCCGGAAAGGTGACGCTTTCCGAAAAGGACTCGAAATGGCCCACGTTCAAGGAATGCGAAAAGTTTGATTGATAAAACGCACCTATCATGCCGCCTACGATTGGCAGGCGCGGCAAGCCAGGGTGGCAAAACACGCCCTGCCGCGCCTGAATACCATTTTATTACTATCATGCCTATCCCCAAGACATGGCAGGAGAAGACGCATCGGAGCATTCCCACGAGGTGGCGTGGGGCAGCTTCTGGGGGCTTGTCGGCACGTTCGCCCTCAAGCTCGTTTCGTTCGCATACGCAATCTACGTAGCCCGCGCGTTCTCCCAGGAAAACGTCGGGCTTTTCTACCTCTCAATCTCGGTGATAGCGCTGGTGGGCTTCTGGCGCAACCTGGGGCTGCCCGCCTCCCTCCAGCGCTATGTCCCGTATTTCGAGGCGAAAAAGCAGGACGGGAAGGGCGTCTCGCTTTTGAAGATAGGCTTTGCGGCAAGCGTGCTCCTGGGGGTTCTCCTGATAGCCATCCTGTTCCTCCTTGCAGACCCCATAGGCGCGCTTTACCAAAGCCCCGGGCTTTCCGACGGCATACGGCTGCTTGCGGTGTACGTGCTTTTCGACAACCTCTACAGCGCGGCAAACGGCTATTTGCTTGGCAGGCGGGACATAAAGGTGTGCCAGTTCCTGAACAATGCGCAAAACGTCGTGAAACTGGCGGTCACCGTGCTCTTCTTCACGCTGTTCGGCGCCACCCTCTTCACGCTTTCCGCGGCGTTCATACTCTCGTACATCGCGGTGTTCCTAATGACGCTTCCTTTCCTTTCGCGCAGGGTGAAGGACGTGCCCAGATCCGGCGGGGAGGTCTCCACCCGCGAGGTCCTGCGCGAGATACTCCCGTTCGGCGTCACGCTCACCATAGTCCAGTCATTCTGGATACTGATTTCCTCCACCGACCGCGCGCTTTTGGGGTATTTCGGGGACCCGGCCACTTCCATCGAGGTGGTGGCGGTCTATTCCATCGCGTCGCAGCTCGCGCTCACCATCATGGTCTTCCCAGGCGCGTTCGGCGGCATTTTCCTTCCTGTGATTTCGAAGCTCGCAGGCAAGGACGAGCACGGCGCCATGCGGAGCGTCATCCAGACCTCCCAGCGCTGGATACTTTTCGTGACAATCCCCATTGCGCTTGCCACCATGGCATTCGCAGGCGAGATGCTCTCCGTCTTCTACGGAAGCTCGTACCGCTCAGGCGCCAATGCAATGTCCATATTCATACTCGGCCTCCTGTTCTCCACCATAGCCTATCCCATCTCGCTTGCGCTTGCAGGCATGCGCCTGGTGCGCCTTGAGCTTTATGTGGCAATCGTGTGCGCTGCCGCAAACACGGCGCTCAACGTGCTTCTCATACCGCAGTTCGGCATGGAAGGCGCATCTGCGGCTTCAGCCGTCGCATTCCTCCTCTCGGCATGGATGTTCGAGCGCTATGGCAGGCAATACCTGGGCTACCGCACGCCCAGCGGCATCTACAAGCTGTTCGCTGCAGGCGCGGTCGCATTTGCCGCGATAATCCTCCTCAAGCCCCTTGCCGCATTCGCAGTGCCCCTCATCCCGCCCATAGGGGCAGGCGAGCTTGCGGTCTATTCGTCGAAATTCGCATACCTGGCGGTGCTTTGCGTGATGGGATGCATCGGGATGGCGATATTCGGCGCGGTGGCGCTTTTGCTTCGCACCTTCAAGCACGAGGACATAGACCTGCTGCACAATGCAGCGAAAAAGGCCAACCTCCCTCTGCAGCTGGTCTCCATCGCGGAGAAAATCGCCAGGCTGGGCGTCGAGGCCGAGGGAAAGAAGGATTAGGCGCAGGCTTGCTGCATGGCTGGAAGATGGGCGTGGAAAGCGAGGCAAAGGCAAGCCAATGAACCGGCATGAAATGAATGGGTGTTCCCATGGCATTGCAGACGGGTGGCAATAGCGTCTGAGGAAAAAGTGTTCAAGGTGTTTTGCATGGCATTATTCGGTACCAATGGCGTGCGCGCAAGGCTGGACGTGCTCACGCCCAATCTTGCATTCGGCCTGTGCGCATCCTTTGCCAGCTGGAGCAGGGGGCAATCCATCGTGCTTGCGCGCGACATGCGCCTCACCTCCCCCATGCTCCATTCAGCAGCCGCGGCAGGCATCATGGCTGCTGGCAAGGACGTTATCGACATTGGGCTTGCCTCCTCCCCTGTCGCGGAATTCACCCTCGCGCAGCAGCAGGCAGGCGGGCTGGTGATAGTGACCGCCTCGCACAATGCGCCAGAATGGAACGCTCTGAAGTTCGTGGATGAAAAAGGCGTGGCGGTTTCTCGCGAGCGCGGCCTTCTTATCGAGCAATCCGCGCTTGCAATGACATATGCGTGCGCAGGCTGGCAGTCTGTCGGGAAAAGCATCCCGCTCCCGGATGCGACAGGCGTGCATGCAAAGGCAGTGCTTGCCGGAGTTTCCGCGGCGAAAATACGCAAGCGCAAGCTTCGCATCGCATTGGACTTTGGCAACGGCACGTCCGCACTCTCGCGCGCCGTCTTTGCCTCGCTTGGCTGCGAGGTCATCGCGCTCAATGAAAACATCGACGGCAATTTCCCCGGCCGCCCGTCAGAGCCGTCCGAGGCAAACGTGCAGCTGCTTCTCAAAACAGTGAAAAGCAAGGGGTGCGACCTGGGCGTTGCCTGGGACGGCGACTCGGACCGCGTGGTCTTTGCGGATGAAAAAGGGAACTGGATTGTGGGCGACAAGGGATTCGCAATATCCGCAGCTCAGGCATGCCGCGAGGCGAGGAAGCAGAAGGGCAAGCTCATTGTCACCACGGTGGCGACCAGCAGGTGCGTGGAGGAGGCATGCGCTTCCCTTGGCGCAAAAACTGTTTACACCGCGGTTGGCGCGCCTTACCTCTCTGAAAAGATGGCATCATTGGGCAGCCGCGCGGTGTCAGGCGGCGAGGAGGTGGGCGGGATAATATGGCCGCGCTTCTCACCTGCCAAGGACGGCATTTTCGCCACGGCCAAAATATGCGAAATGCTGTGCGATTCGCCGCTTTCCGGGCTGGTGGGCGGATTGCCCGAATACTTCAACAGCAAGGCGAAAATAGAGGCAAGAGGCAGCCAGGCAAAGGCCGCGGGGCTCAATGCAGCAAAGGCGCATGCAAAGGGGAGCGGCGCGCGGCTTACCCTCATAGACGGCGTGCGCTGCGATTTTGACGACGGCTGGGTCATCGCGCGCGCATCAGGCACCGAGGACTGCATGCGCGTGTTTGCCGAGGGAAAGACGAAAAAGCGCGCGGACTCGCTGATGAATGAATACGGGGAAATCGTGCGCGCTGCGGTTTCAAGCTAGCAAAAGGTCAGCAAAGGCCGCTTGTGAAAGGCGTGAAATCCTCAAATCTCGCCCTAGGGCCATCCTGGGTTGGGCCGACCATGCTCGGATATTGCTGGCCGTTTGCCTGGGGCTCGTCCTTTTTAGCCACCGCTTTTTCCCGCTTGCCATCATTTCCAGGCGCAGCCAGCAGCGGGGGGCTGTCCCTGAACTTCTTCCGCTTGCCGCCGCCCCCCTTCAAAACAGTGAGCACAGGGGGCTTCTCCAATGGCTCTCCCTTAATTGCAATTGTTGAGTTCTTCATGAGTATCACCTGTATTTTCTTATGATGGTGTCCCTTTTTAAACATTTTTGTTCAATATTGTACATATGCTCCAATACCTTGAGGAACGCTTCGCCGGGCAGCGCGCCAAGCTGCGCGTGGTCTCCACCATGCTTAGGATTGGCGTGCGCGTCGATGAGAAAGGCAACCTCTACTGCGACCAGATAGGGCTTGCGCCTGCAAAGATAGGCAGGGCGCTGGGCGTGGACAGGCGAGTGGTCATCGAGACCGCGCGGGAAATCGCCGCAGACCCCAAGCTGTTCGAGATATTCTCCTCGCTTTTCCCCATCTCGAACGTAAGCCGCGCGGCAAAGCACTTCGGGCACGACGTAATAGAGATTGACGCAGACCCCAACACCGTGGGGCTCACCGCCAAGGTGGCGTCCGTGCTTGCGCGCCACAAGGTGGGCATACGCCAGATAATCACCGACGATCCGGACCTCTACCCCGAGCCCAAGATGATGGTGGTCGTCCAGGGCAGGCTCCCGAGGAAGGCGGTGGAGGAGCTTCGCTCGCTTGACGTACAGGCAATTTCATTTAAATGATTTGGCAGGCAAAAAAACAGTGTGATGACATGAAGGCAATCGTACTTTGCGGCGGAAAGGGCACAAGATTGCGCCCCTACACCTACACCATACCAAAGCCCATGCTGCCGCTTGGCAAGAAGCCCATACTGCAGTACGTGCTCTCCTCGCTGTCGCGCGCCGGCATCACCGACGCATACCTCACGGTTGGCTACCTGCACGAGCAGATAGAGGCGTATTTCGGCGACGGCAGCAAATTCGGGCTCAAGCTCCACTACTCGGTGGAAACGTCCGTGCTTGGCACTGCCGGCTCCATAATCCCGCTCATGGGGAAAATGGACGGCACGTTCGTGGTGATGATGGGCGACCACTTGTCCAACCTCGACATTGCAGCTGTGGTCGACGCGCACAGGAAGAGCGGCAACATCGCCACCATTGCGCTCAACAAGAAGGGCGTGCCGCTGGAATACGGCGTCGCAGACCTTGATGCAGGCGGCAATGTCATCCGCTTCCGCGAAAAGCCCATCGTTGAGAATTATGTCAACACCGGCGTGTACGTTTTCGAGCCTGAGATATTCGACTTCATCCGCCCGAACGAGGATTTTGCGAACCACGTCTTCCCGCGCCTGTTGGAGGCGAAGCAGAGGATAGGGGGCTACGTCTTCACCGACTACTGGCTTGACATCGGCAGGACGACGGACTATGAGCACATAAACCAGTTCATATCCGTGATAGACCTCGCGCTTGGCATGAAGTGAAGCGCACCGCCCTTTGCCCAAGCATCTCGCGCAGGTGCGCGCTCGCCGCTTGCATGCCAATCCTTTCTTTTCTACATTTTTATCCAAAGTTAGCCACAATCTTTATAAACCCTTAGGCGCCAATTAATACCATGATTAATGCAGCAATTACCACTAATGTTAGCAGGTCACCTGGCATTTCCCCCTGCATGCGCATAGTCCATATGCAAAGCGGCAAGCAAGGCAGTCTTGCCATTTCCAATGCCAGTGGCATTTCCCTTGTTCCTGCTCTGCGCGATTCACCAAAAAGAGGGCGTTTGGGCCTATGGCCGCATCTAATGGATACTCAAATCGGGGATTGGGTCGCAGAACGCAACCGGCACAAAGAATGGAATGACTACAGCACAAAAGATTTCGTTAAAAACGCTGAAAACGGCGCCAAATCGTTCTATAGGCAATTCGAGACATGGCGGGCAAAGCAAACAAACGATAAGAGAGGGCAAAAAACCCTTACAGAACAGCTGTTCCCTCCTAGGTTCATTTCTTATTCTCATATTATTACAATCAGCGACTGGGTTGCTGAGCGCAAGAAACACAAAGAATGGGACGGTTTTACGCCAAAGAATTTCAAAGAGTTTCTCCCCGCCCAATCTTTTTACAAGGCTTTTTACAAATGGCTTAACAAGCCTGAGAATATCGGGTACAAGAAGGCTTATGCAGACGCCGTCCTGTCCTGCGCGCGTAAAAGCTATTCCCATCTTGTTTCGTTTGCTGATTGGGTCTGCGAGAAAAACGCCCACAAAGAATGGGCAGACTTTTCTACAACCGATTTCCAATCTGGTCAAGACCTATATGCCAGACAATTTTACAATGCTTTTTATGAGTGGGCGCACAGGATAGAAAACATCGGTAAACAGGAAGAATACCATAAAACACTATTCCCTTCGAAGTACTGCGATTACTCCCACCTAGTTACTATTGATGACTGGGTTCGCGAGCGAAACAACCACGGGGAATGGGACAGCTATACTGTGACTGATTTCGACAATGCAAACAATGGCAAAGCCAGGTCGTTCTATTACACTTTCCGCAAATGGGTGGGGCGGCCAAAGAACAAAATTTTCTTGAAAGCATACACTGACGCGGTCTTTCCCCCCCAATACAAGAATCACTCAAACTTGCTCACAATCGGCGACTGGGTTCTTGAAAAGAGATCCCACGAAGAATGGCGCAACTACGCAATATCTGATTTCAGGTCTGATAAAAAAAGCGGAGCATCTTCCTTTTACCATGCCTTTGTTAAATGGAGGAAGAGACCAGAAAACAGGGAGCACTCTGTTGCCTACACATACACTGTTTTCCCTCCCAAGAAAGGTACATCTCTGTTTTCCTTCGGAAACGAGCTAGTAAAATTCGATTCAGCATCTGAAAGGGCAATCGCCATCCTTTTGAACAAATACGGACTGGCCAATTCATTCAGGGAGGATCTCAACCTCCATGTCCGCGTGAACGGGCAAAGGCGGCACTCCATTGATTTTCTTATTAACGGCACTTTTCTTGAGTATCATCCATTATCAATACTCGACATCCGGGACAGCCTGACTGTGCAGCAATCCGGTGAGCGCAAGCGCCAGTCAATAACCAACCCCGATTACACCGGGCTTCCATTCGTACACATCTGGAAGGTGGAGCAGCTCTTCGAGAAATTCCTCATGCTTCCTCAAATCAAGAGCAAGCTCCCTCCATACTATGAGGCCCTCACATTCGAGCAGTTCAGGCAGCATGTTTCCGAGGCAAGAAAACAGGCAATTGAATATGACATCAAGACAGGGGCAATAGAGAGCCCAATCGGAAGATCGATGCCAACCAGATGAAGATTCCGTTCTAGGTGCGGACATGGCAAATGCTTATAGGTTTGGCAATTCAGGAAAATGGTGATTGAAATGATGGCAATAAGGAAGCAAATCAAAAAAGATGGCAAGCGGATGGAAATCCCCGATGTGGCGCCTGTCCAGAGCGAAAGCATTCTCATCAAGGTTCCAAGGGGGAAAAACAAGGAATTCGACCTTCAGGTCAACTATGAAGAAACCGGGAGGCGCATAAGATTGACGCATAAGAAAAGGGGTAGGCGCCTCAAGCTTGAAGCCTGGCGCAAATCAATCCTGGTGGTCAAGGAGCGCAAAGAGATTCCCACAATCTCGGTTGCAGTGGAAGGTCACGCCTACTCGCGCGCCCACGTGGAAGCCAGGGGCTATGCCCAGGAAAGGTCGCTGCGGCACGGCAAGAATCTCGAGACCATGGTTTTGGCAGTCAGGCATTTGGTGCAGTCTGCAATCAAGGACGGCGTTTACCTGCCGCTTGACAGGACGTGCATTGCCTCCAACCGCGGCCTTTCGCTCATTCATGGGCTCTGCGCCGGCGTCACAGGCCTCAATACACATCTCTTCCAAACCATGGGCGGAAAGCAGATGAAAAACGGATTTGGCTTCAAGATGATCATCCTCCAGTTCTTCCGAGACTCAGGCTTTGCAGGCGAAGTGGTGGCGCAAGCTGCGAGGGATTATTACGCGCAGAGGCAGAAGTTCTCAGAGCAGGAAAAGCTGGGCGCTGCCGATATGGTGGCAAGGCACAACCTGCACGCATTTTCCATCCACCTTTACAACTCAGTCATTGCAGGCATAGAGGAGGGCTATCTGAATTTCAAAACAGGCGAAGTGGGCGCGAAAAACAGCATACATGACGTTGAGGCGTATTTCAGGCGCGACGCATCCCTGATGCGCGAGTGCTCCATGCCGAATGGGGCCTCCATCCAGTCGGAAAGATTCTTCAGCAGGGCAGTGGACAGCTTTTTCCACAACACCGAGCTGGCAGCCAAGATAATCGGCATGGCGATCCGGGACTCGGAAAAGAAAGAGTGAATGCCTACTTGGGCGAAAAAATGGACTTTGGCCCCGTCTTTGCCTCAAGCATCTCGCGCAGCCCCTGCGACAGCGCCATGCGCGGCGAGTAGCCTATCCTCTTCCTCGCAAGCTTTATGTCCGCAACAGAGCGCGCTATCTCCCCCTGCCTCTCAGGCATGTAGGTGGGCGAGAAGTCAGCGCCGCATATCCCGCACATGGTCTCAAGGAGCTCAGCCACCGAGGTCTCCACGCCGGATGCGATGTTCAGGGGCGTTTCGCACCCCTGGCCGTCGATGGCGCGCACGAACGCCTCGCACACGTCGTCCACGTGCACGAAGTCGCGCGTCTGCTCGCCGTCGCCGAAAATGATGGGCTGCCTGCCCTCGGAAATGGCATCCGCGAACTTCGTTATCACGCCGGAATACGGGCTGGAAGCATTCTGCCCTTCCCCGTAGACGTTGAAGAGCCTAAGCGCAGTGGTTTCCATGCCGTAAAGCGAGCCGTACAGGAGCACATACCTCTCTGCGGCAAGCTTTGATGCGCCATAAGGCGAGAGCGGCCTTGTCGGGTGCTCCTCGTCCACAGGCAGCCTCTCAGGCTCGCCATACACCGCCGCTGAGGAGGCAAATGCCACTTTTTTCACGCACGCATGCCTTGCAGCCTCAAGCACGTTCATGGTCCCCGTTGCATTCACCGAAAAGTCGGAAAACGGGTCGGAAACCGATGCCGCAACGTCGATAAGCGCCGCAAGGTGCACCACCCCCTCCGCGCCCTCCAGCATCTTCGTGAGGCGCGCGGCATCAAGCACGGATGCGCGCACGAACTCGGCCTTGACGCCTGCCTTTGGCGGGGAGATGTCCAATATCCTTACATCATACCCGCCCTCCTGCAGCCTGCCGCACAGGTGCGTGCCTATGAAGCCAGAGCCGCCGGTCACCACAATCACATAATCGCCTCAGGGGAAAAGGCCCCTTCCATACAGGAAAATCGCAAGCAAGGCAAATAACACTTCCGCTGCGATGAACAGCAGCACCAGCCTCCTCTCGCTTATGCCACCAGCCTGCTTCATCACAAGCTGGCAAAGCCCGCGCACCTGGCCGCCAAGCGGGCGGAGCTTGCCGTCCTTGCCGCACTCGCCCCACCATTCCCTGCTTGGGAAGCGGTTCGCCGCCTTTATCACAAAGTCAAGAAGGTAGGGAACCACCAGTATCGCGCCTGCCGACTCCAGGTTGCCCAGTATCACCGCGACAGCAAGCGCGCCGCCGATAAGAAGCGTGCCGATGTCGCCTATGAACACCTTTGCCGGGTACCAGTTGAAGCGCAGGAAGGCAAGAAGCGCGCCAAGCATCGCAACCGAAATCAGGCCCATCTCAGTCGAGCCGTTTGCCACAGCAAGGAGCGCCACGCACGCAAACATCACGCTTCCCATGCCGGCTTCCATGCCGTTGAAGCCAGCAAGCATGTTCGTCAGGTTTGCTGCGACCGTCACGCCAAGCGGGATGAGCACGATGATGTAGAATATGCCGAAGTCGAACGGGCCTATGAACGGGAGCGCCACCGAGGTGCTTCCCGCAGCCGCCAATGCCACGAGCGGCAGGGCTGCCACCATGGGCAGCAGCGCCTTCACGTCCTTCCTCATGTCGAACAGGTCGTCGAAGATGCCGATGAGCGCTATTATCGCCATGGTGAGCATGGCGGCCATTATCTCGTTGAGGTTGAGCGAGTAGCCAAGGAACGTGTTCATTGCAATCGCAAGCAGGAGCGCGCCTATCACGCCCATCACGATGCCCAACCCCCCCATTTCCGCAACTTCAGGCCGCCCTGGCTTGTTGACGTCGTTCCCCACAATCCCCGCAGCCTTCATCTTCCTGACCACTGCCGGCATGGCAAATGAGGTGAGGCAGAAAGCTGTCGCAAGTATCGCGGCAAGGAATGCAAGGTCAGCCATCAGTTCACCTTGTAGAGGGAAACGTCCCCGATTTCCTTCACAAGCGCAAGGCCGGAATCCTTGCCCGAATATATGGCTGCCACGCGCGGGGGCACGCCGCCGTCGGGCAGCAGGAGCATCCTGTTCGACTTGCTGCCTATGGGCTTTGAATCCGAGAGCATCACCATGCGCGGAAGCGAAATCGGCGCATAATACCTTCCGTAGCCGTCAAGCGCAGCGCCGTCCTTGAGGGCGAATTTCCCGTTGCTTGCAAGCTCGCGCGAAACCAGCCTTCCCTGCTGCGAGACAAAGAGCGCATAGGTGGCGCCGTTGCTGGTGTAGTTCTGCGCATAGTAATAGACGTCAAACCCGCCTTTCTGCGAAAGCGCCTGAAGCGAGGGCAATGAAAGCAGGAGGTAGCTGCCGGATTCCGCGCTTGCATTGCCGGAAAGCAGCATCCCCTCAACATCAGCAGGGGGCGTGCGCGACACCCCTGGCAGGTAGAACGCCAGCGCATCCACCCTCTCAAGCGTGGACAGCTTCTGCGCATGGCTTTCCGAAAGGTAGGACAGCGCCTGCACCAGCGCAGGGTCGGTGTAGTCGGGGTAGCCTGCCTTTGCCGGCGGCATCTGGATGAACACTGCGAAGAAAAGCGAGAAAAGCAAAAGCGAGGCGCCCATGACCGTGAAAACCGCGCGCGCATTGTAGTCGTAGAAATGGAGCACGAGCGGCGCAAGCACGCCAAGCATCGCAGCAGCGCCAAGCGCAGGGTAGATTTCCAGGCCGCCGTACATGAGCCCGAACACCACGAAGAACGCGCAGGCGAACACCGCCGCGAGCTTTGCCCCCTTTGGAATGTCCTCCATCATCCTGGTGGCGCCCTCTGCAACCGGGAAGGCAAGGAGGATGGCGGCGGCAAGCGGCGAAAAGCCAGAAAGCGCCAGCGCGAGCAATATCAGCGCAAAATACTCCGAATCGCGCGTGCCGAAGAAGAAAAGCCCGAGGCAGACTGCCGCCCCTGCAAAAAGGAACGGCATGCCGCTGGCAACCTGCGACAGGCTGCCTGCGGAGAAAGCGAGCAGGGTTTTGTCCGGCGACAAAAAGCCCGCCGCTGCGAAAACGAGCGCGAGGGCGCCAAGTAGCGCCAAATAGTTCTTCTCCTCCCTTTTCTTAGCGGTGTTGTGGGCTTCGCCCTCAACCGCTGCCAAATTTCTGCGAAATTTGCCATGGTGGGCAAAGGCAAACGCCGCAACCATCGCCACGCCGGCAAGCGCAAACGCAGCATTCACATAGCCTGCGGAAAAGCCAGTCAGCGCCGCTGCGCCAAGCATTTCCATCCTGCCAGGCTTATGGACAAACGCTGCAAACGGCACGGCAAACGCGGCAAAAAGGAACATGGCAAGCTGTGCGCTCCCGTAAACGCCTGGCATGTTGGGAAGCGCCACTGTTGCGCAAAGGGCAAAGAGCGCCACTGCAAACACAGACTGCGTCTTCTTGTACGCCATCTGCCTGCAGGCAAGGTAAAGCAGCACCGAGCTTAATGCAAGGAGCAGCGGGGGGAAAATGAGCAGGAAGCCGGCAATCGCAGGTGCGGATGCGGCTGGCATTCCCAGGAGCGGCGCATAAGCTTTCTCAAGCGAAGCTGCCACTGCAATATGCAAAGGCGCGCCGCCTGCTGCGCCCGATGCGGCCTGCATCATCGCCACCGCCGTGCCATATTCCGGAAGCGTGGACTTTGCCACGAACTGCCCCAAGCCCAGCGGCAGGAGAAAAACAATCAGGATTGCGATAATTTCCTTGGTATCAAATTTCATCAAAAGCACCTACTTCTTCCCTTTCTTCATGCCTGATAGCAGCTCTGCCGCTTTTTTCGCAGAAATGTCATTCTCAGAAATCATGAGCGATGCAACCTTGTCCGCCTCCTCTCCCGTTGCGCCTGATGCAATCGCCAGATTTTTCGCATGGAGCGCCATGTGCCCCTTCTGTATTCCCTCTCCTGAAAGCGCGCGCAGCGCCGCAAAATTCTGCGCCAGGCCCACAGCGGCAATTATGCATGCGAGCTCCTGCGACGTCTTCACGCCCAATATTGCAAGCGCAGCCTGCGCCGAGGGAAGCGAGCGCGTTGCGCCGCCCACAGTTCCAACAGCCATTGGAAGCTCAATCTCCCCTTCCAAATCCCCGTTCGGAAGCTTCCGAAAGCGCGTGAGAGAGCGGTACCTTCCCCCTGTAGCTGCAAATGCATGCGCCCCTGCCTCGACCGCGCGCCAGTCATTGCCAGTTGCCACTGCAACCGCGTCAATGCCGTTCATTATGCCCTTGTTGTGCGTGCACGCCCTGAAAATGTCAACATCAGCAAAAGCCCATCCGTCCAGCACGCCATCCACCGCGTCTGCGCCAATGGTGTCGCGCTTCCACACCGCTTTTGCCCTCACCAGCCTCTTCACGGCCAGGTTGGAAAGTATCCGAAGCCTCACTTTCCCTCCGGAGACCTCTTCTATCTTCGGCGCCACGCCCTCAAGTATGGTGTTTATGGTGTTTGCGCCCATGGAGTCACGCACGTCAACGTCGAACTCCGCAATCGCCATCTCGCCGCGCTCAGTCGGCAGCGTGCGCGCGGAAAATCCCCTTATGCCGCCGCCGTATTTTGCAATGCCTGCAGCATATGGCTCCGCCGCCCTGATTATCTCGGCTTTCTTGGAGTTGAGCTCGCGCACCGCCTTTCCAGCGTCTTTCAAAGCAACAATCTGGACCTGCCCCACCATGACGGGCGCATCCGCAACCGCGAAAAACCCGCCAGTGTCCCTGCAAAGCTTGGCGCCATTGCTGGCGGCTGCAACTACAGATGGCTCCTCTATCGCCATGGGCACCAGCAATTCGCGGCCGTTCACCAAAAAGTTCGTTGCCACGCAAAGCGGAAGCGAGTGCAAGCCAAGCGCGTTCTCTGCCATCCGCCCCGCCACTTCAAAGCCAAGCGGCGAGTCCGAGGCAAGCTGCTTCTTCTGCTCGCCGGACAAGCCTGCCATCTCCGCCACCTTTGCAATCCTTTCACTGCGCGACAGCTTGTAAAAGCCTGATATTGCGGATGTTTTCCCTTCTTCTGCCATGCCAATCACTGCCCTTTCCTGCTCGCCTCGATGTAACAAATCAACTTGTAAACCAGCCTTGCCGCCAGGAAGTCAGACACAATCTGCCCTGGCACAGGCGCAAGCTCCACCACGTCAAACCCAACCACGCGCCGCGTCTCGCACACTTTCTTCAAAAGCGAAAGTGCCTGCTTCCACCTCATGCCGCCAGGCTCTGGCGTTCCCACGCCCGGGCATTCGGACGGGTCAAATGCATCCAGGTCAATTGTAATGTAAACATCCTTTCGGAGCTTCTTCACCACAGCCGCCTCGTCAAACTCCACGCCGAAAATGTCGCATTTTTTCTTCTTTATTTCCTCAGCCTCTTCCGCGGAATAGCTACGCACTCCGACGGAAACAGCATGCAGCTTCTCGCGGCACCTTCTCATTGCGCAGGCATGGTTGCAAGCAGTTCCCTCGTATTCCTGGCGCATGTCCGCGTGCGCATCCAAATGAAGCACCGACACGTTTTCCGCGCCTTTCCTTGCGGCAATGGCATTGAAAGCGCCAACAGAGACTGAGTGTTCCCCGCCAAGCAATACAGGCACTTTTCCCTCAGCCAGCACCGCGCTCACAGCTTCCTGCACGTATCCGCAGTTCTTCTCAGGCGAGGAATGGCTCACTTCCAGCTCGTCTGCGGTGTAGATTCCGCATTCGGCAAAATCGCGCGCAAGCTCGATGTCGTACGTTTCGATCTGGCGCGATGCCTCTATTATCGCCGCAGGGCCTTTCTTTGTGCCGGTGCCGTATGACACCGTTCCCTCGTAGGGCGAGGAAAGCACGACGTATCTCGCGCTTTTTTCGTCATTCGGCATCTTAGTGGAGCCTCTGGGCTCCACTTCTGAAAAATTCCTGTCGGAATTTTTCACCCCAAGGAACGTCCTGGGCAAACCTATGTGAAATATATCCATATTTTCTCCCGCGAATTAGAGGCAAATACACCTTTTAAACCTCCCCATTCACAAGCATTTTATGGTGCGAGGATATGGACATTGACGGTGCATGGCGCAGCACATGCAAGGTGCTCTTGGGCGGCGAAATCGGGAAGCTTTCCGACTGCTCAGGCTATTTGTCCGGGCACGGCGAGCTATCCGAGAAAAAAACCTCGTGCCTCTCAGGCTCTGACGTATACACTTCAATGCGCGGCGCCTGCAAGGCTGCGCGGTTCGCCTCCTGCGACGAGCTTTTGGGCAAGGATGCGTCCGGCGCATTCAAGCTGGAAGAAAAGCAGATGCGCGACCTGGACTCCATATTGGAGGCTGTTTCCGAGCAGGCATGCTATGCTGGCAACATCGTGCTTGGCAATTCCTCCGCCTGCGCCAAGTGCGACCAGTGCTCCGACGTGCACTTTGTGGAGCGCTCGCACAACGTATCAGGCAGCAAGTATGTCGCATATTCCTTCCTCACCCGCAGCTGCGACCACATCTTCGGCTCGGGCTTCCTGGGCGAGGCGTCGCACCTGATAAAGACCTTTTACGCATTCCGCCCTGTGCGGTGCTTTGAGTGCATCCGCACCATGTACTCCTCTGACTGCTATTATTGCGCCAGCCTGGAGGGCTGCACCAGCTGCATGTTCTCATTCAACCTGAAAAACAGGAACTTCTGCATAGGCAACTGCCAGCTTTCAAAGGAAAAATACGCCTCCCTCCGCAGCAGCCTCGTTGCGCAGATAAGGGACGAGCTTTCCTCAAAGAAGAAAATCCCGGGCATTATAGGGCTTTTTTCCTCCCTTCCTGCAAGGCAGGCGCCCCCAAAGCAGGCGCAGGCAAAGCAAGGCAACAGCATCTTCGACCTCGCGCACCATCCCTTCCCGCGCCAGATAGAGGAGGCATTCTCCTCCACCACGCAACTGCTCCTTGGCAGGAGGCTCTCCAACCTCGCGGATTACGAAAGCTGGCTTGCCAGGAACGTGCGCATGCCTTCGCGCTTTGCATCTGCAGCAAGCGGAAAGCCGCTTTACCTTGTCCCGCTTTTCTTCTCCCCCAAGCTCTCGCACCGCTCCATACTGCTTGAGGAATGCGAAGAGGCAGGCAAGCTGTCGCTTTCCGAGGAGCAGCTGGAAAAGCTATGCATCGGCAACATGGGAAAGCTCCTGGAGCCTCTTGCCTTCCTCACGCCTGAAACGAAAAGCGGGGACAACTTCAATGTGGGCGAATCAGTGGACTACGGAAGCACCATGAACTGCTGGGCAGGCTCGGTTTACTGGACCTCGAAGAATTGCGCATATGACTTTTGGATACGCGACGGGGAGTGCATTTTCGGCTCGGACCTCGTGTTCTACTCGAAATTCTGCCTCAAATGCTACAGCTCAAACTACCTCGCGCGCTGCCTCGAGGTGAGTGCCTCTCTTTCCTGCTCAGACTGCTATTTCTGCCACAACTGCGAGAACTGCCACGACTGCCTTTTCTGCTTCAATGCCAAGAACCTGAAGTACGCCGTGGGCAACCGCGAGCTTCCCAAGGAAGAATACCTCGAGGTGAAAAAAGCGCTCCTCGCGCGCATCTCCAAGCAGCTTGAAGAGAAGAAAAGCCTGAAGTTAAGCATATATAGCATCGGCTGCAAGTGATTGCCATGCCTTCCATTTCATCATACGCGCGCCTCTTTCGCATAGAGCACGCGCTCCTGCTAGCCGTGGCAGTGCTTCTGGGTGAGCTTCTCTCAGGCGCGCTTCCGGCGCTTCCACTGCTTCTATGCTCCCTTGCAGTTCCCGTGTTCATAGAAATGGGCTCATTCGCCCTCAACGACTACTTTGACGTGAAGGCAGACAAGGCGAACAAACGCGCAGACAGGCCCATCGCATCAGGTGAAATCTCCCCCTCGCGCGCGCTCCTGGCATCGGCAGCCTGCTACATAATAGGCATCGCAGCCGCGCTCCCTCTCCCTCCAGCCGCGCTTTTCATCACGCTCATATTCGCAGCGCTCTCAATCGCCTACAACTTCAAGCTGAAAGAGCTTCCCCTCGTGGGCAACAAGTACATCGCTGCCTCCATGGCAATCCCCTTCCTTTTCGGCAACCTCGTGGTCGCGCCCATCCTCTACCCGCACATATTGGCAATCGCGCTCGTGGCATTTGTCGCTGGGCTTGGGCGCGAGATAATCAAGTCCGCCGAGGACATGGAAGGCGACGTGAAACACCGGAACGCGCGCACGCTTCCGGTCGTCATAGGCAAGAGAAACGCAATTCTCCTCGCATCTGCCCTCTACGCCGCGCTCGTGCCCCTCTCGCTCGCGCCTTTTGCTTTCGGGCTTCGCGCAAACATACTCTCACTGGGCTTAGTGCTTCTCACCGCATTCTCATTTGCTGCAATGGCATTCATGGCAGCGCGCGCATCCGGCAAAGACCAAGCCACCCTCATCTCGCTGCGCAAGGCGTCCCTTCTCGCGCTTGGCGTTGGGCTGGCGGGGTATGCGGCGAGCCTGCTTTAGCACACCGTGCATCGCCGAGGGCAAAGAAACATTTATAACCACGTTGTGGCAGAAAACGGCTGGAGAGGTGGCAGAATGTTCCTTTTTGATATCGGCATAGAGCATGAGATTAACCCATACACTCCCGGGCAGGTGATGGTTGTCAGAACCTCGTTCCTTAGCCCCTCTGACCTTGGGCAATGGCGGAATGAAATTGAACAAACAGGCCCTGACCAATACCCTGGCCTGAGAAGCCAGCTCTCACATCTTGACAAAGCAGTCGGGGCCAGGAATACCTTCGGCGTGCTGAATATCATCCTTGGCGCACTCGCTGGCCTGAAACGCTTTGAAGAGCTAAAGTCGGGCAGAAGCTCGAAATCACCATGTATAAAGGAAGCGGCTGAAGAAGCAAGAGAATTGCAAGGGATATATGAGACTGCTTACTATCCGGTAATGCTATCCATGATGGCGATATATGGCTGCTTTGAGGAGAGATGGGCCGAGCCCCTTCGCCTCGCATTGGCAGACAAGCGCCTCCTTTCTTCGAACGAGCTCAAAGACTGCATCGTCCAATGGCTTGTGAACACGGACCAGGTCAAGGTAAGCGCAGCGCTCAAGGCTGGGAACGCAGGTTTGATACTTGACATACTGAAGGAGCATTCCAACTCGGAAGCCGTCACATCCCGGCTTTTTGTCCATTCCATAATTGAGCAATGCTATGAGAATTCCATGCGCAAGCCGCTGGAGGCATACTTGAAGCTGGACGCCGCCAAGTACTCCGACTTCAGGGCAAAAATCGAAAAAACCCTGGAAAAGATGGGCGCTGCAACCGACAAGCCGGTTCCGCTCACGCTCAGGAACATGGCCAGGCTCCTTTCTCCCGGGCAAAAAGTCGTCATAAGCCACGGCAAGCTGCGCATAAAGTGATGCCTGCTTTGACTGTGGCAAGTCTTCTTTAGAAATAGGAGTGCAGGGGGGGAGATTGTCAGCCGAAGGCTGGCAACACGTTGTTGCCAAACAACGGCGTTCGAACTCCCGAAGACCTAAGTCACCAGATAACGCATGCCGCGCCGAAGCGCGGAGATCTTGAGTCTGGCGCGTTAAACCGGGCTCCGCCACCCCTGCGGGTCAATTTCTGAAAATTGAGGTTTAAAAGCAGTAGGTTAACCTCGTGGCGTGGCTGCCGGCAAGCGCTATTCTTATAATCCTATACTATTATAGATTTCATATAATAGTCATCGAGGTGCTTAATATGGCAAACGTGAAAATAGAGCCAGCAAAAGGCAAGCTCGGCATACTGCTTCCCGGCCTGGGCGCGGTGTCCACCACGTTCATCGCGGGCGTGATGCTTGCGCGCAGGAAAAAACTGCTTCCCGTCGGCAGCCTCACCCAGATGCAGACAATACGGCTTGGCAAGCGCGATGCGAAAAAGGCGCCGCTCATCAAGGACTTTGTGCCGCTCGCTTCATTGAACGACCTTGAATTCGCCGCATGGGACATTTTCCCAGACAACGCCTACGAGGCTGCGGTAAAAGCAGGCGTGCTGACGCGCGAGCACATTGACATCGTAAAAGACGAGCTCGAGAAAATCAAGCCCATGAAGGCGGTGTTTGACCATAATTTCATCAAGAACATAGACGGCCCGAACGTGAAAAAAGGGAAAAACAAGCTTGACTTGGCAAATCAATTGCGCGAGGACATCAAAAACTTCAAAAAAGAGAAAAACCTCTCTCGGATGGTTGTCGTCTGGTGCGCAAGCACTGAATCCTACATGACGCTCCAGCCTGTGCACGAAAGCCTCGAGGCGTTTGAAAAGGGTCTTGTTGAAAGCAACCCCTCAATTTCCCCCTCGATGATTTACGCCTACGCCGCCATAATGGAAGGCGTCCCCTATACCAACGGCTCCCCGCAGCTCACGCTTGACATACCTGCGCTTACAGACCTTGCAAGAAAAAAAGGCATCCCGATAGCTGGCAAGGACTTCAAGACAGGGCAAACATTGGTGAAAACCGCCATTGCTCCCATGTTCAAGGCAAGGATGCTTGGCGTGCGCGGATGGTTTTCCACAAACATATTGGGAAACCGAGACGGATTGGTGCTTGACGACGCAGGCTCTTTCAAGAGCAAGGAAATGAGCAAGAAATCCTCGCTGGAGTTCATCTTCCAGCCGGACATGTACCCTGAATTGTACAAGGACATGTACCACAAGGTGCGCATCGAGTACTATCCCCCGAAAAACGACGACAAGGAGGGCTGGGACAACATAGACATATTCGGCTGGATGGGATACCCCATGCAGCTGAAGATAAATTTCCTGTGCAAGGACAGCATTTTGGCCGCGCCCATTGTGCTTGACCTTGCGCTTTTCATGGACCTTGCTGCGCGCGCACACATGTCCGGCATGCAGGAGTGGCTGTCCTTTTACTTCAAGGCGCCCATGCACGCCCCTTCGGTGCATCCCGAGCACGACCTGTTCATCCAGCACATGAAGCTGAAAAACACGCTGCGCTACCTCATGGGCGAGGAGCTGATAACGCACCTTGGAATAGAGTATTACGACTACTGGGGGACAGGCAAGGTGTAACCATGCTCAAAAAAACAAGCATTGGCGTGCGCTTCCAGCAAGAGGCAGGAAGGCTTTTCTCCTGCCTTCCCCTCTCGGCGAATCAGATTACTGTGTGCGCGCTCCTTCTCGCGCTTGTGGGCTTCTATTTCGCCTACGCGCAGCAGCCTCTCCTTTCCCTGCTCTTTTTCATCCTTTCAGGCGCCACCGACGCAATCGACGGCGCGGTTGCGCGCGCAAGGAAGGAGGTTTCCACGCGCGGCGCCTACATAGACGGCATGATAGACAGGCTGGTGGAATTCCTGTTCGCCTGCTCGTTTTTCTTCTACGCGCTCCCTCCATTCATCCTTCCGGCTGCGGCATGGATAATCGCATTCCTTTTCTTCGGCTCGTGCATGACAAGCTTTGCCACCGCGTACGCAGACCACAGAAAGGTCGCTAACGCGCGCAAGCTCGCATCACAGCCCGGCATCTTCCCGCGCGCAGAGCGCCTCATCCTTCTCTTCATCGCGCTCGCGCTTGTCCCCTTCTGCCTAAGCTGCGCATCCTTCCTGCTCTTCGCAGGGGCAGTGCTGGCGGCGATAACATTCGGGCAGAGGTTCCTCTACTTTGCGATGCAATAAGGATGAAAAAGAAGTTCCAGCATTAACCCTTCTTGATGGCGTCCTCGTCCCTTTTCTGAACTTCAGCCATGTTATCTTCATCCTTTCGGTTTATGATGCCTTGCCACTGATATGAAATTATTCGCCCCATCGGTGCTGAAGTGGTTCCTGCGTCCTTAATGCCCCCAATCGCGTCAAGCTGTTCCTGGAGCCAGTTCTTGAAATCCTTTTCCAAGCCCAATCGTCTGACCACTTCTGTTGCAGATATTTGGTTAGTTTCATATAGTTTCTTTGTCTCTGCATTTTCTGGTTGGTTCAGTATCTCTTGCGAGTTTGGCTGCTGCATGAATCCCATTGCCATCTTATCTGTCTGTTTAATTTCTATTACTACTTTTGCCAAAGTTGGATCATTAGCATTTGCGGATATAAACTCTGCAAGTTCTTCAATTTTTCCATATTTACCCGTAAAAAGATCATTAACAACTGCCAAAGCCCCATTCAGTCTCTCCTCGACTGCCTCTATTTTTTCAGCTTGTTTGCCATTTATTGTCCCTTTTTCTTTATCAATTTCTAACATTGCTATTTTCTTTTCATTCTGGATTACATTCAGAGAAAGTTCTTTGTTTTTATTGAACTCTTCTTGTTTAGGTACAAATCCCGGCGGATACAATACTACGCCTGCTTTATCCTTGACTTCAACTTCAAATCCGTTCTTCTTTAGGCCTTGTACTATTTCGTTGTTTGATTTGCCTTTTGCCACTGCATCAGAAACAATCGTTTCTGCTTGGATTTGTTGTTTACTGACCTTTTCAATTGTCGCTTTTCCCCAAACTGATCCTGTCCCCTGGAATAAGAACATTTATTCACCTTGAAATTAATTTTTTGTCAATGGTTCGCCACTTTCAACAAGCTCAATGCTTCCCTTTGGATTTAACATGATAGTAAATGGATTAATGAGCAGATCATATTTCTTTCCAGCTTCATCACTTATTGTTCTATCTCGGATTCTTACTTTCCCATTTTTAATGTCAATAACTGGCTTTTCAAATGGGGGGATTGTCTGTCCAACAATCTCGCTAAATGTCATATCTATCTTTAGGAATTTGTCTTTCACTGGTATTAAGCCAAGGAATGTAGTTGGTGTCAATGTAAATGCCGATCCGTCGAGACTCACTATCAATGCTTCTTTGTGCTCGAATGGAACTGAACCGTCTGATGCGCTTACAGCTACGGCTCCAAAATCATTTTTAGTCAAATTTGTTGTCAAATAATAGAGCAGGCTTTTTCCATTCGATACAAATACTATTGCACCACATCGGTTATCTGCATTAATCTCTCTTAGTTCGCTACTTTTTATCGAACGGTTCTCAGGAACAATCCCCCTTGACATTAGAAATTCTCCGATCGGTGCACCACCATAAGTAGCCTTTTTTCCATTCACTTCAACTTTATTAAAAATCAAACTATCATTCCTTATCTCCACGCTCTCTGCCCATCCACCTTCAACTTTGAATGGTCCGTTCGGGTCGGGCTCTATCTTCTTTGCATCCTTGCCATCTGCCGTGGCATTCTCCGGAACCCCGCCGACAGGCGTCACATTGCGCGTGTATGACGGCACGGGCGCGGTGTCGGGAAGCACAAGCGTGTTTTTCGGAAGGAGCTTTTCGCCTGCCGTTGTGAGCGCAATCTTGTTCTTGTCGCCATCCTGCGAAGGGAACGCCTTGGCAATGTCTTTTCCCTGCGCGCTTGAAAGGGAAGGAGCGATGATTCCTGCCGCGAGTCCGGCAAACAGCACGGCCCGGCGGGCAAACCTGCCGAATTTTCCTGGCCTTTTGGTAGTAGTTGGACTGTCGGATTGCTTCCTTGTTTTCTGTTTTAGATGCCCTTGCGTACCCATGTGCATAACTTCCTTGCTCATTTCTGGTCTTCGTCAGTAGTTATGACGTGCGTGATTTTTAATGGTTTGCCCTGTCAAACCATGGCGCGCGGCTGGTGTTTTTCGGCAAGGGTGGGCGTTTTTCGTTGCTTTTGCGCTGGAAATGGCTGAAAACGCCTGGAAAGCCATTATATACCCCTAGGGAAAAATAAGGCACATGAAAGTGTGCATTTTAGGCGCTGGAAAGATGGGCGGCGCGCTTGCAATCGGCATCGCGCGCGGCAAAGGGGCAAAGCTTGTCCTGTGCGACCACTCGCACGCAAAAGCCGCAGCGCTTGCAAGAAAAACAGGCGCAGGGGTTGCAAGGACCGCAAAGGAGGCTGTGGAAGGTGCGGACGCCATAATAATCGCGGTCAAGCCAGATGCCACGCCTGCGCTTTTGGAGGAAATACAAAAGGAGCTGGGCGAAACGCTGATAATCTCCGTTGTCGCAGGCCTCCCCTTCTCATACTTCAAGAAGCGCGTGCCAAGAAGCTGCCGCGTGGCGCTCATCATGCCCAACCTTGCCGTGCAGATAGGCAAGGGCGCCACGATGTATTTTGCCGAGTCGCGCATGGATGCCAACGAGGTAGAGGCGCTGTTGGCGCCCACGGGCGCGGTCATCAGGGCGAGGAGGGAAAGCGACATGGACACCGCATTCCTGCACAGCTCAGGCATAGCGTTTTTCCTCGCTGCAATCGAAGGGATGGCAAAGGCAGGGGAGCGCCACGGGCTTTCCTATGGGCAGGCGCTCACTCTATCCGCAAAAGCGGCTGAAGGCGCAGGCGCGCTCATACTGGAAAAGGGGATACGGCCGCCTGAATTGGAAAAAATGGTGGCAACGAAGAACGGGATAACGTTCCACGGGCTGCGCGTGCTTAGGAAAGCAAAGGCAAGGCGACTTTTCCTCCGCGCGGCGCACGCAGTGATGAGGGAAGCGAAAAAGCGGCGGACAAGGAACGCCTAGCCAGCCCTTCTCAAAAGAGCCTGCCTGCCTTTCTGCGTGAGCTTGTAGAAAACGAACTTCTTGCCAGGCGTGGCAATGCGCTCCACAAGCCCTGCCTCGGACAATGCCGCCAAATGCTCCACCACGGCGGCCTTGCTCTTGCCAAGCTTGTTGGAGATGTCTGTCGGTATCTTGTCCGCAGAGGACAATTCCTCCATTATGCCTGCGCGCGTGGGGTTGTCCAGCAGCTTTTCAGTCGCGGCATCAAGCACTGGCTCGTGCCTGCTTTGCAATATCAGGTAGGATGCCACAAGGACCGCAAGGAATGCGCCAAGGAGCTGAAGCGTCTGCTCGAAGCCGATTCCCGAAGGCGCTGTCTGCGCGGCTGGCGCCTGCAATGACTTTTCCTGGGGTGCGCCTGCTGCTGACATTGCAGTCCTTCCGGCCCCGTTGTCCTGCGTGGCCGCGCTGCCTGTGGGCGCAGGCGCTTGGGTTGGCGCGATTGCGCTCTCCTCCGCCCACATCCCATTCATGTTGCAATATGCCTCCTGCTCCCTGGCAGGCGCAGGCATTGCGCCAATATCGCAAATAGTGTAGAATTTCCCGTTCTGCACCAGCCAATTTATTTCCGAGGCAAGGGAAGATTGGCTCTCGTTTTCGCCGAAAATTGCCACCGTCACTTTCCCGCCCGATGAGAATGCAACAAGCGTGTAGTTGCCGAAATGCCCTGCCATCTCGATATTCTCCGGCAGGCTGGCCGAGCCTGTGGAAAACGAGGCAGAGCTTGTTGCAAAGGCAAGCGGAAGCGCGAGCATGAGCAATAGCGCGAACGATAGCATTTTTTTCATGGTTTAACCTGTGGAAAATGTGATTATAAATCGTTTGGTTATCGTTCGGTCACAAACCAGGCGACGAAGAAAATCAGGGCTTGGCAAGCTTGATGTCCGCCGCGGTAATGGTCTTCCTTCCTGCGTGCTTGGCAAGCCGAAGCGCGCGCACCGAAATGTCAGTGCCTATCTTCTCAAGCACTTCCGCAAGCTCCACTGCCGCGCCGTCGCTCACCCTGCGCGCGCCGGCCTCGCGTATCAGCTTCTCGACAGGGGCTTTTGGAAGAATCACACAATCACCGTTCAATGCAAGGCATCCTGCGCCACAGGCATCAATTTTTCCTGGGCAGCATCGCCTGCCGCACCACTGGCATACTACTCGCGTCAAGTAATTAAACCCTGCGCCCTATCTTCCTTCCATGGCGCCATTCCTGCGCGAGGGCATAATCCCCCGCGCCTACCAGTCTGCAATCGCAGCATCCGCGCTTGCGCGCGGCAACACATTAGTGGTGCTTCCAACCGGCCTTGGAAAGACGCTTGTCGCATTCCTGGTGATGGAAGAGCGGCTGAAAGCAGGGCGCGTGGTGTTCCTTGCCCCGACAAAGCCATTGGTGCGCCAGCACCATAAAACTTTTCTTGAGATGACAAATTTTCCCGAGGAAGGCACCGCGCTGATAACGGGCGAAGTCGCCCCGAAAAAGCGCGAGGGGATGTGGAAAAGAAAAGCGTGCTTTTCCACCCCGCAGACGCTTCAGAACGACCTGAAAAAAGGCAGGGCGAACGCAGGCATTGCGCTTGTGGTAGTGGACGAGGCGCACCGCGCCGTGGGCAGCTACGCCTACACCTATGTCGCAACCGAGTGCGCAAAAGCCGGCGCGCTCGTGCTCGGGCTCACTGCCTCGCCTGGGGGCAACAAGGCGCGTATTGAGGAGATAGTGGAAATCCTGGGCATAAAGAACATAGAAATCCGGACGGCGGAAGACCCCGACGTGCTGCCCTATATGATGCCCCTCGACGTCACCTACATCCGCGTGCCATTGGGGAAGAGCTTCACGTCCGCGCGATTGCTCCTCGAGGAAATGCTCCACGAGGCCGCAGACCGCCTGTCCTCTTTCGGCATGCACGTGCCTTTCCGCTCCAAGCGCGCGCTCGTCGAGCTCCGCGGCAGGATACTGCGCATGAGCGAGAAAAGCCGCTACACCGCGCTTTCCTTCTATGCAACCGTGTTCAACCTGTCCCACATGCTGGAGCTCATCGAGACGCAGGGGCCTGCGCCGTTCCTTTCCTATGTGAAAAAAATGGAGGCGCGCGAGGACACCAAGGCAAGGCACAGGATATTCGCAGACAGGCGCTTTATGGAAGCCGTGAGGATTTGCGGGGCCGCCGAGGCGCACCCCAAGCTTGAGAAGCTGTGCGAGCTTTTGTCCGCCCCTTCTGCGAAGGATGAGAAAACGCTCGTGTTCGCGCAATACCGCGACACCGTGAAGGCGATTGTGGAGTACCTCCGCGCAAAAGGGTTCTCCACGGAGCGCTTCGTAGGCAAGAAGGAAGGCGTCACTGCGGAGGAGCAGAGGAAAACAATTGAGCGCTTTGCGCACGGGGAATTCTCCGTGATGGCGGCAACTTCCATAGGTGAGGAAGGCCTCGACATCCCGTCAGTGGACACCGTGGTCTTCTTCGAGCCCATCCCTTCCGAAATCCGCTCCATACAGCGCCGCGGCAGGGCCGGCAGGCTGCGCGCCGGGAAAGTGGTGGTGCTGGTCGCCGAAGGCACGCGCGACGAGGGGCATTTGCACTCGTCTAGGAAGAAGGAGGAGAACATGAAAAAGATTGTTGGCAGGATGAAGCGGCAGTTTGCGCATTCCCAAGCATCTGCGCCTGCTGCGGCGGATGGGAGTCTTGCAGCTTCAGGCGGCGCGCCTGCATCCGGCGCATCAAGGGAAAGGAAAAGAAGGAAAGCAAAGGAGGAACAGAAGAAAATCACCGACTTCTAGTTGTGATTAATAGAGCTACAAAATAACCATAAACAAGCCGATAAGTAACCAACACCTAAGCAGGAACTGTATCGTTACAGGGCGAGCTATTTCCACAGCAAGGACCTTGTCTGATACAATAGCGATTTATTGTATCATTAAAACACCACCACGCACAGGTCGAATTGGTGTCGTAAAAACTAGTCCCAGTGCCATTTTTTTGAATTATAGTAGTGTTGTGGAGCGTGAAGCTAATACTTTTGAGATTAGCATTGATATCTGAGATACCAGCAGTAAGAGTCATATTGGCACTTTGAATGCCACCACCAATTTTATCATATTGGATATATAGACTGCCCAGAGCAACTAAAAAACTTAAGATAGCGATCCAGATGGCTAACGGTTCTCCGGATATCTTTCTATTCCACCACTTTGAGCCGAATTTTTTAAACCAGGGAACCATAGTATAGATGATGCTTCCAGAAGGAATAAAAATACTACTTTGACCTCAGAATGGGCTGGCTGACTGCATGTCCAATTCCGTTGCCGCCCCCATGCCTTTTAATTCTGCTTTGCCTTTCTCCTCCATGGACCAGCAAAAATGGCATTCCCTCAAGCTCGACGACGTTTTTCTCAAGCTGGGCTCCGGGCATGCGGGGCTGGATGAGGGCGTTGTGAGGGAGAGGCTCGCAAAGACGGGCCAGAACAAGCTAGTCGAGCTGAGGCGCGACCCCTGGTACACCATGCTCCTGCGGCAGTTCAATTCCCTCCCTATAATCATGCTATTTGCCGCGGCGGCAATCTCGTTTTCGATAGGCCTCACCGTGGACCCGCGAAAGCTCATCGACGGCACGGCAATCACGGTCGCCATACTCATCGCGGCATTCTTCGGCTTTTTCCAGGAGTACAAGGCCGAGAGGGCAATGGAGGCGCTGAAAAGGATGGTGGTGCAGCGGTGCGTGGCGGTGCGCGCGGGCAAGGACGTGATGATAGACTCCACCATGCTGGTGCCGGGCGACGTGGTGGTGCTCAAGGAAGGCAGCCGCGTGCCTGCGGACATTCGCATCATAGAGTCCACCAACCTCGCAGCGGACCAGTCCATGCTCACCGGCGAGTCGCACCACAGCGACAAGGAGCCCTGCGCGCTTTTGCAATCAACAGTGCTTTCGGAGAGGGTTAACCTATTGTTTTCAGGCACCACCCTGGTGCGCGGGCATTGCCGCGGCATAGTGGTGGAGACGGGCATGCGCACCGAGTTCGGAAAGATTGTGGGCTTCGTGGCGCAGCCCGAGGACAAGGAGACCGCCCTCCAGAAGAGCCTGTCCTCGCTTTCGAAGACCCTGGGGTATGCCGGCATCGCGCTTGCCGCGGCGTTCTTCATCATCGGGATGATGCGCGGCGAGACCGCGGTGGACATGTTCGTGGTGGCGGTCACTCTCGCAGTGGCTGTGATTCCCGAGGGGCTTCCGACAGTGCTTGCAATCACGCTTGCAATCGGCGTCCAGAAAATGGCCAAGAAAAACGCCATAGTGCGGAAGATGCCTTCCGTCGAGACACTGGGCTCGGCGACGGTCATCTGCACCGACAAGACGGGCACCATCACGCAGAACAGGATGGTGGTGCGGGAAATAGTGCTTGCCGAGAAGGCATACAGCATCGGATGGGGCAAGCCCCCGTATTCCACATTCAACAATGACTGTGTCTTCCGCAGGGCCATGGAGATAATGTCTTTGTGCAACGACGCGATTGTCGTGGAGGAGGACGGGAAGGAGATACCCTCGGGCGACCCGACGGAAACCGCGCTCCTGTCCGCGGTATTTACCTGCTGCGGGGACGACAGGCCCGCCAGGTCGTCATACGACCAGGTGGCGGAGCTTTCGTTCGATTCTGACCGCAAGATGATGAGCTCGGTGCGGAGCTACGGGAAGATAAGGATGGCGTTCGTGAAGGGCGCGCCCGAGCAGATGTTCAGGCACTGCAAGAGGATATTGCTCCAGGGGGGCGAGGTGCCTTACTCGCTCAAGCATCGCAAGAAAATGGCCGACGAGGCGCAGGCCCTGGGCAACGACGGCATGCGCGTGCTTGCGCTTGCCTACCGGCCGATAGGGGCGAAGAAAAAGTACACGCCGCAGAACACCGAGCGCGAATTGGTGCTTGTGGGCCTCGTGGCAATGCACGACCCGCCGCGCCCCGAGGTGCCCCATGCAATCGAGCTTTGCAAGTCCGCGGGAATACGCGTGGTGATGCTCACGGGCGACTCGATTTCCACCGCGCGCGCAATCGCGTCCGACATCGGGCTCCTCTCCCCCGGGCAGAAGGCATACGACAGCTCCGAAATCGAGGGCATGACCGACGAGGAGCTCCGCAAGGCAATCTATTCCGCTGCGGTGTTTGCGCGGGTCACGCCGGAGCAGAAGTACAGGATAGTGGAAATGTTCATGAAATGCGGCGAGGTGGTGGCGGTCACCGGGGACGGCGTGAACGACGCGCCTGCCATGCGCAAGGCGGACATAGGCATTGCCATGGGCATATCTGGCACAGACGTCACAAAAGAGGTGTCCGACATCGTCCTTACCGACGACAACTTCGCCTCCATCATGCACGCGGTGCGCTATGGCAGGACCACCTTCAACAACATAAAGTCTTTCGTGCGCTACCAGATATCCACGAACGTCGCGGCGCTCCTCCTCATGTTCGGCACGCCGGTGCTCGGGCTCCCCATACCCCTCCTCCCCCTCCAGATACTCTGGATAAACATCATGGTGGACGGCCCGCCGGCGCTCGCGCTTGGCGCGGAGCCGCCCAAGCACACCGAAATGGAGGTGCTCCCGCGCGACTCCAAGGAGCGGTTCCTGAGCAGGAACCTGGTGGTGTCCATACTCTTCCTTGGCGCCATGATGGCGGCGATATCCCTCACGGTGTTCTCCTACTACCAGTCGTTCGAGCCTGAAAAGTCGTTCACCGCGGTGTTCACGCTGTTCGTCTTCCTCCAGCTTGCAAACTCCCTCAACTGCCGCTCCGGCAAGCATTCGATATTCACGCGCTTTTTCGGCAACTCCTACCTGCTGTCAGCCATAATAATCTCGGCCGCGCTGCAGCTTGCCATCGTCTACCTGGTGCCCCTTGAGGGCATCTTCAAGACAGTGCCCCTCGAGGCGCAGGACCTTGCCATCATCGCAGGCTCCGCGGCGCTTCTCATAGCCGTCGAGGAAATGAAGAAGAAGTTCCTTCCGAAGACGACGCAGTATTGAGCGCCTGGCGCTTCATCGTTTTTCCATTCTCGAAAGGAAAGCGCGCGCAGTTTCCATTATTTTCTTCCCGCCCAATGGCACCACGACCGCGCCCTCGCCAGGCTGGCCGTAAACGAGCGTGCCCTGCTTTGCGTGCGCCATCACCAAAAGCGACGACAGGTCGTCCTCGCCCACCACCATCACCGCGCCCTTCCCTTCCCCAAGCACGCGCAGTACGGCAATCTCAAGCTCGTCGCTTATCACGCCTGCAGCCGAAAGCACCACGAACGCGGATGCGGCATGCGGGGCGAGCTTTTTCTTCATGCCCAGGGGGATTTCCACGCGCTTTATCTTGAAGTCGAAAATGAGTATGTCCGGCGCCAGCCCGGCGTCGATGAGGTCCGATGCGCACTGGTCGCCCACGCTGATGAGCGGGCGCTTCCCCTTCCTGCAGGCCGCAAGCGATGCGCTCCCTGAAAACACCCTGCCGAAGGGCTTCCTCACATCCTCTCGCATCTTCTCGGGTAGGGCAAGCATGGGCTCACTCCAGCAGCCTGCCGGTGCCATCCGGCTTTCCCACCACGGCGGTGACGTTTCTGGAAGTGAAAATCCCGCTTTCAAGCACGCCGGGGAGCCTGGTTATCTGGGCGTCCAGCCACTCCGGGTCGGGAATCTTCTGGAAGGCTGCGTGAAGTATCAGGTTGCCGTTGTCCGACACGAATTTTTCCGCCCCGTCCATCCTGGTCTGCGCAGATGCGGCCCCCATGCCCACAAGCTCGCGCCTCACGTGCTCCTCCGACATGGGGATTGTCTCCACCGGCACGATGCCTGACAATGCCTTGACCAGCTTGTTCTCGCCGACCATCACGTAAAACCTGCGCGCGCGGTAGTCAACAATCTTTTCGCGCACCAGCGCGCCCCCCAGCCCCTTTATGAGGTTGAGCTTCGGGTCAACCTGGTCTGCCCCGTCAAACGCCGCATCAAGGGAATCTATCTTCGGGAATTCCACGACTTTCAGCCCCAGCTTCCTTGCCTGCCCGTCAGAGGCGCGCGAGGTCGCCACGCACGTGAGGTCAAGGTCGTCCTCCATGTTCTTCTTCCCAAGCAGGTCTATGAAAATCTCAGCAGTGCTTCCTGTGCCGAGCCCCACTGACATGCCCTGCTTCACGAAAGAGAGCGCCATCCTTGCGCATGCAAGCTTTGATTTGTCAGCCATGGCGGAAAATAAGCCGCGAGCATTTTTATTCCTGCCTTCATAGCCACGCGATGCCGCCTGCGCCAGGATTGCCATCCGCGCATTTGCCGGTTTCGACTCAGATTGCGCGCAGGATGTCCGCCTTGGTGATGATGCCTGCCACCTCCCCCCTTTCCAGGACAAGCACGGCGGGGTGGTGGCGCAGGAGCGACGCGACCGACGATATCGGGGTGGATGGGAGCACGTTGGGGAACGCCTCGTCCATCACCTCGGAGACGCGCACCTTTGCGATGTCCTTCTTGTCCGAAAAGCAGGCAAGTATGGACGCCTCGGTGAGACTCCCCACCACGCGCCCGCCTTCCATCACGGGAAGCTGGGAAATGGAGAGCTTCCTCATCGCAGCGGATGCGGCGTGCAGCGTATCCGAGGGCAGCACCGACTTTATGCCGGTGTGCATGATGTCGCGCGCAGTCCTCTCGCCTGAAAGCGACGCGCGCTCCAACGCCTCCATTATCGCCTTTATCTTGGAATACGCGGCATCCACGCTTCCAGCCTCCACCTTTGCCACAAGCGATTGCGATACCCCTGCCGCGCGCGCAAGGGCGTGCTGCGTCATGCCAAGCTTCCTCCTCTGCTCCCCTATGAATTTTGCCTCTTCCATGGCTAGGAATAATGAGAATCACTATATATTCTTATCGGAATTCCAGCTCCAATCCTGGAAAGCCCGCCCGCGGCATTTTCCCCTCATTGGAGCCTCGGCTCGGCAATGGGCCCCTGTTTTTCAATGCCAAGCCTCGTCTCCGTCTTCAAGGCATTATTCTCCACTGCCGCGCGGAGGCGGTCATTGCCGTTGCAGAGCTTCTCTGCAGCCTTGAAATCCAGGAATGCCCCCTCGAAGTCTTCCCTTGCCTCGCGCACAAGCGCGCGGTTGTTAAGGTGCACCGGCGAGGACGGCTCCTCCTTCGCCGCAAGGCCGTGGAGCGCCTCGGCGCGCTCCAGGAAATGCACGAATTTGCCATTTCTCCTGTGCTCAAGGGCCAGGAAAAAATACGAGCTGGCTATTGCCGAAAGCCGCTCTGCCTTGCCCTTGGGCGTTGCGCTGCGTGTTTGCATGGCAGTGTTGCATTATTCTTTATATATAAATAAGCCTGAGAGAATTATTCTTATAAGAATATGGAAAAACCTGCGAAAACGGTGCGCTAATCCTTTTTCTGCCCGCCAAACTCAAGCAGCGCAAGGTCGCGCTCTGCTGTGCCGAGCCGCGCAATGAGGTAGCAAAGCTCATTGCACCTGGTTGCCCTGGAAAGCTCCGTGCGAATGGCGCCAAGCTCCAGCCTTATTTTTTCCAGCCCTTTCCCGCCCCCTTTCACGGCTTCCAGCTTCTCGGAAAGGCCTTTCAGCGATTTTTCAGCGCCGGCCTTGAGCCCCCTGGAATAGAACCCTCCCAGCAATGCCGTTTGCGCCATACCGCTTCTCCCAAGCGCACATTATTGTCAGAAAGTGCTTTAATGCGTGCTAATGCACGGCTCATTGGCAAGGCTAGCCATTTGTAAGATGTGCCAAGGGTGGGATTTGAACACACGACTTCCAGATTTCTCCGGATGCTGGTTTCAGGGAACATTTTCCCTCAGATTGCCTTTGTATATCATCGTGCGCGGGCGCGCACTCATCACTCATCGGTTTCCCGCCTGCAATGCGCAGTTGGGTTCTATGAGTCTGGCACTCTAACCAAATTCCTCGGCTGGATGCGCACATCGCAGCCTCTGAGTTACCTTGGCACGAGGCTAATTTGATGAGGAAGGATTAAAAACGGGGGGCAGCCTTCGGGCTGGGGGAAATTAGTTGGGAGCGGCAGGTAGTAGCCTGCCTTCTGTTTCAGACGGCATTGGACTAAGCGGCACAAAGGCCTTGCACCGCGCATGGCATCCATACACGGGCCGTTTCACCAATTCTCGCGCGTCTCCTTTCGTCATCCTCATCCGCGCGGAAAAGTTTCGTTTCTGTTCCCGATTCCCCCTTAAGGGGATAGGACTCTTGCGGTGGGCAGAGCTTCCTCCGTCGGCGCGTCTCGCGCCTTGGTTGGCCGTCCTTCCGCCGCTCCCGCTAACGTTCCTGTTGAGCCTGATTAAAAAGCTTCCCCTTCTGCCTGCCCTCAGTCGCCGCTTCCCTTGTTGAGCCTGGAAAGCAGCACAAAGACCATGACCGCCGAGACCAGGCCTGCGGCGTAAGGGACCCAGATGTCGTCGATTGCGCCGCGCGTGTCGTTCCACACGTACGCAATCGCATAGCCCACGCCGAGCGCCACTAGCACCTTGGCGAAGCTTACAAGCGCCCTCATCTTGTCCGATGCCATGTGGCGATTTTCCAGTTAAGGGTTAAAAGCCTGCCTTTGCGCGCCTTCCCGGAAGTAGAGGTTGAAAAGAAAAAATGGACTCGGGGGGATTGACGGCGATAGCCGGCAAATTTTCGCCGACGAAAGCTTTCGAACCCCCAGCCTCCTGCATGCCATGCAGGCGCGCTACCGTTGCGCCACAAGCCCATGGTAAAAATCCCAGAGGATTTTTGCCAGATGCCGTGCACGAGCACGGCACTGATAGCGAAAACCCGCAGGTTTTCGGTAGATGTCGTGCGCAAGCACGACACCGATTGGAAAAAAAAAACAAACTAAGCAGGCGAAATGTACACAACCGAGTCGCCGCGCAGGAGCACTGTCCCTATCCCGCGCTTCACCTCGCCATTGGCAAGCTCTTCCGCCTTCTCAAGCACGATGTTCATGTGCACGTCGTATGAGACCATGAGCCCGCGGATGTCCCGCCCTCCTTTCAGCCCCACGACCACGTTGTTGTTGAGCGCTGCATTCAATATGTCAAACGGCCTTTTCTCTGTCATGAACCCCACCTCCATAAAAATTAAATAGGGTGGCTTTTTTCGGTATGTAAACGTTTTAAACATGGTACGTCATCTTTCAAGCGGTGGGTGCGTGGAAACTTTTACTCCAAGCGAACAGGGCATACTCTCGCAGTTCTGCACCAGCACCACGTCCGACGTCTTCTGCCTCATGAACCTTCCCGAGGCGGTCAAGGGCGCGCTTTTCTCACGCTACTCTCGCTCAAGCAAATCGCTTCGCCGCGTGCTTTTGGACGAATTCATACTGAACCCTGAATCCGGCTTTGATGCCATTGTGGGCGAGATGAAAAACCGCGGCGAGTCGCAAATCGTCGCCACCAAGAAAGCCGAGGACTTCTATGACAGGGTGCTTGTCGGCTACGGCGACGATTCCGTGGCTGAATTGGGCGGCGCGCACCTGGCTGCGGAGAACATCTCCAATCTGGCGACAAAATTCATGCAGGACGCGAGGATTGGCATCTCGCCTTTGGAAAAGTCCACCCGCTATGTGTACTTTGACCAGAAAGAGGACGGCAAGTACAGGTACTTGCGCGAAGAGAAGATAATGTCCTCCCGCTTTGCAGAAAAGTACATCGCAGCCTCGGACCTCCTGTTTGACACTTATGCATCCCTCATCCCAAAGCTCACAAAAATAGAAGAGGAAAAAAACCCGCGCGCCTCCGACGTGAGCGAGAGGGCATATGCATCCACCATACGCGCAAAGGTGTGCGATTTGCTGCGCGGCATACTCCCCGCAGCAACGCTCACAAACGCCGGCTTTTACGGCAACGGCAGGGCGTTTGAGTACCTGCTTGCAAAAATGTACTCTTCCCCCCTCTCTGAAACGCGCGCAATCGCGCCTCAGGCGCAGTCCGAGCTCTCAAAAGTCATCCCGTCGTTCGTGAAACGCGCAAACGACAAATACGGCAAGGAAATGCAGGGCTACATGATGGAAAACCGCAACAGAATAGCGGCAATCGCCGCAAAGCATGCAAGCGAGGCAAAGGATGACGTTTCGCACACCACACTTGTCGACTTTGACTCGGACGCCGAGGACAAGGTTCTCGCAGCCATAATCTTCCCTCAGCTCCACTGCTCATACAAAGAAGCGCAATCAATCGCCAAGCGCCTGCCGCAAGCAGAGCGCGAGGAAATCATCCGCGCCTACATCGGCAATCGCGCAAACAGGAGGCAAAAGCCAGGCAGGGCGTTCGAGAACGCCTTCTATACTTTCTGCGTCACAGGGAACTTCGGCATGTACCGCGACCTGCACAGGCACAGGATACTCACGCAGGAGCGCCAGCTTCTCACCACACGCCACGGATTTGACATGCCGCAAGAGCTTCTTGATGCGGGCTTTGGCAGGCAAATCCAGGACGCTCTTGCGCCTGCAGACGCGCTTTTCCGCGAGATGGAAAAGGAAATGCCCTATGAAGCGCAGTACGTCGTTCCGCTTGGCTTCCGCATGCGCTGGTACATGAAGATGAACCTGCGCGAGGCATACCACTTCTGCGAGCTGCGCTCCATGCGCCAGGGGCACATCGACTACAGGCGCGTGGCGCAGGACATGCACAAGCTTCTCAAGGAAACGCACCCTCTCCTTGCATCGGGAATGAAGTTCGTGGATTATTCTTCTTACGCGCTTGAAAGGCTGGAATCCGAGAAGAAAATCGACAAGAAGCTTGCGCAGCTGGACAAGAAGAGAAATTAGGTGAAACTCCATGGAACAAATCACATGGGGGGATTTTGAGAAAGTCGAGCTGAGAATCGGCACGATAATCAAGGTCGAGGATTTTCCGGAGGCAAAAAAGCCGGCTTACAAATTTTGGATAGACTTCGGCCCGGAAATCGGCACCAAAAAGTCAAGCGGCCAGTACACCAAGCTTTACAGAAAAGAGGAGCTTCTTGGGAAGCAGGTGCTCTGCTGCATCAACTTCCCTCCCAAGCAGGTTGCAAACTTCACCTCGGAGTGCCTCACCTGCGGCTTTGTGGAGGAGAACGGGGAAATCGTGCTTGCAATGCCTGAAAGGAAAGTGAAAAACGGCGCAAAGCTCGCTTAATTTCGTTTTATCTAGGCTGGCACATTCTTCATCTTATCTGAATTCGGGCCCGCCCTCATTCAAATCCTGAAAAATCTCAGGCCGGGAGATTTTTCAAGCCGAACCAGTCGCCAAGCACTTTCCCTACAAAATAGCCCACAAGCGCGGCAATCATGCCGACAGCCGCCATCTCAATGCCTGACTTCCACCAGCTGCCCACAGTTATGCGCGCTTTGTACACCCCAACGCCGAAAAGCACGAGCGTGGAAAGGATGAGGGAAGGAATGAGCGCGTCCGACACGGATAGGAAAACAAAAGGGATAAGGGGCACAAACGAGCCCACAAGCGCGGAAACGCCCACTATGGTCGCAGCGCGAAGCGGGGCTGCCGCCTCTGGCGGGGTGAGCCCCAGCTCATCAGTCATCATCATGTGCAGCCACATCTCGTCGTTGGAGCAGGTGTTGTCCACCATCTGCTCGAGCTTTTTCCCGCGGTAGCCCTTTTTCATGTAGATGAGGCGTATCTCCTCGCGTTCCACCTCTGGCAAATGCTTCATTTCCCACCTTTCGTTCGCAAGCTCGCGGTTGTAGTGGTCTTCGTCTGCGCGCACCGAGGCATAGGCAACCGCAGCCATGGAAACGGATTCCGCAAAAGTGGCAACGAGCCCTGCGATAAGGACAATGAACCTGTCATTCGTTGCCGATGCCACGCCAAGCACAATGCCAAGCACATTGACAAGCCCGTCCTGCCCGCCCAGTATCACGTCAGACAGGAGCGCGCCTTTGCCCTTTCCCTGCTCGGCGTCGATGTGCCTCTGCGCCTCGGCTGAAATCCTTTCCTTTTCCTGCCTGGTGGTTGCAGCCATAAGTTCACTTCAGAACTGACAATTTCTTCCCGACCTTCTCGAAAATCGCGAGCGCGTCGTTGAGGTCTTCCCTCGTGTGCGCGGCAGTCACCATCACGCGTATCCTTGCCTTGTCCTTTGCCACCATGGGGAAAACGATTGGCAGCGCGAACACGCCCTCGTTGAAAATCTCCGCCGCAAAGTCCTGCGCGAGCTTGCTCTCTCCAAGCATGATGGGCGTGATTGGCGTCTCCGACTCGCCGGTGTTGAAGCCAAGCGCCTGCATTTCCTTCTTGAAGTATTTTGTGTTGTCCCAGAGCTGGCGCACAAGCGTGTCGTCGCGCTCCAGCAATTCCAGCGCCGCGGTGCATGCCGCAACGGTTGCCGGCGGGGCTGAGCCTGACAGCAGCCATGTGCGCGCCTTGTTCTGCAGGAAATCATAGAGGTGCTGCGAGCCCGCAATGGAGCCGCCCACCACTCCAAACCCTTTCGAGAACGTGCCCATGTCGCACTCTATTTTCTTCTCAAGCTTGAAGTGCGACACAATGCCCCTGCCGTGGTCGCCCAGCACCCCGTCGCCGTGCGCGTCGTCCACATACACGTATGCGCCGTATTGCTGCGCCAATTCATGTATCTTGTCCAGCGGTGCAATGTCCCCGTCCATGGAAAACACGCCGTCGGTGATGATGAATATCTTGTTGTAGGCAGGCGTCTTTGCCTTCGCCTCCTTCAGCACTCTCTCAAGGTCGGCCATGTCCTTGTGCTTGAAAATCGCGCGCTCGCATTTTGAAAGCCGCACGCCGTCAATTATGCTGCCATGGTTGAGCGCGTCCGAAATCGCAAGGTCGCCCTCCACCACAAGCTGCGGCAAGGCGCCTGCATTTGCGGCAAAGCCGGTCTGGAAGTAAATCGCTGCCTCTGTGTGCTTGAAATGCGCAATCGCGCGCTCAAGCTTGAAGTGCAAATCCTGCGAGCCTGCAATCGCGCGCACCGAGCCTGAACCTGCGCCGTATTTTTCAACAGCCTCGATGGCGGCTTTCTTGAGTTCCGGCCGGTTGGAAAGCCCGAGGTAATTGTTCGAGCAGAACATGATTACGTCCTTCCCGTTCACGCGCGCACGCGGGACTGAGGGCCCCTGGAGCTCGCGCAGCTTCCAGTCCAGGTTCTTGTCGCGGATTGCCTTCACTTCCGATGCCAAAAACGCGTCCAATGACATGTCTCCACCTCTTATCCTAACGCTTGCAGCCGCACATGATATAAACCGTTTTGTCCGATTGTCGATGCTCCGACAAGAGTGTGCGCTTAATATCGAACTGGCATGGCAAACTTTTATACACACATGTAACCACAATGCGAGCAAGGGCAAGATTATGAGCAACTTACAGCACATCCTGCCACAGGCGGGCATTGCAGGGAATTCGCCAGATGGCGCGCCATTCTCGCGCAAGGGTTTCCACAAGCTTGCGCTTGCGCACTGCCGGCTTTCCCGGGCTGCAAAAAAGGCAGGCATGGATCCGCTCCACTACTTCGAATCGCTCCACCCTGCCTCGGAAGGGAAAGGCGCGAATAGCCCCCAAGTCGCCCTCTATGAAAGGCGCGTGGAAGAATTCGAGAAAGCGGTTTCCGCCACTGCCCTTGCAGGCTCCCCAATCCGCTTCCCAAGCGACATGGACGCTGCCGCCCTGCAGGCATACAAGGCGTTCCCGTCTTCAAAGGCCTACAGGAATGAAACCCATCTCATGAGCGGCATGCCAACCGAGTCTGATGATGCGCGCTTCCTGTCCAGGGCGGTTTCCAAATTCCGCATTCCGAAAATCATCATGGCCGTTTTTGTGCCCCTGCTTGCGCTGGCAACATTCCTCCAGTTACATTTCGAGAACAACGCCGCGGTCCTCATTCTCTGGACAGCCTCCTTCCTGGGCGCGTCGTTTGGCGCAGGCAGCCGCATATTCGCAGGTCGTGGCATGGCGGGCCTGCAAGGGCGCTACTCGAAGAAAATTCTTGATGCCGTGGCAGGCGCGCTTGAGGGGAAGCGCGCCAGCGGAAACCACGCGATAGCCGATGCAAAGCCGCCGCATGTCCCATAATCCCTGCCACCGGCACAGCCAAATTCCAATGAATTTGGCGTGCAGTGCACTGGAAGTGCACCGGCACCAAGCTTGGGAAACGCTTAAAAGCAGTTTGCGCGGCTTACTGCCTTATGCAAAGGCACCTGCTGCGTTTCTATTCGGGCGAGGCAAAGCCCACCCTGCTGTTCCGGCAGGATGGGGCAATCGGCACGCTGGAGCTTGAGGGCAGCCAGGACATCAACTTCACCGAAAGGCTCTCCTGCATAGGCTACAGGGCGCCCGACGGCTACCACGAATGCAAAAACAGCGCGATACACACGCGCCAATGCCCCACATGCAGCGCGCTTGACATGTCCCGTGCATACACGAAAGGCGATTTCTCGGGCTACCCTTTGCTTTACGAGGAGGCGAAAAAGGAGGAATACGCGCTTTACCTGGCAGGTTTCGGAGACGACATCGTCAAATGCGGGGTGACGAGGAAGGAGCGCTTCCTGCACAGGATGCTGGAGCAGGGCGCGGACTTCGGCTGCATCATCGCGCAATTTGCCGGGCCTGACAAAATCTATGCGGCTGAATCATCCGTCCAGTCGCGCTTCAATTTCTCGAACTCGGTGAGGCTTTCGCAGAAAATGAGGCGCCTTGAGTTCGACCACGGCTTTGCGCGCGACAACTTCACGGCGCATGTCGAGCTCGTGCAGCACTCGGGCGCGGTACCGGATTTCACGCCGGACATACAGGAATTCGCCTCCCGCTACCCGCGAGTGCCCCGCGCGGACGAGACGCACACGATAATAGGCGAAGTGCTTGGCGCAAAAGGCGAGATACTCCTTTTCAAGTCGGGCCTCGGCAGGCACTTTGCAGTGAACATGAGGAAAAAAGTGGGCACTTTCTTCTGATGCCAGCCCAAGGGGGCTGCGCCCCCTTAGTCCGGCACCGCCCAAACCCCCCGTGTTGACAATGCGCTATCTTATGGGTGCGTACATGCTGGCAGGCCTGCGCAGGAAGTGCGTGGAAACGAAATTGCCCGTGTGGAAGAGCGCGAAGTTCAGGTAGCCCCATTTGCGCACGCGGCGCATCGAGATGAACACGCTCGCCCTCCAGGCATAGCGGAACTTCCCGCAATGCATGAGCTTCATGCCCAGGTCGGTGTCCTCCGAAGTCATGAGCCTGGGGTTGAAGCCGCCGCATTTCCTGTACGCATCCGCCCTCGCGGCGACATTGTCCCCGTTGACGTATGCAAGCCCCACGCGGTTCAGGGTGGCTGCCAGGAAGTTGAGGATGCCTGCCCCTGCGTACTCGAGCAGGTTGCCCTCGAAAGGCCTTACTCCCCCCACCACCCATGCGACATCCTTGTCCTCGAACGCGTCGCAGATGCTCTGGAGCCAGTCCTGGCACGGCTGGACGTCCGAGCTTGTGAATGCGAATATCCTGCCGCGGGCGCCCTTGGCTGCAATGTACCTGCCGCCGGAGGGTGTCCCGAATTTCTCCTCGACCACGCGCGCGCCATAGTCGCGGGCGATCCTCCCGGTGTGGTCGGTGCTGTGGCCGTCGCCCACCACTATCTCGTAGGTGCCAGTGAACCTCTGCCTCTTTATCGCCGCAAGGCACGCGCCGATGTATTTCTCCTCGTTGTAAGCAGGGACTATCACCGATATGTCAACTCTTTTTTTCGCCATCAAAGCACCTACAGCAATTTTGCCCCGTCTTGAGCGGTCTTTGCCTTCATGAGCATAAAAGGCTTGCGCGAAAGGAACATCGGGATGTCGGAGAAAAGGGTGTGCCCGAGCATTGCCATGCTTGCGCGCGGGTTCGACCCCATCTCGTGCGCGCACCAGTCCGCCAGGCCGGATTTTTGGGCAAATTGCCGGGACGATGCCACCAGCCCTTCCCAGTTCCTGTTCACAAAAAGCAGGTCAAGCGCCTCTTTCCCGGCGGCGTTCACCCTTTTTTTCCATTCGGCGGAATTGATCACGCTTGATGTCTTTATGGGCGTGTAGAATGCGATTTCAAGCGCACGCTCCTCGAAAGGAAGCTGCAGCGGCTGCTCGGACGGGCTCCTCCTCGCAAGCATGCCCCCTATTGCGGCTGCATCCACCCCTGACAGGCCCGTGCCGCACTCCACGTCTGCATCATGCGCTATCTTGATGCACTCCTCGCGCGGCAGCCCCGCGCCCAGCTGCTCATTTAGGGCAAGGGAAAGCGAAAGCGCGCCAGCCGCGCTCATGCCAAGCCCGAAGCCCACAGGCACCTCTGTGGCGTGCTGTATGTCGAGGAGCCCGAGCCTGCAGCCTTTCTCCATGTAGCGGCGCAGCACTGCTTTGGAAACCGGGAGCGCGCCCTCCTGCCCGTTCAGCGTTATCGTAGTCCTTCCGCTTTTCTTCTCTGACACAATGGTGGTGAGGTGCTTGCCTATCCCGAAACCAGCGCCAACCGCGTCCTTGTCCCCAATCAGGAATAAGCCTGTCACGTACGCGGGGCAAGACGCTGTTGCTGCCATATTCCCCCTTGCTCCCTGAACCTTCTTAAAGCTTAGGCAGCAGAAAACAGTTTTACAGGGGCCTATAGTCGAATGACCCTTTTGCTCGCTCCAGATGGGCACGCTCGCAAAAGCGTCAACGGAAAAGTGCAAATGGGTTCGACAATGGTAAGACGTCTGCTTGACGTGCAGAAGACTCGGGGTTCGATTCCTCGTGGGCCCACTCGCTGCTGCTCGTGTGCCCACGTTTTGCGCTGCGCGCAAAATCTGTCGCGCTTCGCGCTCCATCCTCGTGGGCCCATTCATCTTATTCACATTAGCCCAAAAAATAAAAGAAGAAAAGAAAAAGAATGGCGCAAATGCGCCAACTTAAGTCTTGGTGTGTATCAGCACGCTTGCGGGCTTGCGGAACACGTTCCCGAGCTTGATGCCCACCAGTATGCCGATTTTCTTGTTCTCGGCCATGTCGGCAAGCCTCTGCGTGATGATTCCGTCGAAGACGATGGAGTATATGTCGCGCTCGTCCTCAAGGCTTTTCATCATCTCGCGCACGGGCATCTCTTTCGTCGCTGCAAGCTCTGCGTTGTAGAAGCGCGCGCGCAGCGTGTTCTCAAGCTCGTCAAGCGAGGCGAGGAGCGCGGGCGGCACTTCGGCGGGCTTTTGCGCAACAGGAGCTGCTGGCGCGGCCTGCGCAACAGGCGCCTGCTCGCGCATTGGCGCTTGCTGGGGCATGCTTTGCTGCTCCATCGGGGTTGCCTGCGTTGCCATCGCCGATTGCTGCGGCGCTGCCTGCTGCTGCGTTTCCGGCAGCGGCGGCATCACGTCCTGCCTGTCGTCGCGCCTCTGGCGGTGGCGGTCGTCATACCTGCCCCCCCGCTGGTTCCTGTCGCGCTCGCGCCCGTATGTGGGGTACTTGTCCTTCCTGTCCTCTCCCACCTGGCTCATGGGCTGGCTGGTTTCGTATGGCACCTTTGACCTCAGGCACTTGATGAGCTCCTTCCTTGACAGCTCCTCAACTTCCTTGCCCACAGGCGCGCGCGCAACGAAGTCGATGTCGGCCACGCGCGCAAGCTCGTTTAGGATGATGTCCCCTCCGCGGTCGCCGTCCAAAAAGACCGTGACTTCCTTCTCGCGCGCAAGCTTTGCAATCGCATTGGTGACGTTTGCGCCTCCCACTGCGACCACGTTCTGCACGTCGTTCTTGAGGAGGTTGAGCACGTCCGCCCTGCCCTCCACTATGACTATGGCATCAACTTTCTCGATGCCAGGGCCGCAGGGAAGCTTCTCTGGGCCGTACTCGGAGATTTCCGCGACCTTGACTTCCTGGCGCACCATCTCGGAGATTTCCTTGCTCTCGGGTATCTCGTGCATGAGCATGCTCTTGAGCAGCGTCTTTGCCCTGTCAACGAGAATCTTGCGCTTGGCATTCCTGGTGTCCTCCACCTTCTCGATGCCGATTTTCGCCTCGCATGGCCCTACGCGGTCCACCGTCTCAAGCGCAGCGGCAAGTATGCAGGTCTCCACCATGTCAAGCGAGGAGGGCAGCTTTATCTTGCCCACGCTCCTTCCGCCGCGCGGGTTGAGGTCCACCTCAATCCTGCCAATCCTGCCGTTCTTCTGCAGGTCGCGGAGGTCCAGCTCGTCGCCAAGCAGCCCTTCGGTCTGCCCGAAGATTGCGCCGACGACGTCGGGCTTTTCCACCAATCCGTCAATCTCAAGATTAGCGTAAACCAGGTACTTTACCGTGTCAATGTATGTCTTTCCCATAATTTCACCTTATTTTTGCATTCATCTTTCTTGTGCTTTGATTGCTTCGATTATTCTGGCTGCGTCACACTCTGCAGCCAGGGTTTTCCTTTTGCTCGTGTGCCCTGACCGCAATTCAACGCGGCAGGCTAGCGCTTTTTCAAGCTCCAGAAGAAGGAACCGGTTGGCGCGCCCATCCTCGGGCGCTTCGGGTATGTCTGCTTTCAGCACGAGTGGCGACTCCGACACCAGGCAGAGGCGAAGCCTCTTGGCGCCAGGGTGCGCGCGGACTGAAAATACCGTTGCCATTGCATTTTCTCCGAAACCATGCCGCGCAGCGCAAACGCGCAATGCGGCACATATTCCATCGAAAAGATTTGCCTGCTCAAGCCGGCTGTCGCCGGTTGTTCAGCGGCCATAAGCCGCCCCTCAGCGCAATCGTGCGCCGGGAAATGAGCGTGAAATCCTTGTGATGCCAGCCCGCGCATGCGCGGGCAATGATGTTCCTTCTGTTTTCTTGAAACCGGGAACTTTTTTCCCGGAGCGTTAATGTCAATTTTTCCTATGCTTCGTGTGTGCGGCGCGCTGTTGACAGGCAATTCACAGCTGGAAGCTCCTTCTGCCATCCACGCGCAGCACGGATATATGGTTTTGGGGGTATATAAAACCCGCACCTGAAGAGACCCGTTTGCCCCTCGCCTTGGTTAAAACATTGGTAGTGATTATCTCAGGGCATAACAAAGATTGTTATCGAAAATCCGTTCTAGCGTCCTGAGTCTCTCACCAACTTCCTCGAGCTTTTTTATGGCTTCGTCGTGCTTTTCGCTATTTTCACACACGAGGTGTTGCCTTGCTGCGTTGAGCGCATTAATACTTTTCATATAGTTTTTTTCAGGCAAATTTCTAAAAATCCCTTCTGGCGAGTGGTTAAACAGTATCTTAGTGTCATTGTAATGTATCCGGTCGTCAACATCATTAAGTAACCTGTCTTCATAGCGATAATTACTAGCTATCAGGCTCAAAATATCTCTTTCTATGAACAGCGGAGGCGCAGTTTTTCTTACCTCGTCAACCTTCCTCTGCCCTCTGAGGATTATGTCCCTCATAGTTGTCCGCTGAACAACCGGTGTCAATAGTGCGGCTTGTCCCTGTGCTGCACCCGCCAGACTTCTAGTTTGAGCAAACGCCATCAATATCACCTGTGGTTTGATATGTTAAGAAAGGTATATAAACCATCCTGTTGCAGGCAGGCGGAAAGGCAGGGTTTTATGTTTTGCCTGCGACATTTTGCCATGCGCAGGCTGGTGGGAGCCATCGCGCTTCTCTTTATCGCCTTTTTCCTCGTTTTGCTCATCCCTTTCCCTGGCGCGCCGCCGCAGCAGGCGCAGGCGGGCGAGCGCGCGCAGGCGGCATTCGGCATCCGCTCGGCGGAAATCGCGGACGCTGGCGCAAACGCATCGCAATCTGCAGTGCTGCGGCTCTACCTCGCCTCGGATTCCGCGCGCAACCTGTCCGCCTATTGCTCGCCCCGCCCCCTGCAAAACAACATCCTCCTGCTCGCATTCCCGTCCGCGCCCGGCGTGGATGCAGGCCTGCCCTTGAAAATATCCGCCGCGCTCATGAAGAGCGGGCTTTCCTCCCGTGCTGCATCCCTTGCGGATGCGCTCTCTTCGGAAAACACGCTCATAATCTCCCCGGCAGGCGCAATCCCGCTTCCCCTCCTTCAAGATGCCCTTGCGCTTGAGTCGCAAAATACCCGCGTAATCGTGCTTGAGGCGCTGCCAGGGAAAACAATGGATGAAAACGGCAACCTTGCGCAGATGAACGGAAGCCTTCCGGGAAATTTCGAGCTGGTGCGCCTGCCGCCTTCCAACGACGGGGGCGCAATGGCGGAAACGGCAAGGCGCGCGATTTTCCTGGCAGGCGCCCAAACCGTGCGCTCCCTATCCTTGCCTGGCAACGCCACGCTCGCGGTGCCGGTAAACTCAAGCGCCGCCTATTGCCGCGCAGTGTGCGAGGCAGGCATGGGCAATTACAGGTTTTCCGACAGCGGAAAACTATCCCCCACGCCTGGCAGCTTAATCGGGCCTGCGCATCTTGCGGCAGGGCAGGATGGCATTTACGAATTTTCGCTCCTCGGCGGGGGCGAGGTGGGCAGGAACCTCAGCTTTTCCGCAGTGGCATTCCTGCCTGAAGGGGAGGCGTTCCGCCGCAAAATTGCCGGCGGGGAGGTAAGGCAGGGCTTTGCAAGCAGGTTCTCCATGGGCTTTCCTAGGGGCGGCAGGTATGTGGTGCGCGTGATGGACCAGTTCGCCCGCGTGCACGCTTCCGCCTTTGTGTCCGTGCCCATGCTTTCCGTCATGCCCGTGTCCGCGGACGGCAACAGGTACGAATTCCTGGCGCTTCTTGACAATGTTCCTGCTGAAGGCGCCATGTCGGCAAGGCTTGACGGCGGGGCGCCAAAAAACTATTCCGTGCATGAAGGCCGCCTTGTCATCTGGTCCGCGCCCCCTCCGGGCAACCACACCTTCGGGTTCGGGCTTTCAGGCTCGAGGGCGGATTACCCGTTCGTGCCGCAGCAATCGGGCATGGGCGCGCTCATCGACACCTACCTGCGCTTTGGCGTGCCAGCGGCGATTTTTGTCCTCGCGGTTTTCCTTCTCCTGCGCGCAGGCAAGCGCACGAAATACTCCATCTCCTTCCCGGAAGTCGCGCTTTCCGACCCGAAGGTGCTCTGCGTAGGCGCCAGGGAGGTCGCCTCGGCCTACGTCCGCGCGGACAAGAAGCTCGGCGGCTTTTCCCTGCCCTGCCATCCCCATGAAATCGCAGCAGGGCTCCTGCCGGGAAATGGCGGGCAAGGCGCATTGCCCGTGAACGCGCACAGCGTGCAGCGCATACTTTGCAAGCTGTCATCCGACGGGTTTTTTGCAGAGCATGATGGGGCGTTCATCCCAAGGGCGCGGATGGGCGGGTTCTCCGCGCGCGAGCTTATGATGCTCCGCACCATCCACGAATGCATGCTTGAGCGGGGATTGCGCTTTTCAAGGAAGCCGGCAATCACGGTGAAAAAAGGGGAGCTTGAGCTTGCGCTTTTCAGGGGGAAGAAGCAGCTGCTGCCCGGGATTGGGAAGGCGTGCCGCGCGGTGGTGTTTGAAAGCAGCGAAGAGCTCGGGAAGTTCACCGAGGAGCTTGCCGTGCCCGGCTTTGAGAACAGCCAGGTGCTGCTCGCCTTGGAAAACGACAAGCTTGTTTTCACGGTTGCAAGCAGGAACGGGCTTGGGGGGATTCTGCCCTAGTGGTGTCATGGGAAACGCCCTTTACTTTTCACTGCTCCTGCTCTGCGCGCCCATCTTCGCAGCCGCTGCTGTCGGGCAGGCATCCTCCCAAAACATCGCGCTTGCCCCTTCCCTGCTTGGCGCCGCAAACGCATGCGGCGCGCCAGAGCGGCTGCCTTCCGCAGGCGACATCTTTTCCGTGGCGGATGCCCGCATCGTCTCCCTTGTCCCGCAGGTTAGCAATGCGACAACCGACCTGCAAAACGCCTCCGCCATCTGGTCATGGTCGGCATCTTTCCCGCCAAGCGCGCGTTTTTCCATCAGGGACGATATGCGCTGCCCAGCCGGGGAAATCCGCTATTTTGCGCCCTCCTCCCCATCGCTGTCAGGCGAGCTTTCCTACCGGTATGGGAACTCGACAACCGCGCTCTTGCTTTCTTCCTCGGGGCCAAACCCCGCGCCCCTGAACCTATCCTCTGCAAAGCTGGCCGGCGCGGACTTCCTGCAGCCTTTTGCCCCCCTTTCCCTCTCCCTCTCAGCCACCATCTCGGTTTCCTATTCATTTGCAAAAAGCGGCTACTCCTACCGCTGCACCAGCATGGGTGGATATACTGGGTGCGGCTGCGAGGTTGATTACAGCCAGGGCATCCGCGCATTCCATCGCACCGTTTCCGACGCGCGCAATTTTTCCGTGGAAGTGGGGCCGGACTCAGTCCTTTGGCTGAACCCTCCCCTTTCCTCGCGCCTGAGCGGGAATGGGACCGGCAGGGTGGCGCTGTTTGCCCGCCGCCTGCCTGCAAGCATCTCCCTTGTTTCCAACGGCAGGGAAATCGCATCAGTGCAGCCCTATTTGTTTTCTGCAGGCACGGGCCCGTGCGGGGAGGCTATCGCGGGCAGGGAATTTTCACCGCCGCCCCAAGCCGCATCAGGCGTTTTCATCAACGCAGGCGCGCCAATTTTCCCATATCAGCTTGTGGACAAAAACGCGTCCTATGTGCCGTTCTACCTGGAATTCCCCTGGCACGCCTCAGCAGGCAAGGCGAACTTCACAATCATCATCGAGGACGCATTCTCCCGCAAGCAGGAATTCCCGCGCGAATTTTCCGTGCGCGAGCCAGCGCCTTTCTCATCGCCTGGCGCACCAGGCGGCAGCATTGGCGCAATGGCAAAAAGGCAGGCAAGCGACGGGGTGGCTGCGGCGGCCTACCCGTCGCGGCAGCAGCAGGGGGCGTTCCCGGACTTCTCGATTGTCGCGGCTGCATTCGCCCTCCCGTTTGCCATTGGCGCCGCGGCGCTTGCGCGCCGCCTGGCGTGGCTATGATGCTGCAGTTTGCGCGCGCGGACGGGCTGTGGGCGTTTTATTCCTTCTCCCCTCTACATTTTCCATGCTTGAAATAGACTCAACTACTCGGGCGCGCCCGCCCTCATCGGGCAGAGCGGCGGAAGCCGGGCGCGCCGAGGCTGAAGGCGCTTGGGCTGCGCATACGGGCCTTCAGGCCCGAGTAGTTGACGGCTCGCAGGGCGAGGGCGGCGGCCAGGTGCTGCGCACCGCGCTTTCCCTTTCCTGCGTGCTCCAGGCGCCCGTGCGCATCACAAACATCCGCGCAGGCAGGCCAAAGCCCGGCCTTGCCGCGCAGCATCTTACGGTGTGCAATCTTCTATCCGAAATTTGCGGCGCGCGCATGCATGGTGCAACGCTTGGCTCCACGGAGCTGACATTCTTGCCTGGGAAAATTTCCGGCGGGGACTACAAATTCGACATCGGAACGGCAGGCTCATGCACCCTTCTCCTTCAGGCGGCGCTTCCCGTGCTTGCGCACGCAGCGCACCCGAGCTCCCTTGAGGTAATTGGCGGCACGCACGTGTCGCACTCGCCATCGTTTGAGTATTTTTCCGAGGTGTTTTTGCCTGCTGCCCGCAAGTTCGGCGTGCGCGCAGAGGCAAAGATGCAGCGCGCGGGCTTTTACCCCAAAGGCGGCGGCATCGTTTCGCTGAAGGCTGAGCCATCAAAGCTTCGCGGCTGCAAATTCCTGCCCGAGGCGCAGCAGGTGAAGTATTCCATCCTCGCCTCCTCGCTTCCCCCGCACGTCCTGCAGCGCGAGGAGGCGGAAGTGAAAAAACTCTTCCCCGGCGCAACAGGCGGCGCACGCGCAGTGGAAGCATCATGCGCAGGCAACGCACTCACGGTTTGGAGCGGCGCATTCGGCGCATCTGCGCTTGGCGAAAGGGGAAAGCCCGCGGAAAAAGTGGCACAGGAGGCATGCGCGGAGCTCATGCGCGGGATGCAGGCGGGCGATGGCGCGCGGCAGGGCGCAATTTTGCAGCCGGGCTGCTCGGTTGACTCGCATTTGGCTGACCAGCTCCTCATCCACGCCGTGCTCGCGGAGGGGAAAACGGAGTTTTCCACGCCGGCGTTTTCCCCGCATCTTTTGACAAACGCCGATGTAATGCGCGCCATGACAGGAAGGAATATTACCTTTGGCAGTGACAGGGTTGCCAAGGTCGAAGGATAAGGTGGTATGATGGCAACGAAGGCAAACGTCGCACTCTTGGATTTCGCAGGATTGGGCCTTGCCGCCATAATGGGCATAATCGTTGCGCTTGCCAACCCTGTTTTCCTTGCAATAATGCTCATATTCCTCGTGCTTTCCGTGCTTGTCACCCGCTACGGGTTTGAGAAAAAGCGCGACTTAGGGCTTTACGAGCACGAGAGGAGCTGGGAAAACGTGCTGGCAAACGGGCTCATCCCGACAATATGCGCGGTTGCAAGCCCCTGGATAGGGTGGGGCGCCTATGTGGGCTCCATCGCGGCAATCACAGCTGACAAGTTCGCGTCCGAGCTTGGCGTGCTTGGCGGCGAGCCGATTTCGCTTCTGAACTTCAAGAAGACAAAGGCGGGAAGGAACGGCGCAATCACCATCTTCGGCACATTGATGTCCCTTGACGGCGCGCTTCTCATAGGCCTTGCGGCAATGTTCCTCATCCCAGGGCTTGACCTGCGCAAGGTCGTTGCAATAGGCCTGGTCGGGTTCGGCGGCAGCATGGTGGACAGCATTGTCGGCGTGCTCGAGGAGCGCGGCATCGGCAGCAAGGCGACCACGAACGCGATATGCGCAATCTTCGGCGCGGTGTGCGGCTTGGCTTTCCTGTAGTTAGTACTGCACTCCAAAAGAAGCGAATTGCCTGCGCGCGATTTCAATTTTCTCTTTCTCCTCCATTTTGTCTACGTGTATGCCGTTTAGCATGCGCACCGACACGCGCCGCGCGAGCTCCTCGATTTTCGCAGCCTCGCCTTCTGCGACGATTTCCACCGTGCCGTCGGGAAGATTTTTTGCATAGCCTGTGAGGCCAATGGACGTGCCTATGCGGCAAACGAAATCCCTGAAGCCCACGCCCTGCACGCGGCCTGACGCTATGAAACAAGCGCGAAACATCATGCTCATGCCCCTGCGCGGCAAGCCTCAGTCCTTCTTTATCGGCAGCGGCGAGGAATAGGGCGCGAGCAGCTTTGCGGCCTGGTGGAGCGCGGCTGACACGTCGGCCTCGCTCCTTCCTCCTGTGCAGATGATTTTCCCGTTCTTGAAAAGCAGCAGCGAGGTTTTCGGGACAAGGAACTTGAGGATTGCTCCGGGGAACTGCTCAGGCTCGTATTCCACGTCGGGAACTTCGGACGCTATCCCGTACAGGTCAAGCTCCACGCCCAATGCAGCGGATGCTACAATATTCTGGATGACGAATTTCGGCTTGAAGTTCTTCGGGGGCGTGATTTTCGAGTATTTCTCGAGCATCTGCATGGTCTTTGCAATCGCCTCGGTCACGTCCCTCTCGTTCTTCCCGCCTGCGCAGATGATTTTGCCGTTCTTGAAAAGCAGCAGCGAGGTTTTCGGCTCCTTCAGCTTCAATATGGCGCCGGGGAACTGCTCCGGCTCGTATTCCACGTCGTGGAGCTTGTATGCGATGGTGTAAAGGTCAAGTTCGAGGCCAAGCTCGGACGAGGCGACGATGTTCTCTATCTTGAATGTCGGCTTTATGGCAATCTGGGGCATGCTGCCTTTCCTGGATTTCTTTTTCTTCATGCTCTTTTTCATATAGAACCAGCCCCATACAAACATTTTTAAACCGTCTGAGATATTTAAAAGGGCAAGGTATTTAAACTAGACGCAGGGTAATCATCCCCTGGCTGCGGCGCTTGGCCGCAAGACGCCATCGGATGCTATTAAGGTGATGAAACATGAGGCGCTCACTTGGAAAAATGTCAAAAAGAAGCAGGCTGCTTGGGATGTCCAAGCGCAAGCTCACGATACCCGGGCTTATAAGCGGCTACTCCGTCGGCGACTGCGTGGCAATCGACTCGCAGTCGAAGTACTCCGGGATGCCGCACCCGCGCTACCGCGGAAGGACAGGCACGATTGTGGCGCAGCGCGGCAAGTCATACGTGGTGGAGATTTCCGACATGAACGCCACAAAGAGGCTTATCATCCCCCCGGTGCACCTCCAGGCAGTGGGGAAGAAATAAACGGTGGTTCAAATGATAGGAAAAGGCGCAAACGAAATCCGCCCGGCAATGCTTGCCGAAGTGGAGAAGATACTCGACAAGAGGCAGGGCACGGCAGGCGAGTTCGGCTTCGAGCAGCAGACCTCCCTTGAGTACGCAAAGCGATTTTCCCACCTGAAGTACAACGATGCGAAGGAGATGCTCGACGAGCTTGGGAAGCTCGAGGTAAAGACGGAAACCGCGGTGAAAATCGTGGACATCCTCCCGAAGAACAAGAGCCAGCTCATGCTCATACTGGTGAAGGACAAAGTCGAGCTTGCCGAGAAGAAGATGGAGAAGGTGGAGGCGCTCATCGCGGAATACTCCAAGAAGGCAAGGAAGTTCGAGCCGAAAGTGGAAGTGCTGCCTGATGCGCCTGCAGCCGAGGCCAAACCCTCCGATGCGCCTGCCGAGGACGCGAAGGAAAAGAAAAAGGCAGACTGACGCATAGCATTTTATATTGCCTTAAATATAATCAACGTTAACGTAGGTAATGAATATGGAAACACAGCCGCTCTGGCGGCTTATTTCCATATTTAGGGGATTGGAAATATGGAAACACGGTTGTCTTCGACAACCTATTTCCAAAAAAGTGGATTTTATGGAAATGGAACTGTACGCCCGCGTCATCGACTTCATGCCCGATGGCAGGCCTGCCGACCGCATGCGCGAGCCGATAGCGCAGCTTGTGGGCGAGAAGTTCTTCACGCTTTTGGAAGTCTCCATTATCCGCGGCTCGGCCTGCGCGCTTGGCCAGCGCCTGTGCATAGGCAAGGAAGGGAGGGTGGAAGTGGAGAAGATAAAGAAAAGGCTCGAGTTCCAGGACCTGTCGGCAACGTCTCGAAGCGAGCTTCCCATCGCGGCGAGGAACATAATCTCCGACCGCGAGGCGGATTTCGTTGCGTTCTTCAACAAGTCAGGCCCAATCTCCATGAGGCTGCACCAGCTCGAGCTCCTCTCCGGCATCGGCAAGAAGCACCTCCAGGAGATACTTTCCGCGCGCGAGGAAAAGCCGTTTGAAAGCTTCAAGGACATCCAGTCCCGCGTCTCGCTCCTCCCTGACCCGGCGAACCTCATAGTCTCGCGCGTGAACGAGGAGCTGGGCGGCGCATCGAAATACTACCTGTTCGTGCGACCCCCCTCCAAGCACTACGACGAGTTCTAGGCAGCCGGCAACGGCGAGCAACTCTCATTTTTTATTCGTTTAGTGTCAAGCATATCAGAGTGGGCCCGTAGCTCAATGGATAGAGTAGCTGGCTTCGAACTGGCATATTGATTTGCCTGGAAGACACCAGACGGTTGAGGGTTCGAATCCCTCCGGGCCCGTGGTGAAAATTTGGGTAATGCCTGCCCGTTCCTGGTAGCATGCCTCCTTCTTTCCCTGCCAGCAAATGCGCTGTTCCTTGCAGGGCAATCCGAGCAGGGCGGCGACATCTCCATACTCTGCGAAGGGCAGGGCGCTGCATTCGTCTCGCTCCCGTCCGGCGGGCTTGAGGCGCTGCCCCTTGGCCCAGATTCGCAGGCAAGATTCTCCCCTGCCATGCCCGGCCCCTATACCTTCCAGTGCGGCAATGAGACAATCACAATCAGGGTGTCGCTTCCTGGCGCTGCCGGCCAGGGCGCATATTCCGGCGCGGAAAGCACCTTCATTGCTGCCGGGGCGGCAATCGCATTCATTGCCGCGCTTTGCCTTGCCGCAAGGTTTTTCCAAAAGCCCTGCACGGTGTTTTCAAAGTCAGAAAGCAGCGGGCGCGTGTCGCTTTTCCTGCGCGCCGGCGAGGATTTGCACGGGATAAGGATAAGCGACCCCCAGGGCGGGGAGGATGGCGCGCCGCTTGAGCTTTCCATCCCGCACCTTGCTGCCGGGCAGGAATGGGGCTGGGAATATGAAAGCAACGGCGGGCCGCTGCAAGGCGCCGCCTTGTCCGCAAAATGCAAAAAAGGGGAAATATCGCTTGTTTCAGGCGCAACCCCGGGCGGCGCGCGCCTGCAAAAGGGGGCCGGGAAAAACAGGGGCGAAGCGAGGAAACTGGCAAAAAGCAATCCCTAATCGTGCGGGCGGGTTTCCTCCCCGGCGCGGTAGCCCCCCACCACCACCATCACAAGTATGACGTCGGCAAGCGCAAAGGGAAGGAGGAGTATGGAAAACCGCAATGTGAGCATTGCCTGCACGGAAAGGAGGGAGATTGCGATTATGGCGCTTGCTGCCGCCTGGCTTTTCCAGCAGAGGACTGAGCCTATGAAAAGCACGGCGAGCGCGCCGCCCGTCGCCACCGACACCGGAAGGTCGAACTGCACGAAAAAGCCGAGCGCGGTTGCGCACACTAGCAGCACTTCGGCTATCATCGCCACAAGCATGCTGTCCGCTGCGTCGTTCCTTTTGGAATGGTATTCTGCGCACATGGGCGTCACCTTGCTGCACAAAGCTGCCGCGCAACCTCGAGAGCCTCGGGCGGCGACAGCGAAAAGACTTTCCTCCCATTGTATTTAAGCGTTTGCGCGGCCTGCGCGGCCGATTTCTTGTCGCTGCCCCCGAACAGGCTCGCCCGCGCGTCCACCACGGCGTTTCTCAGGCTCTTTTTCTTGTGGGAAAAAATCGCGCCTATCGCCTTCTCCTCGCATCCTGTCATCAAAAAGCCCGTCTTCTCAAGCGAGATTATGCACGAATCGACTTTTGGGACAGGCAGGAACGCCGTCCTCTCCACAAGCGCCAGCGTTTCCGTTTTGTACGTGAGCTGGGAAAAGACCGAGAGCCTCCCGTACTCGGGGCTTCCGGGCTCGGCCATCATGCGCGCAGCCACTTCCTTCTGGATGCAAATCACTGCCTTGTCGAAATTCATGCGGGAGAGCTTGATGAGGATGGGCGAGGTGATGTAATACGGGATGTTCCCCACAATCCTGCCGAAGCGCGCCGATTCGTCATACTCGAGAAAGTCGCCTTCGTGCACCCTCACGCGCTTGTATGTGGCAAACCTCATGCGGAGCTGCTTTGCAAGCTTGGGGTCGAACTCCACCGCGGTGATGTGCCCGGCGCCGCAGGAGAGGAGCTTTGCCGTGAGCCTTCCGTCCCCCGCGCCTATTTCCAGGACGGAATTGCTGCGCACGTCCGCGCATTCCGCCTCGTAGGCAAGGACGTTCTCATCGACGAGGAAGTTCTGCCCCAATTTGGCATGCATGGCGGCGCCTCAAATCTTCGTGGTCACTTTTGCCGAGTCGTGCTCCACAATCACGGTGTGCTCGAACTGCGACACCATGCCCTTGCCCGTGTCGCGCAGCACCGGGTATGGGTGCAGCGCGCCGGAATTCAGGAGCTCGCGAAGCGCAGTGGAGAGCGTGAGGCGCGACTGGAACACGCCGCGCAGCCACCTCTCGGCGAACGGGAGCGAGAAGTAATTGCCCACGATGTATTCCATCAGCTCGCGCGAGTATTTCATGCGAAGCTTAGGAGTCGCCTGGAGCGCGAATATCTCCACTTGCGATGTGTCCGCAACATGCCCGCTCCCGGTGGAGGCGAACGGCTCGATTGCGAAGATGTCCCCCTCCTGCACCATGTACCCCTTGTGCCCGCTTATGTTCGGTATGTCCACCCCCGCGTGGAGAAGGTAGGGCTCTATCTTGTGGCCCGTCAGGTTCTCAATTGGCTTGTAGCCGCGCGACACGATTTCCTTTTCTATCGCCGCCCCGATGTCCCCGACATATACGCCCGGCCTTATGAGGGCAAGCGCGGCGTCGAGCGCAGCAAAGCTTGCCTCGCAAAGCTTGCCGTGCTCGCCTGACAGGTCAACCGTGACCGCGGTGTCGCCGATGCACCCGTCTATCTGGGCGCCGATGTCTATCTTCACCAAGTCGGTCTCGCCAATGAGTATGGCATTGTCAGCCTCTGGCGTGAAGTGCGCGGCAATCTCGTTTATCGAGATGTTTGCAGGGAAGCCAGGCCTCCCGCCTGCGTCCACTATCATCTTTTCAAGCGACTCGGCAATGTCGAAGTAGGACTCGCCGGGGAGCACGAGCTTGGGCGCCTCCTTCAGGACAGAGGCGGCGATTTTCCCGGCTTTCTCGAAATTCGCGTACATCTGCGCGATGTCCTCCTCGGTTGGCTCGTCATGCCCGTGGGTGTGGGCATGTTCCTCGTGCCCTTCCACGTCTTGGGAAATGTCATCATCAGCCATAAATATCACCATCAACTGCGGGTGCGCGGCACATTTGCTTGCCATCCAGGCGCATCCGCCTAAAGCCACCAGCCTGCAATCTACGGGGATTTAGCCCGTAGTTGTTGCGCATGAATTGGCATCCTCAGCTTTATAAGGGGAAGTGGGGAAATTGCGCCATGGCAACGAACCATGCCAAGGGGAGAAAGCGCGCGGATAAGCAGGCAAAAGGCGCGCGGGCGCAGGGAATTGGCGCACGCCCGCAGGGGCAAGGCGCGCGCTCTCTGGAAAAAGGGATATGCATAATCTGCGGCTCGGCCCGCGCAGGCGCCCCTGCCAAGCCGGAATTCCCAATCATCGCCGCAAGGAAGCTTCGCGCGCTTTTCCGCCAGCCTGCAAGGCATACGGTCGCATGCAGCGAGCATTTGGGGGAGGCAAGCGCAAGGCGCGCAAGGTTCGAAAAAAAAGTGCGTGATTACCTGCTTGCGGCGGCGCTGTTTTTCGTGCTGGTCGTTGCTGGCGGGTTCTATTTCGGGAATGGCGAATTCAGGCTTTTCATGCCCGCGCTCCTGGGCGCCATCATCATCGCAGTGCTCCCCTTCTTCTACTATTTCCCTTCGTTTGGAAAATGATGCGCGCACCCCTGCGAAAAGCATTATAAACTTCATTGGCGACGTTTTTGCATGGGAGGGGCACTAGCACCAAGGCATATTTTTCTTACCTTATTTCTTGCGCTCTCCCTCGCTGGCACGGCATACGCACTCACATGCACCCAAAGCGGGCTTGCGTGCAGCGGCAATGGGGAATGCTGCAGCAATCTCTGCCAGGAAGAGCCGGCAGCGCATGGCGAGCAGGTCCTGAAGTATTGCACTGACTGCCTCGACCCTGGCGTGCTCGGGTGCTCAAGCACCGCCGACTGCTGCTCGGGCTCGGTATGCCTGAACGGAAAATGCAACTCATGCACATGCCCTGACGTCCCGGCAAGCAAAATCGTCTGCTCACCTGACATTTCCTGCAGCGCAGGGGCCGATTGCTGCAGCGGGGTGTGCAGCGGGACCCACTGCGTTGCCTGCATCCCCCGCGGAACCGCGTGCGGGGACAACCCCAATGCATGCTGCGGCGGCATTTCCTGCACAAACGGCTTCTGCGGAGGCGCTTCCGGCGGCGGCTCGCAGGGGAGCTGGTTCGACTTTAGCCTCTACGGATGGCTGGCGCTTGCGGTGGCGGTGGCCGCCTCGTTCTTGGGCCTTGCCTACATGGCAGCCAAGCTCTTCGAGCTCCAGATGCTGGAGGCCTGGGTGAAGGTGGAGCTTGGCGAGCTCATGAAAAGCATAGTGATTGCGGTTTTCTGCATCGCCCTGATTGCAACGGTCAACTCGGCATCCCAGTTCCTGGCCGGCGAGGGCGGCGCTGCCAACGTGATAGCCAATGCGCAAAACTCCATGAAGATGCTCTACGGCGACGCGCACGCCCTTTACATGAACCTTGCCAAGGTCTATTTCAACCTCGCAAAGATAGCCGGCTATTCGTACACCGCCGGCACGTCCATGCTGGTGTTCGTCTCGTTCTCCTATTCGGCATCCCCAGGCGCAGGGCTTTCCCCGCTGGTTGCCGAGGTGGGCGCTGCGCTTGACGCGGTGGCAGGCTACATGATGCTCGCCTCGGCGCAGGCTGCGTTCCTGCAGTTCTTCGCAACCGCCTCGGTGGTGATGCTTCCCGTGGGCATTTTCCTGCGCTCGTTCTCCTTCACGCGCAGGCTGGGAGGCACATTGCTTGCGGCAACCATCGCGTCATCGGTGGTCTACCCGTCGTCCGTGCAGCTTTCAAGCGAAATCTACAAGACATTCCAGCCGGACCTGGTGGCAAGCACTGCGAATGTGAAGGTGGACGACGTGGGCAACCCCCCCATGACAAACATCGTGTGCAGCGAGACCATGAAGTATTTTGTGCAAAGCCCCATCCCCCTCATCGGCGGGGAGAACGGCTGGCATATCGTGGTGTGCCTGCCGCTGTGCGCCATCCTTTCGGCGGCTTCCTTGGGCGCCATTGACTTCGGGACATGCTACTCTATCACCTGCAAATACGTCATCAAAATCATCTTCGCAATAGTCAAGGCGGTCTTCCCGATAATCATCTATGCCTCGGTGTTTTCCACCATGGACCAGGGCACCCAGCCCGGGGCGCTCATTGACAAGTATTACACGCCCATTGCGGATTACGCCCTTCCCGGGGTTGCGAAATTCACGGTCATCTCGCTTTTCACGTTCCTGATACCGATAATAATCACGCTCGCGCTGCTGCGCGCGCTTGCCATCTCTTTCGGCGGCGAGCCGCAGCTTTACGGGCTGTCCAAGCTGGTATGAGCATGGGTGCAAAAACAAGGGCTCTGTTCGCGCTTTTCGCGCTTGCCGTTTCGGCGTGCTTTGCCACAGCGCCCCCGCTGCCAGGCTACACGGGCCCGGGCTCGACTTGCAGCGTGGAAAGCTTTGCCGATGCCGGCAACGGCGGGGCTGTGTCGTTCATAGCAATCACGTTCGCCATTGTCTCGTTCGCCCTAGGGCTTGCATACATGTACTCGAAAGTGCGGCAGGACCCTGCAACCGGCGTGTGGGCAAAGGACGAAGCCTACAACCTCATAATCTCGCTCATCCTTTTCGCGTGCATCCTGCTGTTCTTCTCGGGCGCCTGCGTGATTGCGCAGGGCTACGCGGGCAACCAAAGCCCGATAACAGCGTCGCAGATGTACCTGGACTCGCTCCTGCAGTCAAACGGCCTCAACGTGCTCAAGGAGCTCACGGCGGACAGCCTCCGAAACCAGATGGACGCCACCAAGTACTATTACCTCGGGCTCACGCCATTCTGGGGCGACGGGGTTGCGATGAGGGCGAACCGCAAGGCGTATTCCGCGCAGCGCGAATACCTCATCGACCTTTACCTCCCCATCGTGGCGAGCCTCACAGCCCAGAAGTACGTCCTTCAGGGCATAGCATGGATGGGCGCGTCCGTATTGCTTCCGTTCGCGTTCGTGCTCCGCCTGGTGCCGCCCACGCGCGATTTCGGCAACATGCTGCTCGCGCTTTTCTTCGGGATGTACATAATCGCGCCCACGATGTATGCGATGAGCGCGCAGGTGTTCGCCGACCAGGTGCAGAACGTCTCCTCGCCATACTCGGTCACAGGCCTCCAGAAGTTCCAGTCCTACGGGCTTGACAACAGCCAGTATTACCCGCCCGACATCAAGACCACGATGTTCTACCGCATAGGCTCGGTGCTTCCGCAGGCTATCTTCATCCCTAACCTCGTGATAATAGTGACGGTGACTTCCATCATGGCGCTTTCCAAGGCGCTTCGCGCAATCGCGGTATGAAGTGATGATATGGCAATGGCAACCAAGCACGGCGGGAAATCCAATCGCGGCATTGCGCTTTCCCTCAGCATCGCCTTCCTCATCCTGTGCATGCCAGCGGTGCATGCGTCTGTCACCTGCGGCGAAGTGAGCGCCACGCCCACCGGGACGTGCACCTCCGCGGATGGCAGCGGCTCTTCGCTGATATCCTGCGAAAACATGCCGGACTCGGGATGCTGCGGCGTGATGGGCTGCAACTGGGGCGAGGCTGTGGAGGGGCACGGCGCCAAGGCCTGCAGCGGCGGCTCGCGGCTTGCCTATTGCAGCCAGTTCGACAACAACCAGGTGGGCTGCGCCTGGGCTGACTGCAAATGGACCCCGCACGTGCCTGGCCCGGGAGAATGCGGCTCCAACGACGGGCTCTCAGGCTACGGGGAAGGCTGCGCCTCGACCGCGCAGTGCGCCAGGTGCCTGGCATGCGACGACGCCGGCAACAGCCCATCCTACAAGTGCACCCAGATTCCCGGCGTATGCACCAACTCGCCTGCCGCCTATGTGATGCCCCCCCCGTCAAGCACAGCCACATACGGGAGCGAGAACCCTGTAAGCGCGATTGGCAGCCTGGAAGCAGGCACGGGGAACGCGGTGCTGAAAAGCAACGGCACATCCGGCGTCTACAACGTGGGCTGGTTCTCCGACTGGAGGGCGGCGGGGCTGATAGGCGTTGCCATTGTCTGCTCCATCATCGCAATCGCGGCAATGGTCGGAAAAGCATTCAACCTGCCGGAGATAAAGGCGTTTGCAAACAACGAAATCAAGCAGGCCGTGATTTCGGTGCTGCTCATAGCCACGCTCATCGCGCTGGTGGCATTCTTCGACCAGACAGCCACCTATGCAATACATGCCTCTGACCTGCCGGTGGACTGCAACGTCCCAGAGCCATGCTATGTCGCAGCGGCAAAGGCCTACCTCACCACCATCATCGACATAGGCAAGGGCTATTCGCGTGACAACCTGAAGGAGTCCATCGAGAAGATGAGGCGCGCAACATACGGCTACAATGTCAACATGAACCTCATCTACTTCGCGTACGCCGGCTTTTCCATCCGCTTCAACGCAGGCGAGTCGCTGGTGGCAGAGCGCCACGGCGCGCTCTTCTCGCAGACGAGCAAGATACTTGCAAGCCTCACCGCCCAGCGGTATTTCATAGACGTGGTGGCATTCGGCATCGCGCCGCTTTTCATTTTGCTTGGCATTGTGCTCCGCACCTTCTTCTTCACGCGCAAGCTGGGCGGCCTGCTGCTCGCAGTCGCGGTCTCGCTCTTCATAGTCTACCCCCTCACGTATGCCTTTGCCTGGTACACCCTCAATGTCACGGTGTATGGCGAGCGCACGCTGGCCGTGGCAGACCCGTTCTGCCCCAACGAATGCACCGCCACATACCCGGCGGCATTTTTCACCGACCCGTCGACAGGCCAGCTCGTGCAGTTCCCGACCATACAGTCCATTGTGCGCGCAGGCATCAACAAGGACAACTGGAATTCCCAGACTGCGCCTGACCTCAACGGGGACGGCAAGTCCGACTTCCCCGGCCTTGTGGCATGCCGCAGCCTTACCAGCATAGGGATACGAAGCGAGACTGACCCCCAGAACCCATCTGCCCCGGTAATCGCGCCAAACTCATGCTCAGAATGCCCGGACTACTGCCGCGACGTGCCTTTCCCATCGAGCATGCCCGGATGCGACATAGCAAAGTGCGCAAGCTGCAACCCGGGATGCAAGATTGTGCGCCAGAGGCTCAACTGCCAGACCGACCCGGACTGCAAGGGCAAGTGCCCGGACATCTGCCGCACCAATGTCCCGACGGAGAACAAATGCTTCAACGATGAAAAGGGCGGGGTGATGCCTGCCAACCTGTCAGTGAGCTGCGGAGGCTGCGGCAAATACCCAGCATGGTGCCGCTTCATGCGGGAGGAGCCAGTGGGCAGCTACTCATTGGTATACCCATACACCGTAACCGACAGCGGCGACGAAATCAACATTGCGTGCAAGAACCTTGACACAGACCTGACGTGCCCCAAGGCGTGCTTCTACACATCGCGGATAGGGGCTACGGCAACCTGCGACTCGATATGCAGCGTGAAGAATGCCAACGGGCAGGCCACAGTCTGCCCTGCGGAGTGCAGGGTGGACGAGGCCCTCAACGACCCTGCCTGGATGGGCCTTTATGACATAGACCCGCCAAACTTTGCCAAGATATGCAGCTCGTCGCCGGAAATCATAGCAGCCTGCGACATCTGCAAGGCGCACCCCGAGTGCCTGATAGTTGCCGGTCCCCCTCCGGAAAACTGCTCCTCCTACCCCATAGTCAACGATGCCCCCCAAATGTGCCTGGCGTGCCCTGACTATTGCAGGCGCACGAGCTTTGGCGGGATGTTCATTGCAGATTCCAATGTGGAGCGCGACCCCTCGACCAGCAAGCCTGCAGTGTGCGACAAGGCGGTGAACCCGGACATAAACTGCGACACCACCGGAGCACCCCCTGCATGCGACGCGAGCTGCAGGACAGACCCGACGACCCCGCTCATGTGCCGCACGCTTGACGTATCCGCCGGCCAGCCGCAGGAGCTCTGCCGCGCATGCCCCGAGGCTGCGCGCTTCAGGGTGCGCTATGTGCCTGGCGAGTACAGCGCGACCTGCGGCAACGCCCAGGCGTCCCCCCCTGGCGGCAGCGCAATACTGTTCCTGGGCGCGCAAGGCGCAATACGGCTCTCCGGCGTGCCAGCCGCCCCCATCATGGCGTCTTCCAGGATATCGTCCCCGGCGTATTCGACAGGCATCACTGGCTTTTGCAAGGCAAGCGATGCGAACGCGGATGACATGCTGACATATTCCTACACATGGGAAATCAACGAAGAGTATCTCTATGCAAGCGGCAGCACCACTGTGCCTGCCCTGCAGGGGACCGAGGTAAACGTAGGCTCAATACCAGCATCAGCCCTCACCGTGGGGGACACATGGACGCTCACCTGCACCGCCTATGACGCATCATTGGCAAGCGCCCCGCTTGCCAGCCCCATCTCCACCATCATCAACCCGCCGCCCTCCATCCCGCTCGTGCTCGCTTCCCAGTACAACTGCGACTCCGGCAAATGCGGCGCAGCGTGCATGAGGGACCCCATCGTGGTGGACCTTCCCACCGGCGGCGCCTGCTATGATGAGGGATGCACCCTCTGCCCGTTTGGCTGCAGGGTGGGCGGGCCTGCCGCGGCATACCTTGACCCGGTGCTCTGCGCGCCATGCGCGACTTTCCGCGCTGACCACCCGGAGTGCTTTGTGGCGCCTGCCCAGACATGGCCTGTCTGCAGCGAATACCTGGGCAACGGGGGTCCAGCCTGCCACAGCCTGGCATGCAGCGTGAACTCCAACTCCGGCGATTGCAGTGCCCAGAGCGGCTGCGCCTGGAACGACGAGGGCGGGTACTGCGACGGCTCTGGCTGCCCTGGGCTGGCCGAGGGCGCATGCACCGGCGCGTGCACATGGACGCAAACCGTTGCCTACTCAAAAATAAACGACCGCGGCGGCGAGAACCCCAACGCGTACAGCTACCGCGACTCATGCAAGCAGTGCCCTGAGCAGTGCAGGCTGGACGGCTACACCGGCAACTGCGGGGTGGAAAACAACGGCAACAACGATTATGTCGACTGCAGCCTGTCCGCATGCCCCTCTGCCTGCCGCATACCCGAGCCTCTTGACACATCCGAGCCGCCCAATCCCGCATGCCTCGCATACCCCGAGGGCGGCAAATCGTGCACCGACTGCCCTGCGCTTTGCAGGCGCAGCAGCGACATCATGTCCTATGTTGCAGGCTGCCCTGTGGACAAGTGCGCGCTCTCCGACGACCCTGCAAAGGGCTGCATGGACATCTGCAGGCTCCCTGACCCGCCGGTGAAGCCGTGCGAGGGATGCTTTGACTGCAACATGGACTGCACATACTACCCTGCGATACGGACTGACTGCGGGGAAATCTGCAGCGATGCCGCGCTTGCCGGGCCTGTGGACATCTCGCCGGATGACTTCATCAAGAAGCTGTCAGGCGCGGAAACAAGCGCGGACGGGGAATGGGCAAGGAGCATAGGCATCCTTTACGTCCCATCGGTGGTGCTTCCGCTTTTCTGCATCGTAATAGTGATAGCGTTCGTGAGGATACTCTCCCCCATACTTGGCGGGGACATCGAGATACCAGGGATTGGAAGGATAATATGAGCGGGGAAAATCGGGCCTGGGCATCAAGGTGCCTTGGATTGGAAGGATAATATGGGCAGGAAAAAAGCCATTGGAAATTGCGGCGCGGCAGCGCTTCCGTTCCTCTTCTTCCTAGCCCTGGCCGTGCTTTCCGGCGCGCTTTCCTCAAGCGGGGGCACCAACACTCCCCCTGCAGCCGCCAACTACACCTACTTCGGGCTCGCAGTCCTCATCCCCATCCTGATAATCGCAATCGCCTACATGGCAAGCTACATTTTCAACATCCCCTCGCTCCGCGCCATACTGCAAGACGAGCTTCTCCAGATATTCGCCACCGGGGCAATCGCGCTCACCCTGGTCGGCACCCAGGCCGTGGTGGACCAGTATGTCACCGCCACATTGCAGGCTTCAGGGGCATCAGGCGCAGACATCGGCAGCACGATGGATGCAGCCGGCGCGAAGATAGCCGAGCTTGAGGCAAAGGCATCAGGCATCCTTTCCAACATGCAGGATGTCTCCGACAGGCTCGGAAGCGAGGCGTCAAGGGGAGTGTACTGCAATTTCATGGGGGTGGGCTTTTCGCTCACCAACTGCAGCCCCCTGAACGCCTACCGCGGAAGCCTGACTGCTGCCGCCTTCACGACCACAGTGGCGCTTTCCGACGCGTATGCGCAGGACTTCCTGCTCTCGCTTGCGCGCTCGTACGCGTTTACGGTGCTGATTCCCCTCGGGCTGCTTTTCCGCTGCTTCCGGGTGACCAGGATGGCAGGGGGCGCGCTCATAGCCATAGGCTTTGGCTTCTACACGGTCTATCCGGTGGTGATACTTGCCACAGACAAGCTGCTGCACGGGGACCAGTCCGTGGCGCCAATGCCTGACAGCCCGGAAATCCCCCTGGTGGGGAAGTGCGACCCGCAGGAGCCCGAGGTGGGCAATTCCCGCGCGGACTTTGTCTCCTATGGCGAGCAGCTGACCGACTACGGCCTGATATACGGCATCTCCTACCAGATGCTTGTACGCATACTTTTCATGTCCATCCTCAACCTCATAATCACTCTTGGCTTCATACGCACGTTCGCGCACATGATAGGGAGCGAAATAGACGTCTCCTCGCTTGCGAGGATTTCATAGGTGGAATGGGAATGCTTGGAAAAAACAAGGGGCGCGCCAGGGGCCGCCAGCCTCGACATGCCTGCATGCTTCCAGGCAGTGCCTTGCCGGCAGGGCAGGCGATAGCCGCGCGCATTGCGCGCCTGTGCACGCTTGCATCGTTCTTCATGCTGCTCATCGCAGGCATTGCATTCCCTGCCTGTTCCTCCACAGGCGGCGCAATAACGGAATCGGGCGGCTATTGCATACACACGTTCACAGGCTCCGGGGCGCAGGCTTTCACGGTCGCGTATCCCACGGATGTCGAGGTGCTGGTTGTCGCAGGCGGGGCAGGAGGGGGCTCGGGAAGCGGAGGCGGAGGCGCAGGCGGGTTGATATACCTCCCATCATTCCCGGTGAGCGGCAGCGTCCAAGTCACTGTCGGCGCGGGCGGCAACCCGGGCGACAACGGGCAGAACAGCGTTTTTAGCACGCTCACAGCTGTGGGCGGCGGCAAGGGCGGGCCAAACAACCAGGCCGGCAGGCCAGGCGGGTCTGGCGGAGGGGGCAGCGCCATTGGCGGGCTTGGGGGCGATGGCACTTTGGGGCAGGGGAACAGCGGCGGCAAGGGCGGCTCCAATTTTAATTATGTGGGCGGCGGAGGCGGAGGCGCAGGCACGGCAGGAAAAGATGTCGTCAGCCCCTACTACAACATAGGCGGCGGCGGTGGCGACGGGCTGCAGTATTCCATAAGCGGGGCGCCCACCTATTATGCGGGGGGCGGAGGCGGCGCAGGCGTGGGCGGCGGCGTCCAGGCCGGAGGCGGGGCGGGCGGCGGAGGCAAGGGGCAGCAGACAAACCCGTGCAGGCCAGCCACGTCCGCTGCGCCAAACACAGGAAGCGGCGGCGGAGGCGGATATGCATGCGGAGCCACTGGATTTGGCGGCTCGGGCATAGTGATAGTGAAAGTCGCCATCAACACCGCGCCAACGCTGGCGTCCCTCGGCATCGTCCCATCATCCCCCCTTGAAGGCGCGGCGGTTTCCTGCCATGCCACCATCACGGATTCCGAACAGCCGCTGCTCAATTACAATGCCACCATCCTGAAGGACGGCGCCGCGGTGGCGCAGCAAGGCGGCCAGGCGCAAAGCGGGGAGGACACCCAGGTGGCATCATGGAACGGCGCAGGCGGCGTGGCTGGCGAAACGCTGCTGTGCAGCATTTCCTGGAACGACGGGTTCTCATCGACCAGCACTTCAATGTCAAGCCCCACTGTCATATTCTCGGGCAACAACCCCCCGAGCGCAGCAATCACGATTTTCCCGCCTTCCCCGGTTGCAGGCGACACGGTCTACTGCCGCGCCACAGTCACTGACGCCGAGGATTCTGCGGCCGGATACACCGTGGTGGTGCTGAAAGGCGCCAGCCCTGTGACATCCCCCAGCACAGGCACCATCTCGAACAACACCAACATGCAGGTGCTGAACTGGGCCGTTGCAGGCGCACTGCCGGGCGAGTCGCTGTATTGCGACATGACCGCCCAGGACAGCGATGGCGCCACCTCGCACGCCTCGTCAAGCGCGGCAATCGTGGCAGGGGCGCCCCCGCAAAACACCCCTCCCTCCGCATCCTCATTCACGATATCGCCCTCATCCGCCATGCCAGGCCCAGTGGCATTCACGTGCAATGCGCGGGTAACCGACAGCGAGCAGTACAACCTGCATTATGCCGCGGCATTGTACAACCACGGCGTGCTGGTGGCGCAGTCAAGCGGGCAAATCCAGAACAATGTGCCCCTTGACGTGCTGTCATACTCGCTGGACGCGGAATTGGGCGACGCGTTCCAATGCGTGCTGGACTACGATGACGGCGCGCTGCCAGGGGCCCCTGCGCAGACCCAGACAGTGCAGGTGTCCTACCCCCCTTCATCCCCGATAGGCACCTGCGACCAGACGCAGTTCAACGACACCGCCATGCTCTGCGGGATTGCCGCGCTTGCCATGTTCGCCCTGATCGCGCTTACCTACATAGGCGGGGAGGCGATGCCGAGCCCGCGCATGCTGACCTGGGCAAAGACCGAGTCGCTGCAGGCGGTCGCCTCGCTTCTCATGGTGGGGATGGTGCTTTTCATGCTCTCCACGCTTTGCACCATCCAGGTGGGCGAGATGCAGTCGGTATCCGGCTCCTCCATGCCAAAAATCTACAAGGACGCGCCAGGCTTCGAGGATGGCCAGGACACGCTTTACGACGGGGCGATGCGCTACGTCGAAAACGTCGCGGCGCTTGCGCTTTCCAACATCGCGTCCATGCGGTATGACCTGGCAGCTTACGAGCTTAGGATGTCATACCAGACGTTCGAATGCTCAGGGTCCTGCCTGCTCTCGCTGTCAAGCGTGAGCGTCTCCCCGTTCAGCGGGAGCAGCATGAGCCTTGCCATCACGAACAACCTGATGGGGCTTGCCACCGTCTCCTACCTCTCAGCAATCTTCCAGTATTTTGTGCTGATATACATCTACGGGGGGCTTTTCTTGGTCGCGCTCCCGCTCGCCCTCGTGCTCCGCTCCATCCCCTTCATGCGCCACCTGGGGGGCGCGCTGTTCGCTATCTTCGTCTCGCTGTACATCTTCTACCCCCTGATGCTGGTCGCCGACGCCTACATTGCGCCGGGCTTTGTCTCAAACTCGCTTTCGCCCACGGCCGGCAATACCGGCAAGGTGGTGATGTGCGACCGCGATGACAGGCGCTGCCCAGGCGCAGACATCTTCTCGACGGGGGCGCAGCCCTCGAACATCATCTGCAGCCGGCAGGCGTCGCCCGACCCGTGCCTGGGGGGGCTTGAATGGGAGCTGGAAAGCGTCAGGCGGACAAGAGGGGGGATGGACAACCTCCATCCCAACGAGCTGCCCCGCGCAATCAGGCTCAACGTATTAATATTCCTCACTTCGATTTTCCTTCCCGCGATGAATTTCATAGTGATAGCCGCCTTCGGCAGGGAGCTGTCCCGCTTCCTCGGGGAGGAGGCAGACATGAGCAGGCTCGGGCAGATGATTTAGATGGTGCGAAGAACCAATGCAGCAAAAGGGGTTGCGCAGCCTTCAGGCAGCCCGGGCAATCCGCTGCACATGGCAGGCGCAGCATTCCCGCGCAGCAAGCCAGCCCATGCCGGGAAAATGCGCCCTGGCGCGCAGGTTTCCCCAAAGAGCCCGCTTGCAATCCTGCACTCGGCAGGCGCCGCACTCCCGCGCAGGAAGGCTGGCAGCCTTGGCAAACCGGATTGGCTGCACTTTGCAGGCGCGGCATTTTCCGGCAGGAAGCCAAACGGCTACCTTCTCCTGGCATCGGTGCTCCTCCTGCTCGCCATCGCGCACCTGGCATTTTCAGAGGGAGGCGCAGGCGGTGGAAGCACGGAATTCACTGCCTATATTGCCGAGCAGCAGCAAGCCTTCCAGAACCGCGTGGACGGCTGGTGGCTGCTTGCCACGACGGCAATACTCATCTGCATCTCCTTCAACACGCTGGTGTACATGCTGGGCTCGGCGCTTGAGAGCCAGGAGGTGAAGAATTACGCCAAGTCCGAATTCCTGCAGGTGAGCGCAAGCTCGCTCATGATATTCTTCGCGGTGGCCCTCATCTTCGAGGTGTCAAGCGCAGGGTCGAACGTCTCGGCATTTGCCTTCATGGGCGACTTATTGGGCAACGGCCAAAGCAGCATAAGCTGCACAGCGGCATCCGGCGGCAGGTTCAACATATGGGAAGGGGACCCCAAGTTCGGCAAGGGCCCGATTGGCGCGTTCAAGTGCAAGCTCCAGGAAAAGATAAGCGCGGTGGACAATGCGTACCAGAACGTGAAGTCCGCCAACATGAAAACAGAGGAGACGCTTTCCATGTGCTACTACCTGCTCGGCATACCCGTGTGGTGCAACGCCTGGGACCTCCCCACCCACCAGCGCGTGGAGCAGGCGCACCTGCTTGCCTCGAAAATGACGGACATCTCGGTCTCCCTCAATGCGCAGTACGTGCTTGCGGAATACGTGCATTGAGGGAGACCGAGATGTCCG
>JBAZYD010000006.1:62644-82146 GCA_041659465.1 Candidatus Micrarchaeia archaeon | reverse complement strand
AGGAGATTTGGCCGTCCACCGCAGTGGGAATGAAGAAAAACGCGGACGAGAAGACCAGGCTGGATGCCGTGAAAGCGGAAGCAGTGGAAAAAGAGGCAAAAGCCAAGGAAAAGTAAAATCTGCGGCTTGCAAAAAGAAAACATTGGTTAGCGCGAGCAGCGGCCGATTTTCATGGGCGCGTGCCCGGCACGCCTATTGTGAAATTGATGCCCACCTGAGTCGTCTTGCCGGAAGCGATGGTGAACCGTTCGGATGCGCGCCCGTCGTGCGCGCCATATATCATGAAGCCGTAGTCGCCTGGCTGCAAATCAAGCGTAAACTCGCCGCTTGAATTCGCGTTCACCCCGGTTTCAAGGACAGGGCCTGTTGTGCGGGTCGTCTCCGCAGTGTATACGGAAATCACCTCGGCGCTGCCCAGTGGGACGTTGGAGAGGGAAAAGACTGAAACGTTGAACTTGCCTGCGCGGGGGGTGGCATAGTGCACGCCGCAGGAGGAGTAGTTGCCGTCAGGCGGCTCCACGCCGCAGCCTGACACCACGTCGAGCACAGTCACAAGCGCAGTGCCTTTCTGAACGGCTGTAGTATTGATGGCGCCATTGCCCGTGCCGTTGGCTGTTGCATTGGCGTTATTGCCATTGTTCGCCGCAGTGCCTGCGCAGCCTGAAAGCAGGAGCAGAAGGGAGAGAGGCAACAGCAATGCAACTCCGTGAGAGATTGATTTTTCCATGGAATGCTTGTGATGGCGCCGGTTAAATAGGCTTGCGGTATTGTTCGGGGGGCCAGCCAGTTCCAGCCTTGCAGACAGGAGTTAGGCTGGCTTGCGGCATGGTTCGGAAAGCCCCTATTTCCAGCCGTATTTTTTCGCAAACCACATCTTGACCAGCTGCACAAGCGCAAAGTAGGCAAGCACGATGCCGAATATCAGCGCCGCGAACACGGGCTCGGGCGCCTCGAAGCCGAAATAGTGCCCTACTGGCGAATAGACTATTGCCCAGCCGACAATGACGATTGCGAACGAGGAGATGAGCAGCATGCGGCTGGGGCGGCTTTCAAGGAACGGGATTTTGGGCGTGCGGACGATGTGGATGACCAGCGTTTGCGTCATCAGCGACTCGAGGAACCAGACCGTCTGGAAAACTGGCGCAGCAACGCTCAGGAGTATGCATGCAGCGAACGTGGCAAAGTCGAAAAGCGAGCTTACCGGCCCGAGGTAGAACATCACTTTTTTTATGTGCCCCACGTCCCACGGGCAGGGCTTTGCCACAAGCTCGGGGTCCACGTTGTCGGACGGGATGGTGACCTGGGACATGTCATAGAGGAAGTTGTTGAGGAGTATCTGGATGGGCAGCATGGGAAGGAACGGCAGGAATATGCTCGCGCCCACGACCGAGAACATGTTGCCGAAGTTCGAGCTTGAGCCCATCTTGATGTACTTGAGTATGTTGGCGTGCGTCTTCCTGCCCTCCACCACGCCGTCCACTATCACCATCAGGCTTTTCTTGAGCAATATGATGTCCGCCGTTTCCTTTGCGATGTCCGCGGCGTTGTTGACCGATATCCCGACGTCGGCGTGCTTGAGCGGCGGGGCGTCGTTTATCCCGTCGCCCATGTAGCCCACCGTGTGCCCGTTTTTCTGGAGCGCGCCGATTATCCTCTCCTTCTGGAATGGCGTGAGGCGCGCGAATATGGACGTGCATTCCACGAGCTTCGAAAGCTCAAAGTCGTCCATCCGCTCGACCTGCTCGCCAATCGCAATGCCGGAAATGTCTATCCCGACCTCGCTGCATATTTTTTTCGTCACAAGCTCGTTGTCGCCGGTCAGCACCTTGAGGCGCACGCCGAGCGCCTCAAGCGCGGAAATAGCCTTCTTTGCGGACGGCTTGGGCGGGTCGAGGAATATCATGTAGCCCATGAGCACCAGTTCGCGCTCGTCCTGCTTGCCATATGCCTTCTGCTTGCGCGGGAATTTCCTGTAGGCAAGCGCAAGCACGCGGAAGCCGTCCTTGCGGTATTTGTCGGACACCTCCATCAGCTTCCGGTGGTGATGGTCGTGGTTCGTCAGTATTTTCCCCTTCACCTCATAGCCGCTGCAGCGCGAGATTATCTCCTCGGGCGCGCCCTTTGCGATGAGCACGTGCCCCTTGCCCTCGTCCACCACCACGGACATCATCTTGCGCGAGAAGTCGAACGGCATCTCGTCCACCTTTTCCACGTGCGAGGTCGGGAATCTCTCGCGGCGCATCACCGCCTCGTCCATGAGGTTTTTCAGGCCGGTCTGGAAATAGCTGTTGAGGTATGCATAGCGGAGGACCTCCTCGCTGTCGTTCTCAAGCAGGTCGAAGTACCGCTCGAGCACCACTTCGCCGAGCGTGAGCGTGCCCGTCTTGTCGGTGCAAAGCACGTCCATTGCCCCGAAATTCTGTATCGCCGACAGTTTCTTCACGATGACGCGCTTTTTGGACATCGCTATTGCGCCGTTCGAGAGGTTCAGCGCGACCATCATCGGGAGCATTTCGGGCGCAAGGCCCACAGCGACCGCAAGCGCGAAGAGGAGCGACTCCGCCAGGTCCTCCTTGAGCACCGCGTTTATCAAGAATGTGATGAGCACCATGACGAAAATCAGCTTCATCATCATGGAGACGTAGCCCTTCACGCCCTTGTCGAAGCTGGTCTCCACCGCCGGGCCGGTAATATGCGCGGCGAGCGCGCCGAATTGCGTGCCCATGCCCGTCTTGGCCACGAGGCCCACGGCGCTCCCTATCACCACGTTTGAGCCCATGAAGCAGATGTTGGAAAATGAGTTGAGGTCGTTCTCCTTTGCGCGCACAATGCCCGCGGTTTTCTCGACAGGGAACGACTCGCCCGTGAGGCTTGCCTGGTTTATGTGGAGGTCTTTTTCGGAAAGTATGCGCACGTCCGCGGGGATTATGTCGCCTGCTGAAAGGAACACTATGTCGCCGGGCACCAACAGGCGCATTTTCATCTCTTCCGCCTTCCCGTCGCGGAGCACTGTTGCGGTGGACGACACCATCTCGGTGAGCTTCTTCGCCTCCTTCCCGGCCTTGTGCTCCTGGATGAAGGAAAGCGCGGCGCCGACCACCACCATCCCGAAAATGAGCGCGGCGTTCACGTACGAGCCCATCACAAGCGAGAAGACGGCTATGCCGATGAGCACCAGGGAGAGCGGGTCCTTGAACTCGTGGAGGGCCTGCAGGATTATGGGCGTCTCCTTCTTTTTTTCAGGCTCGTTGTAGCCGTAAATTGCGTGGCGCCTGCGCGCTTCGTCGTGCGAAAGGCCGCCCTTGCTTGCCCCGAAGTGGAGAAGCAGCGCGGGTTCGCCCATGGCCGCTATCTGTGAAATCGACAGGCTTTCGCGCCGCGCGCCATCCTTATTGCCAACCATATCAAACGCGGGAAGTTCGCGGGGATTGTTTATATTTGTGCACGCTTGCAGCCGCCCGGGTTCCAGGCCGCCATGTGCATTTTGGCGCCAAGCCCAGCCAGTGCGCTGTTTTTTTAGGCACGATGCGGCAGGTTTCGGGCTTTCAGGCGCCATCCATTTGCCAGGGCGCTGATTTTTTAAGCACGATGCGGCAGAAGCAACCCTATTCGGGGAAAAACATGAACTCCGCGGCAAGGCTCGAATCGGCATTCCATTCCCTCCACATCAACCTGCAGCGGCCAAAAAAAGCCTATGTAGACCTTGCACGGATTGCCAACGAGCTTTACCTGGCAACCGCCCGCGGCTCGGCCGGGAGCAGGGGCAGGGCGATGGAAGACCTGCGCGCTGCTTTTGATGCCATAATGCAAGCCTCCAAAAAGCGCCATATCCTGCACGATATCAGGCTCAGGTCCATGACGGCCAACAGCATGCTATCATGCGAGCTTGCCCTCGACGTGCAGCCGGAATGGGGCAGGGCGCAGAGGGCGGGGAAAAGGACAGTCAGGGTGGTGGAACGCGACGGGGAGGTCAGGATAGCCTTCAATGAGATAGGCGGGCCCAGGAAATACGGGCCTGCCCACAAAAGCGAGAAGGAGCTTTATTGGCGCCTCAGGCTGGCGCTGCAGGAAACCGCGAACACGTTTGGCGTCAGCCTTGAGGTCTCGCCTTTTGCGGACAATGCCTTTTTCAAGATTGGGCCGCTCGGCCATTGACGGGGCGCGGGCAAAAGTCGCTTTGCACAGGCAAGCAAATGTGCAGGCAATCAAATGCACATTGCAAGCAAATGCACAAGCAGGCAAAAGGTGCATTGCACAAGCAGGCAAATGGTGCACTGCGCAGGCATGCAGTTGCGCAGGCAGGCAAATGCACAGGCAGGCAAAAGGTGCATTGTGCAGGCAATCAAATGCACATTGCAAGTAAATGCACAGGTAGGCAAATGGTGCACTGCGCAGGCAAAAGTCTCGTTGCGCAGGCAAGCAAAAGTTGCTTTGCACAAGCAGGCATGGTGCACTGCGCAGGCAGGCAAAAGGTGCATTGCGCAGGCAAGCAAAAGTTGCTTTGCACAAGCAGGCATGGTGCACTGCGCAGGCAGGCAAATGCACATTGCGCAGGCAGGCAATTGCGCAGGCAAGCATCTTCTTTAATTGTTGCGCGCAGGAAACACCCTGGTGCGATTATGCGCTTTGCGTCTGCAATTCCTTTGCTTTTTGCTGCCTGCGCGCTTTTGCTTGCAGGCTGCATCGGCGAGCCTGCCAAGCCCGGGGGCGCGCCACTTGCGGGCAACGGAAGCGTAAGCGGGCTTGCCTCTCAGGAACCTCCCCCACCCCAGCCGCCAGGCGTTCCGCAGCCAATTGAGCCAGAGGCTGGCGGGAAAAATGGAAGCGCGAAAGCCGGCGCGGCAGCAGGCAGTGCCGAAAAGCCAAACTACACCAACTATTGCTACCCCACCTACTGGAGGGGCGTGCTGAACGGCACAGGGCGCAACGATCTTGAGTTCGACCGCTGCGGCAGCTACAACTATTCGATGGAAATCCAGGTGGCATTCACCGTGCCATTCGACCTGGCGGCATACCTTGCAGGGAAGGATTTCAATTTCATGGACTGCCCAGGGGTGCCCGAGGGCGCGGCGAACGGGAGCAGGGACATCAGCAGCGGCGGGCGCTTCAGCAGCTCCCGCGGGATAACCTCGCAGGTGGAAAAAAGGGTGGACAGGCTGCCGGACATGCAGACCTCCTCGAATGGCGAACTGCACGTCAGCCAGCCGCACGGGCTGTCGCTTTCCTCCTACCCGCGCAATGATGAGCGGAACAGGGCAGGGTATCCGCACATGGTAGTGGACAGGTGCACGTGGGAAAACGGGATACTGGTGCGCGGATACGACGAGGCGGTGCTTGCCGGCGCGGATGCAGGCGGCTTTGCCCTCCAAGGAGGCATGAGGTCGGTCTCGGGCCTGTGGTCGATGGACGGGGCGCTGGCAGGCAATTACACGCTGGAAAGAGTGGATTAACAGCACGGCGCAAATATCTTTTTAAGCGCCGCGGCAAAACAATGCGCAGGAGGCTGGAACATGAGGAAAATACAAATGCTTGCAATCGCGCTGGTGGCCCTTTCATTCGCCACTGCCTATTTTGCGCATCCGCTCATGCCACTGCGCATGGCATCGCACTGGAACATCGAGGGGAACGTGGATGGCTACATGGCGCGCGATGCAGGCACGTACTTCATGCCGCTGCTGGGCGTGGCCGTGCTTGCGCTACTGTACATCCTGCCGTCCATTGACCCGAAAAAGGAGAACTACCGGGCATTCCAGGCGGAATACGACGAGCTGGTGGTGGTGATAATCGCCTTCCTCGATTACGTGTACCTGCTCACGCTTGCCTACAACATGGGCTTCTCATTCAACCTTATGCAGTTCCTGTCGCCCGGCTTTGGAGCGCTTTTCCTCTACACCGGGGCGGTGATTGGCAAGGCGAAGCAGAATTGGTTCGTGGGCATAAGGACGCCGTGGACGCTTTCATCCGAGAAAGTATGGGACAGGACGCACGCGCTCGGAAGCAAATTGTTCATGGCTGCAGGGGTGGTCGCGTTCCTGGGCATGCTGGCGCCCCAGCTGTTCGTCGCCGCGATTGCAGTGGTGATTGCCGCGGCCGTTGCCACGTTCGTTTACTCGTACGCCGAGTACCAGAAGGAAAAAGGCGCAGCCGGCAGGAAGGAAAAGGGGAAAAGGCGCGCAAGAAGGGGCTAACATATTTAAGCAGCCTATGAGAATTGCCTTCAGGCGAAAAGTTGAGGGCTGGTTTGGGCAGCAGGCTGCAGCGAGCCCCCATAGCATGCCAGGAGGATGGAGCAATGCACGGCATTGCGACAGATTTTGTGCGAAGCACAAAACTCCAGGCGCGCACGCCTGGAGGAAATTCTATGGGTGGATGCATGTGCAAGAAAGTCCTGAGGATACTGGCAGGGCTTGGCCTCATTGCCGTGGGACTGGGGATGTTTTCCAATCCGTGGCTGATTGCCGGGCTGTACCTGCTCCTGCGCGGAATCATGCCGCTGATGTGCAAGTGCGAATGCTGCGGGGCCTGCGAAACCAAGAAGAAGTAGGCCATTTTTCTCTTTTTGTTTTTTTCAATCCCCCGGCCCAAGCTTTCGGCGCGGGCTGGCAATGCGTATAAGCCTTGCGCGGGAAATGGGTGCGGTGGTCCCACATGCGCCTGGTTGTGCTGGCTTTTGCAGCTGTTCTCTTGTTCTCGGTTTTCGGATGCGCAGGCAATGGGCAGGCGCCTTCGCAGCAGGCGGCAAACCTTCCACAGGCCGTACCCTCCGGCGCAGCAGGCAGCACGGCTAGCCCGGGCGCCCAGGCAGGAGGGGCTGGCGGGAGCGCGGAACCGGAGTTTGCGGAGTGGAATGCCCCTGACGGCTCCATTACGCTGCAGGTGCCAAAAGGATGGACAGCCACCGAGAAGCAGGTGGATGCGTGCACCGTGAGCTGGGCTGCAAGGGATTCGGCAGGGACAGGCACGGCATTCATGAACAACCAGGTGATGGTGCTCAAGTCCGAGGGCGCGCGGCAGATGTACAAGGCATACGGCCTGGCAGGGGTGGACAGCGCCCCGGTGGCGGGCTACCTTCCGCCGGAGCAGGCGCTATTGCAGGTGGTGGCGCCGCTGTCAGGCGCCACCGGCGTGCAGGTGATGAGCAGGGATGCGGCGCTGGGGGAGCAGCTCGCAAAAGGATTGTGCATTGCAGGCATTGCCGCGTGCGAAGCGGGGGCATTCGATGCAGCGTTCGATTACAAGGGAGTGAGGATGCATGGGAGGTATTTCCTGCAGACGCATGATTTTGGCGAGGGCACCACCTGGTGGATAAACCTGTGGGGCTATGAGGCGCCCGAGGCTGATTGGGAAAAAACCAGCCCCATTGCGGGAAAAATATTCGCATCTGCCAATTACACCGAGGGATGGGCTTCCAAGTGCGGCAAAGGCACCGGCGCCGCAGGCGTGATTGGCGACGTGGTCAAAAGCAGGCAGGCTGCGTCTGAAAAAGCCGCGGAAGAATGGGATGCATATATCAGGGGTGGATGATGCATGCGCGCATGCCAACATTTATTTATCTTAACAGATAATCAGTGCCGGGTGGTAAGATGAAGGGTCTTGTCCTGGCATTGCCTGTAGCGTTGGCGCTCATGCTTTTGTTTGGCTGCGCCGGGCAGCAGCCCCCTGTTGCGCAGCCTGCGCCGCAGCCGCCTGCCGCACCTGCGCAGAACGCAACGCCCCATGTGGCCGAGCCTGTGAAAAACGCGACCAAGGTTGCAGAGCCGCCGCCTTTCAAGCCGATTCACCTTTCCTACCTGTTTTCCAATCCAGGGCCGCAGGGCCAGCCAGGGCAGAAGATAAATTTTGAATACTATTTCGACGAAAAGACGACCTGTGGCGGCAGGCCGGCGCTCAACGGCTTCATGACCGCGAGCCAGCAGGGGCAGCCCGGCTCAAATTACCTCAAGGTGACGGCATATCTTGACACAGGCGAGGCAGTCTACTCGGACAGCCTGAACGGGCAGGACATCGCCTTTGACACAGCCAGGCCGAAGGTGAGCGACTTTGACCTAGGCTTCATGCTCCAGACACTCGTTGCAAGAGGGGGCAAGAGACTCATGTCCGACGAGGTGTGGAATGCCACCAAGCCTGTTCTCCTGAAAAACGTCGCAGTGTCAGGCGGCAACGGCGATTACGCAATCACCGCAGGAGGCATCGGCAGCTCCGCAGGCCTGGAATGCAAGAATTTCACGATTTCCGCGAAAGCAAGCAATATGGAAGGGCAGATTGTGCTATGCGCACACCAGCTCGAGGATGTGCCGCTCTCGTTTGTGGCAAGCGGCACGTTCCCCGGCCAGGGAAACGTGAATTGGCAGCTCACGGGCATGGCCCGCGAAAAGCCCGCGATGGCATATTATTCGCAGTGCCTTGCGCCGGTCTCCTGCCCATCGCTGGCACAGCCGACGCAGCAGGAGCGCGACGCCTGCGGAGCGAAGGGCAACTTCATAGACACGGCAAAGGATGACAATGGGTGCGCAAGCGCCTACAACTGCATCACCCTTGAGGAGCGGGCGCGCAGAGCAGTGGTGGGCAGCCAGCGCCCAGGCTGCCCGGTTGACGACGGGATTGTGCAGCAGGTGGCAAGCTGCTGGAACAGAGGCCGCAATGTGGACTTCGTTGGAGGGCAGGACGGCTGCCTGCAAAAAGTGGAGTGCGCCGCTTCGCAGCCAGGCCCCGGCGGGAACTAGCCCAGGCATTGCTGCTTTTTTCTTTTTGGAACGGGCAGCGGACGCGCCAGCCCTGCAGCGGCAGGTGCGCCAGGGAAGGAATAGCCGTTGCTTGCCCGGCCCCATTTTCCTGCGGCCGCGCGCCTTTTTGCATATTGAAAAGGGCGGCAGCAAGGCTATAAACTTTGCGCGAGGATGCCCTGCGGGGTGGGATGATGAAGCTGGGCAAGGCGCAGATGCTCCTGCTGTTCGGGTTCTTGACGTGGCTGCTTCCGTTTGCCGCATCGTTCTTTTTCTACGACCCAGCCAGCGCGAGCATGACAATCGGCAATGACGCGTTCAAGTCAATCATGGTGGTGTTTTCCGCCCTGGTCGGCACGCTCCTCCTGGTCAGGTACTTTGATGCCGTGAAAAAGGACTATGCCAGGGAAGGGCTGGTTGCCGGCGCAGTGTGGATGGCGATGAACCTCATTATTGACTTCGTGGTGCTGGTGCCCATAATGAAAGTGGACGCGCCGGCCTATTTCATGTCAATAGGCATACGTTACCTCATGGTGCCCATCATCTCGGTAGGCATGGGGATGGCGATTGAGAATTCGTCCGCGAATTCTGCTCGCCGTTCGCAAGGGCGAACAGCGATAGAAAATGCAAAAGCTGCAAGCGCCGCGGGCAAGCCAAAGGCAGCAAGGCGTGCGCGGAGAAAGTAGGGGCACACCCGGGAAGCGGACGGGATTCTGCAGGCGAGCCGGGCCGCGCGCGCCCACACCCGTGAGTAGGCGCGAATATTAAGCCTTCAGCGAAAGCCTTAGATTGCAGGGTGCGTTGATATGGAAAAAAAGACGGCGGGCAAGCGGGGCGGCACGGGAAAGCGCCAAAGCGGCAGCCATTCAGTGAAAAATTTCAGCAGAAATTTTTCAGCTATTGTAAAGCGCGAGCGGAGCGATGCGATTTACAATACAATGAAAAAGCTTCAAGTCGCAATATTCGCGGCAGGGTGCTTCTGGGGGGTGGAGGAGGCATTCCAGAAGCTGCCCGGCGTGCACGATACCGAGGCGGGCTACACGGGCGGAAGCAAGGAAGAGCCAACGTACGAGGATGTGTGCGGCGGAAAGACAGGGCATGCTGAATCAGTGCGCGTGGAATTCGACCCCAAGAAGATAACATATGCCGATTTGCTGGGCAAATTCTTCGCCATGCATGACCCGACAAGCAAAAACAGGCAGGGCCTTGACATCGGCGCGCAGTACCGCTCCGCGATATTTTTCCAGGGAAAGGAGCAGGAAAGGGAGGCGAGGCGCGCGATTGCCGCGCTTTCCAAGTCAGGGAAATACAGGCTGCCAATCGTGACTGAGGTGCTGCCTGCGCAGGAGTTCTGGCCGGCGGAGGAGTACCACCAGAAGTACCTGCAAAAGCGGAGCCAGGCCGTTTGCAAGGTTTGCCCCTAGCGGGACGGATGGGAGAATATGGAGCGGAGGCAAGCTCATTTGCTGCTGCTTGCAATCGCGGCAGTGGCGCTGGCAGTTGCAGCAGGCTGCGCACAGCAGCAGGGAAGCGTGAGCAGCCTTGGCGGCGTAGAGGTCAGGAACTACCAGGGAAAGGACCTGTCCGCGATAAGCGGCCTGCCAGAAAATTCCATCAAGGGGCCGCAGTACATTGACAGGGCAAGCTACCGCCTGCAGGTGTCCGGGCTTGTGGAAAAGCCGCTCAACCTTACATACGAGGAGGTGCTTGCGCACCGGAAATATTCCAAGGTGGTAACGCTAAATTGCGTGGAAGGCTGGAGAGTGGACATACTCTGGGAAGGCGTGCTGCTTTCGGACATTTTCAAGGAGGCTGGCGTGAAGCAGGGCGCGAATACCGTGATATTCCGCGCATACGACGGCTACTCCACTTCGCTTCCGCTTGATTACATACAGGGCAGGGGCATATTGCTGGCATACAAGATGAACAATGTCACGCTGGCGCCAGAGCGCGGATTCCCGTTCCAGGTGGTGGCCGAGGACAAGTACGGCTACAAATGGGCAAAGTGGATTACCGGCATCGAGCTTAGCAGCAATTCAAGCTTTCGGGGCTATTGGGAATCCGCAGGCTACGGCCAGAACGGGACTATAGGCGGGCCGGGCTAGGGATGGCCTGGGCGGCAGGCAAGAAAGCAGAGCAGGCCGGCCTAGGATCAGGGGATGAGTTGCATGGAAAGCGCTGATGACTGGAAGAAAAGGCTGACGCCCGCCCAGTACCGCGTGCTTCGGGAAAAAGGAACCGAGCCGCCCTTCTGCGGGATATATTGGGACAACAAGAAAAATGGGAAATATTATTGCGCAGGTTGCGGCTCGCTTTTGTTCGAGTCCGGCGCCAAGTTCGAGTCAGGCACGGGCTGGCCGTCTTTTTTTGCCCCTGCTGGGAAGGGCGCGATAAAGGAAGTGGAAGACACCGGGCACGGCATGGCGCGCGTTGAAATCGTGTGCGCAAAGTGCAACGGGCATTTGGGGCATGTGTTTGACGACGGGCCCGCGCCCACGGGAAAAAGATATTGCATGAACTCCGCCGCCTTGAAGTTTGTGGAGGGCGCAGGCGATGGCAAGTCATGAGAGCAGGAATTCCACGAACTCGCGCCACACGCCCTTGATGCGCGACGCCTTTGTCGATGCGAGAAGCGCGGCGCCTTTTGCAGTGGCCTGGTAGAGCCTGCGCACGCGGCTGCCTTTTGTCTCGACGTGGCTTTTGGCAAGCCCCGCCTTCTCCATCTTCGAAAGGAGCGCATAGACAGTGGAGGGCTTGCACTGCAGGAAGCCGACATCGCGTATGTCCTTGATGAGGGAGTATGCATGGCGGGGCGCGCCCCTGAGGCGCCAGATGAAGAAGAGCGTGATGACCGGCGCATGCTTTGCAGGAACAGCGGGAAACCCGTGCGGATGCGCTCGCTTTGCACCTGCCATGGATGGCATTTGGCTCGCAGGATTTATAAGCTTATTCCATAAAATGGAATATGGCATAAAGTGGAGCATAGGTCATGCTATGGAAGGCGAAAAAGGGCAGGTTGCGATAAAGTGCATGGGGCTTACCCGCAGGTTCGGCAATTTCACCGCGGTGGACGGCCTTACGCTTTCCGTGAGGAAGGGCGAGCTTTTCGGCTTTTTGGGCCCCAACGGCGCGGGCAAGACCACCACCATCTCCATGCTCACCACGCTCATCAAGCCAAGCGGGGGAAACGCGGTGGTGGCGGGCTTTGACCTGAAAGAGGAGGGCGCGCTGGTTCGGAGCAGGATAGGGGTGGTGCCGCAGCAGTTCTCGCTTTTCGAGGAGCTCACGCCAATCGAGAACCTATGGTACATTGGCGAGCTTTACGAAATGGACAGGGAAATCGTCAGGAAGAGGACCGAGGAGATACTCAAAATCGTCACGCTTTACGACAAGCGCGACGTGCCTGCAGGCACGTTCTCCGGCGGCATGAAGCAGCGGCTCTCGGTCGCGGCGGGGCTGCTCCACTCGCCCGAGATAATATTCATGGACGAGCCCACCACTGGGCTTGACCCGCAGTCAAGGATTGCCCTGCGCGAGCTCACGCTCACGCTCAACAAGACCGGCATGACCGTGATATACACCACGCACGACATGGCAGAGGCGGACGTGCTTTGCCACAGGATTGGCATCATGGACCATGGCAAGCTCATTGCGCTGGGAACCCCGGCCGAGCTGAAGGCGCTGAAAGGGTACGGGCACAAGATAGTGCTGGAGATAGGCAAGCACCCTGCGCACCTCCTGGACGAGCTGAAGAGGATATCCGGGGCAACGTCCGCGTCAAGCGACGGGCACCATGTGGAGCTGCGCGTGCACCGCATGCGCGAGGGCGCGGTGCAGAAAATCGTGGAGTTCCTGGCAAGCCACGGCCTCACACTCATAGACATCGACATTTCCGAGCCTTCGCTTGAGGAAGTCTTCATAAGCCTGACCAAGAAGGAGCTGAGGGACTGATTGCATGGCGGGAAAAACCACAAAGTTGACTCCGATGCACAATGGGTCGGTGGAGCGCCTGGTAGACACGCGCAAGATGTGGGCAATCATCCAGAAGAACTGGCTGGTGCTCAAAGGGGACAAAATCAGGCTCCTGCCGCTCGTGCTTTTCCCGATAATAATGATATCGCTGTTCGGGTTTGCCTCGGGGAACATACCCAAGCACCTGCCAACCGCGATTGCCGACTATGACCAGACGCCGTATTCGCGCGCAGTCTCAGACCAGCTGTCGGGCGTGGACATTTTCGCGGTCAAATACCATGTCGGCACGCAGGACGAGGGCAAGAGGCTTTTGGACAGCGGGCAGGTGAAAATCCTGTTCGTGCTCCCGTCGGGGCTGGAAAGCAAGGTGATGGCAGGGCAGCCCGCCCAGCTGGAAATCATGGTGGACGAGTCGGACTCGTCGGTTGCGCAGACCGCAAAGGCGACCGCGCAGTCGTTTGCCAGCAGGCTTTCGGCGCAGGCGGCGCAGATGAGGCTTGCCGCGCTTTCGGCGCAGGCTGCCTCGGCGCGCGCAGACATTGCCGCGGCAAGGGCGGCGCTTCTCGGCAGCACCGACACGTCGAGGCAGGCGGCGCTCCAGGATTCCGCGTCAGCGTATTTTTCGGACGCAGGCTACAAATTCTCGCAGGGCTATGCGATGTCATCTGACAGCGCGCAGGGGCTGAAGAACTCGCTTGCCTTCCTGGTTGACCAGAACGAGATTGCGGACAGCTTCACGCCCGCATCCATGACCTCGGCGACCGTCGCCCTCCTTTCCACAGGCGACAGCCAGCAGGCCACGCTGCAGCAGGCTGGCATCTACTCGCTTTTGGGCGCGTACCAGGCGATGATTTACTCCGACGCCGCAAGGATTTATTCTGGCGCACAGCAGCTTGCAGGGATATCAGGCGGCCAGGCGGCATCCGCAAAGGTGTCGGTGGCGTTCATAGGCTCGGCGGATGCCAAGCTGGAGCAGGTTTCGCAGCAGGCCGACAGGGTGCCAAGCCTTGTCGAGCTCCTTGTGCTGGAGCCTTACGGCTATGGCAGGCGCGCAATAGACTTCCTGCTTCCCAGCATGCTTGCCATGATTGTTTTCCAGGGAGCGACAATGGGGCTCGGGCGCGCGATTGCAGGCGAGCGCAAGGACGGCTCGCTCACGCGCGTGTTCCTGACGCCGACCTCGAACACCACCATAATCTTCGGCACCCAGCTGTTCTACATGCTGCTTGAGACAATCCGCTCCAGCCTCATAATCGTGGCAGCGATAATGCTGTTCGGGGTAACGGTCACGGGCAGCCCGATTGACATAGCCATAATAGTCGCGGTGTTCGCAATGGGCGCGACAGGAGTGGGGATGGTGCTGTCCGTGCTCACGCACAGCCAGGAGCAGTACATGGCGGTGGGCATGCTGGTCTCGATGCCCATCATGTTCCTCTCCGGGGTTTTCTTCCCTGTGCAGACCATGCCGGAGGCATTGCAGGTGATGGCGCAGGTGCTGCCGGTGACATATGCCGCGGACGCGCTGAGAGGCGTGATGGTGAAGGGATTCACGCTTGCGCAGGTGATGCCGGACATGATAATACTGCTGGCGTTCGCGCTTCTCATGCTGGCACTGTCGATAATGATGTTCAAGAGGGAGATTGCGTAGATTCGTTTGATATTGATGAATTCGACCGAAGGCACCCCGCTCCAAGTAGCCCACTTTTTCGCTGCGGCGAAAAAGGGGTCCCTTTTTGCCCTGGGCAAAAAGTGGACGGGGTATCGTCGCCATTCGGTCGAAATATTGCCAACTTCGCGCCGCTGCAAGCAGCGGAGTATCGCTCAGTTGGCAATGGATAGGTAGGTGATGGATATGATTAACGGGAAAATGTTCGGCACGCTCGCGCTTTTCGCGCTGGCATTGCTTCTGCTTTCTGGCAGCGCATCCGCGTCGATTAACCCCAAGGTGCAGCTGCTGAACTACACGCTGTCATCGGTGCCTGCGCAGCCCGGGCAGACGCTTGCGCTCACGCTGCACATGAAAAGCATGGAGCCTGACAACTGCGCGGAAAGCGTTTCCGTCCAGGTTTCAGTCTCATACCCGCTGTCCGTGCTTGGCAGCGACACGCAGTACCTTCCGCTCCTGTGCTTCCGCGATGCTGACAGCGCAGGCGACTTCACCTTCCTTTTCCCGGTGGACAACCTTGCCACAAGCGGCACCTACCCAGTCTCGGTGTCCACCGCATATGAAAAGCGGTTCACCAAGCTCACCGAGAGCAACACCGTGAACGTGCAGGTGGGCGGCGCGCCTTCCTTCAATGCGTCCGTCACCTCGTCAACGCCAGTCGACATTTACCCAGGCGACACTGCAAAAGTCGCAGTCACGTTCCAGAACACCGGAAGCAGCATGGTGCAGTCCGCGCGCGCCACTGCGTCCTCGCAAGGCATCGCGGTGAAGTGGGCAGGCAGCACGCAGGACCTGGGCTCCATTGCCGCGCGCGCAAGCGCAACGGCTTATTTTTCCGTCGAGGCGCCCAAGGACATGGCGGCAGGCAGCTACCCGCTTGACGTGGTGCTGGCATACACAAGCGAGAATCGGAGCATGGGCAGCACCAGTTTCAGGTTCATGGTGCCAATCTCGCCCAAGGCTGATTTTGCGGCAGCCTCGGCATCGCCCGTCCTTGTGTCGGGTGAGAAAAAGGAAGTGGCAATCACGCTTTCCAACACAGGCTCGCAGGAGGCAAGGAAGCTCAAGGTCAGGATAAAGCCGCTGTTCCCGTTCTCAACAGACGGGACAGTGCGCTACATCGATTCGCTTCCGGCAGGCGCGTCCACCAATGTCACGTACTTGGTGACAGTGGACAAGGATGCGACCGCAGGGGAGCAGCTCCTGGGCTTCCAGATTGATTTTGAGGACCAGCAGGGCAAGCAGATGTCGGACACCGCGGACTTCTCGCTCTCCGTGCGCGCGCTCACGCTTTTGGACCAGCTTGCCAGCGTCTGGTATGTCTGGGTGGTGCTTGCGCTCGTGATAGTGTATCTGGCGCTGAAGGGAATGGGCGGGAAGAAGAAGGAGAAGGCGGCGTGAGTTTCTTTTTCTTTGTTTTTTCTAAACCCCAATGGAACCTTTAAAACCACTTCGCATCACTAAATCGAATGTGCGGGGTGGAATCATGAGAACAAAACAGAAAGAGGTCAAGGTCACGCTTCCGATAGGCAGGATTGTGCGCGGGCTGATGGGAAATAAGGAGTTCAAGGCACTTCATCTGCTGTCTGAAAGCGTGGGCAATCTTCTTCAAGCATCGCATGTTGGCTATGGAAAGTTCGAGAACAAGGTTTTGTATGACACTGGGAAAAAAGCCTATACTTTCAAGGTTGTTTTCGAAGATGGAATAAGTGGTGGGAGCACGATAAGCCTTCCGGTTGAGTATCTTTCCCTCTCAGCCAAAGGAGCACCTGAGCCAACGGTGCATCTGGAATATTTCGGCTTGAATAAGGCAATAAAACCAAAGTCTTATAACAACATAAAAAACAGCATCATTGGCGTTTTGGCCGACCTTGCCAAAACAGTCGGAAAGAGAAGCGACTACGAGTCCGTGGCTGGCAGGATAGGCTCTATCACAGAAAGAGTGATATTCCACTTCCAGCACTGAAACGGCTCTTAGGGCTTCGTTTTTTCTTTTCCTATGCAAAGGCATGCAGGTGCCAGCCCTTTTTTACTTTTCCTATCATATGCCTAGCCATGAGGCTCTACACCCATACTGACCTGGACGGCGTGATGTGCGCGGTGCTCATCTCTAGCGTTGAGGAGATAGACGAGTTCCGCTTCGTGGACCCTGGCACTGTCCAGGCGGGGAAAATCCCTTTCAGGAAAAGCGACATCATATCCGATTTGCCATACGACAGGCACGCAGGCATGTGGTTTGACCACCATGAGAGCAGCAAGCCGAAGGAGGGCGCTGTGTTCGAGGGCGGATGGAAGGCAGCGCCCTCAGCCGCGCGCGTGATTTTCGACTATTATGAGAACCCCTACCTGGAGAAATATGCTGCTGCCGTTGAGGCGACGGACAGGATAGACTCTGGGCAGGTAACGCGCGAGGAGGCAGAGAATCCCTCTGGCTGGTTCCTTTTCTCAAACACGCTTGAGACGAGCGCGGAGAAGGCGGAAGATGATGCGTATAAGGTGCATGTGATTGCGCTTATCAGGAAGAATCCGGACATTTCCGCAGTGCTTGCCGACCCGCGCGTGGCCGAGCGGGTGAAGAATGTGACCGCTGAGCTCGGCAAGTTCGCGCAGATATTGCGCGAGCACACGGTCATGATAGGGAAAGTCGCGTATTCGGACCTGCGCACCCGGCCTGACCTGCCGCGCGGCAACAATTACCTCGTCTATTCGCTGTTCCCGGACGCGGTGACATCGGTGCGCATCATGCCCGAGAAGGAAGATAAGGAAAGCGCGAAGATTTCTGTCGGGCACAATATTTACGGCATTAAATGCGGATTTGATGTTGGCGCGGCGATGAAAAGGATTGGCGGCGGAGGGCACCGCTCGGTGGGCGGGGCGAGCGTGAAAAAGGAGGAGGCTGAGGCGCTTGCGAAGAAACTGGTTGCAGACATCAACGCGTTCGAGGCGGCAAAATGAAGCGCCAGCCGCTTTTGCAGTTGCCATCGGGCCTTGCAGCAGGATTGCTTGAAGACGGCGAGCGAGCGCTTTTCCTTGTAAGGAAGAACGTGCTGGGGGAGGAGCTTCTTGAGGTGCCGTGCGCGGAACTGATGGCCGGCGAGAATCCTGTTGCAACTCTTGTTGCCGCATTCCGCGCGCAGGCAGGCATTGACGCGGAAGTGCACGAGATACTTTTCCAGCGCACGCATAATGTTGGCACGCGCAAAAGGAGGGTGAAGGTGCCTGTTCTTGTTTTCAAGGTGACCGCGAAAAGCCATGCCGTGCGCCCAGCCGCAGGATTTTCAGGCTACAAGTGGCTGTCGCCGAAAGACATGGGCGGGAAAAAGCTCTCAAGGAAAAGCGAATGGCTCAGGCAATAAGTACGCGCAGCGGCGAGACAGGATAATATAAACCCTCCTTTCCCATTTCCAGCGGTGAAAATATGAAAACCTTAGTCGTGACTTACCTGCCGCGCTCCGAGCGCTCCAAGACGAAAATGGTCCTTGATGCATTCCTGTCCCAAGCAAAGCAAAAGGGCGACATCCAGATGCTGGACCTGATATCCGACACGCCCGACATGTTCCTTGGCGAGAACCTGATGGCATACGTGCTCAAGTATTATGCCGGCCAGAAGCTCACGGCGCACCAGCAGAAGCTGCTCCACGGCATGGAGAGGCTTGCCATGCAGTTCAAGTCCGCAGATGCTGTGGTGGTGGCGTACCCGATGTACAACTTTTCCATGCCAGCAGTGGTCAAGGCGTATTTCGACGCCGTGCTTCTCAAGGGCATAACCTGGGACATGGACGGCAGCGGCTACAAGGGGCTGATGGCTGGCAAGAAGGCGCTCATTGTCCTCTCTGCCGGCGGGGACTATAGCTCGCCCCAGATGGCAAGCTGGGAGCACGCGGTGAGCCTCACAAGGACGATATTCGCGTTCTGCGGATTTTCAGACATAAGGGAAGTGCCGGCATGGAGCGCAAACGGGCCCAATGCGGACGAGAGCGTGAAAAAGGCGTCCGAAGCCGCAAGGAAAGTCGCGCAGGACTGGAATATCTAGCCCTGCCTGCCTCTTTTGCCCCCATTCCGGGCGCGCCCATGCAAGTTCTCTCTTTTTTTATTCTTTTGCCCCCAAGTCTGTGCGCTGATTATGGAAAATATCGAGCTTCCCCCTGACTCGCTGTTCCCGCACATGCACATGAGGAGCGGGCAGCATGGCTTTTACAACGACTCCAGGCAAGCCGCTGATGAGGAAAAAATACTCTTTGCAAACGCGCCCACGGGCATCGGCAAGACCGCGGCGTCGCTTTGCGGCGTGCTGGAAAGCGCGCTTCCGGCAGGCAGGAAGGTTGTTTTCCTGACGCATAGGAACTCGCACCACATACAGGCAATGATTGAGGCGCGCGCGATAAACGAGAAAAGGAAGGGGGCGCTGTCGCTACTTCGCCCGGACTCGCCTACGGGCGGGAAATTGCGCGTGATAGACAAGATTTCCAAGCACAGGATGTGCCTTCTGCGCGCGCTTGACCCCTCGGACGATTCGCCCTACCTTTTATGCGAAATCGCGCACTGCAAATACTCGCGCCCGCCATTGTCAGTGCCTGAGAAGCTTCTTGAAGACCCCATAAGCGCGGCAGAGAGCGTGCGCAGGTCCATGCTTGAGGAGTACTGCGCGCACTATGCCGCGCTCGGGGCGATGAAGGACGCGGACGTGGTGGTGTGCGACTATTCCTATTTGTTCGAGCCGTCCATACTTGACCTGTTCCTTATGAAGCTTGGAAGGCCCCTTGCTGAGTGCGACGTGATAATAGACGAGGCGCACAATTTGGCGGACAGGATAATGGACATCAATGCCAGGCAAATCGGGGAAAAGACGCTGAAGAATGCGCTCCGCGCGCTTGCTGATGCAAGGAAGCAGTCCGAGGACGCGCCCGAGATGCTTTCTGAAATAAACCTTGTTTCAGGCTACTTCAAGAATGCGCTTGCCCCCCTGCTCAAAAGGCTGGTGGACGAAAGCGATGCGGCAAAGGAGGAGAAGAAACTGACGAACATCGAGCTGGCACTCTTCCATCCTGAGAAATTTGCGAATTACGGATTGTCAAGCCTGATGGGCGGCGACAATGGCAAGCCGCTTTCGCACATGCTTTATGATGTCGAGGAGTTTGTGA
>JBAZYD010000006.1:0-62634 GCA_041659465.1 Candidatus Micrarchaeia archaeon | reverse complement strand
GAGGATGGAAGCGGTAAAAGCAGGTGACAGCCGTTTTGCTGCGCCAAACGGTGCCCATTCGAGCATGAGGCTCGAATCGGGCGGGGGGCATCTTGACATTGACGGGCTTTCTTCCCTTTCCGAGCTTGCGGCATTTTTGGAAGCCGCGGAAAAGGCCGCGTCAGGCAATCCGGCATATGGCGCGTTCATAAAGACATCAGAGGACCGTGAATTCTTCCGCGTGAGGACGGCGCTGTTCGACCCGTCGCTCGTTGCCGCGCGCGTGTTTTCCGAAGTGCACTCCGCAGTGCTCATGAGCGGCACGCTGATTGGCAAGAAAGGGATTTGCGACCTTCTTGGCATCGAGGAGAAGCGCGCGCTGAATTTGGAGGAGGGAAGCTATGCCTCGCCTTTTGATGCTGAAAGGAAGCGCGTGAGGATTTGCAACTGGGTGTCCTCGCGCGCCCGCGAGAGGTTGGACAGCAATCGTGTCAAGGTGATGGCCGCCATCATTGACGAGGCTGCGCGCGCATGCGCGCCGCATTCTCTCGCGATTTTTTATCCCTCATACGAGTACCTCCGCATGGTAAAGGACGAGCTGGTGCTGCATGGCTTTTCGCACGAAACCGAGATGAGGAAGGAAAAGCACCCTGCAATTGAAGAGCGGAAGTCGAGGATAGAGGCGCGCACATTCGAGGAAAAGCCGGTTGTTTTCCACGGCGTCATCGGCGGCTCGTACTCTGAAGGCATGGATTTCCGCAACAACCCGTTCAAGCTCATAATAATCGCAGGCTTCCCGTTCCCAAAGCCCGACGCGCGCCATGAGGCGTACGAGGGCTACCTGAAAAAGAAATTCGGAAGCGAACAGCGCGCGCAGGAGCTTGCCTCTCTTTTGCCTGCCTGCATCAAAACCGTTCAGGCAATGGGAAGGGGCATAAGGAAGGCGGAAGACTACTGCTACTGCCTGCTCATCGACGACAGGTTCAGCCGCTATCTTCCCTATTACCAATCTTCCTTGCGCGGGAGCGTGGAAGTCATCGCAGGGAACGAGAAAAAGAGGATATGGGAGGACATAAGCAAATTCATTGAGAGGATGGACGCAAAGAAGCAGTGACGCCGAACAGTTCCTCTGCAAGAAGAAGCACGTCGTGCACGTCGCCTTCCAAATAGCGCTCGAAATTCGGGTCGTGGTTGCGCCACAGGTCGTAAATCACCTTTCCTTTATTCTCCGTATCCGTCCCCTGCGCGAGCTGTTTCCTTCTCATGAGCGCCACCTTTTCGAAGCGCGCGTGGGAGACAACGTCTGACAGGGACTTGTACTTGGGCGTGAGATTGTCGTGCGCGGCAATGGCGTAGCGCAGCGGGTGCATCATGTCAAGCACGTATGCGCGCGTGAGCGCGTCCTTGAGTGCCCAGTATTCGCGGGGGAAGATGGGCTTTTGACCACCCGCTTCGAGCCGCGGGCTCGAAGGGGCGCCGTTTTGCGCAGCAAAACGGGCGTCTGGAAGGCGCGCGCGGAGAAGGTCGTCATGCCACTTGAGCTTCATGTTAAGCAAAGGATAATCATAGCCTGCGATGTTGTAGCCGAGCAATATGAGCGGGCGCACTGGCGCAAGCCAGCGCGCGGCGGCATAGAGAAGCTCTATCTCTGCTTCGTCGCTCTCGTCCTTGAGCGTGAATGTCTTCACTTCTACCCCGCTGCCAGCGCGGCGCGCAAGGCCAATTGCAAGCAAGCGCTCGCCCGTGAGAAAGTCAGTCTTCTTCTCGATTTTCGTCTCAAGGTCAATGGAAACCGCGCGGTGCCAGGCATGGTGCGAGCGCACCGTTTCCACCGCAGACGCGGCGAATTCGTTGTAGTCGAAGTCCATGGAACCAGCAATGGGTTTTCGCGCTAGGCATAATATATAATGGTTGGGTGCGCTGTACATGCCATGGAACCGGAGATGGCATTTTTCTTTACCTCGTTCATTTCGATGATGGTAATCATCAACCCGTTCTCAACCATCGCCACCATCATCTCGCTCACCAAGGGCGCGGCAAAGGGCGAGCGCGAGCGCGCGGCGTTCATGTCAAGCGTGGTGGCGTTCTGCGTGCTGGTGTTCTTCGCGCTTTCAGGCTTCTTAGTCTTCCAGCTGTATTCCATCACGCTGGAGGCTTTCAGGATTGCGGGCGGCATGGTGCTCCTCATCGTAGGCCTGAAGATGTTCACCCCGGATGAGAAGAGGGAAAGCCGCCACAAGTTCAACCGGCACACTTTCGTGGTGCCCCTTGCCATACCCATGACCGCAGGCCCGGGCGCGATAACCACGGCGGTGGTGCTTGCAAGCCAGGCGCAAACCGCGTGGTCTGCAATCGCGCTTTGGGCCGCAATATTCGTTGCCTGCGCAATCAACTACGCTGTGCTCCATTTCTCCCCAGGAATCCAGCGCGCGCTTGGCGAGGACGGCACCGAGGCAATGACGAAGATAATGGGCTTATTGGTGTGCGCGGTGGGCGTGCAGTTCATAATAACCGGGTTGAAAGTCGCTTTCCCGCTGCTGGCATGATGCGCGGGATGCCTGAAAAGGAAGAATCCTGCGGGGCGCGCTTCAGCGTTTTGGCGAGCCGGAAAGCGCCTGCAGCGCACTGTCAGCCTCCTTGCGCCTGATGGTGTGGGCCATTGCAGTGCGCGCCAGCTCGCCAACATCCTCGGGCATTTTTGCAAGCTTGGACAATCCTTTGAAGCCGGGTATCGGGAAATATTTGCCTGTGCTTGCAAAAGCCGCAAGGAAGGAATATGAAAACACAAGCTCATCGTAGATTGTCCGTTTTTTCAGGAGAAGCTGGTCTTTCGCAAGCCCCAGGCTGCTTGCCTCTTTTTCCCCAAGCACCACGAGTGTCGCCGTGTTTTCAGCCATTCTTAGATGGTATATTGCGCCAGTCCATGCGTCCGCTGCCTGCTTCGGCCACGTGCCTGCGCTCTTTTTTTCTGAATTAAGCACGCCAAATATGTCTTTGCACAGCTTGGCGCGCATGAAATAAATATCGGAAACATCGATATGCGCGATTATCTTTTCCTTGGTGCCTGCCTGCAGCTTGGGGATGATGTTGAGCCAGGCTGTGATTGCATGATCGTATGCGGCAAGGGCGCGCAGAGTCCCGTTCGGCTTGGAATCATAAAGGAGCGGGACGATGTCAAAGCGCCTCCTGCCCACTAGGCATTTGTGCGGCTTTTGGGAGTTAAGGTATGAGATAGGCTTGTAGAGTATCATTGTTGTAAATAGTTAATAATAGTGTTTATAAGGCTATGGGCTCGGCGCCATAAGTGGAAAGGAAAAAAATAAGAAAGAAGGGGAATGGAGCTATTCCAGCTTCCCCTCGAAGTACTTCTGGTAGCCCGTGAGGTCAAGCAACCCGTGCCCGCTCAGGTTGAACACGATTGTCTTAGCCTCGTTGTTCTTCTTGCAGAGAAGCGCGGTGTCTATCGCAGCCTTGATGGCGTGCGAGCTTTCGGGCGCGGGAATTATTCCCTCGGTGCGCGCGAATGTCACGCCTGCCTCGAAGACCTCCTTTTGCTCGTAGGAAACTGGCTTTACCATGCCGTCTGCAACTAGCTGCGAGACAGTTGGCGCCATTCCATGGTAGCGCAAGCCCCCGGCATGTATTGCAGATGGCACGTAATCCTTGCCCAGCGTGTACATCTTCATGAGGGGCGTCATGCCCGCAGTGTCGCCAAAGTCATACTCGAACTTGCCCTTGGTGGTGGATGCGCAGGACGCAGGCTCGACCGCGATGAACTCGGCATTGTTCTTCCCCTTCATCTTGTCATAGATGAGCGGGAAGGAGATGCCTGCAAAGTTGCTTCCGCCGCCGATGCAGCCAATCACGTAGTCGGGAACGGCGTCCTCGAGCGCAAGCTGCGCGCGGACTTCCTGCCCGATGACAGTCTGGTGCAGCATTACGTGGTTGAGAACGCTTCCCAGCGAGTACTTGGACTTGTGCGTAGGGTCGGTGGCGACCTTTTCGATTGCCTCGGAAATCGCAATGCCAAGGCTTCCGGTGTGGTCGGGGTTTTCAGCAAGCACCTTTTTCCCGTACGAGGTGTGCGGGCTTGGGGAGGCGTGCACTTTTGCGCCATAGGTCTCAATCATCACTTTCCTGTAGGGCTTTTGCTCAAAGCTCACCTTCACCATGAAAATCTCGCACTTCAGGCCAAAAAGCATGGTGGAATAGGCAAGCGCGGTCCCCCACTGCCCGGCGCCGGTTTCAGTGTAGATTGTTTCCGTGCCCTCCTTCAGGTTGTAGTATGCCTGCGCAATTGCGGTGTTGGGCTTGTGCGAGCCGCACGGGTTCATGCCCTCGTGCTTGAAGTAGATTTTGGCAGGCGTCTTGAGGTGCGCCTCAAGCCTTGTTGCGCGGAAAAGCGGCATGGGCCTTCCCGAGCGGAGAAGCGCCTCGCGCACCTCTTCCGGGATTGGGATGAACCGCTCCGTCGAGTATTCCTGCCGCACCACCTCTTTCGGGAAAAGAGGGTAGAATGCCTCGGGCGGCACTGGCTCGCGCGTGCCAGGGTGGATGGGCGGCGAGAGCGGCGTCTTGAGGTCAGCGGCGATGTTGTAGAAGCTCCTGGGAACGTCGTCCTCAGTGAGCAGTATTTTCACGCGACGGGGTTCGGACATATTTTCACCGAGGCTAGTTATGGCTGAATGTTTTATAAAAACGTACATAAATGGATAAAAATAGACAATTAGAAAATCAGGGGGCGGCAGCGCATCTGCTCCCGCTGGTGCATCCGCAAGTTTCTCCGAACCAGCAGGTCCTCAGGCCTTGGCAGCAGGCAACCACTGAGCAGTCTCCGCCGTCGCCAGTGCACGGTGTTTGGCATACCGAGCTCGCATTGCATGTGTTGGGGCTGCAGCAGGAGAGGGATGCGCACGACTCGCCGATGTTGGCGCACGAGGCTTGCGGAGGAAGGTCGTTTGTTATCACCAGCGGGTTGGAGCCGTGCTGCACGCCGGTCAGGCCGTATGCGGACGTGTAGCTTATGGAAACGTTCACGCTCATTGCCTTCCCTGCTGTTGACGGGATGGCGGCAGGCACCTCTATTGCGGCCTTTTCATAAGTCTCCAGCCGGATTTCACCAGTGGTTGCCTGGCCGGGCCTGCAAAAGGTGTGGTTCTGGCCCGCAATGGCAATGCCGGTCAGCCTTATGGGGCTGGTTTCATGGTTCTCCAAAGTCATCATGTAGCCGCGGGTGCTGGTGTTGCATGTTGAGGAGGTTGTTTTGGCCTCGTAGATTCCTGTCGGCCTGGCGGACAGCCAGTATGCCTGGCTTGCCGTGGCGCCAGAGTCTCCGGCGGTGCCTGGGAAGAAGCCGAGGAGGTTGATAGCCACCAATGCTACGACGAGCACTACCCCTGCGATGACTAAGTATTCTACAGGGCCCTGTGCGCGCAGTTCTTTTGACATGAGTGCCATACGAAACAAAATGTTAAAAGGATGGCAGGCACCCGGAGGATTTGCACACGGTGCCGCGGCAAAGGCAATCTTTTAATGCCTCACTGTGATGTTTGCCACATGGCAGAAGACGAGAAGGCGAAAGCGGAAGAAAAAAAGCCTGTTGAGGCGGAAGAACAGCTTGAGCAGGAGGAGCCATCCGAGAGCGAGGAAGAGCCGGCAGAGGCTGAAGAGAAAGAGGAAGAAACGCATAAAATAGCGTCGCGCGGCATCCCCTCGAAGGACTCGCTTTTCCTCCCGCCGTTCAACTCGCCGGAGCTTCGCGCGTTCCAGGACGGCAATGAGAACATCACCAGGAACTCCTGGAACATCGAGGAAGTTGTGAACTTCGTCTTCCCCGCGCGCTTCCAGGCAAAGTACCACGAGATTGCGATAGGCTTCATGAGGCTGCTTTTGGAGAAAAGCGCGCTCACCGGCGATGAAATCGGGAACTTTGTCTCGCAGAACGGCGTGTCAAAGGCGACATTCTACAACCGTGTCCTGCCACGCCTGCGGCGCGTGGGCATGATAAAGGTGGAGAGGCAGACCATAATCGCGCTTGAGAACAAGAGGAAATTCCGCCCCATGACTATCACGCTTTCAAAGACGTTCGGGAACTATTTGATGAAGATAGGCGACTCGTGGCTGGCGATAGTGGACGACAGCCGCAGCAAGAAGAAGTAGGAGCGAGTGCAACCAAGAAGGGCAAAAAAATGATTACTCCTTCTCATTCACATCGTAGAAGATGGTTTCGCCAGGGTGCACGCGTATTCCCTCGCCCTCCACGAACTCGTATGGGCAGAGCTTTTCCGAGTGGCGGCAGCCGCGCATCTTGAGTATCTCTATCGCGCGGTACCTGCCTGACTGGTAGCGCGGGTGGTGGAGGAGGATGACGCCGTCGGAAAGGTACTCCATGCCGGTCGTTATCCTCATCTTTTCCGTGTTTATGCCTTCCGCTGAAAGCAGCGTGGTGCACTTCCATTTGCGCAGCAACTCGAACAGGAGAAGCTCTGCCTCACGCGCCTGGTAGAGCGACTCGAAAAGCATTGCATAGGAAGTAAGGGAGTCTATTGCGAGGCGCTTGGCGCCGATTGAGGAAATCGTGTCCCAAATGAGCCCGCCGCCCTCGTCCACCAGCTTCTTCACTTCGTGGGGCCTGTAATTTATCGAGGTGAAAACCCCCTGCTTTTCAAGCTCGGCAAAGTCAAGCCCATACCTTGCCATGTGCCTTATTATCGAGGCGCCCGGCTCCTCGAATGAAAGGAGCACAGAGGGCTCGCCATATTGCAGTGCGCCGTTGTAGAGGAATTGTGCGAGGAAAGTGGTCTTTCCGCAGCCAGCGTCGCCCATCACCAACGTGGTGCTTTCCTTCTCAAGCCCGCCGCCTATGAGCTCGTCAAGCCCGAAAATGCCGGATGGCGTGCGGTCTGAGGGCGTGCGCGGCTTTGCCTGCCTGGCAGGAGCTGCGGGTGCTGTTGCCATGGCAGGCATTCGCTCAGAACTTTTATAAAGGTGCACAGAGACAAATTTCCGAGGAAGTTCCCATGGCTGTGCAGGACATTTACCCGACCGGCATAAAAAGCCTGGACAAGGTGCTGGGGGGCGGCATGCCCCCGGCCGGGAACGTGCTCCTTTACGGCGACCCGCTCTGCGGCAAGAAGCCTTTGATGATGCAGTTTGTCTACGAGGGCCTGAGGATGAACATCCCGGGGATTTTCGTGCTCACTGATTTTGGGTTTGCTGACTGGAAGGCGATGATGGCGCAGTCGGGCTGGGACATTTCGGAGTTTGAGGAAAACGGCATGCTGCAGGTCGTGGACTGCTATTCCAAGCAGTACAACCCCAAGCTTGAGGACGAGGGCATTGTGGCATACGTGGACGGCTCGTCAGACCTGTCCGCTATATCTATGCAGCTGTCCGGCATCCAGGAGCAGATTATCCAGATAGCTGACAACCACCGCCTGGGCTTCCACACGCTCTCCTCGCTATTGGAGACCAACCAGCCTGACAGCGTGTTCCGCTTCATGCAGTTCATCACCGGCAAGTTCCGCCGCATGGGCGCGACCGCGATGTATGTTGTGGAAAAGGGAATGCATGACGAGAAGCATGTGAAGATGATTGAGCACCTCATGGACGGCGTGATTGAGTTCAACGAGGACAAGCTGCACGTGAGGGGCATGATGGGCGCGTCGGCCTACTGGCACAACTACGAAATCGGCAAGGACGGGATAAGGGTAAAGGCCTGATTTTGCGCGCGCGTTTCTGTTACACTTCTTTTTAAATTCTTCCCGCCAGAAAAAATCAGAGGCAAGGCATGGACGAGGATTGCAACTCAATGGCTGTTTCTTCTTATGCCAGCTTCGGCGCTTTCTTCTTTTATCAGTGAACGGGACGCTGTGGCCTGGCAAGTGCGGCGCGCCCCTTGAACGCTTGTAACTTAGTTACCCCCATGCGCGGGATTTTTGCGCGGACGAAAAGCGAAAAATCATTTGGGGTGTTCATATGAATGGTGGAATTGCTGTTGCAAGGAAAGTGGAAATTACGGGAGAATTGCCGAACCATGCCTGGAAAAACATGACGGGCAAGGGAAGGGAGCATCCAGCCATCGCAGGAAATGGGGGGAACAGGCCGGAATGCAGGAAAATTGTCAGGATGCAGGGGGCAGGCGCGGGCATTTCCCCGCTTTCGGACGTGAAAGCGAATGGAATGCTTGGCAGGCTCATCATTGAAAAGGCGTGTGCTGCGAAAGTGAGGCTGCCGGATCAGGCTGAAAAAAATGCGTGGACCGCGTGGCTCCTGGCGGAAAACATCATGCGAGACAGCCATTCGTGCTGAGAAAAGCGCGAAAGAAAGAACAGCCAGCGGCAACGTTCAATGGCGCGCGAAAGGAAAGATGCTAGCGGCAGCACCGGTTGCTGCACGCCCCGGAGGGAGAAAGCCAGCACGCGCAGGCCGGCTGCCCGCGCAGGTGCGCCTACCTGAAAAGCCAGGGGAGCATGTTCAGCACGAACGCAAACGCCACCAGGCCCGCTATCAGCTTCACTGCAAGCTCGTTGCCCACCGCGTTTTTCATCAGGTAGTAGCCGTCGAACAGCGGGAGCGGGACGAGGTTTATGGCGCCCACCACGAAATTGAGCGCGAATGCGAGCGCAAGGAAGCGCAGCACGAACGCCATCCATTCAAACCCGCCGGCATAGCGGAACACGCCGTTCTCGCCAGTGCTGTCTGCAAACGAGGTCGTTATGCCCAGCTTGCCGCCAGGGTCGGTGGTCAGGGAATAGTCGCCCTTGCTTGTCTGGAGGGAGTAGGCGGTGTTGGCCGAGAGGTTGACGCTTGCCATGATGTAGGCAGGCGTGTTGTTGATGGACTGGAGGATGGCGCCATGCGGCAGCACGCCGCTCTCAACATAAAAGCCGTCCACGCGGAAAGGGGAGGTGCCGATGGAGAATGCGAAGAGGAGCATGAGGAGCAGAAGCGAGGTGAAGAAGTTCGCAGTGGTGCCTGCCACGAACACCGCGCTTTGCGCGTCCTTCCTTCCCTTGAACATTTTCTTTTCGTCGATGTCCACGAACGCGCCGAACGGCAGGAAGCCGAAGAACACAAGGCCTGCGGACTTCAGCGGGAAATTGTTCATGCGCGCGACAATGCCGTGCATGCTTTCATGCACTATGAGCACGACCGCAAGCGCGGCAATGCCTTCCATAAGGGGCAGGTTGATGCCCGGGATTATGGGCGTGCCGCCTGGCGAAACCGTGGAAAGCGCTGCGCCCGCGGCAGCCGCGCCAAAAAGCGAGGAGACCACCACGGCGGCATAGATGACAAGCCCGGCAGTGGTCATCATGGACAGCCCGCCTGCCACCAGGAGGGCGAAGAACAGGTATTTCACGAATTCGAACTGGTTGACTGACGCCTGCAGCCCGTGGCCTGCGCTTGCGAATTCAGCCCCGCCGGAAAGCATGGAGAAAAGCGCGCCGGTTGCAAGGGGGGCGACTACAAAGGAGAAAAACGCCATGAGGAAGCCGCCGAGCCCGTAGATGAAGGCTACGCGCTTCCACGTGTAGTTTTTCCTTGGAAGGAGGAAGTAGGCGAACGAGCCAAACCCTATCACCATGCCAAGCTCGTAGAGGGATTGCCAGAATTTCGGGTGTTTCTTTGCAAGGCTGTCAAGCAATGAAAGCCCGTGCTGGCTTTTCAGGAGGAAGATGCCGTACCAGCATTCGTACCTGAAGGCCCGCGACAGCCCGTAGCCGCATCCCACGAGCACAAGGACGGACAGCCCGAACTTGAGGAATGCCGAAAGGGACGAGCCTAGCACCGAGAGGAAAAGGGACAGCGACACAATGAGGATGAAAACCGCGAAAGCCAGGTCTAGACTCGTTATTTTGCTCTTCATACGCTAGTCACCACAGGAACAGTATATAAGGATTATGACACGAAGGGGAATGGGGTGCTTCCCATGGAATGCGAAATTTGCGGCGCTGAAGGCGCAGGGTACATAGTGCTTGTCGAAGGCGCAAAGCTCAATGTGTGCCAGGACTGCTCTGGCGCAGGGAAGCTGCTCCGCGCGCCCCAGCCGGCCCGCGACCCGGACGCCCAGCCTGCGCGGGGCAGGAAGGAAATGGAAGTGGTGGACGGCTTCGGCGGGATAATTGCCGCGGCAAGGAAAAAAATGGGCCTGCCACTCGAGGTGCTTGCCGAGAGGATAAACGAGAAGCACTCGTTCCTCGAGAGGGTGGAGCATGAGAAGACGCTTCCGGACGAGAAGCTCGCGCACAAGCTGGAAAAGGAGCTTGGCATCAAGCTCCTGCAGGAAGTGTCCTCCGGCGTTGCGGTGAACGTGAAGGACGGGCAGGGCAAGGGCATGACGCTTGGCGACATCCTGGAGATACAGGACAGGAAGAAAAAGGGATAGGAGGCGCCGACATGCTGCCATCGACCGGCACGGAATACCTGCAGAAAAACGCGAGGAAGCTTGTTTACGCCATCGCGTTCATCATTGCCTGCGCGACGTTTGTTGCCTTTTCAAAAAACGGGAATGCCACGCTGGACACAGCCAATGCGTTCGGCTTCCTCGCCTTTTCGGCCATCAGCCTGGCTCTTGCGGCAAGCCCGGTGCGCGCGCTTTTCCCGGCGTGGAAATACAATGCCGCATATTACAGGGCGCGCCGCGCGCTGGGCGTGAGCGGGTTTGTGTTTGCCTTCCTGCACTATTTCATCCAGCCTTTCCTTTTCTACAAGGGGGACGTTGCATTCTTCCTGTCGGCCGCGGGCGAGGCGGGCACCTGGCTGTGGGTTGGCGTCGCCGCCCTCGCTATGCTTTTCCTCCTTGCGGCGACTTCTACGGATTATGCCGTGAGGAAGATGGGGAAGAGATGGTTCACGCTCCAGAAGCTGACCTACCTTGTGTACCCGATCATCATATTGCACGCCTCCCAGATAGGCTTTGACTTTGGCAGGGGGCTCAACGCGTATTCAGGCTCGTTTTTCGCCATTGCCGCATCCACATTGCTCCTCGAGGCCGCGCGCGCGTATGTTTCATTTTCCAAGCCGCGCAGGAAGGCAGAGCCTTCCGCGATGACGCCAGCGGCATCGCCTCCGGCGCAGGGGGCAAAGCCGCCGGCTGGCGCACCCCCGCAGGTTTGAGAAAAACGCGCACTTGCCTGGCAAGCGTGCCGGAAACTAGGGCACCACGAGCCGCGCGTATTCCATCTTTTTGCTCCCCTTTGCAGCTCTGAAAAGCCCGCGGATGCGCCCGGAATCGCCGGCAAGCACGAATATCTCCAGGCATTTTTCGCGCCTGAGGTTGGAATGGATGTGGGTGGAGACGACATCCTCGAATTCGTGCGCGAGGGAGGAGGCGCCCTTTTCCGCGTTTTCCTGATGCACGAGAAGGAGCACGGCCTTCATCTCGCCGGACAGGCCTTCGGCGCTTTTGTTTTCCGCGGCAAGCGAGCGGATGCCTGCGCGGATGGCCTCGCTTCGCCCTGAAAACAAGAGCGTTTTGCACAGGGAATCCAGCTCGGACAGGGTTTCATCGTCAATCGAGGCGCTGATTATTGCCATGCTTGCCACCTGTTAATAATTGCGCACGCGGTTTGCGCCGAATGTTAATAACAATTGTAGAAAATCTTAATAACCCTTTGCAGAAAACAATGTCTGGTGCTTGGAATGGTGCTTTTTGAGATAATTGCGGCAACCGTGCTTGTCAGCCTGCTCTCTTTGGTAGGGATAGTGCTGTTCCTGTTCGGGAAGGACAGGATTGGGGGGATGCTGTTCTTCCTCATAAGCTTCTCGGCAGGGACGCTCCTGGGCGCCGCCTTCTTCGACATCCTGCCGGAGACGATGGGGGGCGCGGTGCAGCCCGAAGGCGTGTTCGAGCTTGTGTTTGCGGGCATGATATTTGCATTCGTGGTGGAAAAAATAATCCACTGGCACCACCACCATGCAGGAAGCGCGAAAGAGCACCGCCACCCGCTGGGCATGCTCACCCTGGTGGGCGACGGGGTGCACAACTTCTTCGACGGGGTGGCGATTGCCGCGGCGTTCATGGTCAATGTGCCCCTCGGCATCACCACCACCATCGCGATTTCGCTGCACGAGATACCGCAGGAAATCGGCGACTTCGGCCTGCTGCTTTACAGCGGCTACACGCCCGGAAAGGCGCTTGCTTTCAACCTGCTCTCGGCGCTTGCCGCGGTGGCGGGAGGCGTGCTGTTCTACATTTTCTCGTCATCAGTGGGCAATGCGGAGGAATATGCGCTCGCAGTGACAGCCGGCATGTTCATCTACATCGCGTCCGCTGACCTGCTGCCTGAGCTCCACAAGGAAAAGAGGACGCGCGAATCGGCCATGCAGCTTGCGCTCATAATCCTCGGCGCCGCGGCAATCTGGCTGATTGCAAGGATGCTGGGCTGATTGCGCGCACGCTTGGCGCCTGATGCGCGCGCGGCACCACTAGGCGCGGCACACCCATGTTTGGTTGTGACAAAACAAGGTTTTTTAAAATAAACGAACAGGAAAACTCGGGGGCAATTTGATGAAAGCAGCCACGAGCCAAATCATGACAGCCAGTAACGGGGATATGGCGCTGAAGGGGCGCCCGCAGTTTGCCATACTGGCAGGCATAAAGGAAACGCACGGGACCCATTTTGACAATGCCATGGATGGCCCGGCGAGACGGGCGTTTGAGAGGGCATTCGAATTCATGCAAAAGAACGGCTTTGGCAGGGAGGATATCGTGAGGGTGAACGCAGAGGCAGCAGGATATTATGCCTCCAGCTTTTGCGGCATGTTCATGCACATGATGGGCAAAGGCCCCACGCCCACACTGAGCGTGAGGGAAATCAGGCATAACGTGCTGTCGCTCCATTTCATACTTTCAAAAGAGGAAAAAACGCTGGTGCGTTTGGATGAGAAGGAGACGGGAACGTACATGTTTCAGCATCCGACTGCAGCAATAAAGTTCGGGAATTGCATAATCACCTCTCCGCAGCCTTACTATGTGGACATGAAACCAAAGCCGATTAGCGGCATATTGGGAACTGAGTGGAGCAGGATAGAGAATGAAACATTTGCGAAACAGGCCAGGCGGGGGCTGGCGGACATCATAAAGATATACGGGCTCGCAGGAATGGATTTCAAGAAGGACCAGCTATTGGCAGAAGCCACGGTGAAATATTACAACCCATATGGCTTTGCTTTCTACAGATTGGCAGGGAAAATTGGCGGCTGGCCCACCGAGAGGACAACTGTCAAGGAATGGATCAAAATCTTCCCAGAAGAAGACAAGATGTTCGCCATCCAAAGCTTCGGGAGGAAGCGGCCAGGTAAAGGAGAGGCGACGTCTCCTGGAGAAGATGTGCCTTTGAATGCCATAAGGGGAGCGATTTCTCCGTTTTAAGGCACATCGGCGCTTTCCGCTGCAGGCGGCGCGCTCATCTGGCTGCTCGCGCGCACGCTCGGCTCATGATGCGCGCGCAACGGATTCGGCCGAAGGCTGCCCGCCCGATGGAGGCTGCCCGGCAGGCAGCGGCTTCCACGGCGCATCCGTCCCATGCGCGCCAAATTGTGCTACTTATTGTTGCATATGGCACATACATTTTAAAAGCCGGATTTTGGGCAATGACGGAGACAAGGTGAATAATCATGGCAACAACAATGAATGTGAAAAAGGCTTTCGAGCCGAATAGCGGAAAGGCAGTGCTTCAATATTCCTTCCCAAACTCCAGGAAAGATATCAAGGTGGTCCTGGATGAGCAGGGAAGCAAATCATGGCTGATTGTCAAGAAAGGCGAGAAACTCCCAAAAGAGAAAATGATAGAGATCATGGGGGACCTGAATTCAATAGGGGTGGCCAGCCTTGCAAAGCAGAACGGAAAGCCTTTTGCACTCCAGCACTCGCTTTGTGCATGGAACAAGCATCTGCTGGAAGGGCAGCCATTTTCAAAACACCTGCTAGGGGGCCAGCCAACTTCAAACTAGCCAAGGGTGCGGGGCACATTTTAAATTCCCGCGCGCACAAATGCTTCTGATTCCATGGGTGTAGACTTAGGTGACGTCCCAAAGCGCGCGGTTGCGCTTTCCGACCTGTCGGGCAAGCGCTTCGCGGTGGACGCCTACAATGCGATTTACCAGTTCCTATCCTCGATAAGGCAGCCGGACGGCACGCCGCTTAAGGATTCCGACGGCAATATCACGGCGCATCTTACAGGCATATTCTACAGGAATGCGCGCCTGCTTGAGCACGGCATACGCCCGATTTATGTTTTTGACGGCAACCCCCCTGAGTTCAAGTCCGATGTCATCAGCGAGAGGGCGGGAAGGAAGGCGGAGGCAGAGGCGAATTGGAAGGACGCGCTTGAGAGAGGGGACATGGCGTCCGCCAAAAAGTACGCGCAGGCGTCCTCGCGGCTCACGCATGCCATGGTGGAGGAGAGCAAGGAGTTGCTGCGCTCCATGGGAATACCCGTTGTCGAGGCGCCCTCCGAGGGCGAGGCGCAGGCAAGCCAACTCGTTATTGAAGGCGCGGCTGATGCCGCTGCAAGCCAGGACATGGACTGCCTGCTTTTCGGCGCGCCCTTGCTGCTGCGCAACTTGTCTGTGGGAGGGAGGCGGAAGATGCCGGGCAGGAACGATTACGTGGAGATTGAGCCGGAGTTCATCGAGCTCCAGTCCGCGCTTTCCGCGCTGGGCGTGAGCAGGCAGCAGCTCGTGTGGATGGGCATATTGATTGGCACTGATTTTGACGAGGGAGTGAAAGGCGTGGGGCCCAAAAAGGCGCTCAAAATCGTGCGCGAGTGCAAGACGCTTCGCGAGGCCGCGGAAAAGGCGGGCGCGGCTGATGAAATGGCGCTTTTCGAATCAGTGGAGCACTTTTTCCTGGAGCCGCCGGTGGAGAAGGGAGTGAAAATAGCCGCTGAAAAAATGGACAGGGAAAAAATAGTGAAGTTCCTGTGCGGCAAGCACGACTTCTCGGAAGAGCGCGTGTCGCGCACCATCGCCGCTGCGGAGAAAAGCATGAAGGAGACCGGCGCGCAGACGCGACTTGGAAGCTGGCAGTGAGAAGGGCGAGGAAATCAAAGGGGCAGCGAGCGCGCACAGGCAATGATTCCTGATTTTGATTAGGCGCTAAAGAACGTATTCGGCTATTACTTTGTCAGCTTTGTCCATGCGCCAGGACCCATTCTCCCGATCCAGCCAAGCGACTCCCGGCGTGATTGTCTTTATTGATTTGGCCCATTCGCTGTCCACGCTGCGCGCGTTTTGAACGTAAGCGACTGATTTTAATGAGAATTCGATTTCGGGAATTATCATTTTATTGGCTGATGGGTCGTCATCCAGGAAGTATACTTTGGCACAGGTTGGGCTAGTAAGCATAAACTTGAACAGGGAGGCAGTATCTATAATTTTTGGGCTGGAATTTTTATCCCTCCATTTGCCGTCTTCAGTGTCAGGAAATGAAAAGTACAGCACCATGCCTGCTTTACGCTCGCCCTTGCCGGCTTGATTCTCCGTTATTTCAGGCCGCACCTGCATGATGTCCGGCTGTTTCTTTGCTGATTCAAGCGCCTGTTGGGCAATGGTGAGATTTGCTTCCGCCGCATTTGCCAGCGATTCTGCCTTTTCCTTCTCTTTTTTGAGCGTTTCTACTTTTTTTGAGTAGTCCGTCAGTTTATTCTCAAGATACTTGCTGGTTAATTTAGGGCACCAGAATGACTGCCATGGCGTAACCTTACCGCCTTGCGCGTCGATTTTGCGCGTGAAATTGGCTAGTTTTCTCTGTGACACCATGGTTTCGCCTGCCTGCCGTTAGTAAATATAGAAGTGTTTAAAAATATATCTTTATGGAGATAGTACCGGAGCGCAAACCGCGTTTGAAAACCGGCAGCAAAATCAGACCATTTCCACCATTACTTTTGACCCGTCGGACAATGAGAGCTTCTTCCTCAGGTTGTAAGGCGAGATGACCTCGAGCACCTGCAGCCCGTGCACGGACATCTCGGGGAATATCACCGCGCCGGGGATTCCGCCTATCATGCAGCGGTAGCATTCGATTTTCCCGAACGAGGTCTTTCCACGGGCAAAGCCCGGAACACGGATGGGCGCCTGCTCGCGCAGCGTAATGCGCTTCTCGATGTCCTCGCCCTCGATTTTCACGTTGAGCGTGCCTGCGAACGGGGTGAAGTCAAGGTGCTTTTTGAAGCCGTCGGAGTATTCCTTCTGGGAAACGAAGTATGCGCCCTTGCCGATGCCTGCTGCCACTGCGCCGGTGAACACCATCGCCTCGCCCTTGAGGGACTCGAGCACCTCGGAGACGAACGCCCGCACGCGCGAGACAGCCTTTGGCGTAAGCGAGATTGCGCCGCCCATGCGCACCACCGCGCCCTCCTGCTCAAGCGCGATGAGCTTCCTGCTTGCTGTCTGCTGGGAGACGCCTATGCCTTCCGCTATCTCGCCCGTCGTTATCCGCATGGGCTCGCGGTGCGCTCCTTTTTGCAGCAGGTAGAATACAATGTCAGGCACGATACAAGTGTCAGGCTCCCCCATTTGCTCACCCGAGGGGGTTTCACACCAGCATATTTTAATGCTTTATTCCAAACTAGACCTGCCTATGCTATTTGAAGCTTTGCTTCAAATGCATATCCAAATCCTTCGGATTTGCCTATGATGATATGAACAACCGCTGAAGGCAGCAGCAAGCGCTGGTGTCACCATGTAGAGGTTAACAGCGGCTGAGGCAGAAAAATAATATGCGGGATTTGAAACGCCGCAGGATATGGCAATTTAATAAATGTCGCGCATGGAATATAGCCGTGGCAGGTGCAAAATATGATAGCTGAGGACATAGTTGCAAGGCTACAGGTCATATCCACTGACCAGCTGGTCTCGCACGAGGAGATAATACCCTTCAACTTCCAGCGCCTGCGCGAGTCCATGCTGAACATGGGCAGGCTGGTCGACCCCATAATCGTGGACAAGGAGCACTGCATAGTGATAGACGGCAACCACCGAAAGGCGGTGCTTGACTCCATAAAATGCCCGAATGCCGCCTGCCAGCTCATAGACTACCAAAGCAACGAGATAGGCGTTGGCGGATGGTTCCCGGTGTCAAAGACCGTGCAGCCCGGCGACATTGTCGGCTTCAAGCCCGAGAAGGTGGATTTCGAGGCAGGCATGGCTGCGATTGAAAAGATGGACGGCACGTTCCTGTACGTGAAAAAGCTGGACGGGAAGAAGGAGTGCTACCTTTACAACTCCAACGAGAAGACGGTGCAGGGCGTAATCGCACAGCAGAGGAAGTTCCTCTCCACGCTCGAGCAGCGCGACCTGCAGTATGTGGCCGACGACAAGGTGGAGGAATACCTTGCGCGCGGCTACACTGCGTTTTACAGGAGGCTCTACACCAAGGACGACATAATCTCCGAGGCGCTTGCAGGCAGGAGGATGCCGCCGAAAAGCACTAGGCACACCATACCCGAGAGGATAATACGGCTGAATTTGCACCTGGGCTGGCTCGCGGAATCCCCCGACGTCTGCAAGCAGATGATGGACGACATGCTCAAGCGCAGGCTGAACGAGGGCTCCATCCGCCGCTACACAGAGACGGTAATTGTGCTTTACTAGTTTTGGAGAGATTCTGTGCAAGGCACCATAATCAACGCGGCAGGCATTGTTGTCGGGAGCCTTGCAGGCATTGCGCTTAGTTCCCATTTGCCCAAGAGGATGATTGCCACCACCATCCAGGCGCTTGGCATCATGGTGCTGCTTATCGGCATAAGCACGGCGCTTTTGGGCACTGATTACGTGCTTATCATTGCCAGCCTTGTCATTGGCACTGTGGCTGGCGAGGCGCTTTGCATAGAGAAGAGGTTGGATGCATTCGCTGCGCGGTTCCAGAAGGGCGCGCATGTTTCACATGGAAAGCTCACTGCGGGCTTTATCACCGCCTCGCTGATTTATTGCACAGGCTCCATGGCAATATTGGGCGCGGTGCAGGATGGCGTGGGGCAAACGCCAAGCATTCTGTACGCAAAAGCCGCGCTGGACATGATAATCTCGGTGGCGCTTGCCTCGGCGATGGGCATTGGCGTGGCATTCTCCGCAGTGCCTGTTTTCCTCTACCAAGGGACGCTTACGCTTCTTGCTGCAAACTCACAGGGCATACTTGCGGGCAGCACGCTTGCGGAGCTTAGCGGCGTCGGGGGAATTCTCCTCATGGGAGTCGGCATCAATTTGCTCGAGATAAAAAAGATAAATGTCGCGAACATGCTGCCTTCGCTTCTTGTGGTGCTCGCGCTGAAGATGATGCTGCCTTAACCACGCTGCCGTGCGCTCGCAGTGGGCTTTTTTAAGCAGACCGATAAAATCTTCTTCGCTGTGATGACACCTTAGTCGTCTCGCTGCGGCTCGACGACTAATTCCCAAAATCGCTCCAGCGATTTTGCGATGCTCCAGTGGGTTTTTTTAAGTAAGCTTAGCGTAATTGTTGCGCTGTGATGACACTATTTTGTCTCGCGCTGCTCGACAAAAAGACACCAAAAACCCTCGTGGGTTTTTGCTGTCGCTCCGCTTGGTTTTTAAGTCAGACAGATTAAATCTTCTTTGCTGTGATGACACCGCTCCAGTGGGTTAGCTTGCTAGCAATGACCCAACAGAGTAGCTTCTGAGCAAAAAATCTATTTTAGCCACACAAATGATTACGGCGCGTTCATCTTATCAGGAAAAGCGCGGATTATGCCTGCCAGGCGTTTTCGTTGTGATTGGATTATCGCGCCGCTTCCAATAAGCATCTTCCTGATTTTTTCCATGTCAGCGCCTTTGACAGTGTCTCGGGTCTCTTCCGTGTAATTGTCATCCATTATCTGCGCTATCTCGTCCTTGTGCGCATCCAGGCCGGACTCCTTGAGGAAACTCGCCACCTTTTTCCCATCAATCTCAAGCTTGGAAAGTCCCGCAATGTCATGAACGTCCTTCCAAATCTTCGAGCGGTAATACTCGAAATCAAGCCCTGCCTTCAGGTTGTTGTTCCTTCCGAAAACCGCGCCGAGCTTGTACATAAGGAGAAGCTCCACAGTTGGAATGCGGATGGTGGCGGCTCCGACTTTTTTCTCAACATTGTGCTTTGAGGCCCAGCTCCACGGCAGCCTTGCCTTGGAGCCCTCGAACGTGATTGTCCTGTCTGAGGAAACCGCGTCAATGATTATGTCAACTTCCCTTCCGCCGCTTTTCACTGTTTTCACTATCTCCTTGTCAAATCCAAAGTGCCCCCTGTGCCGTTCACTGTATCCGTGGCTCAGGAAATAGGCGGAAAGTGTCTGGTGCATGGATGCTGCGCTGGGAAAAACTATGTCAATGTCCTTTGAACCAAGCCCCTTGCTATAGATGTAGGCAGCCCAGCCGCCAACTATAACTGGGTAGTTCCCGAGCTTTTCGTTGTACCATTTTGCAAGCTCCTCAAGCTCTTTGAGGCTTGGCTCTGTGATGCCCTGTGAGTACAGCTCCCTCATTGCTCATCCACTCCCTTTTCACAAGCCTTTCCGCAACATATGCCTTGTTGTTGCAGAACAGGTCGACCACGGTTCTTACCTTGTCTGTTACAGCTTGTCCGTTTTTCTTGGCAATGCCGTTTCCATGCATATCATCAAGATACAGTTCAATGTGCGTATATCCCTTTCGCAGGTTTATTATTTCTTTCAGGAAGCGTTCATCAGAGGAATACAAATGGATTGAGGGGTCCCGGTAGTAATCGTCATAATTGGCAAGCGCGCTTGTAAGGCAAAGCACTGCATTCTTCCCTGCCAGTTCCAAAACCTGCTCCTTGTTCAGTTCCACGTTGAAGGTAGCAAACGGCTTCAATTTTCTGTAAATCGGAAAAATGCCAAATATTGCCGGGGCTGAAACAAGCTCGTAATAGCCGGTCCTTTTTGCCACGCAGCCTAGTGAGACGAACGAATTGACCACCCTATTTACGAGACTGAACGTAACACCTCTTTCCTTGCTTATCTGGTACTGGGTGAACTTCTTCATCTCCAGCATGGCACTTATTATCTTGTAAGTCTCTTTGCCTGTCGGTTTCATATATATCACTATCTAGTGATATTATCTGTATATAGTGATATATAAGCTTTTCTATGCTTTTCCAGGTTTGTCATGTAATCAGGTTACATGACAGGGCGCGGCAATACGTCCTGCGGGCATGGTGTTATAATTTTTCATGCAGAATACTGCATCAGTCGGCTGTAGGTGCCAAGCGAAATCAATCTACTATCCGCAAAAACAGGTCCTATGTAGCTTCTGAGCAAAAACAAATTTCCCTGGAAATTTGTTTGCCCACTTTTTGCTTCAAGCAAAAAGGGGCCCCTTTTTCCGAAGGAAAAAGTGGGCAGTGGAGCGAAGCTCCACTCAAAAATTAAACCGACCCCATCAGCGCGCGCTTTCGCGCCTAGCGCGATTTGTAAACCGCAAAATCAGAGATTGCTGGCGCGGAACTGCCCATGGTGGAGAGGAACCACTTCACCAGCCGCTCGTTGTTCGCCCCCCAAAGCGACGATTTCGCCACGATGTCACCCACCTGCTCGCGCGAGATTTTCACCTTCTTTCCCGCCTCGAAGACCTCGGCGTTGTCCATGCACTTGACAAAGCTCTCGATGGCCATGAAAAGCGGTATGAGGCAGAACATGCGCACGCGCAGCGCCTCCTTTGGGAGCTTGAGGATGTACTGCATTGCCGAGTTGATGTACTTGCGCGCGTCGGCAATCTGCTCGCGGAGCACCGAGAGCGCCTTTTCGCGGTTTTCAGCCGAGCAGATGTTGGAGTATTCCAGCCCGTATTTCGCAAGCAGCTGCTTTGGCCAGTAGTAGCGGTTCGCCGCGATGTCGTCCGCGATGTCGCGCAGTATGTTCACCTTCTGCAGCGCAAGCCCGAACTGGCGGGCGTAGCGCGAGAGCTGGCGCCTGAGGTGGAGGCTGATGATGCCGTTGATGAACAAAAGGTCGTTGAAGAGGTGCCCGACCACGCCTGCGGCGTAATAGCTGTACCTGTCCTGGTCGGCGAACGTCTCTATGGGCTTTTTCTGGAACTTGCACATGCCCTTTGCCATTATGCTGCCGCGGTGCACGATTGCGCGCCTTGCGGCAAGCGGCTGCGAGAAGAGGTGGCGGTTGAGGGCGGGAAGCTGCTCCAGCAGCTCTTTCTCGTACGTGTAATCGAGCTTGGCAAGGAGCGCGCGCGAGAGCTCCTTTGCGGCATTGTCGTCCGCGTGCCGCCTGGAAAGGAGCGAGAGGACTTTCTTGAACAGCGACTTTTTCGTCCGAAGCGATGCGTGCGAGTCCTCGATGGTGTCTATCACGCGGAAAACCATGTAGGAAAGCATCATCTGCTCGTTCAATGGCTCTGGAAGCACCTTTATGCAAAGCGCAAAGCTCCTCGAGACTTTAGGAAGCAGCTCCCAGCAGGTTTCACGGTCGTTCATGTTGCACACTTTCTCAAATTGCGCCAGCAGCCCCGCTCTGAAAAATTTTATTTATGGGATGATGCTGGTGCTTGCCCTATGCCCGTTCATGTTAGCGTTTAATTCATTAATAAACCTTATTAATTTGAGTTGCGCGCCAGCGCCTTTCTGGTTTTGTCAGTAGAGGTAGCCCCACGAGTGCAGCATGTCCGAGTCGTGCGCCCAGCGGTTGCCGATGTCTGTCCTGTAGAACATGTTGGGGATGAGGATGTTCTCCACCCGCTTGTAGGCCTGCTTCTGCGCGTCCTCCACGGTGAGCGCGGTGCCCGTCACTATCACGGCATAGCCGGATTGCCCTGCAAGGCGCCAGTCGCCGTCCACAAGCTTCACGTCCCCGAGGTGCACGCCCTCGGCCACGGGCTTCTTGAAGATGATTATCGCATCTTCAGAGTAGCGGCGGAATGCGCGGAAGTCCTGGAAGGGGAACGGAGGCACCGCCACCACCACGCCGAGCTGGAAGCCCTTCCTTGTCCTAAGCTCGGCATTCTCGCCGCGCGCAAGGTGGTAGAAGAATTCGCCCCAGGGGGAGGAGACGCCGTCAATCTGGATGGAGATGGTGGGATAGCCGAAGCGGGAGGTGAATTCGAGGGGATAGATGCCCTTGGCGTTTGCGATGCAGTTGATGTCTATGTAGCCCACATAGCCGCATGCGGCGAGCTTGCCTTTCATCTTGCCAAGCGTTTCGTTGAATATGGTGGAGTGCTCCGCCCAGAACATGAGCGTGCCCATCTCTCCGGTGTTCGGGCCCAGTTCGCCCGGGAACATCTTCTTGTGCTCGAAGTTCACGTTTATGGGCCCGCAGAATTCCTTGCCGTTGAAGAACGCGCCCACCGCGACCTCCACGCCCTGCGCGAATTTCTGCAGCTGGAAGGAGTTGAGCTTCTTCGCCCAGCTGCGCTTGTAGTTCGTCAGGATGTTCAGTATGTCCTCGCCGTCCTCCTCCTTGCCGATGAAGGAGAGCTCCTTCTCGTTCTGAGCGCTGCCGTTGGGCTTGAGGACATAGCGCCCGGGGTTTTTCCTGACAAACTCTATCGCTGCGTCAAAGTCCGAAAAGTCCGAGTGCGGAAGGACCGTGACGCCTGCGGATGCAAGCTCGTCCTGCCCGAAAAGCCGGTCGTCCTCAAGCTTGTCCGTGTAAGGCGTTCCGCCCACAACTGCCTTGCCCTTTTTCCTCAGCTCGTCAGCAACCGCGCCAAAGCCCACGTCGTCGAAGATTATCACGTCGGCCCAGTCCACGAGGGGGTGCCAGTCGTCGCACTTGTCCACAAACCCGTCGCAGACGTCGCGCTCGGCCTTGTCGTAGATGTGGTAGCGCACCTCGTTGCCTTCCTTCTTCACCTGCAGGGCAAGGTCGCCAATGAGGCCTTCTATTGAGACGAACAGGAACTTTTTGGGCTTTTTTTCCGCATCCGCGCTTGGCGCGCTGCCGGCGGGAGTCGCATTCATGCGCCATTTTCACGGTGAAAAAATATAAAGTGAATGCAGCATTCACTTCTTTTTCTTCCGAGTTGCGCCTGCGGGCGCAACTTCAGAAAAAGAATCTTGTTGCTTCTTTTTCTTCCTGCGCGCGAAACCGAGCATGGCGCGGTTCACCATCTGGCGGATGCCCTCCGCGTTCTCGTAGTCCTTTACCCAGAAAGAGAAGGAGAACGAGGCAGAGGCAGGCCTGATTGCGTCGATTGAAAGCGCATATCCGAGGTCGGGAAGAAGCCCCTTGGGCTTGGCGGCGGAAAGCGCGGCGGAGATGTGCTTCTTCAGGGCGTCAAAATCCGTTTCGAGCGGGAGCTCGGCCTGCACGGCGACCACGCTTATGTCATCAGGCAAGGAGAGATTGGTGACGCGCAGCTTTGCAAACTCGGAGTTGGAGATTATTATGGTGTTGTGCCACACATCGGTGAGGCGGGTCGTCCTCATGCCTATCTTGTCAAGCTTTGCGATTTCGCCCGAGGACAGCTTGAGGCAGTCGCCATAGTGGTATGGGCGGTCGAGCTGCAGCGCGATGCCTGCGAATATGTTGGCAAGCGTCTCCTGGGAGGCAAGCCCCAGAATCAGCCCGACCACGCTCGTCACTGCCAGGATGCCTGTCACGTCAAAGCCTGTCGTGGAAAGCGCGAGCGTCAGGCCAATTGCATAGATGGCAAGCTTTGTTACCTTGCGCACAAGCGGCAGCAGCGACAGGTCGACTTTCATCACCCGGGCTGATTTGTGCCCCTCTTCGTAGTACCAGCGTATTGCCGCGCCCGACGCCTCGGAGAGCATGAAGGTGCCAATCACTATGATTATGGCAACGGTATAGCTCTCGAGGAATTTCGCAGCCTCTGAGAGCTCGGGCACTGCGTGGAGCAGGAGGTAGAACACGATTATGAAAAAGCACGACTCAAGCGGCACCTTTATCGCCGCGATTATCCTGTCGTCAAGCGTGCTTTTCGTCTTGCCCGAGAAGAATTCCAGCACCTTCACTATGACGGGGCCCGATATCCCGCCCACTGCAAGCGAGATTATGAAGAGGCCTGCGAGATAGCCAACATATGTTAAGGCGTCCATGCAGCATGAAGGCACGAAAAAGAATATAAGCAAATGTCCCGATGTTAGCTTCGGTGGGAAAATGAAGTTCCATACGAAATACCTGTGGTTCTGCACGGAAAGGAAAAGGGAGATAGTGCCGATTTCCGGCGAGGTGGAGCATGCCGTCGCTGAAAGCGGCGTGCGCGAGGGGTTTGCATTTGTCTCGGCAATGCATATCACGGCAAGCGTGTTTGTCAATGATTATGAGGCTGGGCTTTGGGAGGATATTTTGAAATGGCTGGAAAAGGTGGCGCCCGAAGGGGACTATGCGCACCACAGGACAGGCGAGACCAACGCGGACGCGCACCTGAAGCGCCTGGTGATGGGCCACCAGGTGATGCTTCCGATAACAGGGGGGAAGCTGGATTTGGGGCCATGGGAGCAGGTGTTCTACGGGGAGTGGGACGGCAAGAGGAGGAAGAGGGTGATTGTGAAAGTGTTTGGGGAGTAGGCAGCGCTCCGCGCCCCGCCTGCGAATGGGAGGCGGGCGGGGGAAGAGCGTGATTGCGGGGGCGCCGGGAAGATGGGAACAGGGGCGCCAAGGCCGGGCTGCAGGGACACATATAAAAAGCTTCGGCGCGAAGTGAGGATGCCTATCGATTGATAGTGCGGAGGGACTGGATGGATACCGTCAAATTGACAGTGACCAGCGCCGAAAAAGCCAGCAGGCTTGAGCTTCTTATAAGGTTTGTCTGGGGCACAATCGTGGCGATAATACTCGCCATAATCGGGTTCTTTGCAATATACCTGGCAACCCCGCTCCAGTGGCTGCATATACTGATCCTGGGGAAGAGGAATGGCGCGCTTGCGAAATTCGTGAGCGCATGGTTCAAGGCCACGACGCAGCTGCATGCGTACTTCATCCTCCTGACAGACGAGAGGCCGCCGCTCATGCCTGAGTTTTGAGTTTTCCCGCTTTTTTCGTTTTTTCCCCTTCCCCAGCCTATCCGCTGCCGTACCCCCTAATTTATAAATCAGTGCATTTCGAATATATCCACCGGGGGGCTTGCAGCGATGAGAGGCTGGCTTGCACGCAAAAGCGTCTATGCGTCTCCTGGAAAAAAATAGGTGAATATAAATGGGATATGGAGATGACGACAGCGGCGGATACGGCGGACATGGCGGCAGGGGCGGGCGCGGCGGAGGCCGTGGCGGCTTCGGCGGCGGACGCGGCGGCGGATACGGCGGCCCGCGCGAAATGAGCAAGGCTGTTTGCTCCGACTGCGGCCAGGAATGCGAAGTGCCATTCAAGCCGACTGAAGGAAGGCCTGTGTACTGCAGGGACTGCTTCCCCAAGCACAAGAAATTCTAATTTAGGTTAGAATTACGCTTGAACAGAATTTGACTTTTTCTTTTTTCCTTTTTTCCCCCAATGGACATACTGCTTTTTATTCGCCAGATGCGTAAATAGGCGCATGAGAATGCTTGCATTTGCCATTTTCGCCTCGCTCCTGGTTTGCCTGCCATGCGCATACCACATAGAGCAGACAAGGGACGAGCTTTTAGCCAAGTACTACGCCTACGTCGACGCCAAGGTGCCGAAAAGCGCGCGCATGATAATCGGCGACGAGCGCGTGAATGCCTACATAGGGCAGAGCGTGATAGGCATCGAGACCAGGCGCGGCGAGCTCTACTCGTTTGAGTATGCGGCGCTGAAAAACCCTGACATCGTGATAGTCGTCACCGACGAGGCCGCCGAGAGGATAGAGAACAGGTCAATGGGCGTGCTCGAGGCCATGGACAGCGGCGGGATAAGGATAAAGACGTACAGCTGGATTGCCATGTTCAAGGTGGCAGCCCTGAAGAGCGCCTACGAGGTGTCGGGCATAGACAAGAGGATTACGAACAAGGACGTGAAGGAAGACGAGATATACAGCACCAATTCGCTTTTCATGAACCGCCAGCGCGTGTTTGTCTGGAACTAGTTTTCGAGTGTTTCGCATGAAGGGACGCCCTATTTTCACAATGAAGGACGCGCTTGCCCTTGCAGGCGCGGTAGGGATCAGCCTTCTTGCCATCTTCCTCTTCTCGCGCGTGGGCGAGATGCGGCACCTTGGCTATTTCGGGATTTTCATTGTTTCGCTCATTTCGTCAGCCACGGTGCTGCTGCCCATGCCGGGCTTTGCGGTCGTCTTTGCCATGGGCGCATTCCTGAATCCTGTGCTTGTGGGCATTGCGGCAGGCATCGGTTCGGGAATCGGGGAAATATCAGGCTACCTTGCTGGCTTTGCAGGGCATGACGCGGTGATGGGGACGGAAGTTTTCAGGCGGCACAAGGACGGGATTGAGAAATACGGGCCGCTTGCAATTTTCGCGCTTGCATTCGTGCCCAACCCTGCCTTTGACGTGGCGGGCATTGCGGCTGGCGCAATCAGGATGCCTCTTTGGAAGTTCGTGCTTGCCACCATCCTGGGCAAGACCGCGCGCTACGTGCTCCTTGCGTACGCAGGCGGCATTGCGTACGGGTTCTGGCAGTGGGGATAGCTTATGGAAAACTACCGCTTGTCCCCATCGCTCCGCCCCGCGCTTGCAGGGCTGGTGATTGACCATGAGGCAGGGGAGAAGGAGGCATATGCCGCCTTTGCCGACCTGGTGGTCAGGGGATATGTGTCGCCAGTGGCAAGCAGGGGCAAAAAGGCGTTTGCGGTCACAAAGGGCGAGGGCAGCTTGCTTGAGCATGAGAAAGCAATACTGGAAGAGGTGTTCCATTCAAAAAAGGCACCTGTTGCATACGAGGATGCCGCGCAGGCGCTCGACGGCTTGAAGCTTGATGAAAAGTTCCAGTCCGCACTGGCATTGGATGCGGTTGCCCAGGGGCTGTATGTCGAAAAGAAGACGCCCATGAACCTTGCGACATTCAATGCGGCGCTATCAGAAAAATACGGGAAAAAGTTCCGCATTGTCTTTGTTGCATTTGGTGCAGCCTTCGCCCTTCTTATGGCGCTTACTGCGATTGCCATGCCGTTCTTTTTCTTCACGTCATTCTTAACCCCATTCATCTTCGCTGCATTCGTTATGGGCGTGGGCATCTGCATGCCAGTGCCGCATTTGCTGTTTTTCATTTCGATTTTTTACCTGATTCACAAATGCTATCTTGAAAGAAGCGAATTTGAACGGAAATTCCTGCCTGAATTGTCAACATCGGCGGGCTCGGCGCAAAGGGCAAAATACTCGGATTTGCGCGATTGGCTTTTTGAGAATCCCCTTCGCGAAATGCGCTGGTCGAACGAGTTTCTGGGGTATTCCATTGCATTCGGGCTGGTCAGGGATTATAGGGAATTCCCGAAGTGAACAAAATTGGTGCTGAGGATAAAAAATGGACATTTTCTACATCAAGCTTCTCCTGTCGTTCCTGGTGGGCGGCGCATACATCGCATTCACCATCTGGCTTTCGGAGAGATTCGGCAGCAAAATAGGCGGGATTGCGATAGGGCTGCCCACTACGACAATCATCAGCCTTATCTTCATTGCATGGACATCTGACCTGTCCGCAGCTGTTGCCGCGGTGCCGATAATGCCTCTTGTGACCGCGGCATGCACGCTTTTCGTGGCTGCGTTCGTCCATTTTTACGGCGTGGGACGGAACCGCGCGCTTGCCATCGCACTGCTTGCGTGGGCGCTGCTCACGTTCCCGTTTGTTCTCCTGGGGGCTGACAATATCCTGCTTTCCCTGCTCGTCGCTGCGGTTTTCTTTGCCATTGCAGTGTCTTACCTGGGAAAGTTCCCGCACAGGAAGCTGCCTGGCATAAGGCTCACAAAGGCAGAATTCTTGTTCCGCTGCATCTTCGCAGGCGCCATTGTCGCAACCGCGGTGCTGCTGTCAAAAACCCTGGGGCCTGTGTGGGGAGGGCTGTTTGCGGCTTTCCCCGCCGCATATTCCTCCTCGCTTTACCTTCTGTCGAAAAAGCATGGAATCGGCTTCACGGCGTCTGTCGCTGCCAGCATGCCGTTCGGGAGCATCGCGAACGTGGTGTTCGAGGTCGCATTCTATTGCCTCGCGCTTTCGCTTGGCCTGTGGGGAGGGCTTGCGGCTGCGTACGCGCTCTCGCTTGTGGCGGCTGTCTTGCTGTACAGGTTTTTCATGAAATGAGGAAAAGCCGGCTGGAAATTGCAAGGGCATAGATTTAAATACATATAAATTGATAAATAGACACATGATAACCAAGGTCGGAGAACCTGCGGGCAAGGCTATAGTTTACCCGAAAAAACTGTTTAAGAAGAGCGAGCGCTGGGAACCCAAGGTTACTGCCAAGACATTGAGGCATTGGCGCCTTAAGGACAGCAAGGTGCAGGAAACAACTTCATTTTACGGAATCGGGTGGACAAATTTCAACACCGAGCTGTCCAAATATGCATATGGGCGGCTGATGGAGCCAAGAGGGGAGAAATATCTTGAAACGTTTGTCAAGTATCTCCTGGCATTGGCGCGCATCGAGCCAAATCCAGCAGTGCTTGACGTGGGCGGCGGCGGATTCAATCAATGGCGCTATTTCTTATCGCTCAATCCGCAGATAAAGTTCAGCGGCACCGCCCTGACCATGGGACTGGTCGCCCCTGAATTGCAGCATTTGGTTAAGATATCGACCGCAGGGGGCATTTGCCGCCATTATGAAAAATCGTCCTTTGACCTGATTGCTGCGCATTGGGGAGCATACAGCCAAAACGTGAGCATTGTGGAAAACGCAATGAGATTGCTGAAAATAGGGGGAGACCTTATTCTCACGCATCCGGTCACTTGGGATGGGTTCCGCACATTGATGAAGGCGCTTGAAAGGTATGACAATCGGATACTCAAGGTGGCGTCATCCGAAGAGGAAAACTTCCGCATGACTCAGACCGATACGTACTGCTTTTCATATCGTTACACGCTCCAAATCCGGAAGCTGGCAGAACCATAGGGCGTAGGCTAAGGGCATAAAAAATATGGGCCGGAAGATGGAGCAGCCGGCAAGGCTGCGACAGATGTTGCGCGGCAGCGCAACACCGGACCATGAACGAAGAGAATGGGCCGGAAGAGATTTGAACTCTCGACCTTTCGATTGCTAAAAATCCCCAAGATGATTCCGGGGGAATTTATCAGTCGAACGCTCCAACCAGGCTAAGCTTCCGTTAAAAGTTGAAAATTGATTCAACGATTAATACCGGCCCCTATTTGATTGGATTGTGATGATAATTACTGTGACGTATTAAAAAGGCTTTCTCAAGCGCATTACGCCGGATTATTTGCCTTTGATTTGCTTGCGACCAGCCGGGCGATGCTTATTGCAAGGGCCCTGTCGGACGGGTCGGGATTCTCCGGGTCGGTGCCAACGATAATCTCCACCAGGGCGTTGCCGGTTGCATAATCTGCGCGGAATACTGCTGGATGGTTCGGATCCCCCTTAAGGAGATAGGTGATTGCACCGCCGGGCGATTGCAGCCGCTCAATTCCGCTGACGCGTGGATGTTCGCCCGCTTTCAGACTATCTACGTATTCTGCCTTCTTTTGCCCTAGCTGGCTTGCGTTCTCGGCGGGATAAAGAGTCACCCGCACAGCAAAACCATGCCTGTTGCCGTTTGCATATGCGTTTAGGCGGCCGTTCTCGTAGCTGACGAGATAGGCGGATTTGCCAAGAGCAAACGTTGTCCATCCATGCGGGGGAAGCCGCCGGATTTCATCTGAAACGCTTGAATCGGGTTCCTGCGAGATGCCGTTTCTCTTCATTTCGTTCTTGAAAGCCGTGACAGTTGGCGCAGAGCTGAACAGGCGTTCCCGCTTGTCGAGATAAACATATGTGCTCCTCCTTAATGGCATTCCCAGGCCAAGATAATCTGCGCCTGGGCTCGCTTTTACCGCATCGGCATTGCTGAACGCTTCCATGTCCCAGGCATATCCCGCGGGCACCTCGTTCGGCTTGAGTTTGAATTCATCCGTAGTTTGAAAAACAGTCTGATTAGCGCCGCCGGCGGTTGGCCGATTTGCAGCCGGAAGCACTTTATTTTTTGAGGCATAGCCAACAGAGGAAAACAGTGCAATGAAAGCAGCCATCATAAAACGCATGTCCATGAAGACCATCAAAGGTTCATTATGCCTTCGCAGGCGCCGCGGGCACTGGTTTGGGCTCGGGCATTATTGCGCTTCCGCCGCAGGCTTTCAGCTTTTCCTTTGCCTTCTCGGAGAACGCGAGCGCGCGCACCACGATGGGCACGGTTATCGAGCCGGTGCCCAGCACCTTGCCCTCAAAGTCGAACGTGAGCTTGCCGTCCTTCTTCTCCACCTTGCCGCCCCGCGCGAGCTGGTCTATCTCGTAGAGGTTGATGACCGGAAGCTCCGTGCCAGCGTTCTGGTTGGCAAAGCCGTACCTGCCGCCGTGGCTCATCCAGTGCCTTTCATAGACCGTCATGTATGTGAAGCGGTGCTTGTGAGTGCCTGCGCGGCCCCAGCCTCCCTTGCCGCCTTTCCCGCGGCGGTTCTTGGCATTGCCCTTGCCGTGGTTGCGCGTGCCGTTGAATTTCCTGTTCCTTTTTCCCTTGCGGTTGACCATGTGAAACACCATTTATTTTTCATGCCATTTTTGCGAGAAGGGCACCTATGCCGGGATTCTTCCCGAGCGGCCCTGTCGGCGCGTACGCCTTCTTGCTGCCCCCGTCAAACCCTCCGCGCGGCGGCGCGAGGAAGAAGAACGGGAGGATTGCGTGGTCGGAAAGCGACATGTCGGATGAGGATATTTCCTTTGCGAGCTTTGCTATCGCCTCGGGCCTCATGGCTGCGGACAGCTTCTTGCCGTCGCGCGTCATGCCGCGCCTTTCGAGAAGCATTGCAACCGTTGAGTCGTCCACCGGCCCGAATGAGACAGAGTCCTTGCATGACTTGATCATGCCGCGCGAGCCAATTGTGTCGGGGAGAAGGGTGCATGTGTGCAGCCTGTTGAGGTTCAGGGAAACAAAGGTAGCCTTCACCGTGGGGGTAATCCCGCGCTTTCCCTTGAGGCGTATGACTGCTATTCTCATGAGGACACCTTTGCCTGCCTTGTGGGCGAATTGTCTGCATCAGCAGACATTTTTTCAGGCTGGTCTGCAGCCTGGGATTTGGATTCGCTTTGCCAGCCCTTGGCAAGCTTCATGGTGTTGAGCTGGTTGAGCGCGTCCGCAGTTGCCATTGCGGTGTTGTAGATGCTCCTGGTGTGGCCGCGGGAAAAGCTCCAGATGTCCTTTACCCCTGCCGCAGCAAGCACCTTTTTCACCACGTCGTTCGCGGCAAGGCCCACTCCGCGCGGGGCGGGCTTGAGGAGCACGCGCACGCTGCCTGAGCGCCCGTTCACCGAGATTGGAATGGAATTCCTAAAGCCTGCGCCCGATTCCCAGGAGCCGCATCCGAAAGGCACCGAGATGATGTTGCGCTTGGCGTTCTTGATGGCAGATTCGATTGCGGGCTTGACTTCCTCGCTCTTGCCTGCGCCTATGCCGAAGTGGCCTTTCTTGTCGCCCACAAGCACGATGGCGCGGAACTGCATCTTCCTGCCGTTCCCTGTCATGCGTTGCGTGCTTTTCACCTCGAGCGTGTCCTCGGTCATGTCCGGGTAGAGGTGGTCGATTATGCCGCTCTCGAGGATGGGCTTGCCCCGCTCGTTGATTTCCTCCACAGAGGTAATCTGGCCGGTCTTCACCAGCCTGCCGATGTCGCTCTTGGGGATCCATTCGGGCCTTGGCTCGTCATTGCGCCGTGAGCGCTTGTTCCTGTCAAATCTTGCCATTTAGTCACCGTCAATTTATTCGCTTTCTATTTTTGCCTTGGCGGCCTTGAACAATGCCACCATGTTCTCCGGGGCAAACCCCTGCTTCGCATAGGACGAGTAAAGCCTTGTGTACGCCGCTGCATCCTCGCTTTTGAGCTTCTTGGCGTACGCCTCGATGACCGAGCCGTTCAGCCGCGCTTCGGGGATCATTTCCTCGGTGTAGTTCGTGGAGAGCTTGGCGTCCTTGGCGCCGCAAAGCGCCGCGAACACGGTTGCGCCCCTGGAGGGCGTCTGCATGCCCACGTCGAGTATGAATGCTGTAGCGCCCTTCTTCCCCGCAAGCTTGCCCGCAAGCAGCCCGCAGAGGTAGGCGGTGGGCGCATTGCAGCGCGGCGCCCAGCCGTACTTGGCAAGCGCGCGCGAGTGCACGGAGGCGAGCACGGTGTCGCCCTTGGCGCTGTAGTTCATGAACTGCACAAGCACGCCGGAGGAGGACTTGCGCACCACGAGGCGCGGCACGTTGCCCTTCACAAGCGCAAGGCGCTTGGCGTAGTTGGTCAGGTTCTTGCGCCTGCGGCGGAACGCCACTTTGTATACCGGACCTGTTGCTTTGCCCACAATATCACATCACAATTTTTTGATTAACGCTTACTTCACCAGGAGCTTGTTGTCGCTGATGTAAGTCTCCATTATCTTCACGCTCTTGAAGGCGTTGCCCTTCACCATGAGGTAGAGCTTGCGGTACACCTTGGGGTCGGTTATCTTCTTGGAGGACACCAGCCCGGAGAGGATGCGCCTCTGCGAGCGGACCTTGGCAATCCACGCGTCCTTGCTGTCCAGGCGCGCCGACGGGGTGCCCCTGCGGCTGCCCATGCCCCCGCGCCTTCCCTTCTTCGTCTGGGCGCGCTTTGCCGCCCCGCGCACGCGCGAAACGCCGCGCTTGTGTATCTTGTAGACAATGCCTTCCTTGATGAGCGCGCGGATGTCCTCGCGGGTGAGCGCCTCCTCGATTTTCTTTATGGAGTCTGTGCGGAACTTCACCTTGGATTCCCCAACCCCGAGCATTTCGGACGCAATCCTTCGAACCGTGTTTGTTGCCATGAGTATCACATCAAATCTGCTTGTCGTGCCTGTGCTGCTGGCTCTGCTGCGCCTGCGACACAGCCTGCGAGGACATCTTCCCGGTCGATTCGAGGGTGGGGGAAGCCTTGGTGGCGTCCTTCTTCTCCTCTGCCGCCGCCGTAGCGGGCGATTGCTTCTTGGACGGGTCCTCCTTCTTCGCCGCCTCCTTTGCCTTCTTCCTGTCCTTCTTCTCGATGCGCTTCACGAAAGGCGCGTATTTCTTCACGTTGACCACGTGGAGCGCCATGGAGGATGCGAGCTTCTCGATTGCGGCGCGCTTGAGCCGGCCCACGCTCCCTGCAATCCTGATGACCACGTTCTTGAGGCCCGCCATGTCCGCAGGCGTCTGCACAAGCACCTCGGGAAGCCCCCGCGGGTGGTGGTATCGGATTGCATTGGGCTGGCGGTAGCCGATGGATGGCGATGCGCCCATGTACTTTATCTTGAGGCGCTTCTTGTTGTCTATCCCGCGCGGGCGGCGCCATGCGAGCTTTATCCTGCTCCTGCTTGAGCGCCCGTAATTGGGGCGGAGGAACTTCGGGTGCTTTCTCTTTTCAGTTGCCATGATGACCACTCTATTCCGCTACCTCGTAAAACCCGTCCTGGAACACGCGCGAGTCGCGGTTGCGGATTTTCGTCGCGGACTTTATGTTTGCAAACGTCTGCCCGACATCGTCCTTTGAGATGCCCGTTATGGTGACTTCCTGGCCCTTTGCCTCGACCTTCACGTCGCCCATTATCCTTAGGCGCCGTGGCTGCTTTTCCCCGAGGAAGTTCTTGACCAGCATTTCCCTGCCCTTTATCTCCACAGTTATCGGGAAGTGGGAGAAGAGTATCTTGATTTTCTTGTGGTAGCCGTCCGTCACGCCCTTTGCCATGTTCACGATGTGCGCCTCGACCGTGTTTAGCATGACCAGCGGCGCTGTGACCGCCACTTCGTCGCCCTTCACGGAAATCTTGACATCAGGGTGGGCAAAGTCGCGCACGAGCGTGCCCTTGGCGCCGCTCACCGTGACCTTGTTTCCTGCCGCCGAAATTTTCGTCCCTTCTGGTATTTTCATCCCATCAACCTTGAAATTTTATCAGTAAACGAACGCGATGAGCCTTCCGCCCAGCCCGTTCTCCTTGGCCTCCTCGTTCGTCATCAGCCCGTTGGGCGTGGAGACTATGAACATGCCGAAGCCCGCGCCGGGCAGGTACTTCTGCTCCCACTCGTTCCATTCCGAGTTCTTCACCGCGAAGCGGGGCTTGACCGCGCCGCACTGGTTCACCTTCCCCAGGAGCTTGACGCTGAAATAGCCGTTCCTGCCGTCATCCACGAACTCGAAGTCGCCGATGAAGCCCTTGCGCTGGAGTATCTTGAGGGTCTCGCGCACGAGCTTGCTGGGCTTGACTTCGCATGACTGCTTGGAGAACATTTCATGTGTCTTGATTGAATTGAGCGCGTCTGCGAGTGGGTCGTTTGCCATATAATCCCTCAGTATTTCCTGAAGCCGACCTCTTCGCCGACTTCACGGAAGCAGCGCCTGCAGATGCGCAGGCCGTAAGTGCGTATGAGGGCGCGCGCTGTCCCGCAGAAGCGGCATTTGCGCATTCCCTTGCCCTGGAACTTGTGCTCGAGGGGCACGCCCTTTTTCTTGTTCTTCTCTTTTTCTGCCAATCCATTACCTCTTTATCACGAATTTTATTCTACCTTTATCGAAAGCGCTTCCTGCGCGAATGCCATGCCGTCCTCCTTGGTGAGGCGATGCGACCCGCCGAGCTTGCCCTTTGCGTGGCGGCGCCTTGCAACGCGGAAGCCGCGGCGGCGCAGCGTCACGCAGACGTCGAAGCCCATCATGCCTATCTGCGGGTCGTACTTCGCGCCCGGGAACTCGATGTATTCGGGCACGCCGAACGAGAAATTGCCCTCCTTGTCAAAGGAGCGCGCTGGAAGCGTGAAAGTCTTTACCTTGAGCGCCTTCTTGAGGAACTCAAGCGCAGGGGCGCGGCGGAGCGTCGCCTTGGTGCCGATGATGTCCCCCTTCTTGATGCGGAACACCGGGTTCCTGGACTTGGCATGCGTCGGCACTGCCTTTGCGCCCGAGAGGCGCTGAAGCAGCGTCTTGGCATTCTCCAGCTCCTGGCCTGCCTTGCCGACGCCGATGTTGAGCGTGACCTTGTCGACCACGATTTCCTTCATCTTGTTTTCTTCCATCCCTTTTCACCTATCAAATATGATATCAGTAGTTCGCGTCAACTGCGAACAGGTATTTCCTCACCGTGATGAACTCGCCGTTGGCGCCCGTCAGGTGCGCCTCGGTGTCGTGCGAGCCTGGCCGCTCGATTATCTTTTCGAGCTTTGCCACCTCGCCCATGTGCTTTCCCTTCATGACCAGGCACAATACGCCCGGCGCGAGCTTGATGTGCGAGAGGAGCTTGAAGTCCGGGAGCGAGAACACGCATGTGTCCCCCGTGCCTATGTGCTTGTCGCCGAACTGGTTCCTGCCGTCATGGAATGCGATTGCGGTCTTCCCGCCCCTGTTGGTGCTCTTGCCCGTCACCTTGAGGTACTTGCGGGCCGCCGCCTCCCCCTTCACTTCCTTGGGGACGAGGCGCGCGCTGTCAAGCGACATGCGGTAGACCTTCTTCTCCGCGGGCTCGGATATGATGTCCATCACGCCTATGGGGAACTTGGGCTCGGTGACCTTCTTGCCGTCGACCAGCAGCCCGCCAGTGTGGAGTATCCTCTTGACCTCGTGGATGGAGGATGCCCTGCCGAGCACGTCGCGCAGCAGCACGCCCGTCGAGATGCTCTCCGCCTTCTTGTGCGTGCCTGGAGCGGGTGCGAGCAGCCACTTTATCTTCTTGCGGCCGACCACGCCGATATCCTTGCTGGCGCGCATGCGGACAAAGTGGTTGGAGCCTCCTTTTTTGGACATAGTATCAACTCATATTATTGCTTCTTTGGCGCAGTTGCGCCCTGCTTAGCCTTAGGCGAGCGGTTAAGCGCGGCCAGGCGGTCCTTCACGAATTCCCCCTCGAGAATCACGAGGTTGGACGGGTCGAGCGCCACGAGCTTTTCCACGCCCTTTGCGGTGCGCGCGTTTGCGCCTTCTACGTATATCTTGAGCGTGGAGAGGTCGACTTCGAATATTTTCCCGGTGTGGCCCTTGTGGTCCCCGACCAGCACCGACACCTTGTCGCCCTTGCGGGGCTGGATGCTCCTTCTCGCCGTGCCGAGCTTGGCGCGGAGTTCCTTGGAGATGTGCACGAACACCATTTTCCGGCGCAGGTGGTTCGGCGCGGTGTAGCGGTACTTGCGCTGGCGCCTTCCCTGCACGGAGTTGTTGCTTGCTGTTGTCATAAATACCAACTCAAACCACTGCTGCTGCGATTGCCGCCACCTTGGGGAAGCGGGTCGCCACTTCGCGGGCTATCACTCCCTTTATCTCGGTGCCGACGGGCAATCCTGCGTCGTCGATGATGACACATGCGTTGTCCTCGAATGAAATGCGCACGCCGTTCGGGCGGCGGATGGTCTGCCTCTGGCGCACCACCACCGCGGTGAGCACTTTTTTCTTCATTGCGGCCGAGCCCTTCTTCACCGCCACCGTGATGGTGTCGGACACGCCGACTTTCGGGTACATGGCGCGCTTTGCCTTTGCGCCCTTCACGCCGATTATCTGCACTATCTTCGCCCCCGAGTTGTCATTGCAGATGAGGCGCGAGCCTGTCTGCAGGCCTTTTGTTATGCTGCTGCCGAGTCCCTTCATAGTATCAACTTCATTCCAATTCCATTTGCCTTGCGGGCCCAATCAATTCCATTCCTTTTGCCATCTTTTCATCAACGCCATTATTCCGGCTTCGCCTCTTTCGCAGGCGTGGGCGGGGGAAGCTCCGCGCGCTTCACTGCCGCCTTCCTGAGGCGCTCCGCCTCGACATCGAGCGACTTGCCGCCCCTTGCCGCAAGCACGGTGGTCTTTGCCTTCGTGATTATCTTCGTCACAATCCATGCCTTTGTCTTGGAAATCTTGCGGCACTCCGCGGCTTCCACCAGGTCGCCGAGCTTTGCCCCGATTGACTCTGGGTTGTGCGCGTGCAGGCGGCTCTTGCTCCTTGCGGAGCGGCGGTACTTGGGGAAGTAGTCCAGCGTGTCGGACTCCACCACCACGGTCTTTTTCGAGCGGTCAGACACCACTGTGCCGATGCGGGTGTGCCCGCGGGTGGAAATCCCGCCTTTCCTGCCTGTTTCGATAGCCATAAACATTACCTCAGTTTCTTCGGACGGTCATATGGGCGGAACGCGATTTTGCCGCCCTCCAGCCGCACTTTTTCCCCGCCGGGGAGCGTGAAGAGGAAAACGCTGCCGGATTTCGGCACGATTTTCTCGCCAGTTCCCGAGCGTATCACAAGCGTGTTCTTTGTCTCGTCGACCACAAGCCCCTTTATCCCCTTATGGGGAAGCGAGGGGCTTTCTGCCACCCTTGCCTTAAGCCCGATGAGCTCGTGGAGCCTCAGGTTTTCAGCGGTTATCATGCGGTGCACCCTACTGGATTCCGTCCATCACGGTGATGCTTTCGAGGGGATAGCCTTCGTCGGAGAGGAGCTTTTTCATCTTCCTCCTGTGGTCCCCCTGAAGGATTATCACGCCCTCCTTCACCGTCCCGCCGCATGCAAGCTTCTGCTTCAGCTCGCGGCCGGTTTCGTCCAGCTTGCCCTTGTCTATCCCTTCGACAACGGTCATCAGCTTTCGGAATTTTTTCTTGGTGGCGAAGACCCGTATGCGCTGCGTTTCCTCCTTTTCAAGGATGTCGCACGCGCACAGTTCCTTCATCAGCCCGCATTTCTGGCATATTTCGACCAACAATTTTCACCTCATTTTTTCTGTTCAGTTTTCATTGCCGTTTTGGCCCCTGCCGCTTTTGCAGCCTCGGGCGGAACAGCGCGAATGCCAAGCTTCCTTTCCTGCTGGATTGTGAGCACGCGCGCAACACAGCGGCGAAGCTCGCTGATTTTCCCCGGGTTGGAGGTCCTGCCGCCCGATGCCAGCATGCCGCGCTCCGAGTTGAGCTCCTTTTGGAACTCAAAGAGCTTGGCTGATAGCTCGGAATCGGACATTTCCCGGATTTTGCTGCTCTTTATGATTGCCATGGGATTACCTTCTGTGCCTCTGCATGGGCTTTCGCTTCTTCAGGGGCGCGAACACTTTCTTCTGCACTGCCTCAAGGGGCGTTGCAGCTGACACTTCGTCGGCCGCCATGATGACTTTCGCAAGCTCGGGCTTGGAGCCTGACACCTTGTCAGGGAACTCGGTCCCGGGAAGCACTATCCTTACAAGCACGCCGATTGCGCCTGACTTGGGGTACGCGGTCACGTGGCTCACAGCCACCAGGCGCGCGGGCTCCCCTGCTTTCGGGATGTAGCCGGCCATGAGGCGGAAGCGCTTGCTCCTGCCTCCCTTTGCCGCGACCTTTCCCGACGCCACGATTTCCGCGCCGAGCGCGCCTGCCGCCATGATGTCGCGGAGCGACGCGTGCAATATTGCACGTATCTTCTTGCCCATCTCGATGAAGCGGCAAATCTTCTTCGCCACGAGGCGGGGCTCCAGGTTCTGGTTCGCGGATTCCACCACGGAAATCTGCGGGTTCTCAATCTTGAATTCGCGGGTGATTGCGTCGGTGAGGTCCTGTATGCTCTTGCCGCGCTTGCCGATGACGCGCCCGGGGTTTGTCACTTCGACAGCGATTCTGGTGACCATGGGCGTGCGCTGGATGTCCACGCGGGAGAAGCCCGCGCGGTCAAGCTCGGTCTCGAGGAACCTGCTCACGCGGTAGCGCGTGATGGCGTCCTCGATGAATTTTCCCTCAACCTTGTTTTTGTCGGCCATTTAGTCACTCTCATCAATTGGATTTCTGGGGAGCCACCGCTTTTTTCTCCTCGATTTTCTGGGGAGCCGCAGCCTTTACCCCTGTGCTTGCAGCCGTTTTCACGTCTGTTTTTTTTGCTTCTGTTTTTGGAACGTCAGCTTTCTTGGCAGTGTCCTTAGGAGCGTCCTTCTTCTCAATCTTCTGCTGCTTCTCCTCAAGCACGACCTCGATGAATGCGACCTCGTAGTCATGGCGGATGCGCCTTCCCTTGGGCGACATGCGCGGGTACGTTGCGTGCTTGTTCGCCGCGATGTGCGCGATTTTTGTCGCGCCCAAGCCAAGCTTTATCGCGTTCGCGTCCGCGCTCTCGACCACGCCGAGCACCGCGCGGCAGGACTTCACCGGGAAGCCTCCCTTCTTTCCGCCAAGCTCGCGGCGGTGGCCCTTTTTCTTGTTGTGGCGGGCGAAGTAGATAGCCTGCTTGCCCTCGGCTGCGTTGCCGAGGAACTCAAGGGCGAAGTCCGTGTCCTTGTACCGCACGTTCCTGCAGACCTCGCAGAGGTCCTTGAACGAGCAGTTCACCCTGGATATCCTTGCGCGCGCAATGCGGCCGACCGGTTTCTTGTTATATCCGTACAACATGAAAATCACTTTCACTCACTTGAGCGGGATGAATTTGCTTCCCCTTGTCGCTCCCACTCCAGGCCCGCTGTGCAGCACCCTTCCCGTCGTGTGGGCGAAGTCGCCCAGGCGGTAGCCCAGCTTGTCGACCGATACGTGGACGTTCTTCCATTCCTTGCCGTTGTGCACTGCGAATGTCAGGCCGAGCCACTCCGGCACTATCACTGCCTCGCGCACCTGCGTGCGGATGGCCTTTGCCCTGTCCTTCACTGCAGCGACTTTCTTCATGAACTGCTTTACCTTGATGGACTTGTTGCTTGCCACCCGCTTCAGCGCGCGGCGTGCGCGGGAGGTGAGCATGGGGAGCGAGTCGGCGACCGACATCTTCGAAAGCTCGTCTGCCATCTTTCCGCGGTACTTGTCAATCCTTGGCATAGCATAACCTCAGTTATCTCTTGTTCGCTGCGTTGATCTTCGCCTCTTCGACGTGGGCCTTCTTCCTTCCCACCGAGCGGGCTGCGATGTGGCCGACCTTCCTTCCCGGGGGCGCGTTGCGGCTCGTCATGCTGCCGCGGCCCTTGTGGTGCTGCTTGCCTCCGAACGGGTGGGTGTAGGCAGCCATGTGGACACCGCGGTTGACAGGCCACTTCCTGTTTTGAGCATGTTTTTTGTAAAAGTTCGTGCCGGCCTTCATGAGGGGCTTCTCGAGCCTGCCTCCGCCGCACACCACCCCCATCTGCGCGCGGCAGGTGGAGAAGAGTATGAGCTGGTGCTTGCTTGGGAGCTTGATGTATGCCTTGTCCTTTTCGCGCGACACGAGCGTTGCGTACGAGCCTGGCGTGCGGACAAGCTTGCCGCCGTCGCCGGGGTCAAGCTCGATGTTGTAGATGTGCGCCCCTTCCGGGATGCTTCCGAGCGGGAGGCAGTTGCCAAGCCCAACCGGCGCTGCCGAGCCCGACTGTATCTCGCCGCCGATGCGCGCGCCCTCGGGCGCAATGAGCGCGGTCGTGGAGCCGTCGGTGAACTTGACCTCCATCAGGAGCGCGCCTCTTGCCGGGTCGTCGATGAAGCGAAGTATCTGGCCTCGGAGCGCGCCGGTCCTCTCGATGCCCTCGTACTTGCGGAACGCGATTTCGTGCTTGTAGCGGTGCGAAGGCGCGCGGTGTGCCACCGAGCCCTTTCCACGCCGCTGTTGTTTGAGCAGTTTTCCCATTTTAGCACCTTGATGAATGTCAAATGATTATACAATCTTCAGCTTTGCCGCAACGTCGTCCGCCTTGTAGCCCTCCTTGAGCTTGACAAACGCGCGCTTTATGCCAGTCGGGGTGATGAGCGTGTTCACGGACGCCACCTTGACCTCGAAAAGCGTCTCCACTTCCTTCTTTATCTCCGGCTTTGTCGCAGACGGCGCGACCACGAACAGCAGCGTGTTCTTGAGCTCGATTAAGCCAATCGCCTTCTCGTTTGTCACCGGGTATTGTAGGACTGCCATAATAATCACTGGAGTTTTGCTATCTCGGCAAGCGCAGCTTCCGTGTAGATTGCAAGCCTTCCCGCCTTGGCGCCCGGCGCAAGGCTCAGGACAGAGAGGTCGGACACCTTCACGACGTCCACGCCTGCGATGTTCCTTGCCGCTTTGAGCACCGGCGAGTCTTTTGAAACCGCGATGATGACTGACTTGGGGTATGTCCTTCCGCCCTTGCGCTTGCGCACGCCCGTTCTGAGCTTCGGCGTCTGGCAGCGCGCCAGGTCGTCGCCCACGAGAGGCGCAATTGCCGAGAGCACCTGCGATGTTTTCGAGAGGGCCTCGAATGAATTGTCAAAGACGATGGGAAGGGCGACTTTCACCTTGTGGCCGCGCGCCTCCACGGACGACTTGTGCGCGGATGCCGCGATTGCGGAGATGAGGGCAAGGCGGTATTCCTTCTTGTTCATCCTTTCTATTATTATCTTGTTCACGTGCGGCGGGTGCGCGCGCCTTCCCTTCACGGACGAGGGGATTCTTTTTACCTTTCCGAGGCGGCCCTTGGGAAGGATTTCGCGCGGGCGGATGGCGGTTCCCTTGTTCTTTCCAGAGCCGAAGTCCTCCTTCCTGCCCTTGTAGCGCGCCGACGTCTCCATTCCTGCGCGGGGGTCGTTGCCCTTGCGCTGGTAGTGCCTCGTCTGGTCGGAGATTGCCGCGCGGGCTATGAGGTCGGGGCGGACGACTGCCGAGAACTGCGATGGCAGCTCGACATCCTTGCCGGCTTTTCCTTCAATGGAGTACATTTGCGCTTTCATGATAATCACTTATTGCTTGGACTCAAGCGAGACATATTTTATTTCAGGCACTTTCGGGGCGCCTGTGATGCGCACAGCGCGGCGCAGGCGGATGAGCCTCTTTTGTGGGCCGGCCACCGAGCCCTTGACCATGATGTATTCGTTCTTGAGCACGCCGAAGTGCGTGAAGCCGCCGGACGGGTTTATTTCCGCAGGCGCGCCTATTTTCATTATCCTCTTGTTCACTTCCGTCCTCTTGTGGTAGCCCATCTGCCCTGGGCGCGGGACGGTGTAGTGGACATAGCCGGGGTGCCAGGCGCCCAACGAGCCGATGTGCCTGCGCTTGCCCGTTGCCTTCCTCCTCTGCTGGGCTGTGCCGAACTTCTTCACGGTTCCCTGCCAGCCCTTGCCTTTTGTGATTGCGATTGTGTCGATGAATTCGCCCTGCTTGAAGACCTCGGACGCCTTCACTTCCTTGCCCAAGAGCGAAAGCGCATACTCAAGCTTCTCGGCAACGTCCTTGCCGCCCACCGCGATTTCCATCCTCTCGGGCGTTTTCTTCCCTATGCCTGTCATGTCTGGGTGGGAGTAAATGAGCACAAAAATTTCAGAAGCGTCAGAAGCAGAGAATTTCCCGTCCTTCTTTTTCGAGGTCCCCAGGAACTTCAGGATTTTTTCATCAGGGGTTATTATGTCGGCGACGACTTTACCGGCCTTGTAGCCGCGCACGCCGTACACGGTCATGGGCGGGCATTCGAGCACGGTTGCGGATGCGAACACCTCGCTTCCCTTTGACGGGGACTCGGTGTCGTCTATATATGTAATATGGGTCATGCCAGCCTTGTAGCCCGCAAAGCCGCAGAGCTTTTTCTCCGTGGTTGCCGGCCAGGCGCGCACGTTGGGCACCTGGGAAAGCGCGCGCTTTCGCGGGCGGAATGCCATCGAGCCTCGCTTATGACCTGATCTCTTTCCCATTTATTCACGTCCATGAAATGCTCTGGAGATTTTGCTGCACACAGGATGCCAGCAATGATTCACTACGCGCCGCACACGGCGGGGCAGTGAGTGTCATCTTGCCTTTCTGAGAAAGGAAGAAGTGGGCTTATTACTGAAACAAGAGTTTATAAACGTTCCTTCGATACGGCGTGGAATGGAATATCCATCGAAGGGGCAACGTCAGAGTTTTCTCCACTTGGACCATTGGTCCAGCAGGCTGTCAGCATCTGCGCTGCGCCCTTTTTCATGCAGGCTGCCGAGCACAAACATGATATCGTATATTGTGTCGGATGCATGCTCGGATAAACGGTTCTTCAGATTCATCGAGAAGGCCTCTTTCAGGAGCGAAATGCCTTTGTCCAGGTTGCCGCTGCGCGCGTGGCTGCCGCCCAGATAAACCATGACTATGCTTTTGTCAAGCTTGCATTCGGGCATTGAAAGCAGCTTTTCATAATCGGCAATTGCATGTTGGCAATCATCCATGCCGTGATAAGTTTGAGCGCGCGCGAAAAGCAGTCTCGCACGGTATTCTGCGCTTGCGGAAAGGGAGATTGCCATGCTAAGAGGCGCAATCGCTTCCCTGTGCTTTTTCAAGGCTACAAGCGAGGTTGCCATGATGGTGCATGCACGGACAGACGATGGATTGAAGAGGCGGGCTTTTCTTGCCGCATCCAGCGATAATACCGCGGATGCCATTGCGGCTTTTCCTGCGGTTGCCTTGGCAGACGGATTATAGCTGGATTCTGATTTTTTGAATGCGGCGTTTGATTCCCCGATTTTGGTTTCTGCGAGAGAAAGGATGCTGTGATAAAGCGAAAAGCTTGTTGGAAGGAACATGCGCACGTTTTTGGTTTGGCCGCCGTTTGCCAGCGTGAGGGCAGTCAGCATCTTGCTGCCAGCGCCTTCGTTCATGAGAAAATTATTCTTGGCGTGGACGCGGAGATTCTGTATCATGGGATATTCACCTTCGGCAAAATCTAGTGCGAAGGTTATAAAAAGAAGATGGAAGTGTGAAGCTGGAACTAGAACTCGTCGGGCATCCTCTTCTTGTACACCTTTGCCGTCTCGTCAAGCTCCGAGCCTTTCACGAGAGTTGCGCGCCTGTTTCGCGCGGCGAGGTAGTCGGACTGCAGCTTGTCGAGGAAAACTATCTCCTCTTCGGAAAACGCGCGCGCCTGCTTCTCGGCGTTCTTGGACTGCATCTTCGCGAGCACCGTCGCCACTTCCTTTTCGTTCGCGTCGAATTCAAAAACTTTTCCGGCCTCCACCCACACCACGCGGCCGTTGGGCAGCGTGCGCGCGACCTCGTCGGAAGGCTTCAGTTCCGAAGTGTCAATTTTTTTTTTATCGAGCGAGAAGCTGCCTGCGAACACGCAGCACTGCCTGCCAAGCCGGGATGTGAGGTTCAATAGCTCCTGCTGCTTTTCCTTGGGGAGGAATGAGACGTCCGCATCCTCGCCTGCGCCCTCCTCGAGGAGCCCGCGCATCGCCTCGGAGTCCTTGCGCGGCATGTTGTTGAGCATGATGGTGAGGCGCGCGATGTCCTCGCGCTTCTCGTAGTTGTTCTTCACGAGCGCCGCGCGCTTGCGCATGAGCTCGTACGCCGTGCCGCTTTTCGCCTTCACCGCGATGTCAAGCTCGGGGCGGGAAAACTTGTTTATTTCGGAAGTGAATTCGCCGATTTCCTTCCTGTGGGGAATCACCGTCACCATGTCAAGCTCGGAGAGCTTTTTCTCCAGGGGCAGGAGCTTTTCCTCCACAAGCACAAGCTCGGATTCGATGGTGTGGAGGTGCAAATCGCCCGCCTTTGCGCCGGTCTTGAGGAGGAAGTCGCGCTTGAATGCAAGCTCGTTTTTTTTCCGCGAAAGGACCGTGTGGTCCACCAGCTCCTGGCTTGAGATTATCACTGTGCGGTCGTCCATGTGCGAACTTCTCGGGCAAGGTTTATATTTGCATATTTTTTCCCGTGCTGGCATTTTGCCAAGCCAGGCTGAGGGGCGTGGATTTTGGAGAACGGGGGCGCAAAAAAGTAGGGTGTGGGAGGTGAATAACGCGCCCCCATGAGTTCTCCAAAAATATGAAAGCGGCGCGCGCGCATGCGCCTGAAACGCCGCCCCTATTCTTGTCCGGATTTGCAAGAATCCGGAACAACTGCCGGTGTCAGCCGGCATATTGGTCGCCTTGCTTCGATTTTAGCAAGCGTGATTGGTGATTTTTGAATTCCTATGGCTTTGCGCAGTACAGCACTGCGCGCCCGACCTGCTTTTTCTCAAGCAGGCCCAGGTCGTACATGCGGGAGAGGCGCGCGGATGCCGCGTTTTTGCCCTTGTACCCGAACCTCTTCCTGACTTCCTCGGCGGAAGCGTGCCTTTTTTCTCGGACGAACCTCAGGATTTCCTCATCCACGGACGGGAGGAGCACTTCGTCCCCGCGGGGCGCAGCGGTCGTTTGCTGCGCCGCCATTTGCGCTCCCTCGAGGGCGTTTAGCCTGAATTCCATTTCGCTGAATTTCGAATCCAGCTTCTCTATGAGCGTTTTCAGCAGCCGATTCGTGCTTTCCCGCTCGGTTGCCGCCGTGTGCATGATTGCCGCGAGGACCACGGGGTCGCGCAGCTTCTGTATGTCGTTCTCCAGGGGCGAGAGGACCTCGTTCCGCAGCTCCTCGATCGCCACTTCTCCGGAGTGGCGAGAAGTCGCGCCCGAGCGCGACTCGATTGCCTGCTTTCCCGAGCCTTCTCCAATAGCTTTATAATTTTCATCGCGCTTCATGTTCCCATCCGCCTGGAACGCTAGTTCCTTCCGTTGCTTGTCTTTCCATGACAGGCACATGACATTGCTTTGCTGTTGTCATGACGTTGTCATGATAATATATATAAAGGAGTAGGTTTCTCCGTCGTGGGGAATTGGCGCAAAAATGACACACACTCCCTTTTTCTAAAACTGAAAAACGTGATAAAATGGCATTGACCCTCGCAGAAACCAGTGTGCTGATAGGCTCGGCGCTGCGCAACCACGACGTGCGCGCAATGAGGAAAATAAACAACAGGTGCGTGGAGGAGACCGCGATGCGCTTCCAGCAGCCGACGTACAATTACGCGCTCATCACATACGTGCTTGCGAAAATACTTTCCAAGCCGCGCTATTTCAAGCAGGGAAGGGGAAAGGAGCTGGTATCGTCGGTGGACAGGCTGCTGCGCACGTGCGAGGGGCTTGCAAAAACAGCGGAATACGGCGCGCTTATCGTGGCGCAGGGAAAAATACTCGCCTCGATGGAAAAGCTGGACGAGGAGGACAGGCGGTTTGTGAAGGGCATTTTGCAGAAGGCGAAATTGAAAATCGCATCCACGCTTTACGCGCAGGGGATTTCGCTGGGAAACGCGTCGGAAATCGCCGGCGCGGACAAGCGCGAGCTATTGCTTTACGCAGGCCAGACCATGATGTTCGACAGATTGTCCGAGAAGAAGGGCATGGAACAGAGGATGAAGGAGCTTCGCGAGATATTCTCGTGACGACGGCACGATGAGAATGCGATATTGACATGGCGACATCAAGATATTTCCATAGCACGGCGTGCACCGCAGGCCTTTTAAATATATATAGCCACTTTTTACAACATGTTAGTGAAGGCTACCAGCAGAGAAAAGATTTGCAAGGGCGAGGAAGCAGTGGCTTCAAGGATTACTACAAACGCCTATCCGTTCAACCAGGCAAAGGGGCTGGTGGAAAGGAAGGTAAGCCACCTTGGCACGGGAGCGATGAGGCAACTCTTATATATAAATTGCCCGACCGTCCGTTCGGAAAGCCGTCTAATAGCGACCACGCGGCAGAGCCGGAGAGGCGAGATTCTTTCCTATCATTCTCTTAAAATTGCAAATGCAATGTTTCCTGAGAACTTCCAAAAAGTGCTCGGCCTTCGATTCAACAAGGATGGGACCGAATCCTGCATCTATTCAGAATATGTGCCGGACACCACAAACACGATTGCACGGAAAACCGCAGGCGTCCAGGAATACCAAGACGAGAACGAGGAAAGGCGCACTGCCCAGCGCAACAGATATGATTCCATCGAGCATGAGATGTGCCCACGCCTTCGCACTACGCATGAGAAGATAGAGCAAGCCGGGATAATCGTGCCCCGCCCTGAGATGAATTACCATTATGATGGAAAAAACGTTGTATTTTTCGAGGTATGTCAGGTTGAACTCGACAAGCTTGCCGGTGCCATACTTTCCATGCCTGAAGGCAGCAAAAAAACAAAGGCATCCGTCCATTTCGGGATATTGGTTGCCGAGATGCTGCGCATACGGGCGGAAAACGGGCAGGAACTCCCTTACTCTGAAGAGCTGCAGATAGCCCAAACATTCCTGAAAAGCGATTTTGCTCGCCTTGCAATCGACGCTGCCACCAGGACAACCTTTGTGGTTTTTGGGCGGGAGACTAGATATGAAGCCCCGCCGCTGCCCCTCTATTTCAAGGATGCGCCAAACAGCAATACTAGCTTATATGATGGAATCTATAAGATGAGAGAAGGGTTCGAGACTATCTTTATCAGAACAGTGCAATACATTGATCGGGATGCGCGCGCATGAGCCACCTCTCTTTTTTAATTTCCCTTCGCTATTTGTGCACATGGCAAAGCTTTCAGGGCAGTCAATCGTGTGCGATTCCTCCTCGCTCATCTCGCTCACCGACTCGTGCTTCGTGCACGTGATATACTTTTTGAGGAAGAAATTCAACGGCAAGTTCATCATCCCGCCCTCGGTGGAGAGGGAGTGCGTGGAGCAGCCCATGAGCATCAAGAGCTACGCGCTCCACGCCATACGCCTCAAGCGCGCGATTGCCGAGAGCATGATTGACGTCGTGGAATCAAAGCCTGAAAAAGGGGCGGAGGAAATCAGGTTCATTGCAAACAGCATTTTCTCAGTGGAGGGCACTCCCCTCAAGCTTCTGCATGCCGGCGAGGCGGACGTGCTTGCGCTGGCGCTCGGGCTTGGCGTGGACAACGTGCTGATGGACGAGAGGACGACGCGCATGCTGGTGGAGGACCCCGAGGCGCTCCGGCAGCATCTCGAGCACGAGCTTGGCAGGCAGGTCGGCATTAACGACGCGAACCTGTCCGCCTTTTCGCGCGCGACCAGGCGGCTGCGCTTTTTCCGCTCCACCGAGCTTCTCCTGCTCGCCTATGAAAAAGGGTATTTTGCCGACTACGGCGAGCTTGAGCGCGAGGCGGTGGAGGCGTCGCTTTACAAGCTGAAGTACTCGGGCTGCGCAATAGGCATGGGGGAGATAGGGGAATACACGAGGAAGCATATCCGCGAGCAGTAGGGAAGGCGCGAAAGCAGGGGGAAATCGCAGGAAAGCGTTTGCGCGAACGGGTGCATATTTTGCCGGAATTGAAAAAGCCCAAAATCATGGCGGACCACCGCGAGCCCGACTCCGTGTGCGACTCGCTCGAGGCAATGGGCGCGGAAGTGGAGATGCGCCAGCTGGAGATGGGCGACTATCTCCTGTCAGATAGATTGGTGGTGGAGAGGAAGACGCGCGCTGATTTCGAGGCGTCGATTTTCGACGGCAGGCTGTTTTCGCAGGTGTCGGATTTGTGCGAAGCGCTTCCGCGCGTGGTGGTGATTGTGGAGGGCGACGCGCCGGAGGAGAGCCGCTTGTCGCGCGCTGCGCTCCTTGGCGCCTACTCCTCGCTCATATCGGATTTCGGTTGCGTGCTTTTCTTCACCCGCTCGCCTTCGGCGACTGCGGAGATGCTCTATGCGCTGGCGCACCACGAGCAGCTGGCAAAGTCGCGCGCCGCGCCGGTCTATGCCAAAAGGAAGGCAAGGGGCTTTGCCGACCAGCAGCGCGCGGTGGTGGAGGCGCTGCCCAACGTGGGGCCCACCCTTGCAGAGGCGCTTCTCCAGTACTTCGACACGGTGGAAAACGTGATGAGCGCGCCCGAGAGCGAGTTGCAGGAGGTCGGCAAGGTTGGGAAGAAAAAGGCCTCGGAGCTCCGGAAGCTCCTTTCCACGCGCTACATGCCCAAAAAGCGCGCAGCCGGGGGAAAGGATGGGGAAAACAGTGCATAATATAAACTTTTGACGCGTGAAAAGGGGGCTTTTCTAATTCATGATTCCTGAAAAGGTGGTACAATGGACGAAAAAGTAATCAAAATAGTGGCAGCGAAGCTGCGCCGCATCGGCGACCAGCCCATAAACGCCGAAAAGCTCACCGAAATACGCGAGGAAGTCTTCAAGGCGACAAGGAGCAACAAGTTCGCATCGTTTTCCAACGTGAAGAAGTGGGTGAAGGCCGCGCGGAGCCACATGAAGGCGCAGGAAAAGGCGTCAGCCCAAAAGGCGAAGCCCGCGGCATCAAAGGCAAAGCCTGCAGGCAAGCCCGCCAGGTTCACCAAGCGCGAGGAGGAATTCGTGGCGCCGGTGGTGCCCAGGAGGATAGAGGACAGCGTGAACTTCATAAAGGAGGAGAACACGCCGGCAATGCCGTCGCAGGAAGTGGTGCTCCCGAAGCCCACCATCGTGTTTGACAAGGTGTACCTGCAGTCCATCAAGTTCGAGATTGCGGGCATACGCCAGACAATGGAGCGCGTGTCCCGCCAGCTTGACAAGCTCGAGAAGGAGCTCACCAACCACGGCGAATGACTGCGGGCTTAAGGCAGCCGGGTTTGGCGCATCCGCAGTCATTTGGAGAGCAGGCGCCTGCCTCTTTTTATTTTTGTTTTTTTCCCATAGCGGCAGCCATCATCCGCCATGATGCGCGCGTTTTTAAAATTGGCGCGGGAAATGGGCTTCATGAAGGCAACCATCCCCCTCGCCGCGCTTTGCGCGCTTATGCTGATTGCGCTTTCCGGATGCGCGCTTCCAGGCGGGGCGCAGGGCGCGCCCAATCCCGCGCCGGCCGCCCCGCCCCTGCCAAGCGACATGCCCTCGGCCCCATCCCCGCCGGCCCTGCCGGTGGTGCCGGACGTGCCGGTTGCATGGGGCAACCAGACAAACTACACGCCTGACGGGCATGGGAACGCAAGCGGCGGGGCGAACGGGAGCGTTGCCCCTGTTGGGAACGGGACGGAGGACGAGGAGATTGGCGCCGTGCCAAGGAACGTTTCCGACAGGATAGGGGACGGGGTGTTTTCCATAAGGAAAACGCCGTTTGAGCCGCTGCATATTTACGTGATAAACGATTCCAACGCGGACGCCGTGCTCGTGAGGAAGGGCTCGTTCACCATGCTCATCGACGCCGGGAATTTCCTGCCCGTCAGGAAATTCCTGGACGATCTTGCGATTGAAAGGATAAACGTGCTGGTCGCCACGCGCGACGACCCTGGCGCCATCAACGGCATCGAGGACATGGCATACGGCTATGCCATCGACGAGTTTTGGGACAACAACGTGACGCCGGCCTCGGACGAGTACAAGGCTGCGCTCGAGGCGGTTTCTGCAAAGGGGATAACCGTGAAGCACCCGCAGGAAGGGGACAACCTGACCGTGAACGGGCTTGACATAAGGATACTCAACCCCCAGAAGCAGAGGATGAAGGGCAATCCGGACTCGGACGCGATTGTGATGCGGCTCGGCTCGGGCAAGTTCTGCGCAATGCTCCTCAACCCGACGGTGCAGGAGCGGGAAGCCGCGCTTATGGGGAGGGGTGTGAAGACAACGTGCCCGGTCGCCACGTTTTTCAAGCACGGGGAGGGGAGGCCCGTGTCCTCGCTCCTCATAGAGGGGAATGCCGCGCTTGAAGACGTGATAATCTCGGTCGGCGAGAACGAGGACGGGTTGCCTTCGGACACCACTCTTTCCAGGCTTGCGCTGAAGGGCTACGCTGTTTGGAGGACGGACAAAAACGGCACCATCGACATTTACGCAGACTGGGCCGGCAACCACCAGGTGACGAAGTACGGCGCGAACACGTCCATAGGCTGATGATGGGGGTTTGCCGGCAGTTTCCGCGCCGCGGCCCGCGCCCATGCATTCTTCGCGCAAAAAAAAGATGCGGCGCCGCGCGCGATTCACTTGCGCCTTATTTTTTTCGCCTTTGCAACACGCCATGGCTGCGCCGCAGCTCGCGCCTACGCCTTTTTCGCATTCGTGCAAGCAAGGCGCCTTCCGCCCCTACGCCTTTTTCGCTTTCGCAACGGACGCCATCGCCGTGAGCTGCACGCCCACTATCTTGCTGCCGTCCTCGGTGCGCGTGACGCCGAGCGCGACGTCGGAGTTGGAGAGCACGGTGTCGTTGTGCGTCACCACTATGAACTGCGTGTTCCCAGACAGCTGCTTTATCAGGTCCGCGAGCTTCTTTGAGTTCTCCTTGTCAAGCGCGGCGTCCGCCTCGTCAAGGATGTAGAACGGCGCGGCCTTGTGCATCTGGATGGCGAAGATGAACATGAGCGCAACGAGCGACTTTTCCCCGCCCGACATGGAGTCGAGGTACTTGTCGCGGTTCTCCTCGCGCACCTTCACGTGCAGGCCCCCTTCGAACGGGGATGACGGCTTCTCGAGTATGAGCGCGGCTTCCCCTCCCTTGAAGGCAAAGCCGAAGAGCTTGCGGAAGTTGTCGTTGACAGAGGTGAATGTCGAGAGGAATATTGCGCGCTTGCGGGCGTCTATCTCGTCCATCATGCGGAGCACCGCGTTCTTCTCGCCGGACAGCGACTCCACGCGGCCCTTCACCTCGTCGATGTCCTTTTTCTTCTGCTCGTAAAGCTCTGGCGCGCGCAAATTCACGCTGCCAAGCGCCTCCATCTTCACCTGGCTGTTGCGCGCAAGCTCCTCAAGCTCCGCCCTGCTTGCGTCGATGGTGGGGACGCCGGCATACTGGTCAAGCTCCGCCTTGATGTCGGCCAGCCGCTGCTCGATTATCTGGCGGGTGGCGTCGAGGGAGACCATTTCGCGGTTCTTCTTTTCCTCCTCGCCCCTAATCTTGCCGAGCTGCGCCGCAACGTCCTTTATCTGCGCCTCAAGCTCGGACAATTTCGCCATGAGCTTCTGCGAAGCCGCGCTGATTTCGGACAGGTGCGCCTCCTTTTCCTTGAGCGTTTTTTCCGACGATGAGATTTTTTCCGCAAATTCCAGGATGTCCTTCTTGCATAAGGAGAGGGATTTTGCCGCCTCTTCCGCCTCGGCCTTTTTCGCGGAAAGCTCGGAGGACAGCCGCCCGGCTTCCTCGCGCCTGGCGGAAAGCTGCGCCTCCAAAGACGAGCGCTGGGACAGGATGGACTGGAGCTTTTTCTGCGCCTCGGAATCCGCCTTCTTCGCGCTTTCCTCCGCGGCAGACTGCTTTTCCTTTTCCTGCGCGTGGCCGGAGAGCGCTTCCTCGAGCTTGGAGGATATCTCGGTTGCGCGCCTTTTCATGCCGGCGATTTCCTTTTCCGACGCCTTTATGGCGCCTTCGATTTCGCCCATCGCCTCGCGCGCCTTTTTCGCAGCCTCGCGGCGCGCGGACTGGCTTTCCATCTCGATTTCCAATCCGCGGAGCGCGACTTCCGCATCGGCCTTTTCCTTCCTCTTGGCGGACATTTCCTCGCGGATGGCATAGAGGCGGGAATATATCTCCTTGCGCTCGACCTCGATTTAAAACGCCTCGACCTCAAGCTTGTCAAGCGCGCCTTTCGACAGGAGCGAGCCCCTCTGCGCGCCTCCGGTGATGATGCCCGAGCGCTCCAGGAGCTCCCCCTCCAAAGTCACCATGCGCGCCTTGCCGATGCCTGCCTTCTTGGCGCTTAGCACGGTGTCGAACACGAGGGTTTCGGAGAATGCGTATTCCATCGCCTTCTTGTAGACCGCGTCGTATTTCACGAACCCTATCAGGGGGCCGAGGCACCCCGGCGCATTTTGCGCGGAAGCGGAAGCGCCCGGGTCTTCCCTGCGCGGCGGCATGTCAAGCGGGATGAAGGTGCACCTGCCGGATTTTTGGGCTTTCAGCTTTTCTATCGCCTTTATCGCGGTGTCGGTGCCGTCCACCACCACGTAGTTGAGGCGCTGGCCTGCCGCAGCCTCGATGGCGGACGTGTATTTGGAATCGCACGAGACGAGGGATGAGACCGTGCCGAATATCCCGCGCATGCCCCCAGCCTTCATCTCCTCGACCGCGCGAAGCGCGAGGCTTCCCGCCGAGGGGGAGATGTTTGCGCGCAGCGTCGCCGCCCGCTCCTTCGTGGAGAGGAGCTTCTTGTCAAGGTCGGGAAGCTGCCTGTTCAGCTGCTTTTCAGAGTCGAAAAGCGCGTCAAGCGCCCTCTGGTGCGAGAGCGCCTCCTTCTCAAGCACGCCTTTCTCGCCCTCCTGCTTTGCTTCCGAGTCGCTGCCGAGCACGGATGAAAGCCTCGAAAGCTCCGCGCGCCTGCTGTCAAGGGATTTTTCCTTCTCGGACACCGCGGTCTCCACGGACGCGCGCTGCTCCTTGAGCGACATTATCTCGGAATTGAGAAACTCGAGCCTCTTCGCTATTTCCTGCGAGGCGGAATTGGATTGCACGCCGGATTTTTCCTCAAGCCCCGAGATTTGCGAGGCTAGCTTCTCAAGCTGGGATGAAATCTCCTTCGCCTTGGCCTCCGACTCCTTTTGCGCCTTCCTTATGGATAAGAGCTGCGAGTCGGATGACTTCTGCGCGCCCTCGAGCTTGGAAGCTTCGCGCTTGCGCTCGGAAAGGGTGGCGTTGCCGCTCCCTATGGACACCTTTATTTCCTGTATCTCGGCAAGCGCAGCCTCGCGGCTGGCGGAGGAGCCGATTTTTTCCATGATGGGCTTCTTTGCCGCCTCGAGCTCGCCTATGCGGCCTGAAAGCACCGCGGACTGCTTTGCTATCTCGTCCAGCGTCGCCCTTGCCGCGGCGTGCTTCTGCACCGCGTCGGTGAAGCTCTTGTTGAGCTTGCCGTGCTCGGCGTTCGCCATGGATGCCTTGGAGCGCCTGAAGTTGGTCTGCGCGTCGGTGTATGCAAGCGCGTCGTTCTTCTCGCGCTCGAGGATGGAAAGGTTCGCCTCGCGCTCGCCAAGCACAATGCTCGCCTCGGTGATTTTCTGCTCCACGCCGCCAAGCTCGGAGAGCGCCTCGGCCTTTTTCTGGTCGTACTCCGCGATGCCCGCGGTGCCGTCTATTATCTGGCGGCGCTCCTTGGCGTTCATCTCCACGATTTTCTGAACCTGCCCCTGCGCGATGATGTTGTGGCTGCCCGCCTCCATGCCGTACTGGCGCAGCTCCTCCATGACAAGCGTGCGCGTGGAGCGCTTGCCGTTTATCCTGTAAAGCGTCTTGCCCTCGGAGTTTATCGCGCGCTTTATCTCGAACTGGCGCTCGCCGTCGATGAAAAGCGTGACCTCGGCGAACTTGCACGAGGTGTTGACAAGCTCGGACACCTTCTTCGCGCGAAGCGCTTTCAGGCTGCCCTCGCCCAGCGCAAAGCGTATTCCGTCGGTGACATTTGACTTGCCGCTGCCGTTGGGGCCGGCGAGGCAGACGTAGCCGTTGACAAAGCTCGCTTCGGCCCGCCTGAATGACTTGAAGCCGCGGAATTTCAAGCCCTTTATGTAAACCATTGATTGCCCCTCGTGGTCGCTGAGTGGGGAATTGGGCGCGAAATATTAAAAAGGGCGCGTCAGCCGGCGCATGCCTTCCCCGTCGATGGCACGGGCCCGGGGGCGCCTTCCTTTTATTCCGTATTTAAAAATGCTTCTACGTGTAAATAAGCCGAGGGTGATCCGATGATGCCGCCGGTTTCAAATGTCATGGGAAAAGCGCTGAAAAATCCTGAGCTGAAAGCCGCGCTCACGAGCAGGCTTATCGGCGAGAGCGGGCAGAGGAGGGTGCAAAGCCTGGAAGCGGCGTTCGCCCGCCTTGAAGGCGCCTATCGCCATAAGGCGGTGGAAATGAGGGACCCGTCCAAGGAAGGGCGCGTGACGGACCAGCTCGTGGCGGCGATCAAGGAGATATGCGCCGAGATGCGCCCGCTGGATGCGGAAATGAATGCGGCGCGCACGCCGGACGACGGCATCCTGAAAGCCGCGCAGGTCGTGGACCTGTCCCAGGTGGCGGACGTTGCCAGGCTTTTGGCCAGCGAAACGTGCGGCAAGGACATCGGCCAGTTCCTCCAGTTCCAGGGAAGCCAGATGGTAATCGTCGGGATGAAGTTCCAGGAAAGCAACAAGCGCACAAAGGCGCCGGACATCAGGATGATAGTGGGGGAGTTTGCCGAGTCGCTCATCGCGAGGGGCAGGCTGCTTAGGGGCCTTGGGTTTTAGGGGGAGGCAGGCGCCGCCGCAATTTGCCTTTTTTTGCCGCCCGCCCATGTTTGCAGCCGCCGGGCTGCGCCTTTGTTTTTTTGCTTGCCGCAGGCAAGGCCGCAAGCCCCTGCCGCAGAATCCAGCCTACTTCTGCTGGACGACCGCGGATATCCTGCCCGAGGTCACATAGAGGCCGCTGCATGGCGTGCTCTTGCAGTTGCTGTAGGCAATCTCAACGTAAACCGTGCGGAAGTCGTTGGCGGATGGCAGCGGCGCATCCGGGAATGCCTGCGTGAAATTCATCCGCGCGCCGGATGCGATGGTGCCGCTGGGCGCAGTCCCCGGGTAGACCCGCCTGCCTGCCGAGCCAATCCCGATTGTGGTGTAGTTTATTTCCGAGACGCTTATCGGGAAGCCCAGCCCGTTTGTGAGCGAGAACTGGAGCTTGGCAACGCCCCCTTCCCTGTAAAGCACGAACGGCGAGCATGGCAGGTCCGGCTGCAGCACGCATTCCTGAGATGCGAATCCGCTGGCAGAAAAGGCGCCTGATGCGAAAAGGTAGGCGACCACCACGAAAAGCACGAGAAGCGCCCAGCCATAGGTGACTAAATACTCCATCGCCGCCTGCCCGAAAAGACCTCGACTATTACGCATGCGCTCCTATCCCCAGTAAGATAATATAAAACTACTTCCCGCACGCCTTCTGGAGCGCGGCATAGTGCATGTCGGACATGCCGATGTGGTAGTAGTGCTTCTCGCCAAGCTGGTCGAAAACGTCCATCTCCACGCCCACCTTGCCAAGCGCCATGTCCACGGACTTGCCAAGTATCTTGACGTGCGTGTATGGCGCGCGCACGGTGTTGCCTGCCGTGCGGACGATGATGCCGCCCTCGCAGATTATGATTTCGCCAGACTCGTCAAGCCCGTTTGAGTAGACCGGGATCTTTCCCTTTATGGTGCCGAATGACTCGTCCTTCATTTCCTTTGCCATATTATCGCCCTCTTTGTGCCTATTTTTCCATGCAACTTTATGATTGTTATGCCCTGCTTGCCCCTTTTCCACGGCGCGGGCTTGCAGTCATGCCCGGATGCCCGCCAACTTTGTTTGCACGCCGGGGTTCGCCTCGCCTTTCTCAACTGCGTTGATGCCTATGCTGCGGAGGTAATGCGCCGCCGCGCCGGGATTGGCGTTTGCGCAGACGATTGTCTTTGCGCCCGATCCGTATATGTAGCGCATGGTGTCCGCGAAATCCGCGTGGTCCGAAAGGGGGAACGACTCGTCCACGGGGAAGCGGCTGCTTGCCGCCCATCCGGTCGCCACCGCGGTCTTCACGCGCCTGCCAAGCGCCCCCGCCAATCGCGCGCCAGCCGCAAAATTCACCTCGGGCGGGGGAAGTATGGAGACCTGGGCGCGCGCAGCCTCCTCGCTCCCCGCTTCCAGGTAGTCAAGCCGCACGCCGCATTTTTCGTAAGCTGCGCACATGCGCGCCGCGCGGGCGCCGACAACTGGCGCAATGCCGCACTCGCGGTTGAGGAAGGAAACCAGCTCCTGCGCCTTGCCGGTGGAGTAGGCGCCGAAAACCACGAGGGAATCGCTGTTTGCCTTGACGAACTTTTCCATCTTGGCAAGCACGTCGTAGCGCTTGGGGAAGCGCATCCGGGGCAGGCAGTAGGTGGAATCTATCATCAGGGTGTCGCACTCCAGTATTTCCGCCGCGCGCGCGGTGTAGGAATCGTGGAGCGAAAAGTCGCCGGTGTAGGCGAACGTGCCGCCGTCGAGCCGCGCGAAGAGCTGGCGCGCGCCGAGCATGTGGCCTGCGTGGTGGAGCGTTATGCCGGGAAGATTGCGCGCAATGTGCTCCTTCCCGACAAGCGTGAAAGTCTCGTGCGAGGCGAGCACCTCCCGCTTTTTCGAGAACGCCTCGGTGTGGTCGGAGTGCGCGTGCGAGACGAAGCATAGCTCGCCATCTGCGTCGTCAAGCGAGAGCCTCTGCCCGCTTGCAGTGAGTGTGCCGGATTTGAAATCGTACATCTGATCGCAGGGCAGAAATCGCATGGAAAAGTTAAAAGCGTGAGTGCGTGCACAACGCCTGGCGCAAATGCAATTGCCGGAGGTAGTTTTTTATGGGTTTTGCAGCTGATTGATGGCGGTGGTAGGATGGGCGGCTATCAGAAAGTAATAGTTCCGTTGGGCATTAGTGCGAATCTTTACGATGCCAACAAAATCGCCCGCGCCGTGGGCGGGCGGCTTCCTTCGGTGGCTTCTGACGTTGGCAAGCTGAAAGGCATGGATGATTTCTGGTCATGTAAAGGCATCGCTCTGCCAGTCAAGGAAGGATATAAGGGCAGAGAGATAGTTGACAGCATTTCCAAGCTTAGTTTCAAGCCGCACAGCAACTTTGAGGAAAGGCTGGGTGTGTTCGCCCACAAGCATCCGGAAGCCGCCCCTGCCATCTTGTTTAACACGCAGGGGGAGCTTCCGAATTTTGAGATTTGCAGCATGGTTAGGGAAAAAAGCGGAATCATCGTGCTTCAGCCGGAAAATTCCCTTCCGGTAAGGATATTCTTGGGTGAGGCGCATTCGCAGGAAAATATGCCTGACACCGTATTGCCATTGGCGATTGCATGCGATTTCACGCAAACAAAGTACATCTATGTGAATGCAGTATCGCCTGAAAAGGAAAAGCCGGTTGCCGTCGAGCTTGTCATGGAGATGCTCCTGGGGCGTGCGGGTAACGCGCTTGAAGGCGCGAAGGGCGCGCTTCGAGACGAGATATATTACCCCATTCTCGCAGCAGTGGCTGCGCTCAGGCAATCCGTTCCAGGTGAAGAGAAACGAGCCTGAGCCGGCAGGAACTGCAGCCGGCCCAAGCCTGAGTTCAGGCGCACGCGCCCCACAGCACGCCGAAGCACCTTTCCTTTTCCCGGCGCCGCACTTTCAGGCAAGCATCAGCGCTTACAGCACGCCGAAGTACCTTTCCTTCTCCCAGGGCGTGACCTGCGTGCGGTAGCCGTTCCAGTCGTCTTTTTGCACCTTGAGGAGCATGCCTGCGACATGCTCGCCTATCGCGCGGCGCACCACGCCGCTTTTCTCAAGCTCGCGGCTCGCCTCCTCAAGCGAGGCGGGGAGCGTCCCGATGCCCAGGAGCTTTCGCTTGTCCTCCTCAAAGCCGTACACCCGCTCCTCCACCGGCTTGGGGGGCTGAAGCTTTCGCTCGATGCCGTCAAGCCCCGCGGCAAGCATGGCGGCAAAGGCAAGGTATGGGTTGCACGACGGGTCAGGGAAGCGGCACTCTATGCGCGCCCCCTTCCCGCTGCCGCCAAGCGCGCGGGGAATCCTGATGAGCGCGGAGCGGTTTATCCTGCCCCAGCAGATGTAGACCGGCGCCTCGTAGCCCGGCACGAGGCGCTTGTAGGAATTCACGGACGGGTTGGTGACTGCGGCGAGCCCCCGGGCGTGCTCCATTATGCCGGCGATGAACTGGTGCGCGGTCTCCGACAGCTGGTACGGGTCGGACGCATCGAAGAATGCGTTTGCGCCATCCTTCCAAAGGGACTGGTGCACGTGCATGCCGGAGCCGTTTATGCCGAATACCGGCTTTGGCATGAATGACGCATAGAGCCCGTATTTCTTGGAAAGCGTCTTCACCGTGGTCTTGTAAGTCATCACCGAGTCGGCGATGGATAGCGCGTCCCCGTAGAAAAAGCCTATTTCATGCTGCCCCTGCGCCACCTCGTGGTGGGAGCGCTCGATTTTCAGGCCCATTTTCTCCAGGGCAGGCACGATTTCCTGGCGAAGGTCGAAAGCGGCGTCGCGGGTCGCCAGGTCGAAGTAGCCTGCGTTGTCGTGCACCTGCATCTTCTCGGGGTCCACCTCGCCGTTCGTCCCCTTGAAGAGGAAGAACTCGAGCTCGGGGCCCACCTTGTAGTCGAAGCCCATTTTTTTCGCGCGCGCCAGCTGGCTCCGGAGCACGCTTCGCGGGTCGCCGACAAATGGCGTCTTCTCGTCGACATAGACGTCGCAAATCAGCCGCGCCGTCTTGCCGCCGGTCCACGGGAGCGCGGCCCATGTCGAGGTGTCAGGCACCAGGAACATGTCGGATTCCGCGATGCGCGAAAACCCCTCCACCGACGAGCCGTCGAACCACGTGCCGTCCTCAAGCACGTTCTCAAGCCTCTCCACCGTCACCTCGCACATCTTGGGCGTGCCCAGAATGTCGACGAACTCCAAATCCACGAAGCGCACGCCCTTTTCCTTCGCGTCCGAGATTATGCGGTCCTTTTCCTCGCGTGTTATGTCGCCAAGCATCATATGCACCCCGTTTGATGGCGGGAGTGGGTGATAGGTTATATATATACTTCTCGGAGGATTTTCGCTTGGGATGAACAAAGCATTTTTAAAATATTCGAGCATATGTACAATATGAGTGCATAAAAATAGCCAAAAGGTGGACAAATGATTGACAAAACAGACGAGGAGATACTGCACGAGCTTATGAAGAACTGCCGCGGCTCCTACCGCGAGCTGGCCTCGCGCCTGAAGATGCACCCGTCCACCCTGATATCGCGCATGGGCAGGCTGGAGAAAACGCGCGTGATAATAGGGTACGGCGCGAATGTGGATTTGGGAAAGCTCGGCTACGAGTTCATGGGGATGGTGCAGATAAAGATAGCGAAGGGAAAGCTTTTGGAGGCCCAGGCGAAAATCGGCAAGCTCCGGGGCGTGGTGGCGGTGTATGACATCACAGGCGAGTACGACAGTGTTGCGATAATTGCGGCAAAAGGGCGCGACTCGTTTTCACACACGATAAAGTCGCTCCTCGCGCTCCCTTACATCGAGCACACCAACACGCAGGTCATCCTCAAGACGGTGAAGGAGGCATGGCAGTTCGAGGCGGTGTAGGGGGAAAACGAAGAAATGGGGAAGAAACCGGGAAAAAGCAAAAAAGAGAAAAAAAGAAGAGGGGCTAGCACGTCACCATGGGCGGCTCGGCCGCGGGCGTTGGAACGGCTTTTTTCGGCTCGTTATCCCTCATTATCGCGACCGCATCCGCCATCTTCTGGGTAAATGCATCCCCGTTTCCCCGCCCGTTTGCGCTTGCCCAGAAGAACTTCTTGAATTCGCCTTTCCTCTCATCGCCCAGCTTCCTGAAGTTGAACTCGAAGGTCTTCTGGTGGCTGGCCATTTTTTCCAGGACGGCGTATGGGACGCGCTCTTCCCTGAAACCGCCGTTCTTGAATGCGTGCCACACTTTTGCCGCCTGCATCGCCACCAATGACGGCTGCTTGCCGGGATATTCCACTTTTTTCTCGGGATACGGCCCTGTTGCTGATTTTTGCATATTGACACCTCAAATGTTTTTGTTTTTTTTTTACCGTGCTTGCACAGCGCTTTCGCTTGCAAAAAATTTTTCATGTGCAACCCGCACTTGTCAAGCCACGGGCCGCAGGCGTTTAGCCAATAATAAGAATAAGGCCAAGGATTATGCTGACGAGTTGCGGAACGCGCGGTATGCCGTTGCCGTTTTTCATCAGCTGCACCTTGATTGCCTGCGCTTGTTCTTCTATGAAGAATTTAAAAACGTTCTTTATTTCGAGGTCGCCCTTACCAGTTCGGAGCGCGCCTGCTCCACCTGCATCCGCGCGACGTCCTGCTTCTTGCGGAAGTTCGGGAGAAGCGAGTTGGAGAAGCGTATCGGCGACAGCTCGTCGTAGATGCCGCTCATCATCTCGAAATAGCGCGCCGCCTGGCGTTTGTCGCCGCGCTTGAGGCACTCCAGCATCTCGCGCCTAAGCTCGCCCACGAAGTCGCAAAGCCCGAGCAGGTACGGCTCAAACGGCATGCCAAGCCCCTTCCAGCCCGGAAGCGCGCGCTTTTCCACCGCCGCCAAAAGAAGCGTTGCCTCCGCGATTTCCTGGTATGGCTGCTCAAGCAGGTACTCGAACTGCCTGGTCTTTGAGAATGGGGAGATTTTCCTGCGCGCGGCTGCGATTTCCGCCTTTGCCTGCTTTATCTCGCCGGCGTGGAGCATCTTTATGCCGGTTGCGCAGTGGCGCACTATCTCGCGCACGCTGCCAAGTATCCTGTCCTGCTCCTTCTCCCTCCTTGAGAGTTCGGAGACTATGAGCGAGATTTCGGCGCTTATCCTGTTCTTTGCCATGCTTTGGGATGGGAATACAGCATTTAAAAATACCTAAGGAGAAGATAGGCGCATGGACATCGTTGTGCTCTCCCTCGGCGGCTCGCTTGTCAACCCCGGCACGCCTGACACGCAGTACGTCGCATCGCTTGCGCGGCTGCTGCGCGGCATGAAATACAAGTTCGGCATAGTGGTGGGGGGCGGAAAGCTCGCGCGGCAGTACGCCGAGGCTGCACGAAGGAAGGGCGGCAACGAGTTCCAGGCCGACGAGGCCGCGATAAAGGCGACGAAGAAGAATGCGCAGGCCGTCATCGGCATCATAAAGAAGGACGTGAACGCCGAGGTGTGCGAAACTTTCGACGAGGCGCGCAGGCAATCCGCCAAGCACAAGTTCGTTGTGATGGGCGGCACGATTCCGGGGATAACAACGGACTCGGACGCGGTGCTGCTGGCGGAGTGCCTTGGGGCGAAGCGCGTGCTCAACCTGTCCAACATCGACGGCATTTACAATGACAACCCTGTGAGGAACCACAATGCGAAGAAATTCAGCAGGATGGGCTATGCGCAGCTCATCGACCTTGCGGGGAAGAACGACATGAGGACCGCGGGGACGCATTTCGTCTTCGACTTCCTTGCCTGCAAGCTCATCGCGCGCTCGAAAATCGAGGCGCACTTCGTGCACGGCAAGAACCTGCTCGACGTCAGGAAGGCTGCGGATGGCAAGCCGCACGGCGGGACGGTCGTGAGGTAATGCTCAAACTCAAGGAGCTCACCGATTCGTGGAACAGCATGATGCTCTCGCCGCGCAAGACGGCGAATGAGTATGCGAAGCGGAAGGACCTCGGCTTCATGGACGGCCTTGAGAACTTCGGCACCCCGGTTTTGATGACGTACCTGCCGCTCATGCTGCTTGCGCTTGCCCTCTCGGGGCATTTGAAGCCGGATTACCTCGCCGTGGTGCTTTTCAGCCTGGGCGCCACCACGTTCGGCATATTCGTGGTCTCCTTTTCATTCACGTTCATGGCGTACGAGGTGGCAAAGAAGCTGGGCGGCACTGCCGAGCTGGGCAGGCTGTATTACATGGTGAGCCTTGCGGCGGCGCCCACGTTCGTCTTTACGGTTGTGATCAACATCGCCGTCATTCTGCTCAAGTCCATAATGAAGGTGATGGCGTTCCCGCTTGCAGCGACTTCCACGATGCAGCTCGCGGGGGATGTCGTTGCGGTCTCGGTGACGCTTTACGGGTTTTACCTGCTCACGCTTTCCATCAACGCGCTTTACGGGCTCAGGTGGAAAAAGTCGGTTGCCATCTGGCTTGCGCCCACGCTCGTGCTGATGGCGGCAGGCGCGCTTTTGTTCATGACTGTGCTCCTGGACCTGCTGAAGTTCCTGGTAAAGACGCTGTAGTGCCGCCCGAGCTGGACAACTGATGAATCTGGCTGACGGAGAACGGCTTTTGCATTTTCAGCGGTAGCCGAATTTCTTGTTGTACTTGTCATGATCCATGATGTCAAGCACAAATGCAACTATCTCGACTTCCCCATTTGCCGTGAGGGTATAAAGCATCCGCCAGTCCTGGGGAAGGCTTACCCAGAACAGGTTGTTCACGCCGAATTTTTGGATGTACTCCGCAGGTATCTTCGCCTTTGCGATGGGCTCGCCATAAGGCAGGTTTGCCTTGAT
>JBAZYD010000005.1:0-88795 GCA_041659465.1 Candidatus Micrarchaeia archaeon | reverse complement strand
AGGGAAAAGAAAAAGCTGGATGAAACCGTGGCAATTGCGGAAAAAGCACTACTTGCAGCGATTGCCTGACGCGCACACCTATTTTTTGCCTGAGATTGCCTGTTTTGCCACCCCAGCTTGCGCCTCTGCTGCCAAGGCTTGCCAGATGCCTACTTCTTCACGGGCTGATGCGGCGCTTCGGAGTCAAGCTTCATCCTTATCATGGTTATCTGGTAGAGCGCGGTGACAAGCGCCATCAGCACGGGCGAAATGATGAAGCTGAAGCAGCAGACTGCCGAGAACATGGCTGCCCCGAACGAGATTGCCACAAACACCGCGTAGAGCAGGAAAAACGACCCCAGGTTGCCCCTCACCAGCGAGATGGACTTGCCGATTGACTGGAAAAAGCCGTTCTTGTCCACTGCGTAATACAGCCACATGGGAGAAAGGAAGAAGCTGGCGGCCATGTAAAGCAGGAAGGCAAGGAGGAACAGCAGGGCGCCTGCGATGATGATGCCGATGCCGCTGTATTGGGTGGATATGAGGTACACCATTGCCGCAGGAAAGCCGAATATCACCGCGAATATGGCAAGTATGAGGAGAGACATCGCCAATGTCCTAAGCATGTTGCCGGCAATGACTCCTGCCCAGTTCTCAGGCATTTTCTTCTTCTGCATCACTGCGTTGAAGTACTGGGCGATGTAAAGCGAAAGCGCCGAGGTCAGCCAGGTGACCAGGATGCAGAGCATGGCAACCGCGGCTATTGCGAGCCAGTATGCGTCGCCAATGCCCAGGCTATCAGTTGATTTCAACGGCCCCCCAAAGAGGAAAGGTGAGAGGAACTGCGATGCCTGCAAGAAGATGAAGCTTGCCAGGCTGGTTGCCATGGACAGAAGCATTATGAGCGCCAGGGGAATTGCAATTCCCTTGAGATTTGCCTCCAGGAGCTTGGACGAGCCGTTGAACGCCTTGAAAAAGTCTGTTTTTGCCATGTTTTTGCCTTGCCTGGCAAATTTAATAAGCTGAATGGGCATATAGCCCCCATGGCAATCAAGAAGGCAGTGGTGCTGGCTGCTGGGGAGGGCAGGCGGCTGCGCCCGCTCACCTACACGCGGCCCAAGTGCATGATTCAATTGGCAGGCAAGCCCATACTCCAGCACGTGCTTGAGAACCTCAACTCCGTGGGGGTGAGGGAGGCCGCAATCGTGGTCAAGTACAAAAAAGAGACCATAACCGATTACTTCTCGAAAAACCCCGTGGACGGCATGAAGCTTTCCTTCATAGAGCAGGGCGAAAACTATGGCACCGCGGCTGCGTTCGGCTATGCCGAAAGCTTTGCAACCGACAGGTTCTTCGGGGTGGCAGGGGACATCATTTCAGAGGTCAGCGCATTGCAGAAGCTTGCTGATGGAGCATCTGGCGAGGCAACAGCCGCGCTCCACGCAGTGGATGACGCGCGCGAGTACGGCACTGCGGTTGTGAAGGCAGGCAGGATATCAGGCTTTGAGGAGAAGGTGGAAAAGCCCAAGAGCAACCTTGCCAATTGTTCGCTATACGTCTTCGAGCCGTCCATTTTCAAGAAAATAAAGAATGTGAAAAAGTCCGCGCGCGGGGAGTATGAGATTACCGACCTGCTGCTTGGCGCCACCGCTGTCGAGGTGGGCGGCTTCTGGCTGGACATGGGCATGCCATGGCAGCTTTTCTCGGCAAACGAGTTCCTGCTTTCAAAATTGCCTGAGAAAAAGGGCAAATTGGAAAATTGCACGGTAAAGGGAAAGGTCATCATGGAGAAGGACGCAGTTGTCTATGACTCTTACCTTGAGGGAAACGTTTACATCGGCGAAAAAACCGAGGTCGGGCCGCACGCGTACATACGCGGCACAACCTCGATTGGCAGGGACTGCGGCATAGGCGACTCCACCACACTGAAAAACGCCATATTGTTCGACCATGTCAATGCCAAGCATCTCACCTACATCGGCGACTCCATCGTGGGAAGCGGCTGCAACTTCGGCGCGGCAACGCAGATTGCCAACTACAGGTTTGACGCAGGGCACATCCATGCAATAGTGAACGACGTTGTCATTGACACCAAGAGGAACAAGCTTGGTGCAATCATAGGCGACAACACGAAAATGGGAGTGCTTTGCGCAGTGATGCCCGGCAAGATGATAGGCGACGGCTGCTGGATAGACGCGAGCGTGGTCGTCAAGGAGAACATCGAGCGCAGCACGCACGTGGTGCTGCACCAGGCAATCACGAAAAAGAAGCTCGGCGGCGAGGAAGCTGGCGCGGGAAGCGACTGATTTTCGGTGACACCTTGCCTGAAAAGCGGCACATCATCGTCGGGCTTGACCCGGGCGCGACATTCGGCATAGCCGCAGTGGGGCTCGACGGCAGGAGGATTGCGCTCCGCTCCACTTTGGGCGGGTTTTCCGATGCGACGCGCATCATTGAGACATTCGGCACGCCTTCGCTCATTGCATGCGACACCAACCCTGCGCCCGAGGCTGCGCTCCGGCTGGCATCGTACTTTTCATGCAGATTGTTCATCCCGCGCGAAAGCGTGAGGGAGGAGGAAAAGCGGCTGGTGGCGCGCGGGGCAGGCACCTCTAACACGCACGAGCGCGACGCCTATTGCGCTGCCGTCTTCGCATACCGCTCGCATGCCAACAAGCTGCGCCAGATTGATGCGCTTGCAGACCTGACGCATGAGGAGCGCGACAGGATAAAGCACATGCTGCTTCGCGGCGTGCGCGTGCAGGACGCATTCATGATGCTGCGCGAGCCTGAGAAGGAGGAGGCGCCGAGGAAAGCGGCAAGCGCACCAAAAACCGTTTCATCCGACGAGCTTAGGGGAAGGCTGGAGTCCCTGGCGCGCGAGAATGCCAATCTCCGCATGTCCGTTGAGAGGCTGGAGGAGGAAAAGAGCGCGCTTGCGCACCGGCTGAGGCTCCTGGAGAACGGCGTGAGGCAGACCGTGCTGCGCGATTCGGAATTCCGCAAGCTCCGCTTCCAGCTGCAGAATGCGATGGCAAAGCTCAAGAGAGGTTTGCCAGCATCGGAGCCGCAAGGCTCCGATCCAATGAACTGGCTTACCTGGAGAAAGAAGAAAGGGACGGCGCACTTTCAGCCGCCAGTGAAAATGGAGGAGCCACGCAAGAAAGAGGCAAACAAGGCTGATGATAGCGAACAAATCGCCCGCCAAGGCGGGCGAGCTTTTGCCCAGAGGGCAAAACCTGAGCGGAGCGAAGAAATAAATAGTTTGGGAGAGCCAGAAATAGACTTGGAAAGATTGGTGGCAGAATACCGGAAAGGAAGGAAGTAGAACGTTTCAATATTGCAGAGGTGGGCACATGGATGAAACAGCACCGCAGGCAAACGCACAGCCTGCACAGCAGGCGGCTTTGCCCCAGGGGGAGGAGCCTGTCAGGACGGACGGCAATGTCATTTACATCGGCAAGAAAAGCGTGATGGGATACGTGCTTGCCGTGGTGACGCAGTTCAACCATGGCGAGCGGGAAGTCTTCATAAAAGCAAGGGGAAAGGCGATTTCGCGCGCGGTGGACGTTGCGGAAATCGTGAGGAACAGGTTCCTGCCCGACGCAAAGATAGACAACATACTCACAAAGACAGAGGAGCTTGACTCGGAAGACGGGACAAAGTCAAAAGTGTCCGCAATCGAGATAAAGCTCGTGAAGTAATCCAGCCGCCCCCTTTTCCGGGCGCCACCCTTTCCAAAGGCGGTGGTTGGATGAAAACTCCTGTTTGCGACTCAGACCTGAAAGCCGGCGAGCTTTGCCCCTCGTGCGAGAAAAAGATTGCCGAAGGGAAAATAACGAAGCTTGACTTTGATGTCGCCCTGATACTTTACAAGATAAACGATAGGTACAATATCACCAATGCCTCGTTCTACAAGGCAATCGACCTGGGCAGGGTGGTGCTCATACTCACAAAGGGAGAGGTGGGGCTGCTCATAGGCAAGCAGGGCAAGATTGTTTCCGAGATTTCATCCTCGCTTGGCAAGAAGGTGAGGATTGCGGAGGCAACCGGCGACGTGAAGAAGACTATTTCGGACATCATCACGCCCGCGCGCCTCCTGGGCATAAACCATGCATTCCACGAAGGAAAGGAAGTGACAAAGGTGAGGATTGCGCGCGAAGACCTGCAGCTGCTCCCGATTGGCAGGGAGGCGCTGGAAACCGTGCTGCGCTCGCTTGTCGAGGACGACGTGAAGCTGAGCTTCGAGTGAGATGCCACAGCGTTCCCAGAGAAGGTTTATATACATATCTATTTATAATTGACCACATGAGAACGTGGACAAAGACAGCCATACTCACAGGCGCCCTAGCGACAGGGCTGGCATGCGGGACTTTGTATTACGGAGTGAAAAAATACCCCACCAACGTGCAGAGGCTGAAAAGCAAGGTTCTGCCGTTCCTAAGCTTCAAGGACAAGTATGACATTCCAAACAATGCAGAGCGGGAAAGCCCGCATCCCCTGAAAAAGAAGCCTGTCACGAACCAGAGGGAAACGCTTTCCGAAAGGATTGGCGAGCTCGTGATAACGCTTTCAGGGGATTGGGGCGGCCCTGCGCCAGGCGGGATGCTCCTTCCGACCTCGGATTGCAGGGTCTTCCAGCCATTCGGGAAATATACAAGCTACGATCCGGTGAAAACGCAGGAAGTTGTGCAGGGAATATCCGATGGCGCTGCGGAAAGGAAAAAGAGGGTGCTCGTATATGATGAAGGGGAAGGAGGGTATATTTACAGGATTGGCACGCTCCCGCCAGCCAGGGAGCTTGGGGATTACTATACCAAGAACATCATAGGGCCGTCGATTGCTGGCTTTGTGGAAGAAAGCGCCGATGCGGCAACGAGAGCCAGGCAGGTGGACACTCTTTTCACATCGTACGCAAGGGAACTTCATGACAGAGGAGTTGATGTTGTATTCGGGCCGGTGCTTGATGTTGTGAACCGCGGCAATGGGGACAACCTCATAGCGCGGGACAAGCGCAACTTCAGCAGCAAGTATCTTGAAACAAAGGAAATCGCCCTCCTTTACATAAATGCGATGCATCGCTTCGGGATCAAGGTGACGGGCAAGCATTTCCTGAGTGCCGGGCTTACGGACGACGGGGATATCCACGAGGAAGTCCAGTCCAACCCGGAAAGGTCGCCCCCGCTTCGGCGCTCTGCGTATCTATACAAGAAACTGGCAAGCTGCCTTGATGCGGTCATGGTGACCCATGTAGGCAATCCCTTGGATGGCGGAAGGCCCTATTGCCTGTCCAAGCGCGCAATGCTTTTCCTGACATCCGAAGACCCGGAAGATGCTGCAAAAGGCGCAGGAAAAAGCCCGTTCAAGAAAAACCACCTCAAGAACCTTGCAAAAAGCGGGATTGGCTTTGACGGGCTTCTTATTGTGGATGAAATAACCATGAAGGGACTCATAAAATATGTTGAAGACGAGCCGCTTTCAAAGAGGGGCAAGGCGCTTACAGCAGGCTGCAAAAGCACAGTGGCAAAAGCGGCTGTGCTTGCCATGGACCAGGGCATCCACGCCTTGATAGTAAGGGATGGGAACATCGGAAGCATAGTTGAAGGCATTGCTTATGCATATGAAAACGACCCCAGATTCAGGCGCAAGGTGGACATTGCGCTTGAGAAATATGAACTGTTCGTAAAGGGAAGGACCTGTCTTGTTGGGAAATAGTATTGGGTGCAGCCCTTTGTTCAGGTCCCTTCCTCAAAGCTCTCCCTGCCAAGGTGAAGGGGCTTCCAGCTACGTCCCTTCCTCAAAGCTCTCGGCGTACTTTTTCTGCTCAGCCGTCGGCTCCTGGAGCTTTATTCCCTTTGCAGCAAGCAGCAAGCGCGCTACTTCGTTGTCCACGTCCACCGGCACCGCATGCACGCCAGCCGCCATTTTCCTTGCGCCTGCCTTTGCGCTTTTGGCGATAAGCTCGCAGCAGAGCGCCTGGAGCGCGAATGAGCCGTCCATTATCTCGATGGGGTGGCCCTGTCCCGAGGGCTGCGCCAAGTTTACGAGGCGCCCCTCAGACAAGAGATAAATCGTGCGCCCGTCCTTCTGCTCGTATGCCACCAGGTTTTCCTTCACGTCGCGCACTTTCCTGCTTTGCGCGCGAAGCGTTGGCTCGTCTATCTCCACGTTGAAGTGGCCTGTGTTTGACAGGATGGCGCCGTCCTTGAGAAGGGCGAAGTGCTCTTTTCCAATCACATTCTTGTTGCCTGTTGCAGTTATGAAAATGTCCCCCATGCGCGCTGCAGATGGCATATCCATCACGCGGAAGCCGTCATACTGCGCGGAAAGCGCGCGATGGAGCCCTGACTCGTGTGGGCCAAGCGTGCCGTCTATTTCAACTACAACAACGTTTGCGCCCATGCCCTTCATGCGCGAGGCAACGCCCCTGCCGCACCAGCCATATCCCGCAACAACAACTGTCTTGCCTGCGAATATGAGGTTGGTGGCGCGCGCAATGGCGTCCACAGTGGACTGGGCGGTGCCGAACTGGTTGTCAAGCAGGAACTTGGAGTGCGCATTGTTCACTGCAAAGACAGGGAAGAGCAGCTTGCCTGCCTTTTGCATGGCGTTGAGGCGGTTTATGCCGGTTGTCGTCTCCTCGCATGCGCCGATTATTTTCGGAAGCTCCTTCTTGCGCGAGGTGTGGAGGAGATTGATGAGGTCGCAGCCGTCGTCAATCACAATGGAGGGCTTGCCGTCAAGCACTGCGTTTAAGCAGGAATAGTATTCCTCGTTGGTCTGGTTTGCCCAGGCAAATACCTCCACCTTGCCTTCCGCAGCAAGCGCCGCTGCAGTGGCATCGTTGGTGGTGAGCGGGTTGCAGGAGGAGGCGAACACGCGCGCGCCGCCTGCAGAAAGGGTTTCAAGGAGCACGCCTGTCTTCTTTTCCAGGTGCAGCGCAACCGAGATGGTAAGCCCGGAAAATGGCTTTTCCTTTTCGAACCGCGCGCGTATCTTGCCAAGCACGGGCATGTTTGCCCGTGCCCAGGAAAGCTCGTCCGCGCCTTTCTTGGCAAGTGAAGCATCTTTTACTTTTGACATGGGAACACCAGAGAGATTTTGCGGGATAATGCTATAAACACTTGCGGGCAGAAAAAGAACTGGTGAGCGAATGTTCTTGTTTGGCGCATCGGCAACAGCGAGTAAGGCTGGCAAAGCGGAAAAAATGGACCTTAGCCTTGTCCCTGTCTTGAGGGAGAATGTGTTTGCCCCTCCCCAGGACAAGAAGCAGCAGAAGCCAAAACCAGTTTCCAAGCCAATGCCCGAGACTAAGACTGCAGATGAGTGCATAAAGCGGGCGGACTGGTGGGTTTCTGGCAATGATTATGCGTTTATTGACCAGGCAGAAAAAGAGCTCAATAAGGCAATTGGGCTTGCCCCAAATAGAGCTAAGGAACTCAAGGGAAGGCTTGTAGATTTGCACATAAAGGCTGCAAACTGGTGGGTTTCCGGAAATGACTATGCGTTTGTAAGCAACGCGATAGCAGAGCTGAAGGAAGCGAGTGGGCATGCGCCTGAGAGGAAGACCGAGATAAATGGGATGATTGTGAATTTGCGCGTCAAGGCTGCGAACTGGTGGGTTTCCGGCAATGACTATTCATTTGCAAGCCAAGCAAAGACAGAGTTGAAGGAAGCGCTGAAATACGCGCCTGAGAGAAAAGCTGAAATAAACGGGAAGCTTGCGGATTTGTGTGTCAAGGCTGCAAACTGGTGGGTTTCCGGCAATGACTATTCATTTGCAAGCAATGCGATAGCAGAGCTGAAGGAAGCTGTTGGATATGCGCCTGGGAGAACGGCAGAGCTGCAGAAAAAGATAGATGAGCTTGCCAAAAAGAAGTAAGCGGCAGGGCAACTTATATTAGCCTAGCCTGAGCTATTTTGCCTATGCAGAAAATGTCGGGCGCGGACCTGAGCTACATGATGCTTGAGCTTGCTTCCCTGCAGGGAAAACGGATAGCGCGCATAAGGAAGACGGCGGATGGAATTTTCCTTTTCAAAATCGGAAGCGACGAGCTCTTGTTCCAGCCTGGCGTGCGGCTGCACCTCACGCGCCAGGCATTGCAGGCAACAGATGCGCCTGACGGGTTCGTGGGCTTTCTTCGGAAAAACCTTGAAGGCAAGACCGCACAGCAGATAGCGCGCGTGGAAGGGGAACGTATTGTTGAGATAACCACGCGCAGCAAGGAAAGGCTCATTTTCGAGCTTTTCAGGAAAGGGAATCTCGTTTTAGTTGGCGAAGACGGGCTTGTTTATGCCTGCCTGCTGACGGACGATGCGGGCGGAAGGCGGGTGGCGCGCGGGGAAAAGTACGAGTACCCGAAAGCGACCCCGTTTGTGCAGAAGACGCCCGAGAAAGTGGCATTTTGCGTGCAGGAGAACGCGAAGGGGGAGCCTGTTTCGTTCTCAATTGACGCAGCAAAAGGCGGAAAGGTTTTTCCCGCGCTTTGCGAGGCGCTTGACTATTACTACGCGAACCAGAGGGATGAAAGCGGGGCGCAGAAGGCTGCGGCCGAGAAGATGGAAAAGCTGCAGCAGCGGCTTTCCTCGCAGGAAGGGACGCTTGCTGAAATAGAGAAAGAGAGGGTGGAAGTGAAGGCGGCTGCCGCGGAAGTGAGCAGGAACTTTGACAGGCTGGAGGGGCTGCTCTCGCTTGTCAGGAAAATGAAAAAGGAAGGGAAAGGCGACGATGAAATAAACCGCGCGATTGCGGATTACAAGGCAAGCGTGAAGGGGGCGGAGCTGGAAGTCGAAGTCTAGGCGCGCATTCCGCCCGTGTGCGCAAAATGGGCGGAGCTGGAAGTTGAGGTTTAGTTGCCTGGCTTGCGCACGGCGGGAGCTAGAGGCGAAGTTTAACTCATCCTGCCCGTTGCCGTCTTACTGCTTTTTCATGTACGCCGAAAGCACGCGCTTGGCCTTCGCGGTGTGGTCCACCTGGAGCGCGTAGATGTCATAGCCGTTCTCCTTCGTGAGCAACCGCAGCGAGGTCGTGCTGATTTTTTCCTTTGCAAGCCTGGCGGTGAACTGCGCCATCTGCGCAGGCTCGTTCTTTATCCTCACCACAAGCACGTCGGCTTTGAGCACCTGGTAGCCGTTGCTGGTCAAAAGCGAGGTCGCCTTCGCCTCGTCCTTGACAGAAAGGTCGATGAGGCACTTGTTGCCCTGGACCTCGGCGGAGAGCGAGTCTATGTTTATGTGCGCCTTGCCAAGTATGTAGGAGATGTCGGCAAGGAGGCCGACCTTGTCCTCTGCAACCACTGTTATCTGCTTGATAAAATCACCCAAACATGATTAAGGGACCAAGACATTCCATGCCCCTTTGCCTACTGCGCCTTCACGAGGTACTCTGACAGCACCTTTTTAGCCTTCTTCGGCTTGTCCACCATGAGCGCGTCAAGCGAGTGGCCCTCGCCGCGCGTGAGCAGGTAGATGCTCTCGATGTTTATCTTCGCCTTCTGGAGCTTTTTGCTGATTTCCGAAAGCGCGCCGGGCGCGTCCTTCACCTTCACCACGAGCATTTCGCCCGAAAGCACATGGTACCCGTTGGACTTCAGTATCATCTCGGCCTTCTTCTCGTCGCTCACCACCAGGTTTATCACGCTTTTCCCGCCCTGGACCTCGGCAGAGATGGCCTCGATGTTGACATGCGCCTTCCCGAGAAGGTAGGAAAGCTCGGCCAGCACTCCGACCTTGTCGGCTACGACCACGGTAATCTGCTTCATATCAATCTCCCAATGGCATTTCTGGTGGAAGCCTTATATAATATCCGTTCCCCCCGGCGCAGATGGCGAAAGGCGCGGCAAACTGCGGGCATGCGCATTCTTTTTAAACCCTGGCTCCGCCTGCGTTGCAGGAGGGATTGGCATGGCGTTTGTGGATTTGTTCCTGGGTGTAGGGATAGCGTTTTTGCAGCTCATAGTGGGCCTCGCGCTGGCAATGGTTTCGGTTTACCTGGGGATATGGATGTTCGACAAGCTCACGCAGGGGATAGACGAGATGAAGGAGCTCAAGCGCGGCAATGTCGCGGTAGCCATCCTGATTGGCGCCATCATCCTCTCCATCGCAAACGTGGTGGAAGGGGGGGTGTATGGCCTTTCGCAAAGCATCATACCCGGCCTTACCCCGATGGAGCTTTTGGCCGCGCTTTTGATAGGCGTGGTGAACCTCATCATGGGGGTCATCCTTGCCATACTCTCCATCTATGTCGCAATCAGCATGCTTGACAAGATAACGGTCGGGATAGACGAATTCAAGGAGCTCAAGCGCGGGAACGTCGCAATCGCGATAATGATGGCGGCAGTGCTCTTCGCAGTGTCGTTCGTCATCAGGGGCGCAGTGGTGAGCATGGCAAGCACGCTCTCGCCGCAAAGCGTGGCATCCGCGCTCGGCTGGGCTTGAGCCCAGCCGGTTTTTTGTTTTTTTTATGTCTATTTTTTATTTTCCAACATGGGACGCAGGTTCTTGACCATGTCCTCTGACATTTCCTTGAGCCCGAACTTGTGCTTCCAGCCCCAGTCCTGCCTGGCCTGCGAGTCGTCTATCGACTTGGGCCAGCTGTCGGCTATCGCCTGGCGGTGGTCGGGCGCATAATCGCACACAAAGCCGGGTATGAGGCGCGCCACCTCGTCCGCAAGCTCCTTTGCCGAGAACGATATTGCGGCAAGGTTGTAGCTTGTCTTCACCGTGAGTTTTCCGGCTGGGGCGTCCATGAGCTCGATTGTGCCGCGTATGGCGTCAGGCATGTACATCATGGGAAGCACTGTGTGCGCGCCCACGAAGCACGTGTATTTTTTATGCTTGATTGCCTCGTAGAAGATTGCCACTGAATAGTCGGTGGTGCCTCCGCCAGGCTCTGCCTTGTATGAGATTAGGCCAGGGTAGCGCACGCTTCTGCAGTCCAGCCCGTATTTCTTGCTGTAGTACTGCAACAGGAGCTCACCCGACACTTTTGTCACGCCGTACATGGTGGTGGGCTCGAGCACCGTCCTCTGAGGAGTGAGCTCGCGGGGCGTGGTGGGCCCGAACGCCGCGATGGATGATGGCCAGAATATCTTCTTCACTCCGCACTCGCGGCACACGTCCAGCGTATTTTTCAAGCCAATGAGGTTTATCTGGAAGGCAAGGTCTGGGTCCTTTTCGCCTGTTGCGGACAGGAGCGATGCGAGCTGGTAGATGGTGTCGATATTGTGCTCCTTTATCACTTTCTTCATTGCCTCCTTGTCAGACACGTCGAAGAAGATGCACGGGCCGCTGTCCTGCAACTCTTTGGGGAAAGGCGTCTTTCTCGTTGCGGCGACCACGTTCTTTCCGCCGTGCCGCTTCCGCAGCTCCATGGTAAGCTCGGTGCCTATCTGCCCCACTGCGCCAATGACTAAGATGTTTGACATTGATACCACCTGATAGGGTTTGCCTCTACAAACGTTATAAACCCTAGTCGGCAAAATTCGTCATCAGACGGTTTGGTGGTAGGCATGAAAAATTTCCTGCTTGTTGGAAACGGCGCGCGCGAGCATGCGATAGCAGAGGCTGTCTGCAAAAACGCCAACGTGAGGCTGTTTGCGTTCATGTCGGTGAACCACCCGGGCATCTACTCGCTCGTGAAGAAAAGCGGCGGCTGGCTGGCAGTGGGGGACATACATTCGCCGCAGCAGGTGGAGGCGTTTGCAGAGGGCAAGGACATTTCCCTTGCCTTCCCCTCGCCCGACGCGGTGCTTGCGGCAGGCGTCACCGACGCGCTTTTAATCGCAGGCGTGCCCTGCGCATCGCCCACGCGCGAGGCCGCGCGGCTTGAGTGGGACAAGGCGTACTGCAGGGAGCTCCTGCGGGACTTCAAGGTGCCAGGCTCGCCAAAATTCGGGATATTTGACAATGAAGCCGAGGCGCACTCGTTCATAGATTCATGTTATGGGCAGGTGGCAGTGAAGCCGTCAGGCCTGACAGGCGGCAAGGGCGTCAAGGTGACGGGCTTCCAGCTCAAGGATGGCGAGGAGGCGAAGCAGTATGCAACCGAGCTTCTTTCAAGCAAGCTCGGAGGCGGCGCGAACATCGTCATCGAGGAAAAGCTGGACGGGGAGGAGTTTTCCCTCCAGGCATTTTCAGACGGCAGCAAGGTATATGGAATGCCGCTCGTGCAGGACCACAAGAGGGCGTATGAAGGCGACCTGGGCCCCAACACGGGCGGAATGGGCTCGTATTCCGACGCAAACCACCTGCTCCCTTTCCTGAAAAGCGCGCACCGGGATGACGCCCTGGGCATCATGCAGAAAACAATCGAGGCGTTTAGGAAAAAGACAGGGAAGCCCTACATCGGCGTGCTTTACGGAGGCTTCATGGCGACAAAGCACGGCGTGTTGCTCATAGAGTACAATGCGCGCTTCGGCGACCCCGAGGCGATGAACGTGCTAACCATTCTCAAAAGCGACCTGTACACCATACTTGAGCAGATGGCGGCGCATAAAATAACAAAGGCGCCTGAGTTTGAGAAGAAGGCGACAGTGTGCAAGTACCTGGTGCCCGAGGGCTACCCAGTGAAATCCGTCACAGACCAGCCATTGGCGATTGACAGCGGCGCGCTTGAGGCATCGGGCGCGCGCGCCTACTATGCGTCGGTGTATGAGAAGAATGGCACCATCTGCACGCAAAGCTCGCGCTCGATGGGATTGGTGGGCATAGCCAATACAATAGGGGAAGCCGAGAAAATCTCGGAAAGCGCGTGCGCGGCGGTTCAGGGGCGGGTGTGGCATCGGAAAGACATTGGCACCCCTGAGCTCCTCAAAAGGCGGATGGCGCATATGAAGCAGATTGGCGCGCTGTGAGGAATTTTTATGGGGAGGAAAAATATCACGTACGGGCAGCCCCTGGAAAAGCAAATAGGCTTTTCACGGGCAGTGCGCATTGGCAGCATAATCGCAGTTTCCGGCACTGCCCCGATTGCAAAAGATGGCGCAGTACATGCCCCAGGCGATGCATATGGGCAGGCGAAGCGCTGCCTTGAAATAATAGAAGATGTGCTTGGGAAAGCCAACGCTGGGCTAAAGGACGTAGTCAGGACGAGGATTTACCTCAAAAATATCTCGGACTGGAAAGCGGTGGCAAAAGCGCACGGGGAATCCTTCTCAAGCGTACAGCCGGCCTGCACGTTCGTGGAAGTCTCGGGCTTCATCAATTCAGAATGGCTTGTCGAAATCGAGGCAGACGCGATAGCCGGGGACTAGCCTTTCCTGCTTTTCTTCCAGTCCAGCACGAATGGAAGCTTCTCGCCGCACTTGCCGCACCGCGCATCTTTCGTGAGGTTGTTCGCCACCACCTCAAACCCCAGCCTCTCCACTGCCAGCGCGCCGCATTTGGGGCAAAGCGTGTTCTCGCCGCCGTCGCCAGGGCGGTTGCCGGTGTAGACGTACTCCAGCCCTTCCTCCATCGCAATCTTTCGCGCGCGAAGGAGGGTGCTTCCCGGCGTGGGGGGCAGCGTCATCCTGTTCGACGGGTAATAACCAGTGAAGTGGAGCGGTATGTCCGCATCAAGCCCCTTCACCCACTGGCAAAGCGCGCGGATTTCGTCGTCGCTGTCATTTTGGGTGGGAATGAGCAGCGTGATTATTTCAACGTGCATGCGCGAGTGGAAGCCCTTTATTGACTTGAGAACGGGCTCAAGGTGCGCATCCCCGCACACTTCCTTGTAGAACCTGTCGGTGAACGCCTTGAGGTCGATTCTTGCCGCGTCCAGCCATTTCGCGCCCTCGATAGCCTCTGGCGTTTCGTAGCCGTTTGTGACGAATACGTTGTAAAGCCCTTTCTTGTGAGCGAGCTTGGCAGTATCCTCTGCATACTCGTAGAAGATGGTGGGCTCGGTGTAGGTGTAGGCGATTCCTTTTGAGCGGTGCGCAAGCGCAAGCTCCACCAGTTTTTCAGGAGGCAGCTCCTGCCCGAAAATCTGCGCAGGCTGGCTTATCTCCCAGTTCTGGCAGTTTGCAACTCCAACAAAACCCGTCAGATAGGAATGCTCGCCTTCGACTTCCATATTATAGACATAACCAGAGTAGCGCCTCTTTTGAATTTTGAAGACTGGCACCAGCCAGTGCGTGTTTGTTTCCTTGAATTTCAGGCTGCCCTCGCTTTTTCGCCTTATCTTTGCATTTGCCAGCCCAAGGAAATCATTCCTGAAACGCTCGGCGGTTATCTTCACATAGTAAAGTGTGGACTGATTCACAATTCTTCCGAGCAATTTCCTTCTCTTTGGCGCGTCCCAAGCATAGAAGCTTGGAAGATAACCGCATAGAAGAAACAGGTAATAGAGCCCGTGTGCCATTCGTTTGGAAACCGTGTCTATAGCGATGTTATTTTCCAAAATTGTGCCGTCTCCTTCGACAACCGCTTTGAGAAATGCGCGGATGACGCTTTCCCCTGAAGATGCGATGCATGCAGGGACCTTTTTGTTCTTGGCGCCTGTTCCACAGAGATGCATTAGCAGGGCGGCGAGGGAGGCTTTGCCAATTTCCGTTCTAAGCCCGGTGGGCGCTTTGAAGATTCTTGCATCCAGCCCGAATATTTCTTTGATGAGATGCACAGTGCGGGAAGCCAGTTTCTGTTCATCTTGACCAAATGAAAAGACAAGATGCATCGAATTTGGCCTGCTTTTAAATTTGTGCACGCTCCCCTCAGCGCAGAAGTATCCCAGCAGTTCGGCAAACTTCTCGTCAACCTTAATTTTTCCGGGTATTCCGCCCCCCTTCTCGGTCTTAAATCGCACCTTATCGTTTTCTTCCATAATCTCGTTATCATAATAGAAAGTTCCGCTATCTATCCCGCTCTTTTCGATTTGGATTGAGAGTTTTCGGATATATGTAGGATGCATTCTGAAATGTCTTCCGATTTGCCGCGAGGTTGCCCCGGCCCGCTTCATCGCCAGGATGCCTTCAAGCATCGCCCTGTCGGTTTTCCTGCCCTTCTTTATCTTGCAGAGATAGCCGCCCAGTATTTTTTTGGCATCAATAGTTTGAAGGCGATGTGCACTAGCCTTGAGTTTTGGGATGACAAGAAGCTCGCCTTCCCTCAGTTCCGAGGCGTTCTTTTTTTGGATGCTGCCTTTTTCAAAGACATAAAACCCGTGCTCGGGCGTACACTCTATCGGCGGGGCATATCTCGGCTTTATTGAATACACTTCCCCATCGTGATGGTGCCTCGATGCCTTTATGACGGCTCTTCTTTTGCCAAGATGGCTTATCGTGCAGAAATTTGCCCTGTTTTTTGACTCGGCCTTTTCAAAAAATTCTTCGGCAAAGAGGATTTCATCGCCAATAAGGAACGAGTTGTCTTTAGTAAAGCAATGCTCGCATCGGAAATTGCATCCTGCCGCCGCAAACGAGAATGCCTGCGAGCCTGGCATGAAGTGGTAGAATGGCTTTTTCTCAATGGGGTCGTTGCAGTATGAGACGCACTTGCCGTAGTTGAGCGACTGGAGGGTGCCGCCGATATTTTGCCGCACATGGCAAAAGCCGGTTTCGCCGTCCTTGAGATAGCACCTTCGCTGGCAAAGATAGCAGGAAACCGCCCTGCCTGGCATCTTCCTGTAAAGGCTTGCCTCGCGCATGATGGGATTTTGGGGAAAGGGGTAATAATATTGCCCCTGCCAAATTTGGTCATGGCAAGGAAAGCCGGATTGGTGCATGTCCTTACAGGGGACGGGAACGGCAAGACCACGTCCGCCATAGGCATTGCCGTGCGCGCCGCAAGCAGGGGAATGAAGGTTGCCTTCATCCAGTTCCTGAAAGGCGGGCTGTCGTCCGAGCTGCCCTCGCTTGAAAAGCTCGGCGTCACCGTGGCGAGCCGCACCAAGCACTGCCCGAGGCAAAAAGAGCATGAGGCGCATCTCAAGGAGCAGGGGCATGTGCTTTTCTGCCGCGACTGCTTTGTTATAAACGGCATGGACAGGGTGCTGGTTTCCGCAGCGTTCGAGAAGGCAAAAAGGATGAGCGCAGGCGGCGAGTACGGGCTTGTCGTGCTTGACGAAATCTTTTGGGCGATGAAGGAGGGGCTGGTAAGCGAGTCCGACGTGCTTGCCCTGATGAAATCGCGCGCGCAGAACTGCGAGCTCATACTCACGGGCAGGGGCGCCACGCGCGCTATAGAGGAAGCGTCGGACTATGTCACGTACGTGAAGAAGGGAAAGCACCCTTTTGACAATGGCGTGATATCGCGCTGCGGAATCGACTACTGATTTTGGTTTTGGGAATGGTTTTAAGTCTTGCCCAGCCAATCTGCCATCCTTGTGGGTGTGGATGTGGGGGACGAAGAAAAGCAAGCTAGCAAGACATCTTCGCAGGAAGTCAAGTCTGTAGAAAAACCAAGAATTGGCCTGGAAACTATTTTAGCCAAGAGGCAGCCGGAGGCAGAGCATATTCTCCGCGGCAGGGGCGTGCAGAATCTTGAGATTTCGGCAGGGGCAAAGGCATTTTCAATCAGTGAGATGGAAGATTTGAACCGTGAGCTGAAAAAGAAGCTTGAGCGCACTGAAGACAATGAAGTGGTTTTGCAGAAATCAATCCTGGATGTTGGCGGGCAGAGCAGGGTCATTTGTTTTGTTGCAAGAAAAGAGGGGGAAAGCGCAAATGTCATTGTGATGGATATTACCAAGGCCTCGGAAGCAGACCCTGACGCAACAGTCAACATGCCTTTTTTCAATGACCGCTCTTGTTTCAACACCGTGTTTGAAACTTTCAAGCATAATGATTTGCTGGATGATGAAATGCCGGCAATGCCAATAAACAAAGCGATACAGCATAAAATCGATGTGGAGTTCGAGTTTATTGGCAAGACAGTAAAAATGTGCGTGATGGCATATGAAGGCGAAACTCTTGAGTCGGCCCTTCTAAGGATTCCTGAGTTGGAATGGAAAATGACATCCAGGGGCAGGAGACTTGTCGGCGCATTCGGGGTAAAGGAAAACGACGTGGGCTTCGGCTGGCAGGTTTATCTCAACGAATTGCTTCCAGCCATGATGCTGGACGGCAAGCTTGTTTTCCTTGGCCAGGCAAACATGTATGTCAACACAAGCGGAGCCGTTAAAATCAAATACGAATATGCGATGATTCCTGACACCGAAGCGCTATCATCTTTAGAGAACAGGCCAGGGGGGGCGCTGTTCAGCTGTTCTGCCGAAAAACTGAAGAAAACCGGCGGCTTGACCCCTATTTCATTCTTCATCGGATTGAATGCTCCAGACAAGCACATGTTGAGGGTGAATGTGCCAAAGGAAAAGAAATTTGAGGTAAGCTCCGTTTTCATCCCATTCGCGCAAGACATGTGGCTTGCAGTCAGGGCAAAACAGATGGAAACGATGGCGCCTTTGAAGAAAGCCAGGCGGATGGAAATCGCTATTGGGAGCCTAGGCATTCCCCCTGGCAGAACCGTGCGGGAAGAATCCTCGTTTCACCCTCAAAACAAAGCCAGAGATGAATTTTTCATAACTGCGCCATGCATTTTTGATGAAATTTTAGCACAAGACGGCGGGCAACTGCCAGCAGCACAGCCAGGTGCAGAAAAGGCCAGTAAGACAAATAAGCCCGGCCAGGAGGAGATGGCAACCTCTTCCCTACCAGCTGTTTCCACAGATAATATTGCCGCGCCTGCAAGAATGGAATATGCAGTTCTGTCAACAAAGCCAGCAGGCGCGGAGGCGCCAGGAACAGTGCAGCGCAATATAGGCACGGCGCCCCATGTTTTGTCGGCAAAGCAGCATGAGCAAAACCGCAGCATGGAAGTGCTAGTCGAGGCTGGTAAAAAAGAGAAAAGCGGCAAGCACGCGGCTGCGAAAGAAGCAACACCTTCCAGTGCCTGCAGTTCCAAGCCCGTCCAGTTCTCCGCGCTTTCGCGCTTCAAGGCTGTGATTTTCGACCTTGACGGCGTTATCGTGGACTCGGAAAAGGTGCACCCGCGCACGTTCGAGCGCGCGCTTGCAAAGTACGGGGTGAAGATAGACAGCGCGCACTGGAAGCGCGCGTACACAGGCATTGGCTCTTATGCCATTTTTGAGGATTTGGTGAAAAAATACGGCATAAAGGAAGACCCGCGCGGACTTGTGAGGAAAAGGAATGAAATATACATGGAGGAGATACAGAGGCACAGGCTGCCGATAATCTCTGGCTTTGCGCAGGTGCGCCGCCTGCTCCTGGAGGGCGGCGTGTTGGAGGCAGTGGCGTCAGGCGGGCACATCAACCACGTCGAGGAGTCGCTGCGTTCCGCCGGCATGGGCAAGGTGCCGTTTGTCGCGATAGAGCAGGTGAGGAAGGGAAAGCCTGCCCCTGAGATTTTCCTGAAGGCGGCAAGGAGGCTTCGCGTAAAGCCGTCGGAATGCATCGTGTTCGAGGACTCGCTTTCTGGCGTGGAGGCGGCGGCGCGCGCAGGGATGCCGTGCATTGCGCTTTCCACCACCATGAAATCGCGCGAGCTTGCCGGCAGGGCGGCGTTGGTGGTGCGGGATTTCAGGTCGAAAAAGCTCAAGAGGCTGCTTGCCTTGCTTCTTGCAAGAAAAAAGGATGCTCGCGCAGGCGGAAAAGGAGCACCTCGGCCAAAGCGCAAGCCAGCCAGGCAAAAGGGAAAGTAGCATTGTTGCCCAGGCAGGCGGTGCCGCCGCGTTCGCCAGGAAACCTGCGTGCGCTTCAGGCAGGCGCCGCAGACAGCCTCATTTCCGCTTTCTCAAGGAGCATGCGCGCGTTCTCGTAAGTAGCCTTTTTCCTGGCGGATGGGTAGGACAGCCAGGCAAAGCCGATGTGCTCGTCCGACAGGCGCACTAGCTTTTCGCAGGTTTTTGCCAGGAAGAAAGCCACCTGCTTTTCCGCAGGCTCGCCATTGCTGTGCCTGAATGAGTAGGATATCACCTCGCGAAAGCCTGAAAGGAATTCAAGCTGGGACAGGCCGGTTTCCTCCTGTATTTCGCGCCGTGCCGTCTGCTCCTCGCCTTCGCCTTCCTCCACATGCCCTTTCGGGAAATCCCAGTGCCCGCCGGAATAGTGGAGAAGGAGATACAGCCGCCTGCCTGCCTCGTCGCGGAAAATGAGCGCGCCGCAGGACTTTTCTTGTGCCATTGAGCGCTTGCGCACACAAGCTTGATAAACCTTTTTTGAGAATGCACCACCAGGCGACCAATGCGATGCGTCCGCAACGACGCAAAGCAGGAAGGAGGAGATAGGATGGATGCAGTAACAGCGCAAGTCACGCTGGCGAAGCTCACCCCGAAGGAAGTGCATGACAAGGTGATGTCCATGGGGGTCTCCGACCTGGACGCGGGTCTGGTCGCGGACTGCCTCAACGTGGGCAAGTCCACCTCCTGGATGAACAACGACCCTGTTTCGGACAGCATAAACGAGAAGATGCGCGCATTCCTCTCAGAAAACGGCTACGGCTTTGAGATAACCGTGACGCCGGTGCGGTGCGAAAAATATATTTGGGACGTCAAGAAACGAAGGTAGCTGCTTTTTCTTTTTTTATTTTTTCATTATAATTACACTTATAAACACTTTGCCACTGATTCTGCCAGGTGGACATATGAGCAGCTTCAAGGCACGGCGCAGCGCTAACAACGGCAAGGAGATCCTTGGGCCTCTAATACATAACAGTGGCGAGGCGAGCCTGAGCTTCCACGGCATGTTCCCCTCAAGCGAGCCCATCATGCGCAAGAAATTGAATCATGATGAGTATGGATGGCTCAGCTATTCCGCCAGCGTGATTTGCGACCCGCAGAAGCGCCTCACCCGCAACGAAGCAGGCATAATCCAAAGGCACTTTGGGGATCGCAAGCCCCATGACCTTTTGGAAATGCATTCAGTGGTTATTTCGCTGGAGGGCCTCTCCAAGCACGGCATCTTCCGCGAGGAAAGAAGGGAAAACGACGTTTCCGTTTATTTTGAAGCCCCTGGCCTGAGGCTTGAAATCAAATTCCGCGCAGACATATATTTGGAAAAAAAATCAATAGCATTGAAGGTGAATGGCAAAAAAGTCCGGGAAGTGTTTCCATGGCCAAGCCAGACGGCATTCAGCTTTTATTCACGGGAGCGTGTTTTCAAGCTGCTTGTGAAAGCCGCAGACATTGTCCTGAATTACCATAAGCCTGAAATCAAAATCTACGGCTCGGATATTGTCGTGGTGCCGGCAGAATGTTTGAATAGGCTGAGGAATTAACAGCAAAGCCGTCTCAAAACAGCGCGTCCTTTTCCGAAAGCTTCCTCGGCCCCTTGCCAGGCCTGCACACGATTGTCTTTTTCACGCCTTTTATCCCCAGCAGCATGCGCGCCACCTGTTTCGCATGCTTCTCAGTAGTATACACATGCGCGTTGGGGCCTGCGTCAAACGTGTAGCCTGCCGCTATTTTGCCCTCTGCTTCGTTGAACGAGTGTACCTGCCGCATTATTGCGTGCGAGATGTCATTGAGATAGATTATTGGAGGTGTGGAATCGAGCATCACCGCGTGCATGTTGGAGGACTCTTTCATGGCAAGGGAGAGGAATGCCTCAAGGTCGCGGTGCAGTATCGCACTTTTCATATTCCGGATGAGGGAAGGCATCTTGCGCAGCCTTTCCCTGTAAAGCGCGCTTCCGGACACTGTGAGCTGCATGCCTGCATCCGAGCCGATGAGCTTCCTGCCTGCGTCGGTGATTGCAATCACGTTGCGAAGATTCGGCCAGTGCGATGCTGGCGCAACCTGCACGGCATAGGAGTCGGAACCGTCTGCTTTCCGCCCCATTTTCCATTCAGCAAATCCGCCAATGACAGAACGGCAAGCCGAGCCCGAGCCCATGCGCGCAAAGCGCGAAAGCGCAGCGGTGCTTGCCTTCAAGCCAGCCGCGTCCGCGGCAGCGCAGGCAAGCGCGGCAAAGCCGGATGCCGAGGAGGCAATGCCTGCGGCTGTTGGGAAGTTGTTCTCTGAATATACGCGCGCATGCGTTTTGATGCCTGCTGATTGGCGAACTGCAAAAAGAACGCGGCTTGCGCGCGAAGTTTCATCATTGCGCGCGCGCTTGCCGTTGAGGAACAGCTCGTCCTGGGGAAGCGATGGGAGGAACTGCACGGTGGTGCGCGTGCTCACCGTCTCGTCCATTGTCACGGAAACGCTTCCGTTGTAGGGAAGATTCAGCTTCGAGTCGCGCTTTCCCCAGTACTTCACCACTGCGATGTTGGGCGTGGCAAGCCAGGTGGATTTGTCCATAAGCAAATGATGAAGACGCGGCTTTTATTTGTATCTACGCGCACAGCGCCTGCTCCGGCGTTGCGCGATAGCTTTATAAAATGAAGTGGGAATAAAGTGGGAAAGAGACGAAGATAAGGCGAGGCTATGGAGAACACGGAGGAAACGGCAAGGGGTCTGCTTCACTATGCCCAGCCCTCGCCCTGTTCCGCTGGCTTCGCGCGCGATTTCTGATTTTCTTTCAGGCAGGAAAGAATATGATGCACAGGCCAGGGAAACCGCGGCAAAAGTGATAGGGGACGTGCGCGCGGGCGGCTTTGAGGCGCTTTCTTCTTATTCCAAGAAATTCGACGGCTTAACGCTCACCGGAGGGAATGCGCTTGCCACGCAGGATGAAATGCTTGTGGCTGAAAAATCGCTTCTGCCTTCGCAGCGCAGGGCAATGCGGCAGATGATGAGGAAAATTGAGAGGTTTGCCAGGCTGCAAAAGTCAAAAATGGGAAAAATTGGGCAAAGGGACGACCAGGGCGCAACCTCGCTTTGCTTTGTGCCTGTAGAGAGAGTTGGCATTTACGTGCCGGCAGGCAGGGCGCCGCTTTTCTCCTCGCTTTTCATGGCTGCAGTGCCTGCGCGCGCTGCGGGCGTGAAAGAGATGGTTGTCTGCACCCCTCCGCAAAAGGACGGCAGGGCAAACCCGCTCATTCTTGCCGCAGCGCGCATGTGCGGCATCGAGAAAGTCTACATAATAGGGGGCGCGCAGGCAATAGCCGCAATGGCATTTGGCGCGGAAGGGCTGCTTGCCCCTGTAGATGTCATCTGCGGGCCTGGCAATGCATATGTGAGCGCTGCCAAGCAGCTAGTTGCACAGTATGGCGTGAGGATTGACGTGCCTGCAGGCCCGTCCGAAGTGCTCATCATTGCCGGCAAGGGCGCAAATCCTTCTTTTGTTGCAGCAGACATGCTGGCGCAATCAGAGCACGGAGGCGACAGCGCGGCAATTTGCATCTGTGTTTCCAATGAATGCGCAGACGAAGTGGCATCTGAGCTTGCAGGGCAGCTTGCGCAGCTTCCTGAGAATAGCCCTGCGCGCATTTCCATCCCCAAGTGGGGCAGGCTGTTTGTGGCAAAAAGCATGGAAGATGCATTTGAGGCTGCAAACTGCCTTGCGCCTGAGCACCTGGAGCTTTTCGGGGAAGATGCCAGGGGGCTTGCAGGCAGGGCGAAAAATGCCGGTGCGGTTTTTTTGGAAACGGCCGAGGCGTTCTGCGACTATGGAATGTCGGGAGGCAACCACATACTGCCCACCAATTCATCTGCAAGGGCATGGGGGGGCGTGAGCGTGCAGACTTTCGGCAAGTGGATGTATGAGGAAACGCTCACTGCCAAGGCACAGGCGAAGATGGCAGACGCTTGCGCATTGCTGGCAAGAATGGAGGGCTTGGAGGCGCACGCGCGCGCTGCCGAAATAAGAAAGAGGAAGGAGGGGGAAAATGAAAGTTGATGCTGGGAAGCTTGCAAGAAAGGAGCTCATGCGCGTTTCGCCTTACCTTAGCGACCGCGACGTGGCTGAGGAGAAAGGGCTTAGGTTTGCCGACCTGAACGAGAATGCGCGCGACATTTTTGGAAGCGGGCTGAACCGCTACCCAGACCCGCAGGCAGGGAAGCTTAGGAAGAGAATTGCCAGGTATTGTGGCGTTTCGCAGGAAAACATCCTGGCATTCAACGGAAGCGACGAGGCAATAGACCTCCTCATTCGCGTTTTCTGCAGGCCCGGCAAGGATAGCGTGCTTGTCCTTGAGCCAACATATTCCATGTACAGGATATGCGCAGAGGCAAACGGGGTGGCTGTGGAGGGAGTGCGGTTGGGAGATGGCTTCCAGCCTGATGTGACAGCTGTTCTACGTGCTGCGAAAGAGAGCGGTGCCAAGCTGATATTCGCCTGCTCGCCGAACAACCCCACTGGCAACCGGATGGATGCGCAGAGGCTGGAAAAAATCGCGAAAGGCTGCAACGCGATACTGGTGGTGGACGAGGCGTATTTCGAGTTCGCAGGCAGGAGCTTTGCCAGGCAGGCGCTTAGGCTTCCAAACGTCGTGGTGCTCCGCACCTTTTCCAAGGCATGGGCTCTTGCTGGTGCCAGGCTGGGCTACTGCATAACAACCCCCAGGATAATCAGCCTGCTGCAGAAGGTGAAGCTGCCTTATGGCGTGAACTCGCTTTCGCAGAATGCCGCGATTGCTGCGTTTGGCAGGCAACGGCTTGTGGAAAAATACGCAAGGGAAGCCGCCAGCGAGCGCAATGATATGTCTGCCAGGATGCGCGCGCTTGGCATGAAAGCGTATCAATCGGATGCGAACTTTGTGCTTTTCTCGCTCCCAAAAGGCATCGATGCCGTTGCTGTCCAGAAAAGGCTGGCGTCGCAGTCAAAAATACTGGTGCGCGAGCGGGCGAAGCTTGTGCAAAATTCGCTGCGTGTTACAGTGTGCACGCCAGGGGAAAACGAGTACTTGCTGCGCAGCCTGCTGAAAGCGTCCGTGGACGCTGTGCTTTTTGACCTGGACAGCACGCTGGTGGATGTGTCGCGCTCGTACTTCCAGGCAATAAAGCTCACATCCGAGCAAATTTCAGGAAAGGCAGTGCCAATGGGGCTTGTGCGCAAGGTGAAATCCCTGCCTGGCATGAACAATGACTGGGATGCCACAATGGAAGTCCTGCGGAGGATGGGCGTGCGCTCAGCAAGGAGGCAGGTGGTGCCGATTTTCCAGATGCTTTACTTTGGAAAGGATGGGGATGGGCTGATAAAGTCGGAAAAGCCGCTTCTGCAATTGCGGCTGCTCAAAAAAATTGGCAAGCCGATTGGGATAGTGACTGGCAGGCCTAGAGATGAAGCGAGAATCGCAATGAGGATGCTTGGCTTGCCGCAAGCAATGCCGCTTGTGGCAATGGAGGACACTGCGCTTGGCAAGCCAGACCCTGCGCCGCTTTTGCTTGCGAAAAAGAGGCTGGGCGCTTCGCTTCCGCTCTACATTGGGGACTCGCCTGACGACAGGGAAGCTGCCAGCCGTGCGGGCTGCGCGTTTGTTGCAATAGGGAAGGGAAAGCGGCAGCCAGGCGAGTTTGCGCGGTTTCCAAACGTGAATGATGCGATAAGGGAGTTGTTTGCATGAGAATGGAAGGGAAAGGGCGCATGACAAAAGTGGTGCGAAATACGAGCGAGACGCGAATTTCGCTCCTGCTTTGCATTGATGGCAGCGGCAAGGCGGCAGTGGGCACGGGCATTGGGTTTTTCGACCACATGCTCACTGCCTTTGCCAAGCACGGGCTGTTTGACCTTGAGGTGGAAGCGAAAGGAGACCTGGAGGTCGACCAGCACCACCTTGTGGAAGATGTAGGCATTGCGCTGGGCACTGCGTTTGCAGATGCATTGGGGGAGAAAAAAGGCATAGCGCGCGCAGGGTGCTTTGCATTCCCCATGGACGAGTCGCTTTCATTGGTGTCGGTGGATTTCGGGGGCCGCTCCTCGCTCATCTTCGACGCTACGTTTTCGCGGGAATTCATCGGGAAGCTTCAGTCAGACCTGGTGAAGGAGTTTTTCGCGGGCTTTTGCCAGGCAGCGCGCTGCAACGTTGCGGTGCGCATGCTCTACGCAGGCAACGACCACCACAGGTGCGAGGGCATTTTCAAGGGGTTTGCGCGCGCGCTTTCCCAGGCGTGCGAGGTGAAAAGGAGGGCTGGCAAGAGCCTGCCGTCGACGAAGGGGTTGATTTGATGGAAACGGTGCAGAAACTTGTCAGGATTGCATTGCCGAACAAGGGAGTGCTTTGCCAGCCTGCGCTGGACATGTTGGCCAAGGCCGGCTTTGCCTCGCTTGACAGGCCGACTGACACGCTTTGTGCGCGATGCGAGGACGCACGCGTGGAATACCTGTTTGTGCGCGCGCAGGATGTCCCAAAATACGTTGAAAGCGGAGCAGTGTATGCCGGAATAACGGGCTTGGACATGCTTGAGGAAACCGGCTCAAAAGAACGCCACGTGCTGGAATTGGGGTTTGGGGAGTGCGAGATAGCCCTTGCGGTGCCTGAGGCATCGGCGGCAAAATCCGTGAAGGACTTGGCAGGCGGGAGGATTGCCACCAAGCTCCCGAACACTGCCCGCGCCTACTTGCGGCAAAATGGCGTGGATGCAACGCTTCTGGAGCTGTCAGGCGCAACTGAAATCGCGCCTGGCGCCAAATTGGCGGACGCGGTGATAGACCACGTGCAGACAGGCAGGACGCTTCGCGCCAATCGCCTAAGGAAAATCGCCATCATTGCGTCTTCCTCAGCCTTTCTTGTGGCCCGCAGGAAGAAGGAGGAACAGGCAGAGGAAGTGCTGCAGGAGCTGGAGCTTTCGCTATCAGGCGTGAAGCGCGCGCGGGGGCTGAAGTACCTTGTGCTCAATGCGCCATCGGACAGGGCGCTGAAGAGAATATTGCAGGTGCTCCCATCCATGGAAAGCCCCACGCTCCTTCGGCTTGCAAAGAAGGGGGAATGGGCAGTGCAGACCGTGGTGGAATCGCGCAGGCTCGCGTCCGTTGTCAGGAAAGCGAAGCTTGCCGGCGGCAAGGACCTGCTGGTGATGCCGCTTGAGAAGGTGATTCCATGATTGGAATACTTGATTTTGGCGCTGCAGGCAATGTCGCCTCGGTTGCAAACGCTTTCAAGCGCGCAGGCACGGAGGTAAAGGTTATCAGAAGGCTTGAGGGGGCAGGCGGGTTTGACGGGCTGGTGATTCCCGGCGTGGGCTCGTTTTCCACTGTGCCAAAAATTGCAGCTGCGCTTGGCAAAAGAAAAGGGGCGGCGCGCCTGCGCATCCCGGTGCTTTGCATCTGCCTTGGCATGCAGGCGCTTTTCAGCGCGAGCGAGGAATGCCGCGGGGTGCAGGGGCTTGGCATCATCCCAGGAAGCGTCAGGAAGCTGAAGGGCAATATGCGCCTCCCGCAGCTGGGCTGGAACCGCGTCAAGGTGGAAAAGCAGGACCCGCTGTTCGCAGGGATTGCGGATGGCGAATACTTTTACTTTGCCAACAGCTTTGCGGCGTTCCCCCCATCGCAGGGGTGCGTGCTTGGCTCAACGGAATATGGGCAGAGGTTTGCCTCTGCCGTGCGCGCAGGGAATTTCTGGGGCGTGCAGTTCCACCCTGAAAAGAGCGGCAAGGCGGGGCAGAAAGCCATTGGGAATTTCATAACAATCTGCAAAGCCGGAAGCGCGGTGGCGATACCCTCAATAGACCTGATGGGCGGCAGGGCGGTGAGGCTGCGGCAGGGAAAGCAGGGAACCGAGGAATATTTCGGAGACCCGCTTTTGCTTGCGGAAAAATATGAGAAGGCCGGCTTCCCGCTCTTGCACATTGTGGACCTGGATGCTGCGTTTGGCGGCAGGAGCCAGCTGCCAGTGCTTAGGAAAATCACTTCCAGGTGCAAGAGCATCAGGATGCAGTGGGCAGGCGGCATCAGAAGCATGGAGGCTGCGCGCGCTGTATTTGCTGCAGGGGCATATCGCGTGGTGTTCGGAACTGCAGTGGCGCGTTCCCAAAAAACAGTGCGCCAGTGCGTGGAGGAATTCGGCTCGGACAGGGTTTGGGCTTCGCTTGACTTTGCAGGCGCCCCTCCAAAGATGAGAATTAAGGGCTGGAAACAAGGCACAGGGCTGGGCATGCAGCAGGCAGTGAAGCTTGCAGAAAGCTGCGGAGCTGGAGGCCTGATAATAAGCTCGGTGGATGCTGACGGGATGGCGCGAGGGCCAGACCTTTCCTTGGCTGCACAGGCACGAAAGTCCACGAGCCTGCCTATCTGCCTTGCAGGAGGCATGAGAAATTCTGCAGACGTGAAAGCTGCGCTTGGCAGGGGCGCGGACTATGCAATGATTGGCAGGGCACTTTATGACAAGAGGATAAAGGTTGGTGAGTGGGTATGCTAAGGCAAAATCTGCAGACAGATTTTGACTGCTGTTGCAAAGAGCGCAAGCGATTTGCAACACTAGCCAAAAGGATAATCCCGTGCCTGGACTGCGATGCCCGCAACGGCAAAGTGGTGGTGCTCAAGGGCACCAGGTTCAGGCGCCTCAGGCTGGCAGGCGACCCTGTTTCGCTAGCAGAGGGGTACCAGGATGCGGATGAGCTGGTGCTTCTGGACATTGGCGCCACTGTGCAATCGCGAGAAACGTTCCTCAAGTCGATTGCAGACGTGGCGTCAGTTTGCTCCATCCCGCTTTGCGTTGGCGGAGGCATCAGGGTGTTTTCTGATTTCGAGGCCCGCATCAAGCGCGGCGCAGACCAGTGCGCAATCAACACTGCGGCTCTTGCCGACCCTTTGCTCATCGGAAGGTGCGCATCCGAATTCGGCTCCCAGGCAGTGGTGGTGGCAGCTGATGCAAAGCTTTCAGGAAAGGACATCGTCTGCTATTCGCGCGCGGGAAGGGGAAAAACCGCGTGGAGAATGGTGGATTGGCTGAGGGAGGCTGAAAAACAAGGGGCTGGCGAAATACTGCTCACCTCCATTGACCGCGACGGAACGGGTTTGGGGTTTGACATTGGCATGCTCCGCGCCGCCTGCGTAGCCACTCGGCTGCCCATAATCGCGTCAGGGGGATGCTCATCGGTTGATGATATTGCAGAGGTTTTCCGGAAAACCGAGGCATCAGGCGCCTTGGCTGCAAGCATCTTCCACTTCGGCAAAACATCCATCCTGGAATGCAAACAAGAGCTTGCGCGCAGGGGAATCGAGGTGAGATTATGAAGGGGCTGGCAAGCAGGAAACGGGCGGAAAAATTTGCAGGTGCATTGCGTTACTCGGAAGAAGGCCTGGCGCCGGCGGTGGCAGTGGACAGCGGCACGCGCGAGGTGCTCATGCTGGCATACGCAAGCCGCGAGGCAGTTGTGCGCACCCTCACCTCGGGCGAGGCGTGGTTTTTCAGCCGCTCGCGCAAGTCGCTTTGGAGAAAGGGAGAAACGTCAGGCAATGCCATGCGCGTGCTTTCGGTAAGTGTGGATTGCGATTCAGATGCCCTGATTTACGAGGTTCAGGTGCAGGGTGCGGGAAATGCATGCCACATGGGAAGGAAAAGCTGCTTCGAAAGGAAGTTCGGCAGGGAAGGCAGCGACTTCACCCTCGCGCAGCTGGACGCGCTAATCGCCGGCCGGCTCGCCAGCAATCCCAGGGATTCCTACACTGTGTTGCTTTCGCGCTCGAAAAAGCTCGCAGTTGCAAAAATCAGGGAGGAGGGAGAGGAGCTTGCTGAAGCGCTGGAAAGGAAAGGCAGGCGCGAAATAATCTGGGAGGCGTGCGATGTGCTGTACCACGCGCTCGTGGCAGTGCGCGCAAGGGGCATAACGCTTGCCGAGCTTGAGCGCGAGCTTGGAAGGAGGAACGGGCAGAAAAGAAAAGGAAATGAAGAAAAAACAAAAAAGAAATAAAAAAAGCGGAAAAAAGAAGGAAAGCTAGTCGGTCACGCCTTTTGGCGTGACTTTGAACACGCACTCGCCCTCGGGCATGTTTGGGGAGTCCACTAGGCGCGCGATTCTCTTCTCCTCCTTGCCTTTCCTCAGGTAAATCCTGTAGGTCGCCGCGTGCGCGAGCACGTGACCGCCGATTGGCGTGGTGGGGTCGCCGAACATGATGCCCGGATTGTCCATCACCTGGTTGGTGATGTAGATTGCGATGTTGTGCTTGTCCGCGAGCTTCTGAAGCGCGTGCACGTGCTTGTTGAGCTTGCCCTGCCTGTCGGAAAGCGCCCCTCTTCCCACGTAGTCGGCGCGGAAGTGCGCGGTCATGGAGTCCACCACGATAAGGCGGATGTTCTTCTCTTTTACCATCTCGTCGGCCTTGTCGATGAGCACCATCTGGTGGTCGGAGTTTATCGCCTTTGCCACGAATATCTTCTTGAGCGCGGCGTCGGGGTCAAGCCCTGCGCTTTCGGCAAGCTGCGCAATCCTCTCGGGCCGGAAAGTGCTCTCGGTGTCCACGAACAGCGTGTTGCCGTCCAATCCCCCTTCGGCAACGGGCTTTTGCACGTTGAGCGCGAGCTGGAAGCCTATCTGCGACTTTCCGCTGCTGAACTTCCCGTAGCACTCGGTTATCGACATGGTCTCCACGCCGCCGCCTATGAGCGCGTCAAGCTCCTTTGAGCCCGTGGTTATCCTGCCGATAGACTTCCTCCTCTCCAGTATCTTGTCGGCTGACTCGTAGCCCATCTCAAGGGAGTCGCGCGCTGCGGAGATGGTGCGCTTTGCAGTGTCCACCCCGATGTCGGCTATCTCGTCAAGCTCGTGCGGCGAGCTTGCGGCTATCTTTTCAATGTCATAGCCCGCCCTGCGCAGCTTTTCCGCTGAGACTTCGCCCACGCCGGGAAGGTCCTCCAGCACCTTTATCACTAGTTTCTTCTTCTCCTCCACAGGTTCCTCAGCCATAGAATCGCTCTCCTTTTTCCTTGCCATATATATCAACCCGCAATGCTCCCACTCACTTCGTGTTCTGGAAGACGAGAAGCTTGAGCTTCCCTATCTTCAGCGTGTAGAATTCGTTGCCGCTCTTGCTGACGTTGTGCCACATGGCGCCAACGTCCTTGTACACAGTCTTTCCAAGCGCGGGCACATACTCGGGCTGGACAATCCGGAAATCCGGCTTTTGCCCAACAACCGTCTTGCCTTCTTCTTCAGCAGGAGTTGCCTCCTTGCCCGGCATTTCACCATCGCCAGAGCCACCCATATTCTCACTCCGCCAAACTCATCAGGCGGCTCGCGCCGCCGTGTCGGTGAAATTTAGCGTATCCTTGCTGTTTGCCAGGTATATAAACGCTTTCCAAGCAGGATGCCGGTGGAAACAGTGACTGTTTTCATTCGATAAGCTCGCGTATTTTGCCTACCAGCTGCCAGTAAAATTCGTCTTTCGAGCGCCCTATTTTGCGCTTTATCTGCGAAACAGGGATTTTCGCAATCCCGTCAAAGCGCGCACCGCTTCCTGGCGAAAGTGCGCAGTCGCAGTCGTTTTTTTCAATTGGAAGGCAATATTCGTCGCCGGCGGTGGTGATTGGTGCCACAAGCGCAAAGCCCTGCGAATTGTACTGCTCATCCGAAAGGACAATGCAGGGGCGCATTTTGCCATCTGGCGAATCGGAAAAAAAGACTTTTGCAATTACAATGTCAGACCTTTTTGCCACGGAGATACCTTTTCTCATAGAATTTCGCAGCCTCATCATCCTTTGGATTGTTCCACGCAAGCTCCATCGTCATTTGGTTGAGCCTGTCAATGCCATGCTTTTCGCTTTCAATCTCAAGGTCGCGCTGCCGCGCCTGGACAATTGTAAGGCGTATTGCTTCGGTCTTGCTTGCCGCCAAACCGCGGCGCACCAGGGAATTTATGTAGGCTTCCACGTCGCCGGCCAAGTGCAGGTTCACGTTCATTTCCTCACCTTTTGCATTATTGATGCATTAACCAAGCATTAAAGTATCATTAAACATATAATGCTTCCGGAAAACGCCTGCAAAAGGCAAATAGGCTGGCGCTGAGGCAGGATATAAACGCTTTCCAAGCAGGATGCCGGTGGAATTGCACGCAGTTCCACCGCCCGCCAAATTCTGCGGAATTGGCCGTGCCGGTGGACCGGTCGCGCATAAAAGCCTTATTATCCATATTTTGACACATGGATTATGCAAAAGCCCCTGCCGCCAGCCAGGAGTTGGCAGCGGGCAAGAAACAACGATTTCCTTCCCTTCTGTTGGAAACCGGCAGCGCCCGCCTTCCTGTCAAGGAGAGGCTGGAGGCATTTTTCTTCAGGAACGGCTACTTTGACATCTACGATTCCGCGCTTGGTTTGCCGGGCCTGAAGCCCCGCTATCCAACTACCGTCTCCACGCCGGAAGACTTGTCAAGGGAGGGCAGGAAAAAGGCGGTTGCCGCGCTCCAGATGATGGTGGAGGCGGGTGAAATCACGCTGCGCGGGCTGGTGGACGGGAAATACATATTGCCCCAGGCGCCGATTGGCTATTGGGAGGAAAAGAAAAACGCGCGCTTTTGGGTCGACCTGGTGGTTGACCATAAGATGGACATGCTGCGCCTTCCCCCCAGGGCAATGGCGGTTGTGGAAAGGTTCCGGAAGGGAGAAAGCCTCAACTTTTTTGAAAACCTGATCTACCTCGAGGCAAAGCGCGAGGCGGTTTGCAGCCTCTGCGAGCAGGATTTCAAGGATAGCGGCCTGCACGGGATGTTCCAGGACAGGTATGGTGCGAAGATATTCAGCCTGATTTCCGAGCTTTATCCCAAATTCGGCATAAATATCTGGGAAACCAGCAGCAAGGGGCTCACAAAATATTTCTCCAGCAAGAAAAACCAGGTGAAAGGCACGCGGTGGCTGGTAAAGCAGTTCCGAAAGAAATTCCGGGACTTTACAGAAGATGAGGCATATGCGTATGAGCTTCATGAAAATTACAGGAGCATGATGTCGAATCGGGACTGGAGATTCTGGCAAAAAATAGACCCGGCTTGGGAAAAGGACCCGCTCACGCTGCAAACCGCGGATTACTATAAGCACGGGCTCAAGAGGCTGATAGAGCAGATCCCCTTGCCCCAGGTGCCCAATGCGGCAATCCCTGCCTTTGAGGAGCGCGGCTACACCATGGAGAGCTTCCGCAAGGCAAAAAGCAGCCATATGAAGGAATGCCTGCTGGCAAAGAAAAAGCAGGGAAAGAAGCTGCCAACAGCCGCGAAGCGCCCGCCCGGGCATGCATACGAGGAGCCGCCCGCCATAGAGCAGCAGGTTGCGGCAGGCAGGAAGGAGCTGATACAGGCGGCATATCGATTCATTGACAAATACAAGGCGCGGATGCTGTCTGAAAAGCTCGGATGCTTTTGCATAACACTGGAGGCGCACTATGGCGCAAGCAAGCCAATTGCCTTGAGCAACCGCCAAGGCGCGCCTGAGCGCGGCAAGGCGCCAAGGCTTGCAATCAAGGCGGATTTGGTTGCAGGCCGCTACGCTTACAGGTTTTATCCTGCGGATGGCCCGTCGCTCGGCGGCGCTTTCCAGCCCCACAGGCTATCTGCCGTGCTGGAATGGCTGGGGAAGCAGCCACTCCGCGGCAAGGCAGCGGGGATGCCATCGTGCGAGGAGCCGGCGTAGCCCGGGCATTGCCAGGAAAGCAGGGCGGCAGCTTGTTGCAGATGCTCATGCAAAACGCACCTCAACATTTATAATCACTTATCAGCTGTTTTACACCATGCCCATCCAGCGCCAGAAACCAGGCAAAGGCGAGCCGCCCTTCCTTTCAAGCCGCACAGGCATTCCCCTCAGGTACGAGGTGCTCAGGCAAGCCATACTGCAGGGGCATTACAGGATTCCTGTGAAGCCCCAGACATGGGAAATGATAAAGCACCTTGCGCCGGCAGGGAGCCCTGTCCCAAGATACTACTGCGAAAATTTCAGCGAGATAAAGCGCTTTTTCAGGAACATAATCGAGACTGCGGCAAAACAGGGAAAGTACGAGGAGCTCCACCAGCTTTACATGGCAAAATTCGACGCTGAAAAGCCAATGGTGCTTGAGCTCCAATTGGCCCGCGTGCTTGGCAAATCGAGGAGCAAAAGCGCGGGGTTCGAGGCCCTTCTCGGGGAAATTGGCAAGCAGCCGGAATATGCAGATTACCAGTACAACTGCCTTTTGGACCTGCGCAGGTACGAATCGCCGTCATACCTCAATCGGAGATTGGAGAAGCTGTCATTGCCTGTATGGCCGTCATTGAGCCGCGGGCTGCTCCGTTCCCAGGATGCCCACGGCAAGGCAAGCGTCAAGGACCGCCTGGAGGGGTTTTTCTTCAGGAACGGCTATTTTGACATCCATGATGCCGCGCTTTTGCTTCCCAACATAGCGAAGCTCAACCCTGCCGCGGTCACGAAAGCAAACGACCTTTCAATGGCAACCAGGGGGAAGATGGCTGCGGAAATCCAGCGGATGGTGGAAAGCGGCGAGGCCACGCTGCAGCAGCTTATCGAACGCAGGCTGATTACACCACAGGCGCCCGTGGGCTATTGGGATGACAAGGAGAACGCGCAGTTCTGGGCCGACTTGCTCGTTGACGAAAAAATGCTCAGGCTGGCAAGGAATGTCCTGCCTGGCAAGGACAAGGCGCAAAAAATCGAGCTTTCCCAAAGGGCGGTTGCAGCGGTGAAAAGGCTCCAAGGGAAGCAGGAGCTTTCATCCTTCGAGAAGCTGGTTTGCCAGGAGCTCCGGCGGGAGGTCATCTGCAGCCTTAGCATAGTGAATCTCAAGGAAAGCGGCCTTGGCGGGATGCTGCAGCTCAGGTACGGCTCAAGGCTCCACAGGCTTTCTTCCGAGCTTTATCCCGAGCTTGGAATCAAGCCCTGGGAAATCTGGAGCAAGGATATGGCCGGCACATTGCCCGGGCCTGAACAGCAGGCGGCAGGCGCGGGCGGCAATGTCGGGCAGCCAGGCAAGAAATTGCGGTTTTATACCGATGAAGAGGCACGGGCGTATAAAAAACAGATGACCTGCAAAAAGCAGCTTGAAAAACGGATTGCGGCAAAGCCAACGCCCGCCGCAGGCGGCGCCCCTTTGCCGAAGGCAAAGCGGGAGGAAAAGAAGCCGCGCAAAATGCCTGCCGCTGCAAAGCCCAGGAAACCCAAAGAGGCAAAGCCCAAGATAATGAAGGAAAAAGCCCCTCCCACTGAAAAGAAGCCGCACAAGCTTCCTGCTGCGGCAAAGCCCAGGAAACCCAAAGAGGCAAAGCCCAAGGCAAAGAAGGAAAAGGCGTTGCCCAAGGAGAAAAAGCCGCGCAGACTTCCAATTCCTGCAAAGCCCAGGCATATGGTGAAAAAACCGCGGCGATTGCACTCTGTCAGCCTTTTCAAGATGTGGGGCAGGACCGAGCGGCAAAATGAATTGCACCGCCAGGCCATAGGCATCATTGTGCTATGCAAGGAAACGTTTGCAGATTGCAAGGCGCACTTCACGATAGAGGTTTCGCCCGACTCCAAGACAACATTCCCATGGGATAACCAGGGGGCGTCAAAATACGGGCGGATAAAAATGAAAGCTGACATGGAAGCCGGGCTGTGCACGTGCTGGGTCGGGGCAACATTTCATAAAATCAAGATGGACAAGCATGGCAGGCTAGAGAGCTTCATTACGGACTTGAAAAAGAGGAAAGAATTCTGGTGAATGACTGCGGGCTAAAGCCCGCCCACTTTTCGCCGCGTGCGGCTAACTTTTTAAACCTCTTCGCCCATAATCCAGTATGGTCTTATCAGACGTGGGAAAAATCGCGGCAGGATACAAACAACCATCCCTAGCCGTGCTTGGCTCGCACTCCGCGCTTGACATTTCCGCAGGCGCGCAGAAGCTTGGCATGAAGTCCATTGTTCTTTGCCAGAAGGGCAGGGAGCGCACCTACCAGAAATACTACACAAAGCGGCAGGCGCTGGGGGAGACGCGCGGCTGCATCGATGAATTGGCGCTTCTTGACAAGTTCTCCGACATCGCAACGAAGAAGTGGTGCGACTACCTGGTGAAGCAGCAGGCGCTTTTCGTGCCCCACCGCTCGTTTTCCGTGTATGTCGGCTATGACAGGATAGAGAATGACTTCAACGTGCCGATATTCGGAAACCGCTGGCTCTTGCGCGCGGAGGAGAGGAATTGCGAAAGGAACCAGCACTACCTTCTCACCAAGGCCGGCGTGAGGGTGCCGAAAACATTTGACACGCCGGACAAGATAGACAGGCTGGTCATCGTTAAAGCGAGCGAGGCAAAGCGCAAGTACGAGCGCGCGTTCTTCATAGTGAACTCATCGCGCGAATACGGGAGGAAGAGCAGGGAGATGCTCAAAGCTGGCATGATTACGGAAGAGGGGCTGGAAACCGCGCTCATAGAGGAGTTCATACTTGGCGCGCAGTTCAACTTCAATTACTTCGTTTCGCCCCTAACAGGCGAGCTGGAGCTTTTGGGCACGGACTTCCGCAGGCAGACCAACCTGGACGGGCTGCTGCGGCTGCCTGCGCCCGAGCAGGCGGAAGTGCTCAAGTACGCGCGCATGAAGAACATCGAGGTGGGCCACGTCGCCTGCACGATTCGCGAGTCGCTCCTGGAGGGCGTGTTCGACATCGGCGAGAAGTTCGTGGCAGCCTGCAAGCGCGAGTACAAGCCGGGAATCATCGGGCCCTTTGCGCTGCAGGGGGCGGTCGTCCCCACCGAAGAGGGCGAGGTGCCGTGCATATTCGACGTATCCTTCCGCGTGCCAGGCTCGCCCGGCGTGCGGTTCACCCCATATGGGGATTACCTTTACGGAAGGAGCATGAGCTGCGGCGAGAGGATTGCGATGGAAGTGAAGGAAGCCGCGAAGCAGGGAAGGCTTGCAGAGATTGTCACCTGAAGTTGATAACATGGACATGACACGCGAAAAGATTGCAGAGACGCTTGCGTCCTACGACAAGAAAAAGCTCAAGATAGCGACCATCTGCTCGCACACCGCGCTGCAGATTTTCCACGGCGCGCGGCAAGAGGGGATAAAGACAATCGGCATCTGCACGCCAAACCGCAGGAAGGTTTACGAGGCTTTCCCGCTCGGCTGCCCGGACGAGTTCATCGAGGTCGACGACCTGAGGAACATCCCCACCGGCGAGTTGCTGGAGAAAAACGCGATACTTGTGCCGCACGGCTCGCTTGTCGAGTATTCCGGTGACAGCCTATCCTCGATGGAAGTGCCCATGATGGGCAACCGGGAGTCATTGGCATGGGAAAAGGACAGGGTGAAGATGTTCGAGTGGATGAAGGCGTCGGGGCTGCAGGTGCCGTCCATCATTGAGCCCGACAAGATAGACCGCCCCTGCGTGGTGAAGCTTTCAGGGGCAAAGGGGGGGATGGGCTACCGCGTGGTGAACTCGCCCGATGAGTTCTACGAGCATTTCGAGGGCATGAACGTCACCGTGCAGGAATATCTCATAGGCGTGCGCGTGTACCCGCACTATTTCTACTCCCCGCTCTCCCGCGAGGGCTACCATGCGTCCGAGGGGCACATCGAGCTTCTGGGCATCGACAGGCGCTTCGAATCCAACATCGACGAGTCCTACAGGATGGAAAAAGTGGGGCTGTCCTTCACTCCGTCGTTCACCGTGGTCGGCAACGAGCTATTGGTTGTGCGCGAGTCGTTGCTCGAGAACATCTTCGAGATGGGCAGGAATGTCACCGAGACGGCAGACAGGCTGTTCGGCGGGATTCCAGGCCCGTTCTGCATCGAGACGGTGTGCGACGAGAACCTGAACTTCTTCGCGTTCGAGATTTCCGCGCGCATCGTTGCAGGCACCAACATCTACCCCCAGGGCTCGCCCTACACTGCATACCAGTTTTCCGAGCCCATGAGCATGGGCAGGAGGATTGCGCGCGAGCTCAAGGCTGCGTCCGCGGCAGGCAAGCTGCAGAAGATAATATTCTGAGCCAGGATGGGCGCGCCCCGGCTGCGCTGATGCTCCCTTTGTTTTCTTGCTTGCGCTAAGCAGGATAAAAGAAAAAAGAAGGAAACGTGCTTAGCAGCACTTCTTGTTCATGAGGTTGGTTGCGCCGATGACGAGCACGAGCACGGACCAGACAACCGGGAAGTACGAGCCAAAGCCGGGCCAGCTGATATAGCCAAGCGCGGTTGAAAGCCCCAAGGCCCCGAGGAATATCAGGAGCCAGTCCTGGATGTGCGGGATTCCTGCCATGGGCGCGTCGCACGCGCACGCTTCCGCCTTCCTCATAACCGCTTTTTTAGCCTTCTTGGTCGCCATTAATACCACCATCGGGGAATTCTCAGGCTTTATATTTAAACGTTTGGCACAAAACCCGGTTTTCGGGCGGTCCGCAGCCGGGCAGGAAAAAGGCAAGCTATTTTTAACCAAAGCCGCGCAGAAATCCCCTGCAGGGGTACCAAAGCCCGGTCAAATGGGCGGGACTTAAGTGGCCCTTTTGCTCGCTCCAGATGGGGACGCTCGCAACGGCATTTTCGCTGTTGCGAAAATGCGCCCCTTTTTTGCTTACGCGAAAAAGAGGGAAGCCCCAGGGGAAAAGCAAATGGCCTCGGATATCCTGTGGCTTAGGCCTTCGAGAGTTCAAATCTCTCCCCCTGCACTCACTGCGGTTCGTGCAGGGTTTGGAACCTTCGGCTCCAAATCTCGCCAGCCACTTCGTGGCTGACGATCCCCCGCATTTTCTTTTGCGTTCCAGGGGAAGAGGAAACTGGGAAGGAATTGAAAAAATCCAACGCCCGCGCTACTTCTTTGCGTGCGCGAATTTCTTCTCGACTTCCTGCCAGTTCACGACGTTCCACCAGGCATCCACATAGTCCGCGCGCCTGTTGTTGTACAGGATATAGTACGCGTGCTCCCAAACGTCAAGCACTAGAAGAGGCACGCTGCCCTGCACGGTGAGCTTCTGGTGGTTCTCGGCCTGAAGCACTATGAGGCGCTTGCCGAGCGGCTCATAGGCAAGCACAGCCCAGCCGCTTCCTTCCACTGTTTTTGCAGCCTCGGAGAAGTGCTTTTTGAATGCATCAAGCGAGGAAAAGTCGCGCACCAGCGCGTCGAAAAGCGCGCCGGATGTCGGCTCCTTGCTTTTGTCGTGCGGGCACATTATTTCCCAGAAAAGCGAGTGCATCGTGTGCCCGCTGCCGTGGAATGCCACGGCCTTGGAAAGCGCCTGGACGGAAGCAAAGTCGCCCTTTGCGCGCGCGTCCGAAAGCTTTGAAAGCGCGGCATTCAGCCCGTTCACGTATGCCGCGTGGTGCTTGTCGTGATGGAGCTTCATGGTCGCCTCGTCGATGTAAGGCTCCAGCGCATTGTATGCGTAGGGCAAATCTGGGAGTTTATATTCGTCAGCCATTTCATCACTCTCCTGGAAATTAGTGATTGGAAGTGCTGCTGCAGCGAATTTAAACCGCGCGTACGCAGCTGCGCGTAAAGTTTAGTGGGGGTTTTGGGCGGTATCAAAGAGCGAAGCTCTTTGACTATGCGTTTTGCCTCGGCAAAACGCACATGACGGACTAAGGGGGACGGACAAACGCGAAGCGTTTGGACGCGAAGTCGAGCGATGCTCGACGACGAAGCCCCCTTGGGCTGTCAACCGTACATCGTGCCAAGGCTGCCCTCGCTCTCCACCTTCTTGTAGGCGGTGTGGGAGGATTTTGCCTTGCCCATTATTTCCTTCACCTTGGTGTCGATTTTCGCAGCCTCGTGCTCAAGCGTGGTGGTGTCGATGTCGACCTTGATGAGCTCCTTTAGCGCCTCAAGGACCATGGCGGACGCCTTGGGGTCCATATATCCCTGCTGGGATTCCGCAAGAAGGGAAATGACAGGATACTTGTCCACAGCGCCGCGCGCCAGAAGCACGCCCGTCACGCCGGTGGTGGCGCCCTCCTTTATGAGCTCGACCGCATGGAGCTTCTCAAGGCTCGCTGACAGGTCGGGAAGCGAGGAGATTGCATACACCGTGTCCTGCTCGCCCTTTATGGCAATGCCGCCAAGCGAGATTATCTGCTTCACCTTGTACTTTTGCGCAAAGTCGTAGATTTTCTCGGACAGCTCGTTCACCGCGACAATCGGGATGACGAATTCCGAGATGAAGACGATGATGTTGTGCTTCTGGGAAAAGTACATGCGCGCGGGGAAAAGGGGGCGCTTGTTGTGCACTGCCGCAAGCGGGGGGAACATGTCGCCGGTGATGTAGCCCATGGGCTCCATGGAAAGCTTTTCCACCAAGTAGCTTGCAGAGATTGTGCCGACAAGGCCAAGCCCCGGGAAGCCCTCTATTAGGATGGGCGCGCGCAGGCGCGGGGTTGCTGTCATGTGGAATTCGATTGCCATGGTGATACCTCGCATGCGCTACACTGCCAACATTCTTAAAACTGAGGGGAAGGGGAAAAAACAGAAAAAGAAAAGAAAGAAAAAACTAACAAGCTACGTACAGGCCACGTTCGTTCCGCCATTGTTGTATATCATCTGGAGCACGGACGGGGCGACCACTGCGATGAGTATCGCGATGAGCGCGCCTGTGAGGGCTGCTGTCGCCCAGACGTTGGCGCGTGCGCGCGTCTCGGCCCCCATCATCTGGCCGGATGCGTAGATGACTCCTGCGAGGATAATCATTAGCATGGCCGCCACGGGAAGCATGGTCTTGAGGCCCGTGCAGAGCTGGCTTATTGAAGATGTGACCGCATCAAGCCCTGAAACGGCGGCAAACACCGATGCCACCATAATGGCCATCACAATGAATATTCCGATTTTTCTCATATAACACCCTCCATGCGCCAATCGCAGGCCATTCCGTATTGGCGGAATCAAAGCTCCGCCGCATATGGGAACGGGGTTGACATTTTTAAAACTAGGGGTCTTGGGAAAAAAGGAAAAGGGAAAAAGAAAAAAAAGCGGAAAGCCTTTCTAGCAGATGAGGTCTGCCTGGGTTGTGTTGTATATCATGCCAAGCACGGACGGCGCAACCACTGCGATGAGTATCGCGATGAGCGCGCCTGTGAGTGCCGCCGTCGCCCAGACGTTTGCGCGGGCGCGCGTCTCGGCCCCCATCATCTGGCCCGATGCGTAGATTACGCCTGCGAGGATAATCATGAGCATGGCCGCCACGGGAAGCATGGTCTTGAGGCCCGTGCAGAGCTGGCTTATCGCAGTGGTGACCGCAGTAAGCCCGGATACGGCGAACACCGACGCCGCCATCAGTGCAAGCACAATGAATACTCCTATTTTTCTCATATAACACCCTCCATGCGCCAATCGCAGGTCAATCCATATTGGCGGAATCAAAGCCCCGCCACATATGGGAATGGGGTTGACATTTTTAAAACTAGGGGTTTTGAGAAAAAAGGAAAAGGGAAAAAGAAAGCTTACGTGCACTGGACGGCTGTTCCATTGTTCATTGTCGAAAGCACGGGCGGAGCAATCACTGCGATGAGTATCGCGATGAGCGCGCCTGTGAGGGCTGCTGTCGCCCAGACGTTTGCGCGGGCGCGCGTCTCGGCGCCCATCATCTGGCCTGATGCGTAGATTACGCCTGCGAGGATAATCATGAGCATGGCCGCAATTGGAAGCATTTGGGTGAGGCCTGTGCAAAGAGAGCTCATTGCATCCTTCACGGCAGTAAGCCCCGACACGGCAAACACCGACGCCGCCATCACGGCAATCACAACGAATATTCCGATTTTTCTCATATAAATACCTCCATTAGCCTTATGCTGCCTGGCTTTATGCATTGCAGAAATCCCCTGGCGTCGCGGCGGTCGCAGTCGTCCATGCGCTGCCGTATATCATGCCAAGCACAGACGGGGCGACCACTGCGATGAGTATCGCGATGAGCGCGCCTGTGAGGGCGGCTGTCGCCCAGACGTTGGCGCGTGCGCGCGTCTCAGCCCCCATCATCTGGCCTGATGCGTAGATTACGCCTGCAAGGATAATCATGAGCATGGCCGCCACGGGAAGCATGGACTTGAGGCCGAGGCACAGGCTATTTACCGCCTGTGTCACGCCGGTCAGGCCTGACGCGGCAAATGCGAGCGAAAGCACCATTGCGGCTGCAATTAAAATTCCAAGCTTGTTCATTCAAATCCCCTCCATCAGCAGCCGTCAAATGTGGACGACCCAGCAGGATATATCGTGTTTAGCACCGACGGTGCGACAACCGCGATGAGTATCGCCATGAGCGCGCCTGTGAGGGCGGCTGTCGCCCAGACGTTTGCGCGGGCGCGCGTCTCGGCGCCCATCATCTGGCCTGCGGCGTAGATGACCCCCGCAAGCACTATCATGAGCATTGCCGCCACAGGGAGCATCTGGGTGAGCCCCTGGCAGAGAACACTCATTGCGCTATTCACGGCGGACAGGCCGGAAACTGCTGCAAACACCGGCGATGACAGCACCGCCAGGATTGCCAAAATGCCTATTTTTTTCATAAAATTTCCCCTTTAGCAGACAAGAGCATTTCCGTTGGTGTTGTATATCATGCCAAGCACGGACGGCGCGACAACCGCTATCAGTATTGCCATGAGCGCGCCTGTGAGGCATGCCGTCGCCCAGACGTTGGCGCGGGCGCGCGTCTCCGCCCCCATCATCTGCCCTGCGGCGTAGATGACGCCTGCGAGGATAATCATCAGCATTGCCGCCACGGGAAGCATTTGGGTGAGCCCCCCGCAAAGCGCGCTTATTGCGCTGCTTACTGCCGAAAGCCCTGAAATCCCGGCGGCAAACGACGCCGCCATCAGCGTCAATATGGCAAATGCGCCTATTTTTTTCATATAGCCACCCATTAGCACGCCGTGAAGGTCGAGCTTGCGTATATCGTGTTAAGCACTGACGGGGCTATGACTGCGATGAGTATCGCGATGAGCGCGCCTGTGAGGCATGCCGTAGCCCAGACGTTGGCGCGGGCGCGCGTCTCGGCGCCCATCATCTGCCCTGCGGCGTAGATGACGCCTGCGAGGATAATCATTAGCATCCCTGCAACGGGAAGCATCTGCGTGAGCCCCTTGCAAAGGTCAGTCATCGCGCTGCTTACTGCTGAAAGCCCGGAGACTGCGGCAAAAACCGAAGATGCCAAAACTGCCAAAGCCAGCAAAATGCCCATTTTTCTCATAATACACCCCTTATAATCGCCTTATGGGGATAAATGCAGTCAATATTTTTAAACTCTTGTGGGGCTCTGCGAATCAAACCCTTCCGATTTCCCCATTCATGCGCCTTATTTCCGAAAGCGCCGCGCCCACAAAATCATCCGTTCCCCTCTTCCGGTGCGCGTATGCTATGGCGCTTGAGCTGTTTATCCTGTGGAGGGAAAATGCGCCCGGCCAGACGCTTTTGAGCGCTTTTGCGGTCTGTGCCGCCGATGCGCCCTGCGCGCCCACGCCGGGAACCAGGAGGGGCAGCCTTTTTTTCGCGTCGTAGAATATCCACATGGTGGACTCGAGCTCGTCGAGCGCCGTTGCGCCAAGCACTGCGCCCATGCCGTTGACGTGCCACATCTCAAGCTTGCGCGCGACCTCGAGGAACAATGGCTTTCCGCCCTCCATGCCAAGCGACTGGAAGTCCGCCGCGCCGGCGTTCGATGTCCTGCAGAGCACGTAGACGCCCTTGCCTTCCTTGCAGCGCTCGAGGAACGGCGAGAGGCTGTCATGGCCCATGTACGGGGAGACGGTCAGCGCGTCCGCGCCCCAGAAGTCAAACGCCTCCACGGCATATGCAGCGCTTGACTTGCCGATGTCGCCGCGCTTGGCGTCCAGTATTACCGGCAGCTTGCCTTTGTAGCGCCCGATGAGCGACTGGAGCGCGCGCAGGCCGTCAAACCCGTACTGCGCAAAATATGCGTAGTTCGGCTTGATGGCTGAGATGGATTTGCCCTCGGAAAGCGAGGCGTCGATTATCTGCGAGAAGAAGGAGACTATCCTTTCCTCCGTGCCCTGCGCAGGGAGCGCAGGGAATTGCGCAATGTCCGGGTCCAGCCCGAAGCACACTATGCTCTGGCGCTCCTCGGCGGACGACGCAAGCAACTCAAGATAGCCCATCCAAACACCAAAGCCCCATGCGCATGTGCGCCGCATTCCCCGCCTTGCACCCGCTTACCGCCAGCCTATATGCCGTATTTTTTCTTGTACGCCTTGTACTGCGCAAGGATTTCAGGAGTGACCTGCAGCGCGCCATTCACCTTGTTTTTCGAAAGGTAGTCGAAAACATCGTCTGCTGTTGCAAGCGCATGCACTTTTGTCTTGTGCCTTGCCTCAAACGCCGCAATCGCGTTGTTGCCATCCTTGTCCTTTTCCTGCCGGTCAAGCAGTATGAACACGCCTGTGATTTCCACCTTTGCGGCAGAAGTTAGCTGCGAGATGGCCTCCTCCTTGGCGCCGCCCGTGGTGAAGACGTCGTCGAGCATGATGAGGCGCATGCCGTCCCTTATGGGCGCGCCCACGAACATGCCTGCGTCGCCGTGGGTCTTTGCCTCCTTCCTGTTGAAGCACCACGGCTTGTCCACGCCGAGCTCGGCAAGGGCCATGCTCGCTGAGACTGCGAGCGGTATGCCCTTGTAGGCTGGCGCGAACACCGCGTCGTACCTGTCCGGCTTCATCGAGCGGTTTATGGAGTGGGCAAACGCCCTGGCAAGCGCGCGGGAAAGCTCGCCTGTGTAGAACATGCCCGAGTTGAAGAAATAGGGGGACTGCCGGCCCGACTTGGTCGTGAAATTGCCGAAGCGCAGCGCACCTGCAAATACTGCGAGCTCGATGAAATCCTGCTGGTATTTCTGCATGGCATTGTTTCGCGCGTGGGATTTTTAATTTGAAGCGTCGATTCCGGCGCCCCCCTTTGCAAGCGAGAGCGGATGGCAGGCAAAGCCCGTGGAATCCGCGATTGACTGCGAGACTTGCTGCACGCGCGCGGAATCGCAAAGCGCTATCGCCGAGCCGCCCTCGCCCCCGCCGCCCGTGAGCTTGGCGCCGTATGCGCCCGATGAGATGGCGGCGGAGACCGCGGAGTCTATGCCCTGCGATGAGACGCGGCGCATGCGAAGCAGGATGTGGTTGTCGTCCATTGCCTTGCCAAGCTCCTGCGCCGTTTTCGCCGCAAGCGCGGACTTCAGGATGGGCGCAAATTCTGCCCGCACCTCCTTCCTTTTCTCGTCTGGCGTGGCTGCAGGGAGGGTGGAGATGCCAAACGACAGCGCAAATGCGGCAAGCATTGCGGCGGTGCTGCCCTTTTTTCCCTTGTAAGTGTCGATGAGGAGCAGCGAGCAGCCGGGCGGAAGCGTGAATTTCGCGGAGCGTGCCAGGAATTTCGGGGGGGAGAACTTGCGCTGGAATATGACGGGCTTGCCGTATGCCACTGCGCGCGCGTCGATGCCCGATGCCTTGCCCTCGTGCGCGACCAGGTCGCCTGCCTGGGCGGAGAGGAAGATTTTCCTGGCGGACGCGCGCTTGCCCGAGAGGGACAGGATGCCGGCTGCGAAAGCCGCGCCAAGCGAGGAGGAGGTGCCCACCCCCTTCAGGCCCCAGCTCGGGAGGAATTCCGCGCTGCAGGAGGGCAGGGGCTTCTTGCCGCATGCCTCATGCGCCACCGCGGCAAACTGGGAGAGGCGCATCTCGCCTGAGAATGAAAAGTCCGGCGCAATATGCGCGCTGCCAAGCGAGGAATGGAGGGCAATGCCTGGCGAGAATGAATCCGAGAATTTCACCCTGTTCCGAGGCTCAATCGGGATGGCAAGCGCAGAGGCGCCGTAAACCACATAGTGCTCGCCGAACAGGATTGCCTTGCAGGGGGAGGATGCGAAAAACTCCATGGAGGGTACTTGGCATTGGTATTTAATATTTCTTAGTGCTTGACTGCGCATGGATGATGTCATTTTGCTTGTGGCAGCCGCGTGCGCATCGCTGTCCGTGCTTGTCTACCTCATGTGGCGCGCCGCGACGAAAGCCGAGTGGGGCGACTTTGCCAGGAAAGAGAAGGCTGAATGGAGGGCACAGGAGCAGAAGCGGAAGGGGGCAGGCGAGCGGAAGTAAAAGGAAGGGACAGGCGGGCAACCCAGGACATGACGGAAGGCGCTGCCATGAAAAAAAAGGAAAAGAAAAAACCAGAGGCTGCCCCAGCCGTGCATGGGCTCGCAAGCGCGCTTTCCTCAGCTTACAATCGCGTGCCGGAGTTCCCCTACCTTGACAGGGCGACCACGCTCATGCTCATCGCCTGTGTGGTGGGCTATGTCGGCTTCACGGCGTATATTTTCTTCAGCATGCCGGCGGTGGAAATAGATGCGAGGATAGCGGAAGGGAGCCTGGCGAAAAACTCGGCGCTGGCGCTGGCTCCGGGCGAGAGGTACGTTTATTCGTTGGAAGGCCCGGCAGGCGCGCAGCAGGTGGCATATTCCGTTGGCGCATCGCAGTCATGCGCAGGGGCGGTGGTGACGGAATCCTCGGGGCAATCAAGCCAGGCAATCTGCATCCTCAAAAACGGCATGCTCTCGGATCCGTCCCAGGGGGCGGCCAACTCGAACTTCGGCAACCAGTCGATACTGCTTTTCTCGCCCTGGATGCTTGCGGCGTCCGAGAACTTCACCTGGGACGTCGACAACATCTATTCCGCGCGCGGGGTGGAGATGACAGTCACCACGCACTTCGCATCAAAGGGCAGCCGGCGGCTGGCAGGGAGGGAGGCGTACGAGATAGAGGTCGGCGACAATTCCGGCGCGCCGCCCGCGCGCTTCTTCATAGACAGCGACAAGCGGGTGCTTCTTTACGCAGAGCTTGGCAATGCGACGGTGAAGCTGACAGGCGCGCCGTTCGCGCTTTACTGGAATGCGAGCGCGCAGAGTTAGTTTGCAGGCGCATCGGCTTTGGCTGCTTTTGCCGCGGCGATTTCTTTTGCGTAGAGTTTGAGCGGAAAAATCATCTGCCAAAAGGTTCCAGGCGCCTTGACAGCAGCCATCTGGAAGGCCTCTGCCGGGTCGCCCAAGACCTTGGAAAGCCTGTCAAGTGAGCGCGCAAATGGAATATATTTGAAGTTGAAGCTCAGGAGAATCCAGAAATATCGTGTGCTGCCATTGAATATGTTCTCTGCAAACACAGCCAGCCCTTCATGGTATGCGCCCTTGACAAACCCGTTTTTCCCAGCATGGTCCAATTGTGCATGGACAATCTCATGGACGGCGCATTCAGACGTATCAAAACAATTAAAACGAATTGTTTGGTTTTTGTGCTGCCAGCCGCTGGGCAACGCCCAAAATGCCGGGGGCAGCACTGCCACACGAATCTCCTTTCTCATCTGTTTGCCTGCCAGTTTTTCAACGAACTTGGCACAGGAATCAAGCGTCTTGTCCTTTCGCCTTGCCTCCACCAGCGGCATTGGGCGGTAGGAATCGAGAGTGATGCTGCTGCACGCAGTGCCCTGGCGGGTTCCACTGGAGAAAAAATCGCCCTTTCGGGCAAGCTTGGCGCTCATGGAAAAAATGTTATTATAACTGTTTAAATAGGCATTGTCTATTTCTTGCCCTTGAGGCAAGCTTCCGCGAACGCGACAAACAGCGGCGCCGGGCGCTCCAGGCGGCTCTTCAGCTCTGGATGCGCCTGCGTGCCAATCCCGAAGCCGTCTGGCCACTCGATGACCTCCACGATGTTGCCGTCGGGCGAGGTGCCTGAGACCACCAGCCCGCTCTGCGTGAGCTTCTCGCGGAAGTCGTTGTTCACCTCGTAGCGGTGGCGGTGCCGCTCGGAAATGCTGTCGATGCCGTATGCAGCGTATGCGCGCGTGCCCTTCGCCAGCTTGCAGGGCCATGCGCCGAGCCTCTGGTTCGCGCCCTTGTCGCGCACGCCCCGCTGCTCGGGCAGGAAGTCGATTACCGGGAATTTCGTTTTCTCGTCGATTTCGGTTGAGTTCGCGCCATCCATGCTGCACTTGTGGCGCGCCCACTCGATGACTGCCATCTGCAAGCCATAGCAAAGCCCAAGGAAAGGCAAGCCGTTTTCCCGCGCGTATTTTATGCACGCGATTTTCCCCTCGGTGCCGCGGCTTCCGTACCCTCCGGGCACTATTATCCCGTCGCAGCCGTGCAGCAGCTCCTTGGCGGATGCCTTGCCTGAGTCAATGTCGGATGTTTCCACCCACTTCACGTTCACGCGAACGTTGTGGCGCGCGCCAGCATGCACAAGCGCCTCCTTCACGCTCACATAGGCGTCCTTCACTGCAGTGTACTTGCCTGTTATTGCAACCGTGATTTCGCCTTTGGGGCCCTTGATTTTCTCCACGGCCGCGCGCCATTCCTTCATGTCCTCGCCTTTTTCGTCAATGCCAAGCTCGGACAGGAGGAGCTCTGTCATCTTCTGCTTCTCCAATATCATGGGAAGCTCGTAGATGGTGTCGATGTCAGGGTCGTCAAACACGTTGTCAATGGGAACGTTGCAGAACATCGCTATCTTCTCCTTTGCCTCGCGCGTGAGAAGCTCGTCCTCGCGGCACACTATGATGCTCGGGCGGATGCCCAGCGAAAGTATGAGCTTGTTAGCATGCTGCGTGGGCTTTGTTTTCAGCTCCCCTTCGGAAAGCGAAGGCACGTAGGTGAGCTGGAGGAAAGTCACCTTCTCCTCGTTTGCGAACTGGCGCATTGCCTCGAGGAAATAGCCGTTCTCCAAATCCCCAACAGTGCCGCCCACCTCTATGATGACAACGTCGGCATCCTGCTCGTCGCCTGTCTTGCGTATCCATGCCTTGATTTCGTCGGTGAGGTGGGGCACTATCTGGACGTCCCTGCCCAGGAAGCCGCCCTTCCTTTCCTTTTCTATTATGCTCCGGAAGAGCTTGCCCCCAGTGATGCTGTTGTTGCCGTTCAGGTCGACGTTCAGGAAGCGCTCGTAGGTGCCGAAGTCCATGTCGCATTCCGTGCCGTCGTCAAGCACAAACACCTCGCCGTGGCGGAAGGGGTTCATGGTGCCGCAGTCCACGTTGAGGTAGCCGTCGAATTTTATGGGCGAGACTTTCAGCCCCTTGGTCTGCAGCAGCTTGCCTAGCGAGGACGTGACTATGCCCTTCCCCAGGCCTGACATGAGAGAGCCTAGGACAACGATGTACCTTCTTGATTTGAGACGCATACGGGAAAAAGCTACAGAGCTAAAGTATTTATATCTGCATTTTCCTCTCGAAGCGGTTTTCACGGCGTGGAACAGGCGGGATTTTTCCACGCGGCAGGAATACCGCAACGTTCTTATATTGTTCCCTTCATCAACCCCGCAGGCAAGAAAACATATCTTGGCTCATTTTGTGCGCGCATCCCTGGCAAGTTAGCTTTGGGGTGCAGCCCGTAGAGGGCTTTGAAGCATCAAGGGATTGCCAAGGGAAAGGAGTGAGAGAATGGGATTTACGAAACTTGGCTTAAGCCACAACATACTTAGCGCGCTGACGGAGATGGGGTTCAAGGCCCCCACGCCCATACAGCAGCAGGGCATACCGCTCCTTCTTCAGGGCGAGGACCTCGTCGGCCAGGCGCAGACAGGCACGGGAAAGACCGCAGCCTTTGGCATCTGCATACTTGAGAAGATTGCGCTCACGCCTGCGAAGAAGGGCAAGGTGCGCGCGCTCATACTGGCGCCCACGCGCGAGCTTGCGGTGCAGATTGCAGGGGAAATCGGCAAGATTGGCGCGCACAGCCAGACAAGGATACTTGCCATCTACGGCGGGCAGGACATAGAGAGGCAGATTGGCCCCTTGAATTCCGGCGTGGACATCGTGGTGGGCACGCCTGGCCGGCTGCTTGACCACATCGAGCGGGGCACCATACACCTTGATGCAGTCGAGGTCGTAGTGCTTGACGAGGCAGACAGGATGCTTGACATGGGCTTCATCGAGGACATCGAAAAGATTCTCAACAAGACGCCGAAGAACAGGCAGACCCTCATGTTTTCCGCAACCATGCCCCCGGCAATAATGGAGCTTTCCAAACGATACATGCACGCGCCGCAGGAAGTGCGCGTGTCCGAGGACTCGCTTTCCGTGAAGAGCATAAAGCAGTACTATGTGGAGACCTCGAAGTTCGACAGGCTGAACATGCTTTTGGCGCTTCTTGTCCAGAAAAAGCCTGCCCTTGCGCTCATATTCGCAAGGACAAAGAGGGGCGCGGACAGGCTCAACGAGATACTTGTGGACAGGGGCTTCCGCTCCAAGGCGTTCCACGGCGACCTGAGCCAGGGGCAGCGCGACAGGTCCATGGAGGCTTTCAGGAAGAGCCACATCAACATACTGGTCGCTACCGACCTGGCAAGCCGCGGATTGGACGTCACGGGCGTCACGCATGTGATAAACTACGACACCACGGACGACCCCATGACATACGTGCACAGGATTGGAAGGACGGGCAGGATGGGCAAGGACGGCGAGGCGATTTCATTTGTCTTCTTCGACCAGACCAGCATGATTTCGATTATCGAGAAAGTCACGGACAGCAAGATAGAGGAGCTCAAGATAGAGGTGAAGCCTGAGCTTCTCCCCAGGCGCGTGAACTTCACGCCGCATGAAAGCGAAGGCGGCAGGGGGCATGGAAGCGGCTCGCCGCGCGGAAGGTTCGGCCGCGAAGGGGGCAGGGGCGGCTTTGGCTCGCGCGAAGGCGGGCATGGCGGGGACCGGGGCGGGCGCGGCTTCTCGCGCGACCGCGGAAGCGGCGGGCGCTTCGGCTCGCGCGATTCCCGCGGCGGATACGGCAGGGACAGCGCGCCGCGAGAGGCGAAGGAATATGACTCGCGGGGCGGGCATAAGTACATAGGACGGCGCAATTAGTTCGAAGAGCGCGGTTGCATTGCCCGGCCCCGCGAAGCGGGGCGGGCACAAGTACATTGGAAGGCGCAATTAGGCTTCAATCGCGCGGCGCTAGGCACTTTTATTAATTTTCCATGAAGACCCCCCTACTGAGAGGTGGGGAAATGGGCGTAGTGGACGAATTCATGGCTTTCCTGAACAAGCACAAGGTCATCGGGTTTGCCGTTGCATTCATTATAGGCGCAGCCGCATCCAAGCTGGTCACTTCGCTTGTGAACGACATAATAATGCCGGTGATATCCATACTGCTCCCCGGCGGGGACTGGAGGACGTTTGCAATCCAGATAGGCGGCACTGCGGAGGCGCCAAAAAGCCTCCTCATCGGCGACTTTGCAGGCGCAGTCATCGACTTTTTGATAATCGCAATCGTGATATTCGCGGTAGTCAAGGTCGCCATCAAGGAAGAGGAAGCGAAGTAGGCAAAACGGAACCCGACTGTTTTTTAAGATGTGGGCAGGCAAGTGGAAGCCATGCGCGCGCCCATGCTTTTCCTTTTGCTTTTGTTTTCTTCCACCCCAGCCCTCGCTTTTGCCGAGAATGCGACTGGCTCTTCACCACCATCCATGCCGCAAGCAGATGGGCTCTTGGCGCTGCAGGCATTGCTTGTGAACGGGAGCCCGGCGGTTGGAATGCCCCTCCTGATTACCGCCACAAAATCAGGCAGCAGCACGCCCACCGCCTACCGCCTCATAACAGGAAGGGAGGGGAACGTGCTTCTCACGCTTGACAGGGGGAGCTACCAGCTGGATTGCGTGCTTGACAACATGGCGACAAGCGGCGCGGACTATGCCGCGACCGCCTCGGTTTCCATGCCAGGCGAGCAGAACCTCTCCCTTGCATTCTATCCCGCAGGCAGCGTGGCTGCAACCGCGCTTGAGAACGGGCAGGTGGTGCCTGGCGCCATTATGCACGCCTCATGCGCGTCGGAGTGGTTTGATTATGAAGCAATAAACGGCGCGGATGCGCAGGCAGGGCAGGCAGGGGACTTCATTTTCCGCGCGCTTCCTGCAGGCACGTGCGTGATATCCGCATCCACCCAGACATCGGCAGGCTCGGCGCAGGTGGATGTCGGGCAGGGAACGCTCTCGTCCGTCCAGGTGGAGCTTCGGCCCAAGGCATTGGCGATTACAGACATTGCGCTCATGCTTGCAGCAATAGCAGTGTTGGCCGTCCTTGCTTATTATTTGCTCTTCGCGAAGAGGAAGCAGCCTGAGATGGCCGCGCAGGATGCAGCGCCTGAAAAGAAAGCGCCAATGAAAAAATCCGGGAAGGCGAATGCGAAGGCAAAACCAGAGGCAGTGAAAGAGGCGCGCGCGCCTGTGCAGCAGAAAGTTTCCGCATTCGACGTTAACGGAGAAAAGGCGCGCGCAGTGCTTTCCACGCTCTCCGAGAGGGAAGCGGAGATTGCGCGCTTCCTGTGCGCATCCGGCGGCAAGGCAAAGCGCTCCACCATGCAGCACAAGCTCCTCATCCCGAAAACTTCGCTTCTCCGCAATTTGCGCTCGCTTGAAAGGAAGCGCATTGTAAAGCTGATACCGTTCGGCAGGAACCTGGTGGCGGAGCTTGAGCGCAGCCTGTTCGAGTAGCTCCTTCGACGTAAAAAGCCGATCGGACCGCGAAAGCTTTATATATGGGTCCCGGGCGCGCGCCGCGCATTCCTTATAAGCAAAAACCATCGCAAGGCAGAATAGTGCGGGCGCAGGTGCTGCCGCGCGCAAAGAATATTTGAAAATTCGGAAATGGAAAAAATGTGGAAGGTGAGAATGATGGAATGGAAGCAAATCTCAATGGTCTTTGTGGCAATGCTCGTGCTTATGCCGGCAGCGTTTGCCACGTACACGTGCAATTCATCGTCAATTGTTGGCGATGTGAATGGCGACGGGCAGATAACATCCGCCGATGCGAGTGCTGCATCATACCTGTTCATGCATTCGAATGAAATTCCCCCGAACACCTGCTGCATGGACGTGGCGCCAAGCGTGGGCATCAACAACGGGGATGCAGTCAAGATAAACTTATATGTGAACAACGGCGGCCCTAACGCCAACACAGGAGATATAGGCAAGCACTGCTATGAAATCAACAACCTTCCCCCAGTGATAACCGGCACTGGCGGCCCCGCTTCGCTCAATGTGAACCAGGTGGGCACATGGACAATATCCGCAAACGACCCGGATGGCACATACCTGTCCTACACGATTAACTGGGGCGAGAACAACGGCGCAGCCCCGTCATCGCCAACTTCCGCAGCCACCAGCACGGCAACCTTCCAGCACGCTTATTCCCAGGCAGGCACCTACACAGTGATATTCTCAGTGACTGACAGCGCAGGCGCGAGCACGCAGTCCACAATCACCGTGAACGTCGCAAGCGCAGCGCCCCCGCAAGTATTGGGGAAAATCTCCTACTGGTGGGGCAAGGTGAACATGCACAATTCCAACGGTGCGTGGGTTTCCGACCCGGACGGCTCATCTGGCGCCAATATAGAAATGGTGCAATATTGCAAGAAATTCTTCCCCGGCACCACTGAAATCCGCGATAGCGACCCAGAAACGATAAATGGCTGGAAGGATGCAGGAAACGTGGGCAGCTACAGCTCATTGGCCCTGACATACCAATGCGTCGCCTCTTCGGAGCAGGGCTCTGCAACCTCGACAATCGATGCAAGCCCCAACGAGGCAAGCCAGGGAGGGCAAATCTCAGTGACGGGCACTGTGTCAAACCCCACCTCAAGCACGCGAACTTATCTTGTAGGGATCGTGTATTACGCGACTGTAGGGGGGCTCCCATATCAGGCAGGGAATACGCCCGTCATACAGGAAATAACGCTCGCGCCTGGCGAAACAAGATCGGTTTACGGCAATTTTGTCGCCACCACGCCGAACGGGCAGCAGAACTACAACCTTGCCAAAATATCCGTTTACATGAGGAGCGGCAACGCGCTCGTCTCGCAGTCGTTTGACAGGGTGAATGTGGGCGGCGTTACGCCAACAGACCTGCCACCGGCAATAGCAACATTCACAGGCCCGTCCACGCTTTCCGCCGGCACCAGGGGCTGGTGGAGCGCCAAGGTCAATGACTTGGACGACGCCAATGCGCATTACATCATCCAGTGGGGCGACGGGACGTCCACCCCTTCAGCCAGCTTGGTCACAGGCCTTATGTATGACAACGGCTTTGACCACATATATTCCAATGCCGGCACGTACACAGCCACTTTGGCTGTGACTGACGCGCATGGAACCGCCACGGCTGCGCAGGCAAGCACCACCACAATTGTTGCACAGGCGCAAGCCGCGCTCACCTTTACAGCATGGGCAGAGCCGGACGTGCCAAACACCTCTTATGGGTTTTATGTGAAGCCGCTGGATGGCAATCAGGTGCCGCCGGCAAGCTCCATCAAGGTAACGAGCACAGTGTTGACCCCGAGCACGCCATACTACCCAAACGGCAATTCAGTAACGCTGGTAATGGGGCTGGTGGGAATGGCTTCGCAGTATGCCAACCAGGGAGTGTATGGCTGGGGTTTTGGCAACACCATGCCCTGCGGAACGTATTATTACAACACTACTGTGGAGAGAGTGCCCAACACAGGCAGCGCGGCACAGAAGTCAGGCACATTCGTGCTTTCCTCGCCTTACTGCCTGCAGCAGGCAACCAACCAGCCGCCAGTGATAACAAGCGTGGGCGGGCCGACTTCGCTTAACGCCAACCAGCAGGGCACTTGGTCTGTCTCGGCATACGACCCTGACGGCACCTACCTCACTTACAATGTTGTTTGGGGCGACGAGGCTTTGAAGGGGATGCAGGCGTCAACCACGTTCTCCTCGACCGCTACCTTCCAGCACACATACACGCAGGCTGGCACGTACACGATAACATTCACGGTAAAGGACGCGCAGGGCGCGCAAACGCAGTCCACCATCACGGTGAGCGTGGGCGGCTCTTCCTCAAGCTGCAGCGGATTCACCACTCTCCATGTAGGCGAGAGCGTGGCCAGCGCAGGGTATAGCGCAAGGCTTTCCGGCATTTCAGCCGCAACAGGGGCGGCAGGCACCCACCCGGCAATACTGGACATGATTGATTCGCAAAACGCAGTGGTCGGGCAAATACAGGTCGAGCCGGGCACACCGTACACACACGTGATGCCAAGCGGCGCCAGGTTCCGCGTTTCTGTCTGTGAAACCTCGCTAGGCTCCACATTCAGCGCAAAATACGCGAAGGTGGCGGTGGAGGCGACAATAGAGTACAACGGCAGCGCCAACCAGCCACCGACAATCACGAGCGTAAGCGACACTTTCGGGTCGCTGAGCGTCGGGAATACGGCGTACTGGACAGTCATTGCGACAGACCCAGGCACCCCATCCATCACATTCAGCGCGAACTTCGGGGATGGCACTGCCCCGGCAACATACGGGCCATATGGCAGCGGCTCAGGGGTGAATTTCCAGCACGCATACGCGCAGGCAGGCACGTATACAATAACATTCACCGTGACTGACAACCTTGGCGCGAGCGCGCAGGCCACCAAAACGGTGACTGTGACCGGAGTGGGCGCAAGCTGCGAGGGCTTCACCACGCTCCATGTCGGCGAGGACGTGACCAGCTCGGGATACCACGCCAGGCTCATGGACATTATCGATTTGACAAGCGTGCGCCCGGCAGTCATCAACATGCTCGACTCGCAATACACTGTCATTGGGCAGATACAGGTCGACCCGGGAAGCTCCTACACATTCGCGGCGCCAAACGGAGACAGGCTGAAGGTCTCTGTCTGCGAAACAATGGCTGGGCCCTCGCTCAGCTCTAAAAATGCAAAGGTGAAGATGTCAGCAGGTGGCAGCACCATCCCAGCCAACCAGCCGCCGGTGATTACCGGCGTTGGCGGGCCGACATCCATCAATGTCAACCAGGCAGGCACGTGGAAAGTGTCTGCAAGAGACCCCGACGGCACCTACCTCGCCTACAGCGTGAACTGGGGCGAGAGCGGCATCACCCCTGTGTCCGGGAACGACCGGGGCATGATAGGCAACACTGCATCGTTTGAGCACACTTATGCGAACGCAGGCGCCTACACAATAGCGTTCACCGTGACGGATGCGCAGGGCGCAAGCACGCAGTCCACGCTCAGCGTGAGGGTGGCAGGCATCGCCCCGCCCGCCAGCGGAGACGTTTCCGCCTCAGTTGGCGCAATCCCGACCGAGCTTTACCAGTACGACAGCGTTTATGTGACCGGCAAGGTGTCGCGCGGAACAGGCGGCGCAAGCGACGACATCAGGAACTACGTGGTGGTGCTTTCGCTTGACAATGGCAACCAGGTACGGACCGGCAGGGCAGAAGCGGTCCTGACTGCCGATGGCAAGGAAGATGTGAAAACTGCCGAGAAGGCAGAAGTGGCAAATGCCGCGTACCAGGCAGGAAGCATTGCTTCTGTACAGGGCGCGTCAAGGTCAGCATCAGGAAGCATTGCGCCTAGCCAGGGAAAGGAGGAGCAGATAACGCTTGCGCCAGGCGAAGGCAGGGAAGTGTCGGCGTACTTCACAGCAAGCCAGCTCGGCACGAATTTTGCCAAGATAATGGTTTACCAAAAAACAGGGGAGAACTGCATCGGCGCGGCAAGCGGCGCAGCTGAGGATAGGAACTGCAATGGAGCCTACGTGCTTGTTGCATCCGACACCGTGAAGGTGTTTGTGAAGCAGGGAGGCATCCCAAGCCCGCCGTCCGAGAAGATGACGCTCAAGTTCGAGCGCGGCTGGAACCAGGTGTCGGTACCGACGGGATATGAAGTCCAGCTGTCGGACATACAGAAGAAGTGCGACATCACGAGCGCATGGAGCTACAACCCGAACAGCGGGCAGTATGAAGCTGCAACCGCGTTCGGCAAGGGAACAGTAGGAGTGTGGATGAAGGCAGGCTCTGCCTGCACATACGAGCTTGAGGCGCCCTACGCGTCCACGTGGAGTTCGCCTCTAAAGGCAGGATGGAACATGGTTGGCGCGCCTGCAAGCGGCGTTTCGTTTGCATCGGTGGCAGGCAGCTGCAAGGTGACATCTGGCCCGTGGAACTACGCGCCCTCGGCAGGGCAGTACGCCTACAGCGCAAAGCTTGAGCCTGGCAAGGGCTACTGGGTGAAGGTGGCGTCGGACTGCACGCTGCAGAACAACGATGACTCCCCGCCGCCCGTGCCAAGCGAGGCAACGCCAGCGGCTCAGGCAACCACCACGCCAGCCAGTGTGAATGGGGTGCAGAGGACGGGCTGAAGCAGGGAAATGGAAAATGTTTGGAATTTGGAAAATGAACGATTGAAGGATGAAAAATGTGGAAGGTGATGCATTATGCAGAAAGGGTTCGTCAATTTCGCATTCGCGCTCTTCGCGGCGCTTATGCTTGCGGGAAGCCTGTTTGCTGAAAGCACTGCGGGCGGCAACACAGCAGTTTCCTCGAACAAGGCGCCGGTGATTACCGGCACGGGCGGGCCATCCACGCTTGGCGTGAACCAGGAGGGGACGTGGACCGTAACAGCATACGACCCCGACGGCACCTATCTCACCTACAGCGTGAACTGGGGCGAGAGCGCGCCGGCATCCTCGGACGCGGTGGGCAGGATTGGCAGCAGCGCAACGTTTGAGCACACCTACGCAAGCGCGGGCGCCTACATGATAACATTCACCGTGAAAGATGCGCAAGGTGGGAGCACGCAGAGCGCAGCCTATGTAAACGTGGGCGGCTATTCAAGCGGATGCGATTCGAGCTTCAACCACCTGTCGGTGGGGCAGATGCTCCAGGTCCCGCCCATGACGAATACCTACGGTGTGAAGCTGATTGACATTTCGGCTGACTCCGACCGCGCGGCAATGGTGCAGATACTTGACCCGAACGAGGCTGTCCTGGACTACGCAAAAGTTGTGCCAGGCACAAAATACGTGTACTCCGGCAAGAGCGGCAACCTTGCAATCGAAACATGCAAAGCCACCTCGGCATCAAACGATGTGAACAGTGCGTGGATAAAGGGCGCGATGACGACAAGCCCTGGCACGGACGTCTGTGCAGGCTACCACACTCTGACAATAGGCCAGGAGATTGACGCCAAGACTTTCCTTGTAAGGCTGGACGGCGTCTACACAGCGCAGGGCATAACTGCAAGCCAGCGCACTGCAAAAGTTGGGATACTCAGCCCCCTTGACGTGCTGCTTGAGGAAAAGACAATGGCCCCGGGCTCGTCCTACACATACACGCAGCCAGGCACGTCAAACTCCGTGACCGTGAAGCTGTGCGACACTGCATACGGGGCTGCCGCAGGCACATCATGGGCAAAGATGGACGCGATTGCGCTATCCAGCAGCACGGGCAACCTCCCGCCAGTCATTACGGAAGTGGGAGGGCCGACCTCGCTTGCAGTTAACACGGCTGGCACCTGGAAGGTGTCGGCATACGACCCTGACGGCTCCTACATAAACGTCGGAGTGGACTGGGGCGATGGAAACAAGGCGCCAAGCCCGGTGTCAGGCTCGCTTTTGACATTCCAGCACACCTACGCGCAGCCGGGGACTTACAGGGTAGTGTTCACGGTGACGGACGACAAGGGCGCGCAAGCGCAGTCAACGGTGACAGTGGCTGTACTCAGCGGCATTACACCAGCCAGCAGGATATCCATCAAGCTCGAGCGCGGCTGGAACATGGTGTCCGTGCCCACCAGCTATGAAGTGACGCCGGATGAAATCGCGAAGAAGTGCGACATCTCCACCACAGTATGGGCATACAACCCCCAGACTGGCCAGTACACCACTGCAACCACGCTTAGGTATGGGATGATCGGATTCTGGATAAGGGCAAACTCGGCATGCACCTACGAGCTTGACGCGCCTTACTACAGCCTGCCGACATACCCGATGAAAGCCGGCTGGAACATGATTGGCTCGCCACTCATATCGACTGCAATCTCGAGCTTCGCAGGCGACTGCAGGATAACGTCTGGCCCGTGGAACTACTCGCCCTCGGCTGAGCAGTACGCCTACAGCTCGACACTTGAGCCTGCCAAGGGATACTGGGTGAAGGTGGCGTCGGACTGCACGCTGAAAAGCGCAAGCGACGTGCCGCCGAGCGCGCCCACGAACTAAGGAGGCATGAATATGAAACTTTCGGCATTGGCAGCCGCCTTTGCAGTGGCTGCGCTTTTGTTCCTGTCATTCGGCTGCGTGAAGAAAATAGCGCCGACGGGGGAAGGGGGAACGCCTGCTGAAAACAGCACGCTGTCGCCGCCCTCCGACATCCCGCCGCCACCGTCCGATGCGGGCACGCTGCCGCCCTCGCCGCCGGCAGGAGGGGATGCCCCGCCTCCTGCTCCCGCCTGAGCAAGCGAAGTGATTTGCATGGAAAATGAAGAAGAAGCAAGCGAAAGCGCTGCACCGCGCAAGGAGGTAACGCTGCTTGAGCTGCTGCTCGCCTCGCTTTTGTGATGCACACGGGCAAAGAGACAAAGAATGCTTTTTTAACCCTTCGAAGGGTAATGGAACCGGGCTCCCATAGTCTAGCCCGGTAAGGACGCGGGCCTTTCACAGCCCTTTTTGCTCCTCCCGCGTGCGCTCGTCGCAAAAAGCGCTGGCGGAAAAATGCAAAATCAGCTATAGAAAGCCTGTAACACGGGTTCAAATCCCGTTGGGAGCGAATTCCGACAACATCAATCAAAATAAGGTCAGGTGAGAAAATGTTCAATGTTGCCTTCATTATGCAGATGTTCGCGCTCCTGAATCCGCTTTCCTCGTTCCCTGTGCTCATGGCGGCGTACAAGAAGAAGCTGGATGTGCACGGGATTGCAATAAAGGCATCCGTTGTCGCCTACCTTGTGGCTATGTTCTGCCTGTTTTTGGGACCGCAGTTCTTCAGCCTTTACGGCGTGAGCATCGATGCCTTCAGACTGGCGGGAGGGGTGGTGCTTTTCCTCCTGGGAATTGAGACGGTCCGCCCAAAGCCCGTGCACGAGGAAATCGGGGAGGTGGACTCGCTCATCGCGATAATTGCCACCCCGCTTCTCACAGGCCCGGCGGTAATCTCGTTCCTGACGATAAAGGCAATGGATGCAGGCGCAATGCCGCTGGTGCCGGACGTCACCATTTCCTTCCTCATAGTGGGCGTGATATTCTACATATTCTCTGTGATGCTTCCGCGCATCAACGAAAAGGCAGTTGAAATACTCTCGAAAATAATGGGGCTTTTCCTCACTGCCATTGCGGTGGAGATGATGGCAAAGGGAATGGGCGCGCTGCTGTTTGCAAAGACAGTGGCGTAAAAACTGGCAGCCCTAACCCTTTCTTGCAACAAAGTAATAGTAGCGCCGCCCTTTGCCCCTGGCAATCACTTCGCTTGAATCCAGAAAGCGGATATGCTGCTCAAGCGGTATGAACGATTCCAAAGCTATTGGCACACGCTGCCCCCTGGAGTTTTTCTCGTTGGCGTGCGCATCCATCCAGCGCAGATAGTCCTTGGCTGACATGCATTCGTCCACCACGCCAAGAATGCCGTTCTGTTTTGTGAGAAATTCCATCATTTTCACGCCATCTTCCTTATCATAGATGTTCATGTGGTGGTGGGTGAAGCCTGAATAAACGACATCTGCCTTGGGCAGCAACATCCCTATCTCCAGTATGTTGCCGGCGGCTATTTCTGCATTTGAAATAATCTTTCTTGCAAAATCGACAAACCGCTCGCTCCAGCCGTATTTTTTCCGAAGCAAGTCCACAGGTAAAACAAAGTTCCATTCCTTTGTAGCGTTAAGCGCATCCGTGCTTATGTCATTGAGTATTACCTTCACATTTGTAATGCCGTTGTCGAACATTTTTTGCAGCAGGCAAAGCGTGCTAAGTGCGCCGCCTGCAGCGCCGATGTCCAGAAAAACGTACTCGCGGCCAGGCTCCTTTTCAAGAGTTGTGGCTATTGCTTTTGCCAATTTAACATTTCCCACAAGCGGAAACTTGTCCTCTGTCGCCTTCTTTGCAAAATAATCGTTGTCAAGAAGGGAGAACCTTCGGTTTGCCGAGCTGCTATAATGTTCCCTTGAATTGTGTAATTTGAATTCATTCCAGCTTACTTCTCCTTTGCCTGCTACCCAATACACGGAATTGGCGAGGGCCTTTCCATACCCGTGCCCAAAGTTTCCGGTATGGCGCACGTGCACTATTTGGAAGCACGGTGCATGATAGCGCTCTTTCCCTGCCAGCATAACTCCCATCCTCAATGGCAAATATGCTATAAGTGTTTTTAAATGGATAACTGATGGGAAAACAGGCGCGCTTAAAGCAGAGAAATCCTCTTCCTATCCATCTCAAGCACGACGTCGCTTCCTTCCACGACCTTGCCAATCCGCTGCGCGGAAATGCCATGCTTCTTTGCGATTGCAATCACTTTGTCGGCATCCTCTTTCGGGCAGGCTACCACCATGCCTATTCCGCAGTTGAATGTCCGATACATCTCGTAATCCGAATTCAAGTGCGCCGCAAGCGCAGCCATCATGGGCGTTAGGGGCGGCATGTTGTCAAGCAGGAAGCCCACCTTTGCATAGTTTCCTATCCTCATGAGCTTGGAGTAGGCGCCGCCGGTTATGTGCGCGATTCCGTGCACCTGGCAAGCAGCAATCATTTCCAATATGGGCTTGACATATATTCTCGTTGGCACCAGCATTTCCTTGCCCCATTTCCTGATGTCAAGCACCTTTCGCGAAAGCGTGTAGCCGCTGGAGTGGAGCCCGCTGCTTTCAAGCCCTATAAGGACGTCGCCGGGCACCATTTTCGCGCCTGTGATTGGCTCGCCCTCCACCACGCCCACGCAGGTGGCGGCAAGGTCAAACGGCTTTTCCCCGCCCTTTATTATCTCGGGCAATATGGCGGTTTCCCCGCCAATGATTGCGCAGCCCGACTGCCGCGCGCCCTCCTGGAGGCCCTTGAGTATTTCAGAGACAAGCCCTGCATCCTCATGGGCAAGCGCAAGGTAGTCCACAAGCACAAGCGGGCGCGCGCCCAGGCAGACGATGTCGTTCACATTCATGGCAATTGCGTCAATGCCCACAGTGTCGAACTTGGAAAGCGCGTCAGCCACCATCACCTTTGTGCCCACTCCATCGCAGTGTATGGCAAGCGTCTGGCCGCCTGACTTGAAAAGCCCTGCATAGTGCCCTTTTATTGGGAGAACATAATCTGGAAGCGAGGAAAATATGGCGTCGTTTATCGCGCCGTGTATGCCTTTCACCTTCCTGATGTCCACGCCTGACGAGGAGTAAGTTGCCATGATGGACTTCAGGCGGCAATTATTTTAAAGCGCGCGCTGGCGAATTGTTTATAAACTAGTCGGCTATAACCATCCTCAGAGGGAGGCGTGCTCTACTTGGAGTTTCTGGCTGCAAAGTCTGAAAATCTTTTGTTCTATGCATGCTTATGCCCTATTTAAGCAAAGAAAGGAGTTGAGATGAATGGGATTTGGAAGAGGAGGATTTGGAGGCGGCAACGACATGCCCAAGCCAGTCAAGGTCGGCGACGAGCTTGACGTGACCATCGAGGCAGTGGCTGCCAAGGGCGACGGAATCGCCAAGAAGGAAGGATTCGTCATATTCGTCCCAGGAGTAGCTGTCGGCGAGACCTGCAAGATCCGCATAACAGCGGTGAAGGCGTCAAGCGCCGTCGCAGAGAAGGTTGTGTAACTTTCTCTTTTTCTTTTATTTTTCTTTCTTTTTTACCCTATTTCCCTTAGCGCGCGCATTTTTCAGTCTCCCGCCGCGTCTTACCATTTTCCCGCTTTTAACCACTATCTTTATATACCCTTTGGCATATAATGGTAAACAGTGGGAATATGGAAAATACCAGCACGAATTGGAAGGAAAAGAGTGTTGCGCTATCAATGCGCTCTGGCAGGCTATATGCTGCCAGCGAAGCCTTTATCCCATTCGTGAAGGTGGCAGGCCAGACTTTTTACGCGAACGAGTTGCCATCCATAGTGATAGCGGGCAAGAAGCACATTGTCGACGCAATTCTTTAGAGGAGGGATATTCATGAAGAAAACCACGCTATTGCTTGCTGCATCCATGGCAGTTACTGCCCCGTCATTTTCGGCAAAGACTATTGACAGGATTTCGGCGCAGAAAGCCCGCATATGCACCGTAAAGGCAGTGGAGAGGCAGAGGCCTGTGCTGGAAGATGCATTCGCCAAGCCTGACAAGAACGCGCCCAAAGGCAAGTCGAGCTCAGGCGCGCCAGACCCTGCAGAGAGGATGAGCCAGGTGTGCTGGGAATTCATATTGCCTGAAAGGGCAGGCGTGCCCAAAAAATATTGAAGCGCGTTTCCCTTCCGTCTTGTTTTTTTATTTGAGTGGGATTTGCTAGCTCTCACCCCACTGCTAAAAAAAGATGTCTGCATCTTTTTTTAACTTAGCCTTGCTTATCTCCGATATGGCACAGCTGCAAATCTCCCTTTCAGACCTCAACGAGCTTGTTTCTGTTGGCGAGCAGGAGGCAATCGACACGCTCACCATGCTTGGCTTTCCCACTGAGAAGATGGAGAGCGGGGAGCTTAATGTCGAGGTCACGCCCAATCGCCCGGATGCATTGTCTGTGGAAGGGATTGCGCGCGCTCTCCGATGCTATTTGAAGGGAGAGCCGGCCGTGTATTCCATTGGCGACTCGGGCGTGGAGCTCACCGTGGACGCTTCTGTCACCGCAGTGCGCCCATACTTTGGCGGCGCGGTGGTGAAAGGCATCACGTTCAACGACAGCACGGTGCGCTCGATTATGCAGCTGCAGGAGAAGTTGCATGAGACATTGGGAAGGAAGCGGCACAAGGTTGCGATTGGCATCCACGATATGGACAAGGTGCGCGCGCCATTCCGCTATTTTGCCTGCGGGCGCGAGGATGTGCGCTTTGTGCCGCTTGAAAGCACGGAGAGCATGACGCCGCTGGAAATCCTGAGAAGACATCCGAAGGGGATGGCGTTTGAGCATCTTGTGGCAGACATGTGCCCCATGATAGAGGACAGCAGGCATGACATACTTTCCTTCCCGCCAATCATCAATGGCGAGCTCACAAAACTCACCGGTGAGACGAAAAACGTTTTCATAGACTGCACAGGCACGAGCGAGGAAGCTGTGAGGCAGGCTGTGAACATCGTTGTCGCTGCGCTTGCAGACAGGGGCGGCTCGGTTGAAAGGATTACGCTCAACAGCGTGCCATACCAGCTGCTTGCCGAGAAGAAGTGGCCGCTTCCCGTGAAGGAGTCCGAGCGGTTGCTGGGCGTTGCATGCACGCCAGAGCAAGTGGGCCCGCTGCTTGCCAGGATGGGCTACAGAGTGGACGCGGGATTTGCCTATTCAGCCGGCTACAGGACGGACGTGATGAACGAGGTCGACCTGATAGAGGATGTTGCGATTGCGTACGGCTTCAACAATTTCGAGCCAAGCCTTCCCTCCGTGCAGACCATGGGCAGGGAAAAACCGCAGGCACCATACCATGAGTTGCTGGTGGGGCTGGGCTTTGACGAGGCAGTCACCTGGACGCTTTCAAATGCTGCGCTTGAGAAGAAGGCTCGCGTGATGCCAGGCGGGCGGATGGAGATTGAAAACCCCCTTACCGAGGAATTTGCGTTCTTCCGCTCATCCATCCTGCCCAACCTCCTTTCCGCGCTTGCGGACAGCAAGAACGAGAAGCTGCCGATAAAGCTGTATGAGGTTGGCCCAGTTGCAGCGCCTGCATCGCCGGAAAGCGGCTTGGGGCAGGCAGCCAGGATTTCCCTTTCGCAGTCGCTTTCCTTTGCTTCCATGCACTCCAAGGCGAACTTCTCGGAGATTAAGGGAGTGGTGATGGCGCTTGTGGAAAACACAGGCAAGAGCGCAGACGTGAAGGCGGAAGAATATGGCGCGTTCCTGCCCGGCAGGTGCGCGGCGCTTTACATCGACGGCAGGAAGGCGGGCTATTTCGGGGAAATCGCGCCAGATGTGCTCTCAGCATTCGGCCTTGAGCAGCCAGTTTGCGCGTGCGAGATAATGCTGTAAATAAGGCTTTGCCCGCGCGCGCCATAGCTTACTTCCTAGCCGATGCCAAAAGCAAGCTGATTATCCCGCGCGCCTCCACGGGCTTTCCGCATGTGCGCTTGCCGAGTATGAGGCGCTTCTTTTTCACGTCATAGCGGTAGCCCAGCTTCATCAGGCACTCGCGCGTGTCGAGCTTTTTCTTCAGCTTGACCTCGGCAAGGAGCTTCTGCGCAAGCGCGAAGCTGCCTATGCTTGCAAGCTCGAATGCAAGCCGCTCCTGCAGGAAGGTGCTGTCCTCCTCCTGGTCCGCCGTGATGCCAAGCGCGGATGCGAGGGCGCCGTGGTAGTCCTGCGGGTGCAGCTTGAAATAGTAGCGGAGCATCTCGCGCACCGAGGCAAGCCTCACCACCGCGGAGTCCTGGGCGGTGCTCCGGAGCTTTTGGGGCACAAGCGCGGCAAGCCTGGTTGCGCCCCCGTGCGGCCTTGCAGTGCCCAAGCCCCCCTCCTCGCCTGCCCAGGCGTCGTCCTCTATCACCATGAGGAGGGATGCCATCAGGTCGTCAGTCACAAAGTTTGACGCGCGCAATTGGCCGTGCAGGTCCCCGACCACCTTCTTTTCCTTTTCGGCATTCCCGCGCGCGTAATCGTCAATCACTGGCGCCATCTGCCCGATTGCGCCCGACACTTCCCCTGCCTTTTGCCCGAACGCGGATGAGAACGACGGGCCCAAGCCACCCTGTTCCCCGCCCTTTTTTTCCTCATCGTGCCTTTTGAAAAGCGAGCTCCATCTCCAGCCTGCCAAGCCCCCTGCGCCGGCCGCCCCCTCGCCGCCAATGGTTCCGAAAGCCACACCGCCCTCGCCAGTTTGCCCGTCCCCGCCGCTTCCGTCTTTTTTCCCCTTTGCCGCCCCTTCGCCTTTTTTCCGCCCTGCTTCCTCAATGGCAATCTTTTCCTGCTGCGCCTTCATTTCCCCCGCTTTTCTCATGCCCTCCTCGATTTGCGCCTGCCGCAGCTTCTGCTCGGATGAGAGCCTGCCTGCCTCCAGCGCAGCGGCTGAAAGCGCCGCGGGAAGCACGATTTTCTTGTTGAGCGCGGCCGTGCGCTCAGCCTGCTCCTTCCGCTGGTTGTGCAAAGACATCATGAGATAGTCGAAAAAAAGGTTGCACTGCACGGGCGAGAGGTCGGTAAGCGGGTTTCCCATGGGGGAGAATGTGAGCAGGGAAAGCAGCGGGAGCCTGCCGGCGCTTGCATCCGCCTTCGCGGTTGCTGGCGCCTCAAGCATCTGCACGGACTGCGAAGAAGAGCCCATGGCGGGAAAACTCGGCTGAAATTTAAAACCCTGCGCAATCAGCTCATTATCTCCTGCGCGATTTTCTCAGGCTCGAAAGGTATCAGGTCCGTGTATGCCTGCCCCACGCCGAGATAAAGCACAGGTATGCCTGTTGACTTCGTGAGCGAGAGCGCGGTGCCGCCCTTTGCGTCGCAGTCAATTTTCGTGAGTATGGCGCCGTCCATGCCTATTGCCTCGTCGAATGCGCGCACCTGGTCTATGAGCGAGTTTCCGCCGATGGACTCGCCGATGTAGATTTTTATGTCAGGCTTTGCCACGCGGCTTATCTTCTTGAGCTCGTCAAGCAGGTTGGCATTTGTGTCCTGCCTCCCTGCGGAGTCTATGAGCACGACGTCGATATTGTGCGTGCGCGCGAAATTCACCGCGTCAAATGCCACGGATGCCGGGTCGGCGCCGTATTTGCTCTTCACCACCTTGATGCCCAGCCTTCCCGCATGCACCTCGGTCTGCTCGATTGCCGCGGCGCGGAAAGTGTCGGATGCCGAGAAAACCACTGTCATGCCGCCGGCAAGGAGCATGTGCGCGACTTTTGCCATCGTGGTGGTCTTGCCAGCCCCGTTTGGCCCCACGAAAAGTATCTTTGCAGGCTTTTCAAGGGTGCGCACGCGGGCCACCATGTCGAACTTCCGGTCTGAGGTCATCACCGAGGCAAGCACGCCCTGTATCGCCTCGCGCGTCCTTTCCTCCACCTTGCCTTTTGGCACCTTCATGCCCACAAGCCTTGCGCGCAGCTGCGCTGAGACGTCAAGCGAGACATCGTATGCGACATCGGCCTCAAGCAATGAAAGCTCCAGCTCCGACAGGAGGTCGGAGACCTCTGCCTCGCCGATTGTGATTTCGCTTGAGAAGATGGACTTGAGGGTGGTGGCTATGCCGATTTTTGGCGCGATTTCCCTTTTGTCGGATGAGGATGTTGCCCTGCGCTCCAGCTGCGAAAAATCGCGCTCAGCCTGCGATGGCGTTTCGGGAAGGGGATGCGCCGGAGGCTTGTGGTGCGCAGATGGCTGAACCGCCATCTTTTGCGCCTCTGGCTGCCTTTTCATTTCGGAGAGCTTGGGCTGCGGCGAGGGCTGAGGCGCCTCGGCAGGCTTGGGCTGCAAAGCCTCGGCGGACTTGGGCTGCGAGATTGGCTTTTCCGTCTGGATAGATGGCTTTTGAACTTCAACTGGCTTTGGCATTGGGGCCCCGGCAGGCTTTGGCGTAGGCTTCCTGAAAAGGACGTCGATGATGGACTTTTTCGGCTCTTCTTTTTTCGGAGCCTCGACTATCTTTTGAGGAGCGATAACTGGCTCGGGCTCCGCTTGTTTCATTTCCGGCTTGGGAGCATGCGTTATTTCAGCCGGCTTTGGCTCTGATTTTTTTTCGATTATTTTTGGGGCAGGAGCCGGCTTTTTTTCCATTTTCGGCTTTGCCTCGGTTTTTGGCTCCGCCTTCTTTTCAGGTTTTTTTTCTTCAGCCGCCTTCTTTTCAACAGGCTTTGGCCCTTCCTTTTTTTCTATTTTTGTAGCTTCCTTCTTTTCCTCTATAACTACGGACTTTGGTTCCTCAACAGGCAAGGCTTCCGCTTCCTTTTTCTCTTCCTTGCCCGAAAGCCCCTTGATAAAACTAGCGAGCTTGTTCTTTAGAAGGCCGAACATTGCGCTCCTCCTCGACTCCAATGGCGCTTGCGCGCCTGGTGAGCGTGTCTATTGCGTTTATCACCTGCACCATGTCCTCCTGCGCGGACTTCATGGCGTCGGCTATCTTCTTCTGCCTCTCCACCAGGGCGCCTAGCGCCTCTTCGGGCTTTTTCTGCACCATGACGCCCGCGCCGATGTTCATGACCACGTGGTCAAAGTCAGGCTTCTGGCAGGAAAAGAACACCCCTGCGCCGATGGGCACGAGCGTGTCGCCCTTGACTTTCTTGATGTTCTGGAGCGCCTCTATTGCAGTGGAAATCTCCAGAGACGAGTTCTGCATGCCCTGTATCTGCTGGCGGATGGCCTCGCCCCTGGACTGCTGCATCTGAAGCTCGCCTTCTATCCGGTTAAGCTCTTCTTCGTTCCCCATAAGCGCACCCCGCAAACCTTCCCCGCAAGAGCGAGGCAGAGTCAGATCTTCTCCACAGATGCTATCTTGATGGCTGACCTTTTAATGCCTGCGTTGCTGCCGAAAAGCGCGTATACTTTCTCGCGCGCCATCTTCTCGGACGGCGCCTCCACCTGCTTCTCGAAAGGCCTTGCCGCGCCGCCTGTGCTTGTCGTCCCGTTCACCAAAAACTTTGCCATTTTATCACCATTTAAACGTTATATCAGGTCAAGCCCCTGCACCGCGCGGCCCATCTCAAAGCCCGTGCAGGCCTCGCCGAAGAGCGCGTGATGCGAGTTTGCCACCGCGCCAAGCGCGGGGAATGCCACGCCTGTGTTGAGCGTGCCGTTCACGCCCTGCACGTGGAGTATTGACTGAAGCTCTTTTAACTCTTCCTCGGAGCAGCGGTTGTGCGAAAGGAACCCTCTGTTGGTGGCAAGGATGGCGCTTCCTGCCGTGAAAAAGCCCGCCACCTGCCTGCCCACAGCCTCCACGCCCAGGCAGTCAGATATCTTCCTTGCCATCGCGCGGGGGATTTCAGGGTTGATGACCGCGCCAAAGTCGTTTGCCGCGACGTTGTTGCCTGCCGCGCAGAACTCGCCTGGAAGGGAGAATATGTTGAGTCCGTGCGAGCGAAGCAAGGCAATTTCCGCCTTCTCGCAAAATGACGGGATTATTGCGCCGTTGGAGTTGAGCGACATGTAAATGCCCACCAGCCCGCTTGCGCCGAACGACGCGCGCACCATGGGCACCTCGAACGCCTCAAGCGCGGTGAGCATCTTTGGCGCTGACGTGGTGTCCACTGCAATCAGCTTGTCCGATGCCCGCGCGAACAACCCGATGTGCGGGTTGCCGAAATTGCTTGTTTTTGGGAATTCCATATGAGCACCGAAATGCGTTCATTTCTTCTGGGCGATGTACGCGCCTATTGCGCCGAATACGATGCCGATTACCGGGCTGAATATCAGCATTCCGAGAGAGCCGGCAAGCAAAAAGATCATAATGGTCCCGCTTGACATGCTAGTTTGTGCAGAAAGGGCCGGGGGAACAAGAACGCCTGAGAAGTATTGTGCAAAACTTACAAGGACTGTGAATATCATGGACAAAAACGATGCTGTTGCGCCTGCAAGCGCACCATTTGCAAGGTCTAGCTTGAAAGCCTTCACACCGTTGTAGCCTGCATAGGCCAGGATGGCGAATTGGATTGGAAGCAAAATGATGACAGGGACCCCAATACCGACTGCTACAAGAACGAACTTTAGGACCGTAACGGCAATGAGCGCCAGTGCCGGCATCTTCGCGGCCTTGAATGCTTTTTTGAAATCCAACTTCATGCAGAACACCTTAAGATTAAAATGCAGAAAAGAAAAATAAAAACTGGAGGGAAAAAGAAGCTACTTTGGCTTGGCAGCCGAAGGTGCGGGAGCAGCCGTTGCTTGAGTCGCCTTCGGCGACTGCGCGCCAACTGCTGCTGCAGTTGACGCTGGCTTTGCCGCTTGGGCAGCAGCCGGAGCCGCTGCCGATGGCTTGGCAGCCTCCTTCTTTGCATCGGCAGCCTTCTTCGCTTCCTCTTTCTTGGCGTCCGCGGCTTTCTTCGCAGCCTCTTCCGCCTTCTTCTTGTCTTCCGTTTCCTTCTTTTTCTTGTCCGCGGCGGCCTTTATCTTCTCCTCTTCGCCGATGAGCCACACGCGCACGAGCGCGTCCTCGCCTTTCACCATGCGCACCTTTATCCTGCGCGGGGGCTTCTCTATCCCGTCGCGCAGTATGTTGCTGTTCACGCCCTCGGACACGCGCACGTCGTCCGCCTTCATGTGGCGCAGCGCAAAGGCCTGTATGATGTTGATTGCGCGCTTGCCGCGCTTGTTCCTCGGGTGCTCGTAAGCATCGCGGAGCGGTATCGTGTATATCCTTTCAAGATTTGCCATAAACACACCTTAGTTGAGCCTGTGGCGCTTCTGCGAGCGCATCTTCAGCTTGTGGCTGCGCCACGCGCGGACCTCGCGGTTCTGCGTGACCTGCCTGTTCGTCTTCGCAATCACGAAAAGCGGGATGCGCCTGTTCCTCTTTATCATCTTGCCCAAAGTCGCTTTCGCCCTTGCAGTTTTCTTGCTCATAAATTCACCTTTTGAACGTCAGCCTATGTAGCTCTGCTGCGCCTGCTTCTCCTTGCTCTCGCGCTTGTTCCTCTTCTCGTGCACTTCCTTGTACTCCTGCCACATCTTCTCGGCCTGCTTGCCCTTGAGAATCTTGACCACGATGTTCCTGGGGACCGGCACGGACATGCCGCCCTCTGGGCGGTAGTCGCAAAGCACGATGTCGCCCTCGCGCACCTTTCCCGCAATTTTTGGCGCAACCAGCATGGTAAGGACGTTCTCGTCCCACATGTGGAGCGTTGCCTGCACAGACGTGTCTGCGGATGTGATGCCCTTGTCCGACGGGGACAGGACCGCTACGATTTTTCCTGGATGGTACATGAATGTCACTTCACATGCTATTTCGAGCGGTATTCGATGGAAGTCTCGCGCCGCTCGGTCATTTTCGCAAGCAGCGCATAAAGCTGCTCATCGGTTATCCGGCTTATCTTCTTCCCGGACTGCGCAAGGTAGGCAAGCGAGCTTACCACCTTGTCATAAAGCTCAGGCGAGGACATGCGCACGTTTGACATGCGCTCGTACGCTTCCGGGGAAAGCATATTCCTCAGGAGCTCCTTCTTCTGCATCTCAAGCTGCAGCGCCTGCAGCCTCTTCTGGTAGAGCTCCCGCGCCTGCTGCTGCTCGTTTTCCTGCTCGTCTGGCAAATGCACCGCCTCAGGAGGCCTCCTTTGCCGCTGCGTCCAGCAGCTTCTTGCCTGCCGCTGAGATTTCCCTGCCGGTCTTCCTCTTGATCATCAGGCCCGCCTTTTCCAATGCCTGCATTCCCTTCCTTATGATTGCGCCGCCTGCCTTCCTCTTCTTCTCGGGCCTCACGCCGCGTATCTTCTTGCCGCCGAAGTGCGTGCGAAGGCTGCTTGTACCCACCTTGCCGTTGATGTAGGCGTTCCTAAGGATTGCCGCGAGCCTTATGTACCAGAAGTTCTTCTGCTGGGGCATCCTTTCCCTGTGCGAGCCGGATTTCACCGTGCCCACCCATGCAGGGGGCACTATGCCCATGCCCTCAAGCTTGGCGGCGGTCTTCGCAACCAGCTTGTTCGGCACCACGTCGTAAACAGTCACCATTCGAACACCTCATCTAGGAACATTGAATCTTTTTTCGCTTTTGCCGCGCACGCGCGCAGCCCCATTAGTGCTTCCGGAAAGCCAGACAGAAGGCGAAACTCAGCCTCTCTTCGCTTCGGAAAAGCCGTCTTATACGGCGGGATGGGTATATAAAACCATATCCCGGCACTGGCTTTGCATATTAACTCCCCGCTGCACATAAAAGGGTTTGGTTGCACATAAATCGATATGGCAGACCTTGATGTTAAGGTTCATACCTTCCAATCAGTTAAATTCCAAAGTGTCATGAATGAAGCCTTGGCTTTCTTTGAAGCAACACCAGAGATGCCACTTCCGCTAACCACAAAGTTCTGCGGTGTTGGCATTTATGCTATTTATTTCAGAGGTAAATTTGCAAAATATGCGCCAATAGCAAAAATAAACGCTAAAGCGGGCAAACTGCCCATATATGTTGGAAAAGCCGTTCCTGAAGGTTGGCGACAAGGCAGGCGAACATCAGTTGAGGATAATAGTCTTTTTAGACGTCTTAATGAACATGCTCGTAGTATTTCACAGGCTAAAAACCTGCGATTATCAGATTTCACTGCCCGTTTCATGGTTCTTAATGGAATAGAAAACGACTTGATTGGCACTGTGGAAGCCGGGCTTATCCGAAAATATCATCCTTTATGGAACTCAGTCATTGATGGATTTGGAAACCACGATCCAGGTAAAGGAAGGTATGAACAGTCAATATCAGAGTGGGATATTTTGCACCCTGGGCGAGGATGGACCAAAAATCTACATAATCGGGCGTCGACTATTCCTAAAATTACTCACAAAATAAGGGGCACGCTACAGGATTTAAAGTAGCTCCAATTCTACAACAGCCTCATATAGGTTGGTTTTGATTTTATTTTCACCAATTCTTACCGTCGATTGCGTTATGCTGTCTCCTATTCTTTTTTCTCTTAGAATATGAATTTTAGTGACTCTAAGCCCGTTAAGTTCAGCTATTTTCCCAAAAAATACGTCCGTCGGAACGGGAACTCCTTGTATGATGTTGTTTCCAATTACAACTAAGGCACACCCACCTTTTTTGAGACAATACTTGATACCCTGAGAGAATCTATTACAATCGTTTAGATACGTCGTAACGTAATTTGCCCAGCCAGCTCCACCATAGCTTGCACCATCGTGATTAGTATTTCTTATTGAAGCTATACACGATTCAATCTCACCATCGTTTGTTCTAAAGTCTAGAGAGATTGGTTTTTCCTGTCTTACCGTCTGCCAATACTTTCCAAAATTACTCTTCTCTAGTTTCTTCAAATCTTCGGAACCTAGAATAAGATCGAGCCAATAAAGCTGTGGTCTTGTATTTCGAATGTAATGGTAATTATTGAGATATGGAGGAGATGTTATGATTAAATCAACACTACCCGCCTTGATATATTTTGAGTAGTTGAAGAATGAATCTGCTATAATTTTTGCATCTCCAAATCGTTTCTTTTTAGCAACTTTTTTTGAATAACTTATATCTGTTAAGATTTCATCAAGCTTCTCTTCAATTGCGCTCACCACATCATAATCATCTATCCTCTTTTTTCCTGCGGCCTCGCGTGTTCCAAGACTAGGTTCATATGAATAATTAGAGTATTTCACGAGAGTTGCACCAAAAGCCGCTTTGAAGAGTTCTTGTACATCTGCGTTATCTATAGATTCTATAAAGCTCTTCACGACGAGAACCTTTCTTAGAACGCGAGGACTATAAAACTCTATTTTTGTCTTGAACTTTAAGGGGGCAACCCCACTTGTTTCCTCCGATTCGATATGCAAGGCATAATATGTTTTGAAGCGGGCAATTTCCATCTTTATTTGTTCAAAATCAAATAGGTGGGCGCGGCTCTTTACTTTAGAGGCCAGTGCTGCATACGGGTTAATTTCAAAACCAACCGCGTTATGTCCATGATAAATTGCTGAAAGAAGAGTAGTACCTACGCCACAGAATGGATCTAGTATTAGTCCTCTTCGCTTACCCATTCTTGTCTTTATGGCACTATCTACAAAATCCTTTGAAAATCCAGCAATCCAGGGGATCCATCGGTGGATTGGAAGCGTTTTATTTTTTGCAAAGTTTGGGTCAGAGAACCCAGAGTTATTATTATCTTGAGACATCTTTTCAACACATCCTTATGAGCCAGTCTTTCCCTATAGAGAATAAAAGGCTTCCTTAACCTATATGCCAGTGCTTTTTCCATCTTTTTTGTCCTTAAGTTGCTCTTTTTTTAACCGTTCTAAGAAAATTGGCATCTCTTTGTAAAGCCAAGAGTTTAGTTTTATGAACTCTTTGGCCTCGGTTTCAATATAGTCTACGATCTTGTCATATTCGCAGTTTTTATACCATATTGGAAGCTGACTTCCGTTGGTTGGCTTCCCAGATATTTTGTCCAATCCAGATCCTTTGAATTCGCCCCTATTCATGAGTATTCCAATCGCCCGCAAGTCTATGAAAGGCTTGTTCAGAATATCAATCGGAGTGAAACCGTGCAGTGCTGTCCTCTCTTTCAAGAAATTATGCTCGAAACCAAGATTATAGCCAGTAGGGATGAACTTGAATGGATATTTATCAGCGATGCCTGACTCGCGGAGAAGCTTGTCAAGCATGTCACGTTCTGATGATTCCCATTCTTTTAAGATTATGAGATCTCCCATGGCCTCGCCAGTGTTTCTATCGAGTGGCTGGTACTGAACAGTGATTATCTTGTCCTTTTTTGGGTCCAGCCCAGTTGTTTCAATGTCGAAGTAAAAATTACCCATATTTACCAACCATAACACCATTCGCCTGCTAGTTTTTTAACTGTTTTTATTGTATATACATCGTATATACATGAAAACCAAGAAACTTGTAGAGCATAAAAAACAAGAATGCGCGTGCGACGTAATCATTTCAAAGCAGCTAGAAATTGTAGAGTTTGGAAATGGGGCGCATATTATTGTCCCAAAATTCTTCATGAAAGAGTATTCAAGAACAGTCGTGGTGGGATTATGGAAAAAAAGCAAGACTTAGAGTCATTTCTCATCTATCAAGAGATTGCCATGTGGGAAGAAAGTTACCGCGAGAAGCACTGCAAAGGAAAGACTGATGATGAACTCTCAAAAGAAGGGTGGTGGAGAGGCGAAGATGGTGAATTGTACAGCATGAAACTTGGTGAGGCAAGGGAACGGAGATTCGCTAAGAGGTTGGGTGAACTTGTCGAGAAGCGCATCACAGCTTTTGTTGCCCAGCATAATTCTTTGAGAGAATAGCCACTAATGTGCTGAAGTTGTGTTTCTCCTTTATGACTTCTGGATACTCGCCTCGGGCTATCGCTTCCTCGGCCTTTCTCAGCTCGTAGTCGGCTTCGGCAGCCTCAAAGCTGTATAGAGCTGCATTCCTTAACTTGAGCGGCAGCGCGTACACCTCTTTCGGACTTTTTTCGCCAACTATTGGATGAGAAATATCAGACGGCCAGTGGTCCTTGTATTTCTCAATCATCTCAATAGCGGGCACCCTTTCCCACTGCAACGAGTCATATGCTCTCGGAGGAAGAATTTTCCTTTTCTGGGCTTTTGCCTTCGTCTGCCTCTTCCTGATGGTCCTAAGCGATGTTGCGTTGAATCCGAAAGCCTGCGCAACGTGGGCCAATTCAATGTGCCGCTCTGGGTTTACTTTCGTGATGCGGTTGATGCCCGCGTACTGCGCAAATATCTTGCTCTCCTGAAGCGCCCACGCAATCACTGGCCATGTGAGTGTGGGCTTGGCGCCGCCATAGAAGGTGAGAGCCTCAATTCCGTACTGCTTGGCAATCTCTATACGGTGAAGAATGCCATTCACACGAGGATTCTTTGTATTGATGCCTAACATTATCGTTTGACCTGGCTTAATCTTGTCCTGGCAGGCTTTAATCGCACGTTCGACATCCCCTACTGTGGAGCGAGGGGAATCCAGCACTTCAATAACTCGCAGATTCGCCGCTTGCTGCACATCAACCCATGCGCCTATCTCGCTTTCTCCAACGTTGAGAGCATAAGGGACTTGCGCGTGCGCCTTGACGTACTTGCCTGAATGTTTTTCCCTGAAGGCAGTAAGTTCCGCAATCTTGTCTGCCCGGTAAGTCGCGTCCTTGACAAGGGACTTCAGCGAATCGTCATAAAATTGTAGCACGCGCTCGTACAATGGCTGCGGATATGCGAACTTGTAGTTCAGTTGATTCATAAATTCCGCTTGGTCGAGATCGAAATTGTTTACGACCCAGCCCGGCTGAATAGATGTGCTGCCTACTTTCAACTTAACACTCCTTCCAAACCTCCCTATTCCGCCGTCATTCATAACCTCGCCTCCTTCCTGCCATCATTACAACTACCTGATTTCTACATGTATATAATGGAGAAACCTTATTAAGCTTTCTAGGGTAATTACCATGTGGGATTGAAATGGGAGAAATTTCGCCGACTTCAAGAACTGTTCACGATGCGGACACAAAAAAGAATATCATGTGTTACTATTCTGGCAAGTACTATGCAAAATCCACTTGGGGTAAAGATGAGTATTCGTGGCAAGTTTACAATAGTAAGGACAATGATTCATCAGAAAAGTTTTGGCCCCAATTTGAGAGAACTTTCTTGTATGCAAGAAAGATGGAACAGGATAATTTCGATTGTTCCTGCCTAATGCCTGGCCACGACCGCCCGCATAATAAAACGTGTGGGATGATGCAGGAGAAACTCAAACAACAATATAGTGTGGAGCCGCACAATGTGCTAATAAAAACACCTGGTTGTAGAAAGAGTTACACCATGAGTTCTGCGGAGCGTTTCCAAGAAATAAGAGCACACGCCGCAGTAAGTGCCTCAATATCAGTAAATGGAAAGTCTGTAATTTTGCTAGACGATATTTTGGCAACTGGGGCTCATGTTGCCGCATATGGTTCGCTTTTGTATAAATGCGGAGCAAAGAATGTTGCTGTTGTTGTGATTGCGGAAAATGAACTTCGGTGAGGGATTATATGAAGGATATTGAAAAACTGAGTAAATGGATTCGGCTGTGCGATGTAAAAGGTATTGGCCCAAGCAGGATCCTGAAACTGATGCATTATTTTGGAGACGTTGATAGAGTATATTCTGCGAGTTTGAACGAATTGATTGAAACGAGAATTTTCGATGAAAATGGTCTTGCTGAATTCCAAAAGGTCATTAATTCGCCAGACGATAATCTGAAAGCCACGCTGGAAAATGCAATGCGCGGGGGAATGAAGATAGTTATTCTGAATGAGGATGAATATCCTCGTAAACTAAAGTTCATACCAGACCCACCAACCACTCTTTTTTATTATGGAAACTATGACCTGGTAAAAAGAAAGGTAATCGCAGTTGTTGGTACGCGCCAAGCGGACAACAAAGCTTTGGAATTTACCAAGAAGTTCTGCAGAGAATTATCTGAGAAAGACATTGTAATATGTAGTGGGGGGGCGAGTGGAATAGACACTGCCGCACATAAAGGAGCGTTGGAGTTCAGCGGTGGTAAAACCATTTGTGTTTTTGGAACAGGACTCGATAGGCCATATCCGCTTGAGAATATTCCTCTCTTTGAAGAGATCAAAAATAGGGACGGGCTCATTATCTGCGAATACCTTCCAAGCTTCCAGGGCTCGCCAATATCCTTTGTGCGCAGGAATCGTATAACTTCAGGAATTGCTGACGCAGTGGCAGTAATGGTGAGTGGCGATAATGGGGGGGCTGTCGTTCAAACCAAAATTGCCAATCAGCAAAAACGACCCATCTTCTGTCCAAAACTTGAACTGGAACTAAAACCAAATGAAGGCGTGAAAAGCGCCTTGCAGGATTATGGGGCGATTCCATTTGGTGATTCGAGTGACTTTCTAGAAAAACTAGGAAGAAGCCGACTTGGATTTGACCAATAGATGTGTTGTAGTCAAGAGAAGAGGCGACCTGTTTATCTTCGTCCTTTCTGCAAAGCCTTGCGAGGCTTATTCCAGTAGGGACTTTTGCACTTCGGACACACGCGTGGCTCGTCGTCGCCACGGGGGAGCCATTCATGGCCGCATCGTTCGCATCTGAAACCAGAGAGCTGTACCTTTGCCATACTCTTAAGGAATATACTATAAGGTATATAAGCTTTTGCCAGAATATACCTATTGGTATATTACTAGTAGGTAAGGTGGCTGAGATGTTGAACGCTTGTAAAAACTGCGGCTCCGCCGATATAATCAAGAACGGGCGGAAATACGGTGTAAACACCGTCTCGCAGCACTATGCATGCAAGAGGTGCGGCTCAAACTTCAACGAGCTCCTTGACCACGTTCCAGAGAGAAAGACTTATGATTTCAAGCCAAACGAGATCATTCCACGCGCACCAGCCACCATTGACTGGCCCGCCTATTCGGAAGCCCAAGTGAACGAAAAGCTGCTTTTCCTCGACATTCTGGAAGACCTCTGCGCAAGGCTGCCTGAGGAGGAAAACGGCAAGGTTGGCAGGCCCAGTGCAAGCACCCGCGAAATGGCCTTCTGCATGGTTGCAAAGCTCTATGAGGGGCTTTCCTCAAGGCGGGTGAGCTCTGACCTCACCATTGCCATGCAAAGGGGCCTGATTGCCCGCGTGCCGCACTTTAACACGCTTTTGAAGTACTTCAATGACCCGAGGATGACACCGCTCCTTACCGACCTTATTAGGCTGTCTGCGCTGCCCCTTAGGAACTTTGAGACGACCTTTGCGATGGACGCAAGCGGCCTGAGCTCTGCGTTCTATTCCCGCTGGCTGGATGAGAGGCTGCAAGTGGTAAGGGAACATGATTGGATAAAGATACACGTAATCTGCGGCGTGAAGTCTAACATCGTTACAGCCATTGAGGTTACTGATGGCCACAGCAACGACTCGCCGCACTTCCCAGTGCTCCTGAGAGAAACTGCGAAGAATTTCAGGGTAAAGGAAATCTGCGCCGACAAGGGCTATATCAGCAGGAAGAACCTGGATGTGGCGTTTGAAATGGGCGCCATGCCCTACATTCCATTCAAAGTCAATGCCACTGCCAAGAAATGTGGCAGCCTTGCATGGGTAAAGATGTATCACTATTTCCATCTGCACCAGGACGAGTTCATGAGCAGATACCACCTGCGCAGCAACGTGGAGAGCACCTTCAGCGCAGTAAAAAGAAAGTTCTCAAGGAAGCTGATGCTCAAGGGCGAAGCAGGGCAGGTGAACGAGGCGCTTGCCATGCTGCTTTGCCACAACATCTGTGTTTTGATAAGGGAAGCTTTCGAAAACGGCACATCGACGAGTTTCGACGATGTTGCACATTTATTCCCAAGCCTGCACATAAAGGAAGGGCAGCAAGTAAGGAATGACTAAATTATGTGCAAGGCCTCCCGGCACTCCCAGCGCCGCATCAGGCAAAGCCGCCGTCCGTTTTGCTGTCCTGGTCGTCTTTTTCCTCCTTTTTCTTCTTGGCAAGGTCGTAAGCGAAGGCGGTTGTGTTCCTCGAGTCCTCAATTGAGCCGCGGTTCTTTGCATCACCTATAACTACAGACATGAAACCATCTATTGAATTTTGGGCTAGCTGTAACGCTGGAGATGCATATTTGCTGAAAATTCCTTCCAACGCCCCCCTGAGGCGATCATATGCGCCCTTTGATGTCACTGAATCGTATTCCTTTTTCGTCTTGTTGCTTGTAAGGGATTGGGCATATGCAATTGTTTTGTCTAGACGGGAAGAAAGGAAAGATATTGCCCCGGAATCGGGCTCATCTGAGCTGCGTTCCTGGCGAGCTGCCCGAAAATCGATGCTTTTTGTCACTTCAGGCAGAATCTCCTTTAATGCGTCCCATAGCGAAATTTGCACTAAGGTAACCTGGGCATTGACCATTGCAACGCCATCCGAAATTTTAAAGCCGTCTGTCAATCCGAATTCTTGCTCCACTAGGCGCAGCTTAGCGGCAGTGAGATAGCCGCTCATGTGAACTGATTTGTTGAGAAAAATGTCGTATTCCTCCTGTGAGGGGACATTGTTGTTTCTCTTGAAGATATTCAGCACGCCATCCTTTCTTGTGCTCCGCTCAAGCACATACGTTTCGCCATTGTCAGCTATAACATCGATATGATTAGGCATGCCCTTGAACTTGTCGCCCGCAAGTGTTTTCAAGTTCTCCTGAGTGAGTGTGAGTGAAAGCCCTTTTTTGGCAAGAGCTGCATTCACATCGTCAAGATTCCGCGAAAAGGGCACCTGCGTTGGCTTGCCATGATCACGGGAATAGTGATCCAAGTAAACCCTTTTCAGGAGCGCCACTTTTTCTGGATCTGATGCGTTGGCCAGGGACACTTCGTCGCAGTATTGTTGGCCTTTTGGATCAAGCCCGGTAAGGCTGAAAGGCAATGATGCGGATTGATTTAGTACACGGCAAGTCCCGTCTTTGCTTTCTATTGTTACCGGGAGAGCGCCGACTGCAGCTGCAGTCTTATTTAAGAGAATGCCCCTTGCACCCTGTTTAAAATCCAAGCCAGGCCCGTATTTTGCGAGCAGCCCGTCCGAAACGGTGCTTATAGCGGTGGCAACGTCTTGGATGACTACCCTAATATAATTGAAAAGTGGGGGTTTTTTCTCAGCTGCAGCCGCAAGCGGAGCACTCGAGATACTTTGGAATGTGAACATCTTTCCACCTCTTTCTCACATATTTTACGACATTTAATATTTAAACCCAGCCGTCTTCCCGCACGAGCAGGCATACTCCGCGGTGCGCGTGCGCTTCCTCAGGCGCACCACCGTGTTCTTGCCGACGATGCGCGGCATGCCGCAGGACTTGCAGAAGCGCATCCTGTCCTTCTTTGCGAGGCGGCAGTTGTAGCGCGTGGAGAGCTTGCGCGCGAGAAAGACGTAGCGCTTGGCATGCTTCTCATCGCCTTCGCGCAGCGCTTTTTCCGCAAGCGCAAGGAGTATGCCGATTCTTTCGTAGACTATCTCGCGGATGCCCATCTGCTGCGCCATGGGAAAGGTTTGCACTGAGAATTAATAAAAACGAACGTAAGGAGAGGGAAAATAAGTGGGCCCGACGATCGTCAACTGCGGAGCAGTTGGCGAGATTTTGCGCGACGAAGGAGCGCAAAACAGAGGGCGCACTTTAAGGAGAAAGTGGGCCCGACGAGAAGGAGCAGCCCGGAGGACTGCGACTGATTTCGCCCGGAAGGGCGAAACGTCGGGCACACGAGCAAGAGCGAAGTGGGCCCGACGAGATTTTCGAGGGCACCCGCAACCCGTGGGGGTTGGGGGGGCGCCGCACTAAGGGACGACAAAAACCGCGAGGTTTTTGGCGCGAAGTCGTCGGCTTGCCGACGACAACGACCCCCTTGGGGTGGCATTCGAACTCGTGACCTACAGCTTTCCAAGACACAATCGTCTGTTCCGGAGGAACTGGCGACGTCATGCCGGGCATGACATTTTTGCGAGAGCGTGTCATATAAGACGTGCGTCGGGCGAGGGACTTGCGCCTCGCGCCCAATGCCGCTCTAACCAGCTGAGCTACGGGCCCACTAAGAGGGAATTTGAAGAAAAAGGATTTAAACTAGTCGTCGAAGGACTGGCGCGCTAGTGTGCGGTGCGATAAAGGCGCAAAAGCGCGGACGTGGCAAGCGGCAGGTAAAAAAGCGGGACGTAGGCCATGTTGAAGAGGGGAACGAGCCCGGGGATTGCAAGCGCAAAGGCAAGCGCAAGGTAGGCGAGGACCTGGGCGGGGTTGCGGAGGCTGATGGCGGCGGATATTTTTATCGCGCTTATTGGCCCCTTGCCATCCACCACTGCGGCGGGCACGGCAAACACCAGGAGAAATGCGGCAGCCGCGGCATAGAGGGCAATGAGCAGGAGTGAGAAAACGGAGAATATCTCCCCGAAGGATGGGGCGACTGCCATCGCAAACAGAATGGGAAACCCGACAAGCACCCCGCAGATTATGGAGATTATCATTATGGGGGTTGCGAATTTCGGCACGCATTGGAGGAATGCGCCAGGCGATTGGCTGCGCCTGGAGATAAGGCCGTTGATGGCGGAGAGGTAGGCGCCATGGAGGTCGCAGGATATCCAAAGCACTATCATGAGGCCGATGAAAAGCGCAATCATCGAGACGCCAAGGCCTATTGCGGCAACCCCGAAGCCTGCGCCCGAGGCGAACACGCCCGCCACGCCCCCGACTGAGACTATGCCGAAAACCCCGAGGCAAAGAGCGGTGAAGAGCGAGAGCGCCATGCTTGCGATGGTGATTGCCGCCGAGTAGGCAGCGTATTCCATCGCCGATTCGCGGTAGGATGAGAATGCGTCCAAGAATGCCTGCACCGCGCTTGCCATTTCACCACCATCACGGGTTCGCAGGCAATGCATAAAACGTTTGTGCTGCAAAGAGCGTGCCATGGGTGTGCTTGAGGATTATTTCATTTCCCCCATAGTGGAGCGGACCGGCTACAATGCCATCAACACGCTTGCATACGCTGCGATAGCGATTGGCGCGCTTTACCTCATATGGAAGTTCATGCGGGGGAGGAAATACGACTTTTCCAGCCCGGCATTCCTGTACGCGGTTGCCGCATTCGTGCTTTTCGGCTCCACCTGCCGCGTGCTTACCGACCTGTCCGACTCCGGCGCAGTGGCCGGCATGGCGGTTTCCGCAAGCCCGCTTGCCCCGCTTTATGCCGCGCTCCATTCAAGCAGGATATTCGACTACGGCTTCCTCACCGTGACGCCTGGCATTTACCTCGTCACTGCAGCGCTTTTCCTCCTCTCGCTTGCCATCTCATGGGCATTGAGGAAAGGGATGTTCGCAGCCTATGCCGGCTTCCTGCTCTGGCTGCCCATTGCCCTGCTGGTGCTGCCTTTCATGTCGCACTGGTGGTACGTGCTCCTCGTGCTTGCGATTGCGGCTGCTGGCGCGCTCGCGGCATTCTTCGCGCTTGAGCGCGCGGGAAAGCTGGAGCTTTCCATTTACGAAAAGCTGGCGATTGCAGGGCAGGCGCTCGACGGCGCGGCAACGTTTGTCGTGATAGACATCTTTGCAAAGGAAACAGGGAGGGACTACTTCGAGCAGCATGTGCTCTCCTCGGGCATAGGCACCGCCACCCCGCTCGGCTTTTTCCTTTTCTTCCTCGTGAAAGTCGCGCTTGCAGGCCTCATCATCTATTTCCTGAGGAAAGAAAAGATGGATAAAAGCGACCTCGCGCTCGTTCTTCTCGTGGTCGCCATAATGGGCTTTGCGCCAGGCATCCGGGATGCGCTGCGCATGCTTTGCGGGACGTAAAGCGGCACCGAGCGCGGGAAAAGCTACATCCCCAGGCCCGCCCTTATGTACTCTACGGCGAACGCCGCAAGGAGCACGCCTGAGACGCGCGAGAGTATCTCAAGCCCGTTCTTGCCCACTACGCGGTAGACGCGCGAGGAGAGGAGCAGGATGGCGAAGCTTGCAAGGCAGGAGAGCAGCCCTGCGGCAAGCACGTTCCAAAAGCCAAGCGAGTGGGAAAGCAGGACTGCGGTGAGCATGGTGCCTGGCCCCGAGAGCAGCGGCACGCCTATTATGACCGCCTCCACTGAAGCCTTTTGCTTGTCGCCGTACTCTATGCCAAGCGCGAACGATATCGCGATGAGCAGCATCAGTATGCCGCCGCCTATCTCGAAGCTTTCCATCCTTATGCCCATCACGGAGAGGATGAGCGGGCCGAAGACCAGGAAGCCGACCAGCACGCCGGTGGCCACGAGCGATGCGACCTTTGCAGCATCCTGCCGCGCCTCCGGCTTGAAGCTTTTGGTGAGCGAGAGGAAGACTGGCACCGAGGAGAACGGGTCCATCACCACGAAAAGCGGGACGAACGCCATAAGGATTGCCGGGATGGAGAGGTCCATGGGGAGATAAGCAAGGCTCCGCTTTTATTCCTTGCCGTGCGGCCCCAGCAGGAGCCGCCCCAAACCTCCTGCCGGCTTGCACATGTGTGCCTTCCCATGCCACCCCGGCCGCCCGTGCCTGATTGCTCCTTCGCCCGCCCGCTTACGCGCGCCTGCCTCGCAAGGGTTATTAAGAGGATGCCGCAGAAAATAATGTGTAGATTGAAGATGGCGCGTGGAACGTTTTTCCGCGCGCGAAAGTTACAAGCCCTAGGGTGTTCCATCACATGCAGCAGCTCCATCGCAACAGGCAAAGCCGCCATGGCGGGCAAATGATTGCGCAGGGCAGGATGGATGCCGGCAAAATCCCCCCGTTCTACTCAAGCCACCTCCCGCCGAGCAGGCTGCACGGCATGCAAGGCGTGATTGGCGCAATGGGCCAGAGCAGGAAAATCATGCCCGGGCACATTACCCCGAAAATGCCAAAAGACCTGTCCAGGAAGCTCAATTCAAAGCTGAATATTTACGACACCGGCGTTTTGTGCAACCTTATCCTGCGCTACTGCGGGTTTTGCGACGGGGGCTTGAGCAATGGGAACTTCCCTTCAGAGCCGGTGCTTGTGAATGACTGGGTGCTGCGGGACAAGCAGGGCAGGTTTGTCGGCGATGAGAGGATGGTGGAGTACGCCATGCTGCTCCAGACATTCCAGATACTGCATCTGTCATACAAGGGGATGGAGCGGGACAGCGGGAATGCGTGGATGACGCATCAATTGCGTGCGGCATTGTTCGTGGCTGCGCTGGGAGGCCCGGTCTGGATGGTGATTTCCACCCTGCTTCACGACAGCCCGGAGGATGCAATGGATCCCAAGATGCCATCCGTGAAATTCAGGGCATTTGTAAAAAAGGAAAGCCAGTATAGGCTGGTGGAATACACCAGCGAGGAGGAGATCCTGGGCTACATAAGGGGCAACTACTGGCGCTACGGCATTGGGATATCGGAAGATGTGAGGCATGACACGCGCAAGCAGAAAATCAATGCCGAGTATATTGCGAACCCCGCGCTTTATGAAAAGCTCTACAAGGAGCATCTTCGCGTGGCGCATACGCGCATAGGTTCTGCCTTTGGCAAGGCGGGCGATGGCAAAGCCAACATCACCGAGATAGATTCCATCAGGGATCCGGATGTAAGGCGCATGAAATTCCACAAGAGGCTTCTCAAGCTCGATTGGCAGCTGGATACCGGCTGGAACAAGCTGAACTGGCATGTGTTTGAGAGCCTGCTTAGCGACCTGCAGGAAAATTCCGCTGATAAAAAGGCTTGGGAGAAGCACAGGTTTGTGCCTGCACAGGCAATCATGAACTTTACTGATGGGTATAACATGATTGGCAAGCCGCACAGGTACATCCAGGAAGTCAGGGACAGGCTGATGCCTGCGCGCTCGCCAACAATAGAGATTTACATGAAGGAAGACGGCCCGTCCTTCACTTTCGAGTTCCCTTTCATCAATGACGCCGGCGAGGCAATAGGCATGGTGAAAAATGCGTTTGGCAAGAACCTTGCCGCAGAGCCCAACCAGGTCGACAGCAAGCTTCCGCCCGGAGTTAGGGACGCGATTTTGGTGTCCGCGGATTTCCACAGGAGCCCGAAAGTGATCAGATTAAACGATTTGGTGGCTGCCTATGATGAAAAGCTCGGCGGGATTATTGAGGGCGGCTTTGACAGGAAAGAGTACACTGAAGCTGCTTGGGGCAGGCACCATAGGATGAAAAGCGAGCTGAAGCTATAGCGAGGCAAGGAATTCCTCCTCGAGGAAATGCAGCTTTGCAGGAACGATTAGCACGGCGGGCCCCTCTTTGCCGTCGTATTTGCCAAGCTCTGACAGCGCGCAATGCTTTTTCGTTGGCTCTTGCCAGCACATCCCCTTGAGGAGCACGAGCTTTGTTTCCGGCGTGAATATTTTCTTTTTGCCTTCATTCTCCATTGCTAGCAATACTTCCACAGCAGCAGAGGGCTTCATGGGGCCGAGCTTTTCGTCGATGTCAAGAAGCAGGAGAGTGTGAAGCCCCCGCGAAAGGTTTTCAGAGATGACGTCGTAGGCAGACATCGGCCTGTAGTTGTCGCGCCAATAGGCAAGCGTCACCATTTTCCCGAACTTGTACGCCTGCAGGCCTGCCTCGCCGATTGCCGCGGAAAGCACGGAGGAAGCATGGAAAACTTCGGTGGCAATGCCCTGCTTTTTCGCTGCCAGGAGAAGGGAAACGTGCGTGGTGGCAATCATGGGGTCGCCTGCCACCACAAGCGCAACTGTGCCGCCGGAGGCAGCAGCCAGAATTTCCTTCTCGCCCTCCACCTGCTCGCGCGAAAGGACGGTTATTTCCCTGCCGCAAAGCGCCTCGAGGCGCTGCAACGTCCCTTCGGGCTGGAGGTTGGTGTAGCGCTCGGCGTAAACTTTGCCGCATCCGCGCAGAGCATCCAGCCCTGCAAGGGAGATGCTCTTTTCATCCGCTATGCCAGTCCCCACCAATATGAGCCTTGCTTTTGCCATTGCTGCACCACCGGCATTGTGGTTGGGTACATAATAAAAATGTGCCAGCGGCACATTTACTGCATGGCAAAGCTTTGCGACAACTGCAAAAGGCAGGGCAGGGTGTGGTGCCCGCACAATGCGGCGCTTGAAATCCGCGCAAGGATTGCGCCCACGCTGAAGCGCGACATGTTCGGCCCCACGCCGCCGCACGTGTTCGTGGGGCATAACTTCTACCCCAATGTCTACTGGGGCCCGCTCGTGTCAAGCGAGGCTGCGTCCGACGACCCGCGCGACATGTACGGCATGAGCCTGGAAAGGATAATCGAGAGCCGCGCAGGATTGGTGCGCGGGATGAAAAAGGACAGCGTGAAGGCAAGCAGCAGGATGCTCTCCGAGGCGCAGTCCGCAGTCATGAGCATAAAGCCTGTGGACGTGGAGGCGCGCTTTTCGCGCGACCCTGTTTTCTCCCTTGAGATGGACGATGTTTCCCACCCCATGGGCGCATCCGCGCCCATTGAGAAGTTCAAGGTCACTGACAACCCGTCCGTGCCAAAGAAGGTGGACGCGCTTGCCAACGACTCCACGCTGGCGAACGAGGCGATAATCGAGCTGCTTTTGTCAGGCTTTGATGTGCACTACCTTTCAAAGCTTCTTACGGCAGGCATCCTGGGAAAGCAGGAGAACAAGAAGATGGTGCCCACAAAATGGGCAATCACCGCGACCGACGACATGGCTGCAAAGCACATGATGGAGTCGGTGAGGGACAACCGCGAGCTTGAGGAGCCAAGAGTGTACTCCAACTCCTACCTTGACAACCATTTCGAGATACTCCTGCTCCCTGGCAGCTGGGAGTACGAGCAGTTCGAATCTGCGCTCACCCCTGAGATTGAGGAGAGGAAGAAGAAACGGATGAGCGCCGCTGGAATGAAATTCGAGCATGCCTCGTGGGAAGACTGGAAACCTGGCAGCGGCGTCAATTTTTTCTCGGAGGAGCATGAGCCTTACGGGGGAAGGAGCGACTACGCGGAGAGGCAGGGAGGCGGCTATTATGCCGCGCGCTTGGGAGTCGTCGAGGCGCTTTACAGGATGAGGCGGCAGGCGCGCGCCATCGTGTTCCGCGAGATTGGCACGGGCTACACCGTGCCGGTTGGCGTGTGGGAGGTGCGCGAGAACGTGAGGCACGCCTTTGAGAACGCGCCGCAAAAATTCGCAACGAGGGAGGAGGCGTTGGCGCACATTGCATCGCGGCTGGCAGTTCCGCTTAGCGAATACATGAGGAAAAGCAAGGTGCTCCTGCAGCGGAGGCTGACGGAGTTTTGATGGCAGCGCGGGCACGCCTTGAAGGCAAGCGCTGCCGCAGGGGAGGCTCGGAGTTTCAGGGAATTTTCGCTCGTTTTAATAAGCTTAGCCGCGAAAGTGGCGCATGGAAGCGCTGGGCCTTGTGGACGAGATAGAAAGCACAATAGCCGGTGCGGCAGGCAAGCACAAGGTGACGCTAATCATCCTGGCAATGGGCAGCGGAGTGTCGGTGGCAAAGGAGGAAATCGTGAAGCGCCTGGCTGGAAAATACCCTGGCGCAAGCATAGACATCCAGGACGGCGGGAAGGCAGGGAGCGTCACAGTGAAGGAGATAGAAGTGGAATGAGAAGCGCGCAGGATAGGCGTGATTGTGAAGGAAATAAGTCGTAATTTTTAGGCGGATTTTATGATTATCGGAGTGGACGAGGCGGGAAGGGGATGCATCATCGGCCCCATGGTGATTTGCGCCGCGGCAATAAATCCCCTCGAGGAATACAAGATGAAGGAGCTGGGCGTGAAGGACAGCAAGAAGCTCTCCCCGCTCCAGCGCGAGAAGCTCTACCCGAAAGTCGCGCACATGTGCAAGTATGCGTGCGCGAAAGTGACGGCGCAGGAGCTCAATGTCATGATGGACAGGTACTCCTTAAACGAGATTGAGGCGATAAAAATCGCGGGCCTGATAGACTCGCTTGCGCTTCCTGGCGCAACCGCGTACGTGGACTCGCCTGACAACGTGCCTGCGAAGTTCGCGAAAAGGATAGAGAAGTACATGAAGACAAGGCACAAGCTGGTGTCGGCGAACAAGGCTGATGATTTGTACCTCCTGGTCGGCGCCGCTTCCATCATAGCCAAGGTGACGCGCGACCGCGAAATCGAGAGGATAAAAAAGGAGGTCGGCATCGACTTCAACTCCGGCTACACATCCGACCCTGTCACGCAGGCATACATAAAGAAGCGGCACGAGTACCCCGCGCTCCTCCCCTACCTTCGGACGAAATGGTCCACATTGCGCGCGGACAACCAGAAGAAGCTGCTTGATTTTGAGTAGAGCGATGAAACAGGGCCCACCGGCACTGAGGTTAAGGAACTTTTATAAAGAAAAGGCGCCATACATTATTTGCGGGTAAAGCCTGGAAGCCAAGTGTACCTTGAGGTGCACGCAAAACAGTGCTTCCAGGTACTGCAATATTTCCTTCTTACTGCCAGACATAATACGCTTCATTTTGTATCTTCACCAAGTCCAGGAACGAGCCGCCTCCCCTTTCAAATTTTTGGAAACATGCCCAGGCAAGAAAGTCGGCTATCTGAAGGCCTGCCCAGTTTTGGGAATCGCTGTGCTGGATCGTAATCCTTGATTCGGTGCCTTGCCTTAATCTTGACAGGAAATAATCGTTGAAGTCCTGCTCGAGAACCTGCCTTCCTTTTGACCTGTCAATGCGGATATGCATCTCTCCGCCGCCAAGCGGGAGATAGCCAGCAAGCCTGCCTGCGACGTAATTGTAAAGCTTGTGCTTGTTGCTCCGAAGATAGTCGCTCATTATCTTTCTCTTTTCCAGGACAATAAAAAAAACGCTTGCATTTTTCAGCGTGTTGACCTGTTTCAGCAAGTGCTGCCTGATTTCGTCCGATGATTTGTTGGCTTTCAGTTCGCTTGCACCCTTCAGCTCTTTCTTGAACCTGCGCCTTGTCCGCTTGATAATCCTGTCAAGCGGCTTTGGCTCGTCCACACTCAACGCAGCCAGAATAAGGTATTTCGAGCCTTTCATGCCCAAATCGCCGCTCTCGTCAATATAGATGAAGCGCATTGCCCCGCCTTGGAGGGTGAGGGCATTTCGGCGCTTATTAACATTCGCAGGGTAAGGTGCCGGTGCTTCCGGTCAATGACCTCGGGCTGAAGCCCGAGGCTTGCGGACTGATGGCTTCAGGCGGTGAGCCGCAAGCCATCACGGGTGCGCTCCTCGCATTTTGCCCGCTGGCAAAAGCGCACCATTTCGCAAAGCGAAATGGCTGCCGCCAGCTAAAGCAGGCGGCTCCCGCGCACCCGAGGTCATTGGTGGAAATGGGCAGCGCTCCCGCTAATTCCAAAAAAATGTTTTCCGGCTTACCTCAGCACGACGAGCGGGATGATGCCTGCGTCAAGCTCGTGGCGCGCGACGTCGATGGACGACTCGCCCGCCTTCACTTCCATGAGCGGCGGCGCGCCGTACGATATCTGGAGGGAGCGCGCGCCCAGTATGCGCGCAAGCTCGAACTTGTTGAGTGCATGCGTTGACATAAATACCACGTTATGGCAAAATTGGGTGGGCACGGGTTTTTAATGCTTGTGAGGGCGCGCTCATTCCTCGTCCGAAAGCGCGGAGTAGTCGCGGTCGTTGAACGAGTAGAGGGGCTTTCCCGACATCCGGAGAATCGCTTCCTGCTCGCTTCCGCATGCCGAGGGCTCGGAGCCCGAGTGCGCGGAGAGGTGGAATTTCCCCTGGAACGAGCAGAGCACGTATGAGTTCTTGGTGTTGGTGACAAAGATGCGCGCGTCTGGCGAGCCTATGCTCCGCAGCAGGCTGCAAAGCAGTATGGACTTGTCTATCTCGTCCCCGGCCATTATGGACTGCATGTCCGAGAATGTGAGCCAGAAAGCGACCGGCGGCGACAGGGTGGAAAACGAGGCGACGTATTCGCAGCACATTTTCGCGGCCGAAAGGAAATGCTCCTCGTATATGTAGGGGCGGAATGACTCGAGGAGCGAATCGCGCGTTTTCACGATTGTCGGGTCGTGGGGGAGTATCATGCCTTTCAGGTCGGAAACAGACTTGTTCTCGTGCTCCTCTATGTCCTGGCGGTAGCGCTCGATTATGAGGCGGAAAAGCCTGAGGCGCAGCACGGCCGATGGCTCGGGCGGCGC
>JBAZYD010000004.1:19897-89281 GCA_041659465.1 Candidatus Micrarchaeia archaeon | reverse complement strand
TAGGGGCAAGAGGCTCGCTTGTGAACGCCATCCAGATGGCCGCGATGGTGGGCCAGCAGGCGGTGAGAAGCAAGAGACTGAACCGCGGCTACCGCGGCAGGACGCTCCCGCACTTCAGGCGCGGCGACCTGGGCGCAGGGGCGCGAGGCTTTGTATTCGGCTCGTTCAAGACTGGATTGTCACCGACCGAATTCTTCCACCACTCGATGGGAGGACGCGAGTCCCTGGTCAACACGGCCATCAGGACGGCGCGCTCCGGTTACATGCAGCGCAGGCTGATAAACGCCTTGCAGGACATGATAGTGGTGAGCGACCTGTCGGTGCGCGACAGCAGCGGGACCATTGTCCAGTTCAAGTACGGCGGAGACGGTCTTGACCCCATGAAGGCGAATGCAAAGACAGAGGTCATCGAGGAAATAAAGAAAGAGGAGCACGATGCGTAAATGCGAAGCATTTGCGCAGAATTTGCCGCGAGGCAAATCAGACGCTTGAGCGGGTTGATATTATGGTTGCAAAAAAGAATCTCATTGACGTCGGCGAGGCAGTGGGCATAGTGGCCGCGCAGTCGATAGGCGAGCCGGGAACGCAGATGACCATGCGCACATTCCATTACGCAGGAGTTGCGGAGCAGGTGCCGACAGGCCTGCCGCGCCTCATTGAGCTTGTGGACGCGCGCAAGGAGCCGAAAAAGCCCATCATGGACATTTTCCTCAAGAAGGAATACTCAGCCTCCTACGACAAGGCAAAGGAAGTGGCAAAGGAAATCGAGAGGACCACGCTTGACAAGGTCGCATACGTTGAGGAGGACTTTGAGAACAAGAAGATACTCATCACGCTCGAGCAGCCCGAGATGGACGCGGAAGGCGTGACTTTGGAGGAGGTCAAGAAGCGCGTCAAGGCGCTCGCCGGCACGCACATGGATTCCGAGGGCAATGTCATCACTGTGAAATCATCCACCTCCTCGCTTAGGAACATCCGCAGGCTCACCACCAAGCTCCGCGCGCTCCACATCAAGGGCGTGGAGAGGATCAAGAGGACGATTGTGGTGAAGGGGAAGGACGGGAGCTATTTCATCAGGACATCGGGCTCCAACCTCGCGGCAGTCATGAAAAACCCAAAGGTGGAGGCCGACAGGGTCTATACCAACGACGTGCAGGAAATCGCGCGCGTGCTGGGGATTGAAGCTGCGCGGAACTCGCTCATGAACGAGCTGAAGCAGGTGCTGGAGATGCAGAACCTGTCGGTGGACAAGCGCCACTGCATGCTTCTTGCAGACGCCATGACAATGGACGGCGGAATAAAGTCGATTGGAAGGCACGGGTTGTCCGGAGAAAAGGCGGGCGTGCTCGCGCGCGCGGCGTTCGAGGAGACCATAAAGCACCTCATAAACGCGGCAGTGAAGGGCGACGACGACAAGCTCATCGGCGTCACGGAAAACATCATTGTCGGGCAGACAGTGCCCATAGGCACTGGCTTGGTGAGGCTGAAGCTCAAGCTGGGCTAAGGTGCCTGTTTTTATTTGTTTGCATGAAGTAAGAAAGCTGTTTACAAGGTGTATTTATGGCAAGGAAAAAATCATCAGAGCAGACGTCCGCAATGACATTCTCCCACGCGGTCCGCCAGTGCGTGGACTCGGGCAAGGTGGAGTTCGGCGCAAACACGGGCGTGAAGCGCGCGCTTGCCGGAAAAGCTAAGCTCGTCGTGCTTGCCGACAACTGCCCGTCCGAGGTGAAGGAGGACGTGCTGCGCTTCTGCAAGCTCTCAGGGGTGCCAACCGCCACGTTCGAGGGGACGTCGGTGGAGCTTGGCACCGTGGTGGGAAGGCCGCACCCTGTTTCGGTGCTCACGGTTTACGACGTAGGCAATTCGAGCATAATGGAGTACGCGAAGCAGTAGATGCATTTGAAGGAGCAAGTAAATGATCGAGCTAACAAAGGACGACATGAAGTGCATCGAGGAGTTCGAGTCCCAGACCGGCGCTGCCGTGGTGGACTGCCTCATAAGCGATGCGGCCGTCGCCTTCATCGTAAAGCAGGGGGATTTGGGGCGCGCGATAGGCAAGAAGGGCTCCAATATCACGCGCGTGCGCCAGGCGTTCGCGCGCCAGGTGCTCGTGTTCGAGGATTCGCCGGACATGGAGCAGTTCATAAGGAACCTGTTCGGCAGCATCGCAGTGAAGAATATAAACGTTCATGAGAAAAGCGATTCCAAGATAGCCTATGTCACCGTCGATGAGCAGGACCGCGGCAACGCGATTGGCAGGAACGGGGACAGGATAAAGGTCGGCCGCTCGCTCCTGCAAAGGCGCTTCGGCTGCGACCTGAGGCTGGTCTCGAAATAAGCTCATGTAATATTTACGGAGGAGTTGTTTATGGGAAGAGGGGAATTGTCCGGAAGGTCTATCAGCCGCAAGAGGCAACGCCAGCGCTGGCTCAAGAAGACCTGGAAGCGAAAGTCTCTGCGCCTCAAGGAGAAGTACGACCCCATAGAGGGTTCCCCGATGGCAAAAGGGATAGTCATCGAGAAGAAGGCGCTTGAGCAGAAGCAGCCCCACTCAGGCTTGATAAAATGCGTCAAGATACAGCTTGTGAAGAACGGTAAGTTCGTCACCGCGTTCGCACCGCGCAGTGGCGCAATCAACTACATCGACGAGCACGACGAGGTCACCATTGACGGCCTGGGCGGCTCGCAGAGAGGGCAGATGGGCTCCATCCCCGGCGTTCGCTACAAGGTGATAAAGGTCAACGGAGTGGACCTGCAGATGCTGGTCCAGAAGAGGAAGGAAAAGCCTAAGAGATAAAACTGACAAAAGGTGTTATTTTCATGGATGAAAAATTGTTTGGAAAGTACGACCTGAAGGAGGTCAAGGTTACCGACCCGTCGTTCGTGGCGTACGTCAACCTGTCCCCTGTCAACATGCCGCACTCGCACGGAAGGCACGCAAAGCGGCAGTTCGGCAAGAGCAAGGTGAACATTGCCGAGCGGCTTGCGAACAAGCTCATGCGCGGAGGCACGGGCGAGAAGACTTCGGGCAAGGTCATAAGGACAGACGGAAGGCTGCAGGGCAAGAAGTCCCGCGTGATGGGAATCGTGGAGCAGGCGCTCGCAACCGTAGAGGCGCGCACCAAGAAGAACCCAGTGCAGCAGCTTGTGGACGCGGCGCAGAATGCCGCCCCGCGCGAAGACTTCACCCGCGTGTCCATGGGAGGCGTGTCCTACCAGGTCGCTGTTGACGTTTCGGCATCGCGAAGGCTGGACATGGCCCTGCGCAACATCGCGCTTGCCGCAATCATGGGCGCCTTTGACAAGAAAAAGACGCTTGCCGACGCGCTCGCTGACGAGATAGAGCTTGCGGCGAAGAACGACTCCAACCTTTCCTACGCGATAAAGAAGCGCGACGAAACGGAGAGGATGGCTCGTTCATCGAGATAAACGGCTACTTTTTTCTTTTCCTTTTCTTTATTTTTCAACAATCAGCGCAAGCTTTTACTTCTCAAACGCCTTGAGCATTTCTTCGGCGGAAGAATAGGTCTTTCCTTTCTGCTTCATTATCCTCTTGAGCTTGCGAATATACTCTGGGCGGACTTGCAGCTCGCCTGATGGTTTTGTGCGCTTTTGAGCCATGAATGGATAGTGGTACGGAAGATTATTAGAATATTTGGGAGCGCGAGCGCTATAGCTGGGCGTGTGAAAAATAAGAAAAAAGAAGGAGCCCGTGGCCTGCGGCTCAGATCTGCAGGCGGCCTGATTTTCTCCTGCTGATGAAAAGCGCGGAGAGGATGCCCGCCGAGGCAAACGCAAGCGAGGCAAGCGCGCATTGCGCATTCCCGCCGGGCGCCTGGACGGGCGCAGCCGGGGCAGGCGGTTCCACAAGCAGGGCGGTTGCATCATTGGAAACCGGAACAGGGGGCCTAACCATGATCGTCGCCACGTCATTTGGGGAAAGGCCAAGCGACACGTTCACCAGCCCGCTTGCGGATGCATTGATAAGCGCGGTGTTGCCGTTGATTTTCCTCCAGATGGAAAAGCTTGTCAGGTTGGTGTCGTATTTTCCCACTTCCACCGTAAGGTTCGCCGTGCCGGCATAGATGCTTATGAAATGGTAGTCCAGCGAGTCGTTTGCCAGCTTGAAGACGTTGCGGAGTATGGGGCTGTAGAAATTGTTCGCAGTGTAATGCGTATCCCAGGCAACGAACTTCGTGACCTTTTCAGGCGGCAGGCCGTAGATGGCAGGGGGGTGCATGATTTCTGAAAGCCTTGTCCGCTTGTCAGTGTATTTGAGCCATTTCTGGAAGATGCCAAGCCTGTTCATGTTTATCTTATCAGGATACGCGCTTTGGCTGTAGTTGTAGGGGAACCAGTAGGCGCCATTGTAGTTGGGCGTCACGTATGAGAACGGGATGCTGCCGGCAATTATCTGCATGGCGAATGCGTATTTCTGGTCAGGGGTGGTGGCGGAGGTCAGGGCGGCATTGGACAGGTAGGAATCGACCGTAAGCCCGCTGCCAACATAATACTGGTTGTACAGGTAGCTGAAGAGGGGGATGGATGAGACGTAGCTGTTGTCCGTCGGCACAGAGTAGACGAGGTTGCCGTCGCGCATCAGGAATCCTTGCGTGTAGGGGATGAGCATTTCCACTGGCTCTTCGGTGATGAATGAGAATTTGCCCGCCTTGCCCTCGCTTGCCACCAGGTTCTTGGCGCTTTGCATCAGGGAGAGAAGGTTGTCGGAGCGCCACTTGCCGCACCCCACCGGGTTGCCGCTTTCATTGTTCCAGTCGCAGGGGGTATAGCCGCAGTAAAACTGGTCAAGCTCGAAATAAGTGTAGTTGCGCCTCATGGTCCGCTGCAGTTGTCAAGCAGGATGTATTTCATGGCGTCGCTTGACGGGTTGCCGGTGTTGTGGCCTATGCTTATCAGCCCCGAGAGCCTGTGGCTGCCGTACAGGCCGGAATACTGGTCGGACTGGTAATATCTCGACCCGTCCTCGCGCACCAGGACCTGGCTGGCGGCGAGGTCATTGAAGTCGGGCGTCATGTTGTAGACCACGTTGCCATTCCCGTCGGTTTCCCAGATGTCCCACCTGTAGCCTGAAAGGAGGTTCGGCAGTATTGAGCTCCCGTTCCGGAGAAGCAGGGCGTTTTGGAGGTACAGCGGGTCGGAAGGGTCAGGGTCTATTGGCACGTCGCCAGTCGCGTTCCCGTAGGGGTAGTATATTGTGGGCCCGCTCCATATGGTATTAGGCCGCCCGCCGCCGCCCATTGTGAACGTGTAGACCCCTCCGAATTCCGAGCTGTTGAGGGCATAGGCGCCCTGCCGGAGCTTGTCGCTTATCACGCTTGTGGCAAACGCGTAATCGGACTGGGGAAGCGGCGGGGTGTCCACGCCAATTGCCATTGTCTTGTTCAGAAGCTCGGGGGGGATGTCGGTCCGGCCTGCCGCGCTTTGCACCCACCACTGGCGGCGCGACCAGTTCTTGTAGATGTCCGCGGCATCATACCAGTCCCCGCTGAAGGGCTTTACGATGACGCGGTAGGGCAGGGTGAAGTTGTTGCCTGGCGCCTCGTCGGTTTGGTGGCCCATCAGGAAAGAGGCATAGTTATTGCCGCTCTCGTTGTTCCTGTACATGCCAATGCTCTTGGTATGGTAGTTGCCGTCGTCCGCCTGGAAGTAGATGCCTGAGTTGCCGTCGTAGAATGCCATGAATTGGGAGGAGATGGCGCCGGGATAGGTGCCCTGGTAGCTCCACGTGGTGTTGAGCATGTCGATGTTCCGGTAAAGCCTGCCGTTGGTATGCGGGAGCAGGAAATAGTCGTCGTCTGCAGAGGCGCCAAGCATCGGGGAGAAGAGAAGGACCGGATAATATGCCGATTGTATGATGTAAGGCCCGTTGTTCCGCAGGTCGAACGTGAACGACAGCTCGCTTGTGGACTTGTTGAGGTAGATTGCCATGTTCGCGGCTATCCCATAGGCGCTTGAGCAGTCGGAAATGGAGATGTTCGAGAAGCTGCTTTCGTTTTGCAGCGAATAGCTGAAGCAGGAGGCGTCCCAGCCGCCGTAGGCGTATCCAAGGTAGGTTTTGGTGGTGTTGTAGTACCCGTTCTTCAGGTTCACCTGCATCGGCGAAGGCTTCCGCCCCTGGTTTGCAGTGATGTATTCCACCCCCTTGTCCTTGTCGTAAAGGCTGGTGATGGCGCCGCGGTAATCGCCATCGACCGTAAGCGAGATGTGCTCGTTTTCGATAGTGATGTTGCCTGCGTGCAGGGGCAGGCCAAGGGCCAGGAAAGCCAGCGTGAATGCTAGGAAGACACGGAAAGCGCTGCACATGCCGCTTGGCACGGGAATGAATGCACGACCTTCCACGGGAGTGGGGCGGAGCCAAGATATATAGAGAAACATGGCGCCGGCTTGCGCTACTCAGGCGTGAAAAAGAAAGAAAAACCTGCCTGCCTTAGGCAGGAATCTTGGCTGCCGCTACCTCTTGGCTTCGCCAAACGCCTTGGACCAAATCTCGCCGGTTTTCTGGGGATTGACTTTCATTGCCAGTATGAGGGGATCAAGTATCTTGTGGACATTGAGTTCCTCGGACTTGTCAGCGAGCCCTTCCCTCAGGTTCGTCAACATGCTCAATACCCCCGCCTCTGCCGTCATCTGCTTTGTGAAAGGGGTTTCATCCATGGTGCCAAGGATTTCGAGCGCCTTGTTGCTTGCGGCAATCGAACCTGGCACGTCGTCACCGAACGCCCTTGAGAGCGAGAGCGAAACATTGCATGAAACAAGAAGCTCCTTGAGTTGCGCGGTTTCGGGCTGCCCCTCAAGAAGCTTCAGGGCGGCTTCCATGTGGGGCTGCGACTCCAGGATGTTGCCTGATACGCTCTTCAGCGACCCAAGATAGCCGTGCAGCGAAGCGATGTAAAGGCGCGCCTTCTTGTCCATCGCCTTGCTTTCGACCAGGGAGATAAGCTTGCCAAGGTATTCCCTCTCCTTCTCAGGGTTTCCGCCCAATTTTTGGTGGGTGAACGCAAGAAGGCGATAAAGATCAGGCAACGAGCCAAACGGGTAATTCAGCTTGCGCCCTTCTTCCACCATGCAAAGGATGCTGTTGAGGCACAGGAGCGCCATTCGATAGTCCTTGTTGCTGAAGTTGATTCTTGCCGCAACCATGAGCGCGTCCGGGTTCTGATGGTAATCCTGCGACTTGTTGAAGCACTCCAGGGCGCCCTTCCTGTCCTTCATGCGCTCCTTTGCAGCGCCAAAATGCAGGTAGAAAAGGCTGAGCGCCTGGTTCATTTCATTTTCGGGAAGCTTCCCTGCCAGCTCCACTGCCCTGCGCTCGCATTCTTGCGCCTCTGCAGGCATTTTCCCGTACGTGTAGGCAAGTGCGCGCTGCCCGAGAATGTGTGAGAGGAGCGCATAGTTGCCCTTGTATTCCTTCCTTGTGGAGGCGAAATGGTATGCATCGTCAAGGTCGGACAGGGTTTTATCATCGCCGGGCTTGTGCAGGGACGCCCGAAGGAGATAATAATCGGGATTGTTGTACTTGAGGAAGATTGCCTCGCTTATAAGCCCAAGTGCGTTGGCTGGATCTTTCATTTGTATTTGGGCAACAGCCGCAATCTCGTAAAGCCCTGCCTTGAGGCGCTCCCTCATCCTGCTTATGGGAAGCTTTGAAACCGTGTCAATCGAGAGAAGGGCGCGCAAATATGTTGTATCGAACGCTTTGCCGGAATCATCCTTAAACGCGCCAAAACAGGTGACGGTGGCCCACAAATAGGCTGCGGACGCCCTTCGAATGTCGTTTATGGGGCTTTTTGGAAGAGCTTGCGCAGAATTCTGGCACTTTTCGCTGTATGAGAGTGCGTCGGCATGATTGTTGTTTGCAAGGTGTATCTTTATGCCCGCAATATATAGCCGGTAAAGGATGAGATTGACCTTGTCCCTTTCCATTTGGGTGGTGGTGGCAGGCAGCAGTTCCTCTCCCTTCTTTATCGAATTGCTTATGAGGCCCAGCTCTTTTGCCCCGACTTGCCCGCCTTTGCCGTTTGAGTCCGCCGCATCATGGAGAGAATTGAAAAATTGGCGCGGAGTCTTGTGCGGCTGGTAATAATTCTTTGAAGATTCCCTGATTTCCTTGATTGTTGCTGTGTTCACTTTAATTGCTGCTGCGTTCGGAAGCTGCCCGGTTTGAGAATGAGAACCCACGAAAAACCACCCGGACTTTTCAGATAACAACTATTTAAAAAGCCATGTTTTAGCACAGCTTCCCTGCCTGCGCTAAGGGAAAGGGAAAAGAAAAAAGAAGAAACTGGACGCAAGATTATGCATCCAGGAAGTCGGATGGGGTCGGCGGGTCTGGCTTGTCGCCCTTCCTTGTGCGGATCTGCTTGACAATCTTGAGCAGCAGGTCCTTGGGGAGCGGCTCGTAGCCGGCGTACTCCTGGTAGGGTATGCCTCGCCCTTGCGTTGCTGAGCGCAAGTTGTTCCCGAATCCGAACATCTCGGCCACAGGCAGCTTCACAATAACGGTTGCGGCTTCGCCTTCCTGCTCCATTCCGATGAGCTGGCCGCGCCTGCCCTGGATGAGGGTTATCACGTTGCCGACATATTCCTGCGGGCAAAGGATAGTGACCTTCTGCTTGGGCTCCTGAAGGGTAACGCCGGCGTAAATCATTGCCGCGTAGATCGGGCGCTTGGTTGCCGGGATAATCTGCGCAGGCCCTCTGTGCACCGGGTCCTCGTGGATGGTGGCGTCCGTTATCCTGACTTTTACGCCCACCACCTTCTCCTTTGCGAGCGGGCCTGAGTCCATTGCCTCCTCGAAGCCCTGGAGCATCAGCTCGGTTATCTCGTTGAGGTATTGTATGCCGCGCGTGTCGTTGAGGAAGATGTTCCTGTTGTGGATGTCAAGCACGGATTTCGCCTCGTCGCGGTCCATGCCGCATTCCACCAGCGTCTCCACGAGCGACTTGCCCTTTGGCTTGCCGTCCGGAATCTTGCCTTCCACCATGGCGTCGTACACGGACTTCTCGATGGGCTCTACCACCATCTTAAGCTTGGTGTGCTTGTTGGGCGACTTGCCCTCTATGGGGCCTGCCTTTCCGGAAATCATTTCGCGGTACACCACAATCGGGGGCGAGGTCACGATTGCTATGCCACGCTCCTTTGTAATCTTGTATTCTATGATTTCAAGGTGCAGCTCACCCATTCCGGAGATAAGGTGCTCGCCTGTCTCGTGGTTGATCTCCACTTTCAGGGTGGGGTCTTCCTTGCCGATTTGCCTAAGCGCCATGATGAGCTTTGCAAGGTCCTTGGAATCCTTTGCCTCGATGCTCTTGGTCACCACGGGCTCGGAGTAGTGCTTGATTTGCTCGAATGCCTGGATTTGGTCCGTGGAGACGGTTTCGCCGACGTAAACATCACGCAAGCCCACAAGGCCCACGATGTTGCCTGCAAGCACGTTGTCCACCATGACGCGGTCAGGGCCCATGTAAATGGCTGCCTGCTGCACCTTTTCACTGGTCAAGCGGGATGCCAGGAACAGCATGTCGCTTTTCTTGATGGTGCCAGAGAACATGCGCACCATTGCCACCTCGCCCGCGTGCGGGTCGTTCACCACGCCAAAGCACACGCCGATGGTCTTTCCGGCAGGGTCGCATGCAAGCATGGCTTTCCCTTCGGGGGAGGTGATGTCGCCTTTCCAGATGACTGGAATGCGGTACTGCTGGGCGTATTTGGGGTTGGGAAGGTGGTCGACCACCATCTCCAGGAGCACCTCGTCAAGCGGGGACTTTTCCACAAGCGTCTTGTGGTCGCCCTTCTTGCAGTAGTTGTAGACGTCCGTGAACTTGATGTTGAATTTCGTCATGGACTTGACTGAGACCGCCCACTTGTGGAAGGCAGAGCCGAACGCCACGTTGCCCTTTGCAACGCCAATCGCCCATTCCTCGCGCTTGTCCTCGGGCGCGTACTGCTCGATGATCTTGTTGAGCCCTGTGATGATTTTGATGAGGCGCGCCTGCATTGCCTTGTCGTCGAGCTGCAGCTCGTTTATCAGCCTGTCTATCTTGTTGATGAATATCGATGGCTTTGCCTTTTCCTTCAGGGCCTGGCGAAGCACTGTTTCCGTCTGGGGCATGATGCCCTCGACGCTGTCCACCACCAGAACGACGCCGTCGACCGCGCGCATGGCGCGCGTGACGTGGCCTCCGAAGTCCACGTGCCCGGGCGTGTCGATGAGGTTGATGAGGTAGTCCTGCTCGTTGTAATGGAAGGCAAGCGAGATGTTCGCAGCCTTGATGGTGATTCCTCTTGCCTGCTCCTGCTCGTCGAAGTCCATCATGCGCTGCTCTCCTGCAAGCTCCTTGGAGATGAGCCCTGCGCGCGCAACCAGCGAGTCGGTCATCGTGGTCTTGCCGTGGTCCACGTGCGCAACAATGGCGATGTTGCGGATGTTCTCCACCTTGTTCATCATGCCCACGACTTCTTCGACGACGAATTCCTTCCTCACCATATCAATTCACCTATGTTAGTCTGATATGCTGACCTCTCGGGAAAAAAACCAGCATCAGAATGTTGAAGCGTGGCACTATTTCGCCCCTAAGGGTTTAAAAGTATTCCGCCGACGCTTGCCCGGGGGCTTGACGCTCCAGGCATCATGGCTTTTTCTGCGCAGGGAGCGTCTTCCAGAGGTAATTGAAGTAGGAAACGTAGTTCTTCGCAATCTCGTCGTTTTCGATGACGAATGCGAACAGCGGCTCGCCCCAGAAGATGTTCACCAGCCTGTTGCCGAATATCAGGATGACATTGGGCGAGCCCATCTCGGATGGAAGCGTCCTAGCCTCATAGCATTCCTTGGAAATTGAATGCTGCACCAGGAATTTGGAAGGCACGGTGAGGATGTCGTGCATCCAGATTTTCCTGGCAATCCTCTTTTTCGTGTACCTTTCGAACCATTCCTTGCCCAGGTATTTAGGGATGCCCCAGTTGCCGCCTATGAAGTACTGGTCGGGAAAATCCAGCATCTCGGTGAAAATTGCCTTGATGCCCTCCTTTCCGCGATAAATCCTGATGTCGAACTTGGGCTTGGAGGCGTTGTAGGCTTTCAGCAGGGCAGGCATTTCGCTTGATAGCGTTGCCTTTTTCTCCCCTATTTCATGTTCTGCCTCCTCGAAGTATGACAGTATCTTGTTCGGGTGGTTGGCGCGGTAGACCTTGTGGTTGTTCTCGCTGAAGTAGGAAACAAGCCCCTTGCTCACCAGCTTGTTTATGATGTCATAGACGTTCCTGCGCTCGATGCCGGTCTGCTCGTGCACAAGCTGGAGCGTGGCGCCGTCGGAATGGAGTATTGCATCGAACACCCTGCCTTCGCCGGATGAGAAGCCCAATTTGGCCCAAAAGGCCGCTTTCTCTGCCATAGTAACAACCTCGGGTGCGCGGGAGCGCATCCCAATGGCTTTCTGTTGCCCGATTTGCGCCGCGGCGCAAATGGGCGCATTTTTGCCGAAGCAAAAATCGCGCCGCCTGAAGCCACCTGCCTACAACCTCGGGGCTTCAGCCCGAGGCTGTTAGTGGTATTGTTAGGACACCACATTTTATTAAATATATGCTAATCCACAGATAGACACAGACAGAAACAGATTGGAGGTGGATTGGCATGATGAAAACGTTTGGAATGGCAGCAGACCTGGCAGCCCGCGCTTCCGTTTGGGGCGCAAAGGCGCCGATTGCGGAGGGTCCGCGCATCGGAGTGTGCGCGTGCTAGGGAAGACAATAGGGCGAAAAAAAATTGGAGGTGAATATCATGGCATTGAAAATTGTGGATGGGAAGGAAACGCGCGTGCCAGGAAGCGCGATGCCTGAAGGCAAGCGCAGGGAAGGCATGCTTGGGAAGCTGGATAGGATGGGCTTGCGCGAGTTCCAGAAGCTTCCGCTCCTGGAGAGGGAAAGCCTGCTTACGATGGCAAGGAAAGAGAAAGCCGAGTCGGAAGCGAAAATCCTGCTCGTGGAGTGCGATGCCCATCAGAGGAAAGTTGAGGGGCATAATAGGCTGGGAATTAGGCACGTTGAAAATAATACAATAACCGGGTGGGCGCACTCCCTATCGCAGTATGATGACCCTGATAGCTATTGTTTTCCATATATCAGCGCGCCGACATTCAATGTCCAAGCAGGGGATTTCTGGGAAAAAAGCGACAGGCTGATTGATAACCTGAAGAAGCTGAAGATCGGGAAAGATGGGGCTTTGACAGCAGAAACAGTGAAAAGAATGGATGCAATGGCTGAGAGGATGGACAGTGATCGCCCGATAGCCTTGCGCGAGAAGAATTGATGGGTTTGGCGCATTGGGCGGCTTTGATAGCTGAGGCAGGAAATGCCGCTTGCGCGCCCCAGCCGAACCAAACCGTGCAGGATTATAAGCAGCCGCGCGCAAACCCCTGCGGGTGAGGGAATGAAGCTGTCATTTGCCATTATTGCAATAGCATTCGCAGCCGCGCTCCTGCTTTTCGGGTGCGCGGGAACGCCTGTGCCCAAGGCATGTACATTGGAGGCAAAGCTCTGCCCTGACGGCTCGTCTGTTGGGAGGATTGGCCCGAACTGCGAGTTTGCAGCCTGCCCGGCGCAAAAAGCGTGCTCTTGCACCAAGGAACTGTCGCTTGTGTGCGGAGAGGACGGCAAAACCTACCCGAACAAGTGCTATGCGGCTTGCGCGGATGTGCCGGTTGCGCATTCCGGCGGGTGCACAGGCAATGCGGCGGACATATTGGTTTTGAGAAGCGCCCGGGGGGACCTGGTCGACCCCGGGCCTGTTCAGGCCGAGTGTGAGCAGAAAGCGCAGCTCTACCCGGTATATGACAGCAAATACAGCGCATGCACTGTGCTGAATAGCACAGTAGGATGGAATGCCACCGAGTGCCCGTATGGGCTCTCGCCGGCTGGCTGCTCGATTTGCACCTTAAGCTGCAAGGTGGCGCAAAGCAAAACGCCAACCATGACAAAGGGGCTTTGCGAGGGAGCGCGCGGGAAATGGAACGAGTGCGCATCCGCCTGCCCTGACCCGAACCTTGACAAGCTATGCATCCAGCAATGCGTGCAGCAATGCGAGTGCGTGAATGAGGGAGGGTACAGCTGCCCGTCAGGCTATGAGTGCACGGGACTGCCGCCGGAGAGCGCATTCCTCCCAACAGGCGTTTGCAAGATGGTCCAGCCCGCCATGACAAAGGAGCTTTGCAAGTCCGCACGCGGGAAATGGAACGAGTGCGCGTCGGCATGCAGGGGCGCGCCCGAGGGAACTGCTTGCACGCTGCAGTGCGTGCAGGAGTGCGAGTGCGGAGGCATTGCGGGCTTTGGATGCCCGGATGGATACGCCTGCAGCGATTACCTGCCCAAGGGCGCGGCTGATGCAATGGGAGTTTGCAGGAAGACGCCCTAAAATTAGCTGTTCACTTGCCAATCCTTGAAAGATAGTCCTTGTACTCCTTTGACGCTTTCACCCTTGCCGCAAGCGCGCTGTCAATGGGCGCGGGCGAGGTGAGCCTTCCTGGCGCGAGAATGGAGTCCAGCGCTTCTTTTCCCATGAGCCTGTGCGCGAGTGCGGTTTCCTTCACGGATTTTCCGCTTTGGAGAGATTCCTTCACAAGCTCTGCAACCACATGGTAGCCCAGGTAGGGGTTGAGCGCGGTTGCAAATATGTAGGTGGAGTCCACCTGGCGCTGGCTTTCCACCAGGTCGTATTCCAGCCCCTTTGCGCAGTACTTGTCAAACATGGCTATAGCGCCTGCAAGGTCAAGTATGGGCTCGATGGTGTTTTTCGCAATGAGGGGAGTGAGCACGTTGAGCTGCAGCTGGCCTCCAAGGCAGGCGTGGAGCACCGCGGTGTCAGAGGAGATGGCATCAAGCGCCATGATTTCCAGCGCCTCGGGCATGGAGGGGTTCACCTTGCCGGGCATTATGGACGAGCCTGGCTCCACTTCCTGCATGCGCACCTCGGCAATGCCTGCGCGCGGGCCTGACACCAGCAGCTTGAGGTCACATGCGATTTTCACCAATGACACTGCAGCGCAGCGGAGAGCGGAGGAATAGATGAGGAAATGGTTCATGTTCGATATCAGCATGGGCTTGTTCCTGCCGCTTGTTATCTTCTCGCCCAAAAGCGCTGAGAGCTCGCTTGCAATGTGCTCTGCAAAATGCGGATGCGCTGCAATGCCAGTGCCTAGCGCAGTGCCGCCAAGGGGCATTTCGCACAGAAGTTTTTTCGCCTCGCGGATTTGACGCAGGTCTTCGGAGAGTGCATCCGACCATGCAAGTATCTCCTGGTCAATGCCAATGGGCACCGCATCCTGGAGGTGCGTCCTGCCCACCTTTATTTTCCCCTTGTACTTTGCCGCCTTGGCATGAAGCGTGAGGATGAGCGCCCCGATTTCCGCTTCGAGCAGTGGGGAGAGCCGAAGGAGAGTAATCCTTATTGCCGCAGGGGTGACGTCGTTTGATGACTGCCCCATGTTCACGTCGTTGTTCGGGTGCACGTGCTGGTATTGCCCGTGCTTGCCGCCCAATAACTCGTTTGCGCGGTTTGCAAGCACCTCATTCACATTCATGTTGAAGGGCGTGCCTGCGCCTGCCTGGTAAAAGCCAAGCGGCAGATGGTCGTCGTATTTTCCTTCCAGCAGTTCCTTTGCGGCCTTTTCTATTGCGTCCGCCTTTTTCCTCTCAAGCACGCCGGCCCGGAAGTTTGCGCGCGCTGCAGCCAGCTTGATTATCGCGTAGGAATGGTAAAGCTCGGACGCGCCCCTGCTTTTGGCAAAGGGGAAATTGCCTGCCGCGCGGCTGGTGAACGAGCCATAGTATGCTGCCTCGGGCACCTCGATGCTTCCGATTGCGTCCTTTTCAATGCGTTTGCCCATGTTCATCCCTCATGCGAGCCTTGCGCCTGTTTCTTTTGTCAGCCAGCCCAATGCATTTGCCAATGTTCATCCTTCAAGCAGGTTAAGTGAAATAAGTTCTTTCTTTATCTGCGAGTCGGTCAGCTTCAGGCCTGCAACGCCGCTTGCCATTGCCTCCTTTGCAACTGCTGTAGCAACCGCGGGCACCACGCGCCTGTCAAAAGGCAATGGCAGCACCCTGCCGTCGGAAAGCTCGCTTGCGGGCAGCACGCCTGCAAGCGCATGCGCGGCAGCAAGCTTCATCCGCCCGTTTATTGTGCGTGCGCGAACGAGGAGCGCGCCGCGGAAAATCCCGGGAAAGCCAAGCACGTTGTTTATCTGGTTGGGCATGTCTGCGCGCGCAGTGCCGTATATCCGTGCCCCGCCTAAAAGCGCAGCGTCCCTGCCAATTTCAGGCACGGGATTGGAAAGCGCAAATATTGTGGCGCCGCTCGCCATTGTTTTCACCATTTCAGATGTGAGAATGTTGGGAGATGAGACGCCTATGAACACATCCGCGCCAAAAAGCGCGTCGGAGAGCTTTCCTCGCCTCTTGTGAGGGTTGGTGATGCGCGCAAGCTCGCGCTTGCTTTCCAGCATGCCATCTGTCTCTTCAAGAATGCCCTTGCTGTCGCACACCAGGATTTCCGAAAAGCCTCCTGCAACAAGGAGCTTGGTGATGCCATATCCCGCGGCGCCTGCGCCTGACACCACAACTTTGGCGCCCTCTTTTTTCTTGCCGCAAAGCCTAAGGGCGTTTAGCACGCCTGCCAGCACCACCACTGCAGTGCCGTGCTGGTCGTCGTGAAAAACTGGGATTTTCATTTTTTCCTGGAGCCTGCGCTCTATGGAGAAGCATTTGGGGGACTCGATGTCCTCAAGGTTGATGCCGGCAAATGAGGGGGCGAGGCGCGCCACCGTCACCACTATCTCGTCCTCGTCCTGCGTGGAGAGGCAGATTGGGAATGCGTCGATATTGCCGTATTCCTTGAAAAGGAGCGCCTTGCCCTCCATCACAGGAAGGCTTGCAAGCGCGCCGATGTTCCCCAGCCCCAAGACGCGGCTTCCGTCCGACACCACTGCGACGGCGTTCCATTTCAGGGTAAGCTCATACGCTGCTTCGGGATTTTTTGCTATCTCCTTGCACACTGCGGCAACGCCTGGAGTGTAGGCAAGCGACAGGCCTTCTGCGCTTTGCGCGCTCATTTTGCCCCTGACCTCAAGCTTCCCCCTCTTTTCGCGGTGGAGCGCGATTGCGCGCGAGCCTATGTCGTCAGCCATGGAATCACAAACAGTTTTCGAGCCGGGCATGCCCAGCACTTTTCCTTTACGAATTTCGAACCAGGCGAGCCTAGCATTTCTCCTTGACAAATTTCGCAATCTTGCCTATTGCCTCATGCAATTCCTCAGGAGGCGCAAGATAGACCAGGCGGAAGTACTTCCCGTTCAGCACAGGCGAGAAGCCCATGCCTGGAACCACAAGCACGCCCGTTTCCTCAAGCATGGAGTATACGAATGCGCGGTCGTCCTTGAAAGCATTGGTCTCTATTTTCGGGAACGAGTAGAATGCCGCCGTGGGCTTGGCGCAGCTCATGCCAGGTATTTCGTTCAGTTCCTTGTAGACAATGTCGCGGCGGAGGCGGAGCTGGCGCTTGAATTCGGACAAGTGCGAAGGAGGCAATGTGAAAGCTGCAAGCGCCCCGCGCTGCATTTCCCAGTTCACTGATAATCTCTGGTTGCAAAGCTTTGCAAGCGCGTCGTGCAGCCCTTCCATCCCTGGCCCGTGCAAGGCGAGATAGCCCACGCGCGCGCCAGGGTAGATGAAGTTCTTGGAAATGCCATTGCCGGATATCAGCTGCTGGTCGGGGGAGACAACATCGCGCATGTTCACTGCGTGCTCCTCGTCCAATGTCGTCTTGTCGTATATTTCATCGGCGATTATGGGCAGCTTGTGCTCCGCAGCCACGTCCGCGATTTTCTTGAGAAGCGCTCTGGAGTAGGTTGCGCCCGTGGGGTTGTTGGGGTTTATCACCACGATTGCCTTTGTCCTTGCATTTATTTGCTTCCGGATGCCTTCAGGGTCTGGCATGAAGCTTTCGTCCGTGGCGTAATAGTTGTTCACGCCCGAGCACACCGCGAGCTTGGTATTGTAGAGAGGGTAGCTGGGGGAGGGGAGGAGGATGTTGTCGCCAGGGTCCACAAGCGCCTGGAAAAGGAAGTCTATGCCCTCCGAAAGCCCTGAGTGCACTGTGACATTGTCGGAGGACACGCCCTCGATTTTTGCAATTGCTTCCCGGAGCTGCGGATCGCCCTGCGAGGGGCAATAGGCGGAGTATTTCGGCTCGCGAAGCGCGGCGATTATCGCTTCTGTCACCTGCACCGGGGGCTTGAAGCCGAACTGGTTTGGGTCGCCTATGTTGAACCAGTGTATCTTCTTGTCCGTTGCCTCGACCTTGCGCGCGAACGTGACAATGTCGCGTATTTCGTACGAGATGCGCTCCACGCGCCCTGCAAGCTTGATTGCCATGCTCGGGAATTGGCAGATTAAGCTATAAAAGCGGAACGTTCGGCGATTGTTGATGATTTTGGCAGGCAGGGCAATGGTTTTTTAAGAGAACGTGCAATCAAACTGTCATGGCAAGGCAAAATGGGATGAAGCGCGCGCAAGGGGCCACTCCCGAAGCCGAGAGCCGGAAGGAAGGCGTCCTCCACGGGATACTTGTGTGCGCGCTTGGCGGCATCTGGCTCGCCCAGTCCATCGGCGCAATCCAGGCGGACGTGCCCATGGGCCCGGTCATAATAATAGTGATAGGCTTTCTCATGCTTCTTCCATGGCTGAAGAGATGAATTGGAGGTTGTTTTATGAATTTGGTTTTCGAAGTCCCGAATGCATCCAAGGCGAAGCTGGTCGCGCTTCTTGAGGCAGACCCGTACGGCAAGCCCTGCTTCTCCAGGAACGGGTACAAGGTGAAGGACGGCGCGCACATGGGCCAGGACAAGGAGAAATGCTACGTGTTCATGCGCGCAACCGACGAGTTCGCCATTTTCGCGCGCGGGAAGCTGAAAGGGCTTGTGGACGCGGAGGGCAAGGAGCTTGCCGTTGAGAGCAAGCCTGAAGTGGTTGCCGCGGTTGCCAAAATCATTGAAGAGGAAGAGAGCAACGCCGAAGTTGGCTTCGGTGCCATTTTTGGTTAAGGCACCGAAGGCGCGCCAAATTCTGCCCTCTTTTTGCCGCTGCAAAAAGGGGCGCCTTTTTCGCTTTGGCGAAAAAGTGCGCTGAATTTGACGCTCGGCTTTGGCGCAATATTTGGGTAAGCGCCAAAGTCTCGCCAGCCGCTGTTGCAGCTGACGATTGGATTCGGCGCGACCAGAACGGCGAACCGTTCTGGTGCGCAGCAGAACGTTGCGACCGACTTGTCGTCGCAACGACAAGTGGTCCACTCGGCAAAGCCGAGTCGGACGTTCTGCTTGCGCAATCTTCGGTTAAGAGGCTGCAAGCCAAGGTTTCCTTATTATTCTTTCCTAGCCAGAGCATTGCCGCTGTGATGATCTCGAGGTATTGCTGACGCCCGCCCCGAAGGTGGGCACGTGATGAAGATCTTGAGTTCTGAGCGAACCAACAAGGTGAGCGAAGGCTCGAGAGATTGTAGTGCCGCAGCACTGCAAGATCTTGAGTTCTGAGCATTAATTAGATTTAGGGGGTTTGGGCGGTGTGCAAAGTGCAATGCACTTTGCATATGCATTTTGCTTGCAAAATGCACATGACGGACTAAGGGGGGCGGAGCCCCCCTTCAGCGTAGAGCGGCGCACCGCTCTACGTCTGATGCATTTTGCCGCTGCAAAATGCACATGGGCTGTCAATTGAGTTCTGAGCAATTACTCTTGCCCTAAAAAAGCACCCGCGTCAGAGCAATTTGTCGTGCGAAAGCGGATTGTGGCTGCGCGGCAGGCCCCGCCCCTCGCCAGCCAGCACATGCTCCGGGCGGAGCCGGATTTCCCTTGGCAGCCGGCTTTTCCCCCCTGAAAGCATCCTGTAGAAAGCGCTGGCATCGGCATAGGAGCTGATGCCGGCATGCTTCGGAGGGCTGTTGGTAAGGTAGTTCAGCATACTCTCGATTTTCTGGGACATGTGGCGCCTTGGTTCGCGCACCCACTCAAAAGCCACCGGCATAACCGCACCGAAAGGGTGTGCCGTATCAGCCTTTATAAAATTAACATGGATTTTCACGTCAAAAAGCGAACTAAGCAAAGGAAACTTATTGTTTCATATAAAACATCATGTTTTATAGCCTTGCGGGCGCCATGGGAAGGGGAGGCGCTGCAAACTCTTTTAATATGGGAGTGAGCAGGCATGCTGTCAGTTTGGGGATTGCATTTGCAGGGTGAAACTATGGCAAACAAGCTTTGGGGCGGGCGGTTCGACAAGCCTGCCGCGGAAGAGATGTATTCGTTCCTGTCGGAGGAGAACGTGGCGCTGGACAGCGCGCTCCTAGGATACGACATCGAAGGCAGCCTTGCCCATGCCTGCATGCTTGCAAAGCAGAAGATACTGTCAAAGCAGGAGGCGTCCGCCATACTGTCTGCGCTCTCAAAAGTGAAATCTGGCGCAGCATCGGGCAAATTCAAGCTGGACCCGAGGCTCGAGGACGTGCACACCAACGTGGAGGCGGCGGTTACCGCAATTACGCCTGACGGGAAGAAGATGCACACAGCGCGCTCGCGGAACGATCAGGTCAGCCTGGACACGAGAATGTACATGCGGGATGCAATAAACGATGTGAGCGCGGCGCTGCTTGCGCTCCGGCAGTCGCTTCTGGAGCTTGCGGAAAACGACTGCATTTTCCCGGCATACACGCACACGCAGGTGGCGCAGCCGGTGTCGCTTTCCTTCTGGTGCCATGCGCACTGCCAGGAGACTGAGAGGGACTTGGAGCGCCTGGCGCAGCTTTACGCGCGCGTGAACGAGTGCCCGCTGGGGAGCGGGGCGGTGGCAGGGACCACCTGGAACATTGACCGGGAATATACGGCGAAGCTTCTTGGCTTTTCCGCGCCGACCGCAAACCCCATGGACAGCGTGGGCAGCCGCGGCGAGCTCGAGGCCGAGATGCTCTCGCACCTCTATCTTTCCATGGCGCATGCAAGCAAGATTGCAACCGATGTGATATTGCTTGCGAACAAGCGCCTCGTCATATTGCCCGACGAGTATTCCACAGGCTCGTCCATGATGCCGCAGAAGAAAAACCCCGACCCGTTCGAGCTTACGCGGGCAAAGGCCAGCCGGATGCTGGGGCTGTATGTGCACGCAGCAGGCTTGCTGAAAAGCGTGCCATCGGGCTACAACCTGGATTCGCAGGAGAGCAAGCACGCGCTTATGCAAGGGGTGAAAACTGCAACGCAGACATTCTCCATCCTCGCGCACGCGCTTCCCCTGCTGAAGTTCGACAAGGGAAAAATAGCGCTGGAGCTTGAGGAGGGCTATGCATGCGCTACCGAGCTTGCCGACCTTCTTGCCAAGAAAGGCGTGCCTTTCCGCTCGGCGCACGGCGTTGCAGGGGGCATCGTGAAGGATTGCATTGCGAAGAAGAAGTTCCTCTCCTCGCTTTCAGCGCAGGAAGTCAGCGCCACTGCCGGCGTGAAGATAGGCGATGCGGAGCTTTCCGAAGCCGTGTCTGTTGACAAGGTGGCGCGGTTCGCAGCTGCTTATAAGATTCCGGAAAAATCGCAGTTTGCGGACGCGCTTGAGGCGCGGGCGGCTGCGCTTGCTGCAGCGCACGCGCTTCTTGAGAAAGAAGTTAAGGCGCTCGTGAAGTAAAGGCATGGCACGGGCGGCTGGAATAGAAGCAGGCTACATGTCTGGCGTGGGCAGCTGTATTGCGGCGAGGAAGGCGCGCGCCTGGTTCTCCTTTGCCGTGAAGGGGTATGCAATCTGGATGGCGTCCCAGCTGTTGGGGGACATTTCCCACGAGGCAATTCCGCTCAGGTTTGATTTGAGCGCGTTGAATTCCGCCCTGGCGTTCTCGTTCACCCCGCGAGAGGACGGGACGCTGGGCACCTGCTTCATCATTGGCATGGCAGTGTATTTTTCTGCTAAACTTATAAGCCTTGCCGCGTTTATCAAATCATGACGGACGAACTCGAGGACCAGATGGTGGCAAAGGCGGAGGAGCTTACCGAGCAGAAGAAAGGCCCGGAGGCTGTTGCCGAGGCCACCGAGCTTGCGGAGCTTGACCCTGCGGACGCCATTGTATGGTTCGTGAAGGGCAAGGCACACTACGTGGACAGCCAGTTCGAGGAGGCGCTTGCATGCTTCTCAAAGGCAGCGGAGATTGATCGCGAGAATGCGCAGATCTGGCACATGATGGGCTATGCGCTCATATCCTTGAACAGGTTTGCCGAGGCTGAGCAGGCGCTTGATTATGTGAAGGCAGTGCAGCCTGAGAATGCCGAGGCGACGTGCGCGCTTGGCATCTGCCAGGCAATGGCGGGAAAGCACAAGGAGGCGCGCGGGAACTTCGAGCTTGCGCTTGCCATGAACAAGCCGCTCTCGGTTGCCATGATGGAGCACTTCAACGAGAAGTTCGTCTCGATTTCCAAGGAAACCGCTGCTGGCACGAAAGCCATGATTGAGCGCGTGCTTGAGACTGTGAAACTGGTGAAATAACTTCTTTTGCATCCAGGCGGAAAAAGCAGCAATTTAAACTGTTCCACGCAGATTTATCCACTGTTAATTGGGAGGAAGATGCATATGGCGAACGTTGTCGTTTTTCTCAAGAAAATCAATCCGTTTGGAAAGAGGGAGAGGCCTTGCTATCTGGGACTTCCGCCTCCGCCCAAAGAACCTGTGCTGAAAATAGTAACAATGCACGAAGGGGGCAAGATGGTCAATTGGCTGGCAAAGCCATCGGGAATCCACAAAAGCTTAGGAACGCCTGCGGTGGATCCGCTGACCCCTGATAAACTGCGCACGCTGCTTGGCGGCTAGCTTCTTTTCACAGCCCGAAGAACTTCGCCGCAGCAAGGAGGACGATTATTGCGCCCACCAAGCCCTCGCCTGCGATTACCCCTCCTGCGATTAGGCGCCATTTTTCCGTCTGCTTTGCCCTGTCGATGAAGTGGCGCGCGATGCCGCCGATGAAAAGCGGGAGGGAGAGCAGGAATGGCACGTACATGCCTATGCCGAATGCAATTGCGACCGCGCCAAGCCCCAGCCGCCAGCTGGCAATGGTGAGGGCAAAGCCTGCGAGCATGCCTGCCACCAAGATATTAGGCATCCCGCCTTCCTGGACGATTTCCTTCACGGCGTCAGCCTGGGGCGCAGGGAAGTCCGCGCCGCCAAACCCGACCTGGGAGAATGAAAGCATGAGCATGCCCATGATGAGCGAAGCCGAGATTACGCCTGCAGCCTCGGCTGCCAGTTGGTGCAATGGCGGCGTGCCCAGTATGTGCCCTGTCTTGAAGTCCTGCATGGCATCGCCTGCAATGCCTGCCGCGATGCATACCACTGCGGCAAGGAGCACGAGGTGCAGCACGCCAAAGCCGAAGATGAACTTTGCCGCGAGGAGAACGATGAGCGCGAATATCTCCATGGGGTCCACGTTCATCTCGCCTGTAATTTTTGCGCCGATGAAAGCCATCAAAAATGCGCCTGCGACCGCGAAAAGCGCAAGCGGCAATGAGAGGTCAAAAGCATAGACCAAGACAAGGCAGACTGCAAGCAGTGCTGCAATTCCCCACCTGCCCATGTGCGCCTTCCTGTAATATTCCGCGGTTTTGAGGAAGACAGGCACGCCCGACGTGAGAAAGTATGCAATTGCCGCGCCGATTACAATCCCCACGCCCAGGGGCTTTGCGACCTCGACAACGGAATTCCCGCCAACTGCTGGGACGATGACAAGGACTGTGGCAAGCGCGCCTATGAACCATGCAAGCGTGAAGCGCGTGCCAATGAGGTAGCCGCCTGCGAACGGGATGAGGGAGATTGGGAACGATGCGAAAAAGGAGTTTTTCGCCCATGCATAGATGGCGGCGATTGAGAATGCGCCTATGAGCGTGTTGCTTTGCTTGCCCTTGTGGTCGCCTGCGTTTATGATTGCCGCGGCGGCGGTGCCGTCCGCATAGGGGAGCTTTTCCTCCACCACCATGCGCTGGCGCAATGGGTAGACGAAGAGAAGCCCGAGCATGCCGCCTGTGAGGGACACGAGCAGGATGTCGGTCGCGCTTACCGGCAGGCCAAGCATGAAAAGCGCGGGTATGGTGAATATGATGCCTGCGGCAAGCAGCCCGCCTGTCGATGCCGTGGTCTGCATGATGTTTATTTCATGCTTGTCTTTTCCGCCAATCAGGCGCACGATTGCCATGGAAACCACCGCAGTGGTGACCATGGGCCAGTAGACGCCGCCGATTTTCAGGCCTGCGTAGGCCGAGTAGAGCGCGACAAGGACAGAGAGGAGCGCGCCCAAGATTATCGCGCGCCATGGGAAGTGCGTTTTTTGCATGGGACGCAGTTTGCCCATTGCCTTATATATATCTTTTCACAGGAAAAACGTCAGCCGTCTAACATTTTTTATTCGAGATATTGGCGCATTAAAGCCGCCGAGTTGGCAGAGAGGCTATGCACCCGCCTGCAGAGCGGGTTAGGGGGGTTCGATTCCCTCACTCGGCTTAGTCAAACCTGAGCGAAGCGAAGGTTTGGCTAGACGTAGCGCAGAGCGCTACGAAGATTGCCAACTGCTTGCAGTTGGCATCGCTTCGCAAGCCTCGTTCGGTTTTGCGCTTTCGCGCAAAAGCAGTCGCAAAGCTTTGCTTTGCTCCTTTCCCTCACTCGGCTTAGTAAAGCTGGAAAAATCAGGCTTGGCGCTTTCCCTTGCCTTGCCGGGGGTTTGCGCGGGCGCCGGCCTTTGGCACAAGCCTGTCCGAAAACGCCATATCTACGAATATCTTCTGGATGAGGTCGTAGTTGCGCGACCTTGCGGTTGCCTTGCTTTTGCTTTTTGCCTGCGTTTCAGGATTCAGCTCGTCCTCAAGCCCGCGCAGGGCTTGTGAAAACATTTCAACATCGCCCTGCTTCTTTTTCCGCACCAGGAAGAATGCCTGCGTCATGCCAGGCTGCTTTTTCCCAAGGGCGCCAGGCTCGATGGCGTCCAGCGCGGATGCCGACTGGAGAGTGTGCGTGTAAAGCAACACCTGCAATTCGGCAATCCTTTTGTTGATCGCAAGTATTTGCCTCAAATCGCCCACATCAGCCTCTTCCCAGTTGGCAGGCATGCGCGAAATCAGCGCCCGGGATTCTGCCTTTCTGTCGATGAGCTCGCTGATGACGGATTGCAGGGAAGACAGCCCTTCCAGAAAAGGCTCGTATTTGTCAAATTTCTTGGGTTTGCCACGCATGCGAACACCATGAAACATCAGATATGCTCATTTTTTAAAACAGCCGAAAATCAACCGCCCACAGCCTGTTTTTTATTGATATGCCAGCAAGTATAATATCATGGCAATGAAATTCGCCAGCAGGGAAACGCAGGCGCAAACACCGGGCCAGAAGGCGGGGCAGGTCGGCCCCTTTTTCACCGAAGCGCCTGAGAGCGCGCCAAGGGCAATGGCAGAGCGCTTTTGCACGGAAAGGAGGTTCATCTCCGGCAATGCCGCAGCCGCCGGATTTGCAAGCAGCGTTGAGGCGATGCTCAAGTCGCCGGAATTCGGGGAGCTGCTTCGCAACGTGACAAAAACCGCAAGGGAATATGGGAAAAGCCCGTCAAAGGCGCTTTCAGAGGAAGACAGGCGGCTCCTCCTGAATTTCAGGGTGAATTTCAACGCGGTCCTCAACGACAGCACATTGAGGAAGGTGCTGGTCAGATGCGCAGAAGACCCGAAGTACTCGGGGCTCATGGAGACGGCAAAGCAGATCAACTCGGACAAGACAGTAAAGGCCGGATTCGACAGGGTGACGCGCCTGGTAAGCGAGGATGAGAAGTTCAAGCGGAGCGTGCGCGCGCTTTGGGAACTGAAGTCTTTCCTTTAGGCAGGCAACGCCCTTGCTTGGCTGTTTTTATTCTTTTTCATCGGATATAGCCCATGGCAAAAACTCTTCTCTTTGGAACCATGGTTGCGCTGCTGCTTTTTTCAGGCGCGGCATTCGCAGGCATGACGTGCTCGGCCGACGCGTACAGGAACTCGTGCGCTGGATGCGCATTCGACGCAAGCGGGAAGATGGACCAGTCTTGCTACCAGGAGAAGAAGAGCGCGGGCATCGGCTGCGTGGGCACGTCGCATGCAATCGCATCGGCGGCATATGCGCAGGGCAAGTGCCCGGGCATTGACGCGTGCGCGTCCGAGCTCCAGGCGTGCCAGTCGCAGTACGGGTCGGGCAACGATTCGGCGGACTGCAAGGAAGGCTCGCTGTCAGTCTGCTTCGCGGCATCAGACCAGTGCGTGGACAGGGCGGCAGCGGAATGCGGCGAGAAGCCGCCGGAGTGCAAGGCGCCTGCTGCGCTCATCATGCTTGTGGTGGGGCTGGCATTTGTCGGCTTTGCGAGAAAAGGCTAACTAGTCATTTCTTTTTCCTTTCCCGTCTAGCGTGTGCGATGTCTGACTTCCGCGCGAGCTTTCTCAGGCTGGGATAGGGCTTTTTCCTTTCCTTTTCAGGGAATTCATCTTCAGAGTGGGGCATGGGATGCACCAATTAGCGCTTGGCACGGATTGCGGGCACTTTTGATTCAAAGTCCATGCCTTCGGTGAGCGTGATGGGCACCGATGTCTTCTGCTCGGCAAGCCTTTTGATGGAGGAATAGTACTCGTCCTGGTTGTACTGGTATATCGCCACGCGGCGGCGGTGCAGGTCGCGCTTGTCGCGCGCGGTCTTGGCAAGGAGCGCGAATATCCAGCGGCGCTCGCCAGTGTCCTCGAACACCTCGAACTCCACCGTGCCGAAGCCGAGGCGCTCGGACTTTTCCGCAGTGTATTTCTTTATGTGGGACAGGTGCTCGGCAACCGCCTTGCGCGCGAGCGCGAGGGAGGAAAAGACCCCGCAAAGCTCCTCAAAATCATATACAAGGTAGATTTTTGTTGCCATGTGGATGCCTGGTTGCCATTTTGCATTAGCCTACGCCGATGATGCCGAATATGAGCATCATTATCCCGAAGATGAAAGCGAGCGAGGCCACGTTTATCCTGTGCGCAATTTTGATGAGCACCTCGATCGTGATGTAGCCGAACACGAAGCTGGAGATGGCAAGCATGAGCCCGTCGACAATGGGGATGGGCGCAACCGTGCCGCCCATTATCATCTGCGCCCCCCACAGCACCATTTCCGCTATGAGCACAGTCGGGATGGAAAGCAGGAAGCTTAAGTTGAATGCGCTTTCCGCGTCAAAGCCGCGCCAGATGAGCCCCGTGGTGGAGCAGCCTGCGCGCGAAACGCCCGGGATGGTGGAAAGCCCCTGCAATGCGCCGGTGAGCATGCCGTCCTTCCAGGAGGCGGATTCCGCTGTGCGCCACCTGTCCTTCTTGTGCGTGGTGAGCATGAAGCCCGTCAATATGAGCCCGGCGCCCATGAGCGACAGGAGCAGGCTCATGGACAGGCTGGGAAGCAGGAATTTTTCGGCAAGGAGGATGGGCACGCCCACGATGCCCGTGAATAGGATTGCCGTTGCCAGGAAGCCTGCCTTGCCGCGCTTGTGCCTTTCGATGTCAAGCGGCGCGGAAAGGAATTCGCGCGCAAGCGCCGCAATTTCGCGGCGGAAGTAAATCGTTGCCGCGCAAAGCGTGCCGATGTGGAGGAATAGGAGCACCGGCACCGCAGTTTCCAGGCTCCCGTTGAAAAAGCGCGTGTAGACAATGGTGTCCATGGTCTTTGAGGAAAGCGGCAGCCATTCGGTGACTGCCTGCACAATTCCAAGGATTAGGATTTGAAGGGGGTCCATATCATCGAAGCGAATAGTCCCACAATAAATTAATAACCTGTTGCTCCCGAATTCAGTCCGCTAAAGAGAGGGAAAACAATGGCGGTTTGCGAACGGTTCGGCAAGGAAGTGGAGGAGAAGTGGCAGAAGTGGTGGGAGGAGAACCGCACCTACTGGTACGATGAGGCGGACGGCTCGCGCCCAATATATTCCATTGACACGCCACCGCCATTCACATCCGGCGACCTGCACATGGGCCATGTGCTGTCATACTCCTACTTTGATTTTGTGGCGCGCTACAAGAGGATGCGCGGCTTCAATGTTTACTACCCCCAGGGGTGGGACTGCCAGGGGTTTCCCACCGAAGTGAAGGTGGAGCAGAAGTTCGGCAGGCTCCCCCGCGACGAATTCAGGAAAAGGTGCGTGGAGTGGACTGGAGAGTGCATCGAGAGGATGCGCGCCCAGATGAAGTCTTGCGGCTTTTCCGCCGACTGGAGACACGAGTATAGGACAATGGACCCGGAATACCACAGGAAGGTGCAGCGCTCGGTCATCATGATGCATGACAGCGGGCAAATCTACCGCTCGCGGCACCCGGTGTACTGGTGCCCGAATTGCGGCTCGGCGCTTGCGAAAACCGATACGGACGATGCAGAGCGCGACACTGAGCTCCACTATGTTAATTTTGAGCTGGCTGGAAAGATGGTGCTGGTGGCGACCACGCGCCCCGAGCTCATGCACGCGTGCGTCGCGGTGCTTTACAATCCGACGGACGAGAGGTACAGCAAGCTGGGAGCGAAGGCAATCACCACTGCGCTCGGCAAGGAGGTCCCGTTCCTGCCTGATGCAGACGCGGACAAGGAGTTCGGCTCAGGAGTGGTGATGGTGTGCACGTTCGGCGACAAGCAGGACGTCGTGTGGATGTACAAGCACAAGCTGCCGATAATTGAGTCGATGGACGGGTACGGCAAGATAACAAACAGCGGAAGCGCAGGCATTGACGGGCTGAAAGTCCCGGAAGCGAGAAAGAAGCTTCTTGAAAAATTCAAGGCCGAAGGGAAGCTTGTGAAGACGGAAAAGCTCCACCAGAGCTACAAGGTGCATGACAGGTGCAAAAAGCCAGTGGAATACCAGCTTTCCATGCAGTGGTTCGCAAAGGTGACTGAGAAGTCCGAGGAGATAATCGCAAACGCGCAGAAGATAAGATGGGTGCCTGATTTTGGCATCCAGTATCTCATTGACTGGGCGCGCTATGTGGAATGGGACTGGGTGATTTCGCGCCAGAGGGTGTTCGGCACCCCGCTCCCGTTCTGGATAGACCAAAAGACCGGCAAGGCATACCCCGCAGAGGAGGGCGAGCTGCCGTTCGACCCCATAAAGACGCCCACGAAGATTGGGAAGGCTGGAGAGGAGCTCGTTGCGGAAACATCCACCTGCGATGTCTGGGTGGACTCGTCCATCTCGCCCCTTGTGATTGCAAAGTGGGGCGAGGATGAGAAGTTTTTCTCGCGCACCTACCCTGCATCGCTCCGCCCGCAGGGCGTGGAGATAGTGAGGACGTGGGCGTTCTACACCATATACAGGTGCGCAGAGCTTACGGGCAAGCCGCCTTTCAGGGAAATACTGCTGAACGGGAACGTGCTTGCGCCCGACGGCAAGAAGATGTCAAAGTCGCTTGGCAACATCATCGCGCCTGACAAGCTGATAACTGATTACTCCGCCGACGCCGTGCGCCAGTGGGCCGCGCTGTCGGGCGCAATGGCAAAGGACAGGCCGTTCTCCTACCAGGACATGCAGTACTCGAAAAGCTTCCTGACGAAAATGCTCAATGCGGCAAAGCTTGTGGAAAAGTCGTGCGCTGGCTTTGACGGAAAAGCGCCTGGAAGGAAGCATCTCCGGGCAACCGACAGGTGGATACTCTCGCGCCTGCAGAGGCTGAAGAAGGAAGTCACTGCGGACTTCGAGGGCTTCCAGTTCCACCATGCGACAAAGCAGGTGCAGGATTTCTTCTGGCACGAGTTCTGCGACTTTTACCTGGAGTACACCAAGCACAGGCTCTACACGCCGGAGATTTACGGGGAGGAGAGCAAGAGGGCGGCGCAATTCGTGCTTCGCACCGTGCTTTTGGAATGCTGCCAAATCCTTGCGCCCGTCACGCCGCACATGAGCGAGGAGATATGGCAGTCGTTCATGCCTGGGAAGAGCGTGCACCTTTCAGCATGGCCTGATGCGGATGATTCGCTTTTGGACGAGGGTGCGGAGAAGCAGTGCGCGTTCTTGAACGAAGTGGCATCGCTTGCGCGCCAGCACAAGGCGGAGAGGAAGCTTCCACTTAATGCTGAGATTGCATCCGCCGACATTTCGTGCGGGTTTGCCCTGTCAGAAATCGAGGAGGAGATACGCGCGACCGCAAGGGTAAAGGTTATTAACTTCGCAGCAGGAGAGGGGAGCATAAAGTTCCAGGCGTGATTTTTGTGGTTGCAAAAAAGAGGGCAAGGCAGGCTGCAAGGCCGAATTACGCGGCCAAGGCCGCCTTGCCCGCAGCAAGGCAGAAGCCGATTTCGCTTTATTACCCCAAGCCGGACGACATGGGGGGGAAGGTGAGGATTGAGCCGCCGAAAATCCCGCCTCACACCGAGCGCCAGGGCATATCCACGCGCGAGATGAAAGCGACCGGGAGGAAAAAGGCGCTCCCGTACGCTGCTACATCCATGGGAGCGGCGCTTGCGCTTTCCTGCGCGCTCGCATTCTTCTTCTACTACGTGGTAAGCCTGGACATCGTATTTTCGCTCGTGCTTGCGCTCCCGTTCTTTATAGGCCTGTCCATACTGTTCTACAACTTTTTGGAGCTGTCCGAGCGCACAGGCACGCAGTAGGCTGCGCGCGAATCAAAGCCGAACAAAAAACGGCGGGTATATATACCACCCAAGCGCAAGCATTTGCAGGTGAGAAAATGAGGATATTTGCATTCCCGATGCTCGCGTGCGCGCTGTTGCTGCTTTCCGCCCTGCCAGCCGTGGCATTTGCAGATGTCATAGAGCCGAACACGCACGCGATTGAAAAATGCGTCAAGATAACTGGGCTGAATGCTTATCCGAACATAGCGCTTGTTGGGGAAGTGACCGCCATAGGCTCATCCTACACCGCGCCTCAGCTAGTGCAGATAACAAACAACAACTGCATATCCATAGGCAACCATTACAAGTTCGACCCATTCAGGGTTTACTATGTGGAAAAGAGCTATATCGACAGGTTCGGCGTTTCGGGCATAGTGACAGGGAACATATCCGGCTGTTCAGGCGCATGCACAAAGCAAGGCATAACCGACAAAAATCTCTTCCTGCTTGGCGGAGACGCAGTAAGCGCGCCTTATGCGCCATACTATGTGAGCGACACCGACTCTGCAAAGAGCGTGATGATGGAGTACATGCTGGAATGCCAGCCGGATGCCGACAAATGCATGAACATGGCGGGCTGCGGCGCGCCAATCAGCTGCAGCCTCACGCTGGCGAACGGCCAGGGCGGCGAATTGCCGCCTGCGCCTCCGGACGACAATACCAACCCAAAGCCGCAGACCCCCTTGCCCGCCCAGCTTGACAACGGCCAGATGCTCCAGGCATTCTGGTGCTGGCTCATGGGCCTGTTCGGGCAGAAGTGCTGAAGCGCAGAAATGCTAGAGATGCGCGGGATTGGAGCGATGTGCTGATATGGAAGGTAGCTACGAACAGCTGTTCCTTTCTGCGCTTTTGTTCACCGTGGCAGTGGAAACTGCCGTTCTTTTCCTTTGCGCGCGCGTGCTCTTCAAGATGAAAGCGAAAGACGCGCCCGACGCGCTTTTGCTTTTCTGCGGAATCGCGCTTTCGTGCGCCACGCTGCCATATGTGTGGTTCATCTTCCCTTCTTTCGCAAGCGGCGCTGCTTATGTGGCGGGCGCGGAGCTGTTTGCCTTTGCTGCCGAAGCAATAGGCTATAGGTTCCTGCTGCGCGTGGGCTGGAAGCGCGCGCTTGCGCTCTCTTTCGTATGCAATGCGGCGTCATTCCTGCTGGGCTTGCTCTTTTTCAGGTAGCGCGTGCCCGCAACTGTTAAAAACCCCTAGTTTATACTATTGCCTGCTTCGGCGGGATGCGCGAGTGCGCAACGAGTGAAGCCTTCGGGCTTTATTTTGCTTGAGTTTCCCGCCACTCGGCAGACATGATGGATGGAATGTGGCTTGAAGGTTAGGAGGTAGTATTAATGGCACGACTGCATTCGAAAAAGAGGGGCAAGTCAGGCTCGAAAAAGCCGGCTGTCAAGACCGTCCCTGAGTGGGTGGAGTACTCCGCGCACGAGGCGGAAGAGTTCGTAGTCAAGATGGGAAAGGAGGGGCAGGGCCCTGCCGCGATAGGCATGGCGCTGCGCGACACGTACGGCATCCCGTCCGTGCAGAACCTGTGCGGGAAATCCATCAGCGAGATAATGGTGGAGAACGGCGTGAAGATGACTTACCCTGAGGACCTGCTCAACCTCATCAAGCGCGCGGTGAACATGAGGAACCACCTCCACACCAACCGCTCTGACAAGCACAACCGGACAAAGCTCATCCATGTCGAGTCGAAAATCGGAAGGCTCGTCAAGTATTACACGAAAAGCGGAAGGCTGCCTGCGGACTGGAAGTACGACCCGGAAACCGCTGCGCTATTGGTGAAGTGATTATATGGCTGACAAACCGGTAAAATCCAAAGTAAAAGTCGTGGACAAGTGGAAGATGAAGAGCTGGTACACCCTTGTCGCACCAGAGATGTTCGACTCCAAGGAGATGGGCCAGGTGGTCTCGTCCGACGAGGCGAACCTGATTGACCGCAAGGTGAAAATCGGGCTGGGCGACATGCTGGACAGCTTCTCGCAGTCCACCGCCTACACCTCGATGTACTTCCGCGTGAAGGAAGTGAGGGGCAAGTCCGCAATCACCGCGTTCATCGGCCATGAGCTGGTGCCGGGCTACGTGAGGACGCTTGCACGAAGAAGGCGCTCGGTCATGAACCAGGTGGACGACGTGGTCACCAGGGACGGCGTGGGCGTGAGGATAAAGATGATTTGCGTCTCCGGCCTCAAAGTCAGCGAGGGAGTCCGCGCGGATGTCAGGAAGGGCATCTCGCAGACGGTGCGCCAGCTTGCGTCGCAGATGGACTTTGCCACGCTCGCGCAGGAGATGGTGTTCGGCAAGCTCTCGGCGAAGCTTTACGCGTCCGTCAAGAGGATGGGCCCCATCAAGCGCGTGGAAATCAGGAAGAGCGAGGTCAAGGAGAACTTCGAGAAGGCAAAGCAGGGGAACTGAGTTCCCTTCTTATTTTTTCTTTTTATTTTTTATTTTCCCTAGCGCATCTGCCGAAGCGTTGCCTGCGCGGACCGTTCCTGTGCAAGCACGCGCGAAAGCTTCCTGCGAAGGAGCGGCAGCCTGGCTTTTGCCTTTGGCACTGATGTGAGCTGCCCGTTCGGCAGGCGCGGGAGGGGATAGAACACAGTACGCTTCGCGATGCGCTCGAGCTCCAGCACTTCATTGGAAAGGCATTCTTCCTTATTCTTAAGGCGTTCGGTTTTTTTCATAAGGGAGTCCTTTGAGGCAATAAGCTGCTCGTTAACGAATTCGCCCAGTGGCTGCACGTTAAGCTCCGCATATCCGCGGTCGGAGCATAGGGGGTGCAGGAGCATATGCATCTTTTTTTCATCGGGGTTCATGGACATCAACTGGAATGATGTGGTGCTAAGTGTTTAAAAATAGATGCATTGCGTTGCCAGAGAGGGGGTTTGGGCGGTGCCGGACTAAGGGGGGCGGAGCCCCCCTTGGGCTGGCAACTACGTTTTCACCATGACGCGCTCGCCCACCGAGGAGACGTCCTCGAACGGCACCGAGAGCTTCTGCCCGAGAGGCGAGCGGTAGAGGATGGAGGACTCGCGCGGGTCCACACCGAGAACCTTGCCCAGGTACGCGCCGTTCTCGGAGAATATCTCCTTGTTCTCGAGCTTTATGCGCGCGACGATGTCGGTCTTTATCGCCTTCATCGCCCAGATTGCGCAGAAGGCGAACACCATGCTCGCCACGATTGCGGACAGGAAGTCGGAGAACGAAACGTACGGGGGCGTGGTGTTGAGCACCCAGTCGCCTGCCACCGAGAGCACGAACCACATGATGATGGTGGTGATGGCGTAAAGGCCGTACTTGGGAAGCTCAATCTTGCGCTGCTCGCGGTCGTTGAGTATGTCTATCATCTTCCCGGCAAAGAGGATGATGAAGGAAATCGCAAGCAGGTTGGCAAGCGTCTTCACGATGAGCGCCGCTGTCTTTACTTCGGAAAGCCCGGCTGCCACCGCCTCGGAGTAGCGCTGCGACGCCGCCCATGCGGACACGAGCACCATGATTATGAAGAAAAGGTACACTATGGAGGATATCTTGTCCACCGAGAACTTGAAGGCCGAAGCCGCGCGCAGGACCTTTTCCTCGATGCCGAAGGCCTTTGCGCCCAGGTAGACCGCCAGAATTCCCGCCACCACCTCGATGCCCCAGCCGAGGTAGCGGGAAAGCGCGAAAAGTATGAGGACGAGCGCAGGCGCGCCGAAGATGAGGCGCGCGTAATGGGGCTCCTTCAGCTTCTCCAGTATGACAAAATACGTCTTCTCAAGCTCCTTTGCCTGCTTCATCACCACGATTTCCACGCTGTCTATCTTCAGGCGGGAGCGGATGACCGGCATCATCTGGTCGTCGGATGCCCCGTCGGAGACGAAGATGCACGAGTCGGCCGGGAATTCGGCCAGCACGCGCTCAAGCTGTGAGGTTATCTCCTTGTCCGCCTGGTAGCCAAGCGAGGAGGAGCCGGTGAGCGTGGCTATCTGCACGCCCACGTCGGACGAGAGCGTGTCGTAGATGTTCACCGCGCGGAATATGGTGTTTGAGTCGGTGTCCGTGGGGTCGGCAAGCGCAAGCTTTATCGCCGCGTTGAGGTTCGCCTCCCTGCCGACAATGGGGCCTGATACCTTGGCCTTCTCGAACAGGTCGTTGTCGCGGTCTATGCAAAGCACTAGCCTGCCTTTTTTGACTGCCATGGGGGGCATTTGGCAAAAGCTATTTAAATACGTATTGAACAGAGAACAAGTCAGGTTTCGCTTCATTTGGGAGATTGACTACATGGATAGCAAAAAATTCGTTGTTCCAGGGGATTTCATCGGCACCGAGGAGGAGTACCTCCCCGGCGAGGGCACGAGGAGCGAGGGCGAGAAGGTTTTTGCCACGCTCACAGGCGAGGTCACGGACAATGCGCGCACGCTCTCGATTGCCCAGAAGAGGAAGCTTGCCCCGCTTGGCATCGGCACCACCATCATCGGAAGCATCGAGAACATCGTGGAGCCAATTGCCCTGGTGAGGGTGAAGTCAGGCAGCCTGGCAGGGGACGAGAGGCTGGGGGACAATCCCGATTACGCGGTGCTCCATGCCTCGATGATAAAGAAGGGGTATGTGAAGAACGTGCGCGACGAGTACAAGGTGGGCGACCTTATCCGTGCCAAGATAGTAGACATCCGGAACGGCGAGATGAGGCTTTCAACGGATGCCGAGGACATGGGCGCGATAAAGGCGTTCTGCGCAAAGTGCCGCCACCCCATGGCGATAATCGAGGCAGGGCTGGAGTGCGAGTCGTGCGGGGCAAAGGACAACCGCAAGATTGCAAAGGATTACAGGAAAGTGACGCTTGATTAGAGGTGGCGATATGGAGATTGAAATATTGAAAAGCGAAAAGGATTACCTTGAAGTCTCGATAAAGGGGGAGGATATCGGCTTCATAAATGCGGTCAAGGAGCTGCTGTTTGACGACTCCGACGTGGAGTTTGCGGCATACAGGCTGGACCACCCCATTGTCGCCTCGCCTGTCCTCATGGTGAGGATGAAGAAGGGGAACCCCGTTTCCGCTGTCCGCACCGCGGTCAAGAAGCTCAAGAAACAGGCATCTGACTTCAAGGATGCGCTTGACAACGCCAAGAAGACGAAGAAGAAGTGAATGCGGGCATCCGCGCCCGCTTGAGCGCGTTGGCTGGTGGCTGATTTGGCTGATAAAAAGGGATTGCCTGAGCCGCTTTCCTTCCTTTCCAACCAGTACTTTGCCTACGGGCTTATCGTTCTTTTTTTGCTGCTCTATATCATAACGGGAGTTTGGCTGTTCGGGCTGCTCATCGGCTTGTGCATTGTTGGGGTAGTTGTGCTTGAGTTTGCGCAGGGGACGCGCGAGCACGGATTGAAAAACGAGATAAAGGAGACTTTCATTGCGCTTGCGCTCGCCCTGCTTGTCTGGTTCGGCGCAAGCTTTGTGCTTAATACTTCATCTCCGTTGAATGCCATTGTTTCATGCTCCATGCTGCCCCATATCTCGCGAGGCGACATGGTGGTGCTTTCCGGCGACAGAGTGCAGGCGTCACAGGAAGAGGTTTCATCGCTTGCAGACATTGCGCGCGCGCAGGTGTATGAGAACGGCGCGCCAGTTGCAGATGTGAACGGCTCCGTGTACACTTACTGCGCAACCAGGCAGGCTGACGCGCTTTGCAAGCGCTTCATCTCCTCGCCAGGCGCATTCACTGAAAAGCATGGGGAGCTGATGTTTGCCTATGAGAAGTGCGGCATTGTGATGGACAAGACGCACGAGACTGTTTATGGGCCTTGCGTATCGTATTTGGAAGTGAACGGCAACAAATACTACACCAACCTGTCAAACGACGTGGTGGTGTACCAGCCAAACAAGGGAGAGTATTACTCGCGCGTGGGGGACATCATCCACCGCGCGTACATACGCCTCAAGAGCAAGGAGGATGGGAAAACGTACTTCCTGACAAAGGGGGACAACAACCCGATATTTGACATCCAAGTATACGATGACACTTTGAAAGAAGGCAACGCGCCCGTGGAGTTGACGCGCTCGAAAGGAAGGATACTGGTTGCTGTCCCGTACCTAGGCTACTTCAAGCTTTTCATTTCCCCCGCGGCAATTCCCACGCCCGAGGGGTGTGAGAGGCATTCCGCGAAATGGGACAACAATTAGATGAGCGCCACAAACCCGCGGGGCCTGCTATCTGCCGGGAATTCATCTGCAGCAACAAGGCAGTGCGAAGCCGGGCCGATCTTTCTCCTGAATGCAGCCGCACTCTCCGCATCTGCGCCTAACACCGGAATGCCGAGCTCGCGGAAGTAACCATCCAAATGCGTTGAGAACTCGAACCAGCTTGCCTTGCTTTGGTCAACGCATATGACAACAGCGCCTGCATTATAGAGGTGTTTAAGCTCCCATTTGATATTCCCGGAAGAACCGCCCACATCAATTACCAGCAGATAGCCGTTGTTTTCCCTGTTGAAACGGACGTCGTCTTCAGTGGGCGCCTTGCTTGCAAAGCGCACATTGCGAGTGGAAATGGAAGTGGAACCGACAACCGAATCGCTCTCAAGTATCACGCTCCTGCCGCTGACTTGCGGCATCGTGGCAGGCTCGAGAATGACGGGGGAGGTCTGGACGCAAGTCAATTGCGGGGAATACTCAGGCATCACGAATTCCGCATAGCGCTGCGCATTTGACGAAAAATTCGACAGCTGAAGATGCAGGGCGCTCGTATTTTTTTCCAAGTCCCGCAGGAACGAGTTCACATCATAGATGGCAACTTCTTTGTCTAGCATCTGCCAGAGTGACGCCATCTCGGAGCGTTCCATGTCAAGTACGCGCGGACCGCTGTGCGAAGATTTGGCCCGGTCATTCAACGCGATGACCATTGCGTCGTGAACGGATTTTTCACTGATTCCGTAGCCGCGGAAGCGCTTTGAAAACCCAGGCTTGTTAGCGCCGCCAATGCCCGCCCCCACCGAGAAAATTGCCGTTTTGTTGGAAGAAGAGCCCGAATAGCCCAGGAAGTTGATGGAAATCGGGGTGTAAAGCAGACCATTGGAGCCGTCCTTCTCATCAATGACAGCCATCCCGTAAACAGGCATCAGCATGGTTGCGCCGATGTCCGCCAGGCTTTTCATCTGCGCGAATATCCGGAAGTTTTCAGAGAAGCAACTCGCCCATGAGCGCCTAAGCTGCTGCAATACGCGCGAAACAAACAGCTTTTCATCCTGCTCGCCCGTGATTGCTGCCGGGCCGCTGTAGGTGAGACCTAGACCGAGCGCGTAATCGTCATTGCGCACCATCACTGCCCTGCCGTTATTATCCTGTGTGTCAAATGAGATGGCGTGTTCGGATATTTGGGAAAAGAGAGCAGGAGATAGCTTGTATTGATTCAGGCATTGGATGGCGTCAATCTCGTTTTTCGCCTTGGATGCGCCAGATTCCACTGCAACTTCTTTGAAAATTTCTGATGTTATAGGAACGAACTGAGGAAACTGAATGCCTGCTTTGATTATCCGTTCCCTGTCATTTACAAGACATTGCGCCTTGGGGCCGATTGGCCCTTTGCCGATTGCCTGAAGCTGGAAAGGCGGCTCTTTGATTGCAGGCACGATCGCTTGCCGCTGGAACATCTTGAAGAATCCTTTCATCGCGAACAATCTGAAAATAAGTGTTTAAAAAACAATAGGCGTGGGAGAACAGGCTATTTGCTTATGGCAAGCGCCGCATACGCCACTCCCTCTTCGCCCTCGCCCGTCACTTCACTCGAGTGGGTGTATTTGAGAAGCTCGCACTTCTTCGCGCCAGCTAGGCGCGCGTACATGAGCGCGCAGGCAATGGGCCCGTGCCCGCAGATGGAAAGGTCGGCAGCATCCACCAACGACTCAAACCCTACCGCATCCATTGAACGCAGCAGCTCGATTGCAGGCGTGTCCTTTTCCTTTGCCGACTGCGCGCTTTCATAGTGGGTGAAGTCGGATGAAGCAATCACAATGACGTTCCGTTTTGTTTTCTTTGCCGCGGAAAATATCGCCTTTGCCAAATCCTGCGCGGACTTCTCGTCCTGCCATGCCATGCAGATGCACACTATGCGCGCCTGGGGCGCGGCAAGCTGCAGGAATGGGAGCTGGACCTCGCAGGAGTGCTCGCGCGCGTGCGCGGTCTCGTCACGGCGCGCGATTTTGCCTTCTGATACGATGGCGTCCACCAGCTCGGTGTCGCAGGAAAGCTCGCCAAGCGGGGTTTTCCAGTCCTGCCGCGAAATGGAGATGGGCGTGCCTGCGCCTGTGTGGTTGGGGCCGATTATTATTGCCGTGAGACCGGAGCGGGAGAAATTGGCGGCTGATGCAAATGAATATGCCGCAGTGGCGCCTGAGTACATATAGCCTGCGTGAGGGCAAACTATTGCGAGGCGCTCCTTTGCTTTTACTTCGCGCGCTGCGGCGTCCAGGTATGATTTTGCTTCTGCGCGAAGCTGGGAAGGCGAAGATGTGTAGAACGAGCCTGCGACTGCTGGATTCCTCACCATGCGCGTTTCGGCTGCGGGAGACGCCATGAAACGATTTCGGGCGCTAGCTTTATAAGAATGAAATAGGAAATCGCGAAACATGGCAGAAAACATACTCTCCTACTCATTCAAGGCGTACAGGGACAATATCAGGCTCATTTCGTTTTTCTCCATCCCGTCGCTCATCGCATTCCTCATCCCCGCCATGGTGAACACGCCTGTGTTCTCAGCACTCGGCGGAAGCTTCCTGAGGACCGGCAGCATCCCGGACATGTCAGGCTCTGACTTGGGGATTGTCATAGTCGGAGTGCTGGTTTCGCTTTACCTGATGTCGTTTGCAATCGTCAATATCAACCTCGTGATTAAGTCGCAGAGGACAGGCACGAGCGTGAAAAAAGAGGTCATCAAGGGGATAACCGGCTACACGCTCAACGTGTTCTCGCTTTTCCTGCTGGGCACCATTGCGCTCCTCATCATACAGCTGGTGACATTCGAGATGGGCGCGCAGAAGTGGCTTGCGCCGCTGCTTTCGTTCATCGTGTGGATGCCGCTTTTCTATGCGCCCGCAGGATTGGTGATAGACGACCTGCGCCCTTACCGCGCGGCGCAGAAGTCCATTTCCATGGTTATCAGCAAGTTCCCGTACTTCCTGCTCTGGCTTGCAATTGCGTTCGTGCTCCTCGCGCTTTTCGATGGGCTGTCGCTTGCGCTCCTGCCGCACAAGGTGGGCTCGCTTGTTGTGCTCCTGCTGAACTCGCTTTTGCTCATGCCTTTCCTCATTGTCCTTCAGACGCAGATACACATGAGCAAGTACACCATACTGGACTGAGGCGCCAGAAGAAGCCCTTTTGCTTTCTTTTTCGCCCTTAGCGGCCAAGTGCCTGCGGAAGAAGCCCATTCTGCTTTCTTTTCCGCCTGCCCAGGCAGGCTTGCCCGGTGCCTGCAGGAGAGGCTTGCTGTTTTCCTTTTCCCTCAAGTCAGGAGGTTTGCCGAGTTGCTTGCGATGAGCGTCGCCGCGCCGGTGATTGCCGCGACCACAATGCCCCCTGCGATGAGCGCGTAGGCAGTGGTGATGTACTTCCCGCGCTGGTCGGACGGCTGGGTTTGGGCAAGCCCGAACGCCAGCCCGCCAAGCACAATGAGTATCACTGAGATTATAGGACCAAGCTGAAGAAGAACGCCCTCCACGCCGGTAAGGCTGTCCACCACTCCCATTAACACACCCCCAAAAGCCTAATGCGCAGCCAAGTGTTAAAATATTAATGCCACCGACGTGATTCCGCGCCACCCCCCAATTGCTTATATACTTTTCCCTTTTTATACAGCGTTAGAGGTGGCGACATGCCAGACCCTTTCAGGTTCCCGATCTATAAGATTGACGAGGAAGAGGACGACGAGCCGGACGAAGATGACGATTTCGACGAGGACTGGGAAGACGAGGACGAGGAGTGAGCCTTCCCATTTTTCATTTTTATTTTCTGCTTTTTTATTTCCTGCGCGCTTTTTTTGGTGTTTTTTGCCCGAGCTGAAGCTAGCTGAGAAAAAATACGGCGTTGATGCGACGGCATCTTCGCCTCTGGAAAAAGAAAAAACTCAGGCTATTTTTCGGGCCGCAGTCGGCACGACAAACGTCTTCTGAGACGGGTTGCCCCCCATTGCCTTAAAGGCCATTATCTCCATTGGGTTCTGGAATAGCACGGCGCCAGATTTCTTGCCCTTCTTGGCTTTGGATTTGCCCTGTTCTTTCTGCGCCTTGGCAGCACGGACGGCTTCCGCCTTGTGTGCTGCAGCGTCGCTGACCCGCTTTTCCAGTGCCGTCTGGACAAGACGAACCATCGTGGAGTCCCCGCTGTTGTATTTCGCAATTTCAGCTGAATCAATCTTCAATCTCATTATGCCGTATGAAATGCCCTTTTGCTCATCTTTGATCGCGTTCTTCATGAAAACCAGTTCAAATGGAACATAGTGCCGCCCTGCTTTATCCTTTGGCGCCCAAGGAAGAGGGGCAGAAAGAAAACTTAGCACGCCAATAGCCACAAAAGCCCCTAAGCCCATGAGTATGTTGCCTAGAGGCTCCCATATACGCATGGGATTGTCCTTGTCAATAAGATAGTTCCAGACCCTGCGTTGGATTGATTTTGATTCCTTCAGATAGTTCCAGACCCTGCGTGGAAATGAAATTGATTCCTTCGCTGACTTCGCAACATTCACAATTACAACGCCGCTATCCTCGTCCACACAACCACCCGCTCATTTTCTGTGGCAAAGGGTTTTTAATCCTGATTTGCCCCGCGCAGACCACCTAAATTTCCACCGGAATGGCAAAATCCGCAGACGGATTTTGGCAGGTCGGTGGAATCGCAATTCCACCGGCATCACTGGAATCCTACCCTGTGAAGGTTTTTATAGCGCGAACGAACAGGATAGGAATATGGCGACGATAGAAGAAGAGATAATCCATTGGTGGAAGGACGAGAAAGGGGAGAGCCACAGGAATGCGCTCCGCCTTGAGAGCGAGCCTGCGAACGAGCAGAACGGCTTTCCGCGCGACGGCGTGATAACCGTGCGCATCATGAACACGGCGAGCCAGCAGGCGATAAAGCTGTCGCCCGACGAGGCGCTAAGGATTAGCACGCAGCTTCTTTCAGTTGCAAAGGACCTCATGCAGCAGAAGAGGCGCATGTGGAACGCGCACGAGGACTAGATTGCGCATAAACTCATACTGATGCCCCGGGCAGCGACTGGTCGCCTGGATGTTGCCCGGGGCCAACCTCCCACCTTCAAAATTTGTAGATGTCAGCCGAGCACTCGCCTTTCTTCTGAAGCTCGCCAACCACTTTCGCAAGCAGCAGCGCTTTCACGCGCGCGAACTCCTCTTTCCCCACCTCCTTGTTGCACACCGCGTAGCGAAGGTTCTTGGCGTTTGAGCAGAAGATGGCGTCGTGGCAGTTCTCGATGTTGTGGCAGTAGTAGCAGCCGGTGCTCAAGCGCGCGCTGTCCACCTCGAAGCAGTTCTTCAGCTTGAAGGAGTTGTAGCACTTGATGTTGAAGCCCGAATCGTAGCAGAACGCGCAGCCGAACAGGTGCTCGGAATCCCTGCCCCAGGTGGAATAGGCGGACTTCTTCATGAATATGCAGCCGTGCACCTCTTCGCAGTCGGATGACCACATCACGATGGGCGAGCCACTGACATTGAGGATGGTACCCTCGTGGAACTGCGGCGTGATGTAAAGGATGCGGGAAAGCGCTTTGCCTGCGCTTGCAAGCGTGAGCGAGCCTGCTTCGTTTTCATTGAGCTTGAGGAGGCGGGTGAGCGGGGCGCGCTCGTCGATGTTCACGTAGCGTGAGTCGGGCAGCGCCTTGAGGTTTTCGTACGACGCCGCGGGAATTTCGCCGCTTCCAAGCACTGACTGCGCCTTCCTTATCCTGATGTTGTGGCGCAGCAGCCATTCCTTGAAGCGCGTTATGTCGCCCGTTTCCTGCCCGAGCACCAGCCTGCAGGTGGTGTCCCATGCCTTCTGGATGGGCGCGCGGTTTATCTTCCTCTCAAACTTTTTCGCGCATGCCTTTGCACCAGCAGGAAGCAATGCTGGCCCGCGCGCGGCTTCCGTGAAGATGTCCGCAAGCGAGGGAAGCTTTTTTTTAGAGGTCAGCTCGGCGCGCATTTGTTCGAGAAGCGCGGCTTTTAGCTGCAGGTATTTTTCCTTGGGAAGCGCCAAGTTCCCGATAGTGCAAACCGCATTCCTCTGCCCGAAGGAGAACATGGCGTCCTTGCAGCCCACGCAGTCGTATGCATAATAGCAGTCGGAGGAGGAGGTGCACAGGTTCGCCTCGAAGCAGCGCGCGTCAAAGGTGAACTGGTGGCAGCGCATGCAGTATTCGTTCCTGGAAGACACGTTGCAGCCGAAAAGGTAGTTCGAGTCCTTTATTATCGTGGAGCAGGCGATTGCCTTGCAGCCTGACACGCGCGCTGACTTGTAGATGTAGAACGAGTCGCTTACATCCGCGCTCCCTTCCACGAACTGCGAGTTTCCGAAGATAAGGTTGCCCGAGTAAGCGAAGCGCTCGCGCGCGGCCGCTGTAAGCGAGTCAATGTCCTTTATGTCGTTGATGTTAAGTGCAGCGGGCTTTCCTGCAAATGCCTCGCTCATGGAAAGAAAGCGCGCGCCTTGCGGATAATCGGGCGAGACCAGCGCAAGGGGCGCGCCTGACACCGAGGACTTTGCGCTGCCAACTGGCTGCTTGAGCGAGAGGAGCCACTGCTCGTATTCCTTAAGCGCGCCCACATCCCCGCCAAGTATTACCTTGCATGCCTCGCGGAAGTGCTTGTCGGCATATGAGTATGCCTCGTTGCCATTTGTGCCTTTCACAACCAAAATGTCACCTAATATCATTTTAAGCATAATTATTTGTAAAGCAACAGGTTTCCATGGAAATGTTCGACCTTGTTGTCATTGGCGCGGGGCCGGGCGGCAACTATGCCGCGCTCACTGCGGCAAAAGCTGGCGTGTCCACCTTAGTGCTTGAGGAGCATGAGGCGATTGGCGAGCCTGTGCATTGCGGGGAGTGCCTGTCAAAGAAGGCGTGCGAGAGGCTTGGCATCACGCTTCCCGACGAGGCGATTTCGCGCGAAGTGAAAGGCATCCGCCTCATTTTCCCGGACAAAGTGGCATCTTACATAAGCGAGCCGGGCTACTCGCTTGAGAAGGACATGTTCGAGAAGTGGCTGTCGCTCGAGGCGACCAAAGCCGGTGCTTCGTACAAGATGAAAAGCAGGGTGACTGCGCTTGAGAGGGAAGAGGGGGGTTGGCACATCACCACCACATCAGGAGAGTATTTTGCGCGCTGCGTGATTGATGCGTCGGGCGTGGACTCGGCTGCATCGAAGCTGCTGGCGCTCAACGCACCGCAGAGTGTGGTGGTGGGGCTGCAGTACGAGATGGAGCCGGTGGATGTTGCCGACGGCATGATTGATTTTTTCCTCTGGCCGCGCCTGGCGCCGCACGGATACCTTTGGGTTATCCCGAAGAAAAACGGGAGAAGCAATGTGGGGCTTGTGACAAATGATGCGCCAAAGACGCGCGCGTACCTTGAGAAGTTCGTGGAGGAATACGGCCTGAAGGAGAAGAAGAGGAACAAGGCTTTCGGAGGGAGGATTCCCTCAGGCGGACCTGTTGCAAAGACGTTTGATGATGGGATTATGCTGATTGGTGATGCTGCGGGCTTTACTTCACCAATGTTCGAGGGGGGCACCGCGCTTTCCATGACGAGCGGCAAGTTTGCAGCAGAAGTTGCAGCAGAGGCGCTCAAGAAAAACGACGTGTCAAAAGCCGCGCTTGCGCCTTATGAGAACAAGTGGCGCGCAACTTTCCCCAATTACGCCAAGCTTGTCGGGGGAAAGGATGCCACCTACAAGTTCACGGATGAGGAGCTCAACAAAATCGCCTCGGTGATTCCGCGCGACCTCACCACGATAACGCAGCAGCAGAGGCTGTCGATTGGCGCAAAGGTGCTTTTCACGGCGCCTGCGCTTCTTTCAAAAGGCTTCATCTCCTCGATGGAGACGCTGGGCAACTCGCGCGCGGACAATTTCGGATGGTAGGGGTGCGCCCCTGAGCCGGAGAATGGCGCGAAGGCAAATTCGGATGGTAAACACGCGCAGCTATTCTGAAATGACCATTATTGTCCTGGTTTCAGTTATCCCGTCTATTGCCTGTATTTTCCCAAGGAGCACGCGCCTGTAGTCGTCCATGTCGCGGCAGCGGACTGTGAGGAGCAGGTCTGCCTCGCCGGTGATTATTTCCGCGCGCTCTGCGCCCTCTATCCTTGAAAGCGCCGTTGCAATGTCCTGCTGCGTCCTTTTCATCCTCTTAAGCTCGGAGACATCCACGAAGACAAGCACGTGCGCGAGTATGCCAAAGCCGAGCAGCTTGAAGTTCTTGTTGATGGTGTAGCTGGAGATTATCCCTTCGCGCTCCATGCGCTTTATGCGGTGGTGCGCGGTGGATGCGGGAATGCCGACTTTGCGCGCGAGGAGATGGATGCGCATCTTGGCGTCGCGCGAAAGGCACGCGAGGATGCGCTCGTCGGTTTCGTCTGTTTTGGTGTCCATGATTGTATAATTTCCAATAAAAGCTTATAAATATTGCTTATTTTTGGCTAATTTTCAATTATTATTGGAGAATAATTAAATAGCGCCCCATGCACAAGGAAAACTGGTGATAAATGTGGGAAAACAGCAACAGTACCTCAAAGTGACATCATTCGTGCTCCTGTTCGGGACGCAGTTCTTCCATGAGCACGGCTTTGACCAGCTCATGCCGGTCATGCTCTCCCCGATTACCGACCCGCTGGGCCCTGACCCAGGGAGCAGCGTCATCAAGGTTGGCGAGATTGAGTACCTTGACCAGAGGCTGTGCCTCACCCAGAGCATGATACTGCACAAGCAGATGGCAGTAAAGTCAGGCACAGAGAAGCTCTTCATCCTCTCGCCAAACGTGAGGCTCGAGCACCCGCGCAGGGCTGCGAGCGGAAAGCACCTGTTCGAGTTCACCCAGCTTGACTTCGAGCTTGCGCACGCGGAAATGGAGGATGTTTTCCAGCTCATGGAGGAGTTCCTCTATGAGCTGTGCCAGCAGGCAAAGCACAAGCTTGCGCCGGAGCTGTCTGCACTTGGCAGGAAGCTGCCGGAATTCGAGAGGCCATTCCCGCGCTATACCACAGCGGAGCTTTGCGCGCGCTACGGAGAGGATTGGGAGCTTCCGGCCTCGCTTGCGCACAGCAGCCCTTTCTGGGCAATCTCGCACAAGCGCGAGTTTTACGACAGGGAGGACCCTGGCAAGCCAGGCACATATAGGAACTATGACCTTATTTACCCGCAAGGGTTTGGCGAGGCGCTCTCGGGAGGAGAGAGAGAATGGGAGTACGCGCGCATAATGGAAAGGATTGGCAGGGACAGGCTGGAGACGGGTGCGTATTCCTCCTACCTGGATGCCGCGCGCGAGGGGTTCCTGCCCTCTGCCGGCGGAGGCTTCGGGATAGAAAGGCTGAGCAGGTTCCTGTCGGGCGCACCGCACGTGGGCGATGTGCAGCTGTTCAGGCGCGTGCCTGGCGAGAGGGTGGTTGCTTAGAGGCACACCAGCAGCGCGCGCAGGGCAGGGGTGGCGTGAGCGCATCTATAATCACAATATAAATGCTATGCGCAAAAAACCGTCCGTGGGATTATGGCAAAGCTTAACGTACCCCGCTGCATGAGCACGCAGCACCCTGACAACGTGAATTCGCCTTTCTTCTCGGACAACGAAGTTCTTGCGGGCGAGACGGAAATCAAGGAGACGTATTACGTCTACTCGCACCTTGGCATCACCGAGCAGATGTGGGACTGCGAAGGCAAGGAAGTGGACAGCAGGGTGGTGGAAAAGCTCCTGTCGCGCTATCCGAAGTTCTTTTCGGAAAACACGCTTGGGAAAGACGTTTTCCTCACCTTGCGCGTGCCCAACCCCAATGTGGAAAAGGCGCAGGGAAAGATATTGCTTGAGACGCTGGAGTCCATACCGCTCAATTACGATGTTGCCGCGCATTCAGGCAGCAGCGTTGCACCTGTCTGGGAAGTGATACTGCCCATGTGCACGGCAGGGGCCGAGCTTGACAGGATTTATGAATACTACCAGAAAGTGGTGGTGGGCAAGAAAGACACCTTGGTGGGCGGCATCAGCGTGAGCGAATGGGTGGGGAAGTTCGCGCCAGATGAGATACGCCCAATCCCGCTTGTGGAGGACAGGGAGTCGCTTACAAACGCGGACAAAATAGTGGGCGATTTTCTTGCTGGCAAGAAATTCGAATACCAGCGCGTGTTCCTTGCGCGCTCCGACCCTGCGCTGAACTACGGCTCGCTTTCCGCGGTGCTTCTCAACAAGCTCTGCCTGCAGAGGCTGCACAGGCTTCAGGAGAAAACCTCAGTGGAGATACTGCCCATAATCGGCGTGGGCAGCGCGCCTTTCAGGGGCAACCTCAAGCCGTCAAATTCGCAGAACTGCCTGAGGGAGTACCCGTCGGTGCAGACATTCACATTGCAATCCTCATACAAGTACGACTACTCAGAAAGCGCGGTGAGGAACGGGGTGGAAACGATAAACGAAAGCGCGCGCAGCCGCCCTTTGGCGGTGGACGAGGAAATGGTTGACAAGATTGTGGACAAGGCGACAGCGCAGTACCAAAGGGAGGTTGCAGGGCTCTCCGGGCTCATCTCCGTGCTTTCGCGCTACAATCCGTCAAGGAGGGCAAGGAAGCTCCACATCGGCCTGTTCGGCTACTCGCGCTCGCTTAAGGGAATCTCGCTTCCGCGCGCAATACCTTTCTGCTCGGCGCTCTATTCCATCGGCGTGCCGCCGGAGCTGTTGGGGCTTTCCGCGCTTTCCGAGAAGGAGCTTGACACAGTGCGCACGATGTATGTGTCTTTTGACGAGGACTTGTCCGACGCGCTTTGCTATGCAAGCAGCAAATGCATGGGGAAGCTGCCGCAGGGAGTGGGGAAGCCGCTCCTTGCAACGCTTGCGCGCTTCAAGTACGAAGAGGACACGGAATACTGCGAGGCTGCGGAGGAAGTGCTGGACATCGCGCTTTCGGACAACAGGACGCGCCTGACAGATGCGATAATGAGGACGGCGTGGAAGAGGAATTTCATAGGGTGAGGGCGCGCTATTTTTTCTTGTAGCCGAAAATCCTGTCGTAAGTGGGATGGTCGGTTATGTAAAGGATGAAGGCAATCACTTCCGCCTGGTTTCCGTCAAGCGTGTAAACCATGCGCCAGTAGTTGCTGAGTTTCACTTGGAAGAGGTTTGAAACTGCAAGCCCGCGGGGTATTTGATATTTCGGGATGCTTTCGCCATAAACCGGGTTTGCCTTGATGCATTCGATTTTCTGCCTTATTGATTTCAGAAGCTGCATCTCAAGCGAGCTTTTTTCGCCGTGCGCTTCCTGCCCGCCTGCAATCTTTTCCAGTTCCTCGAATTCGGACTTGGCCTGGTCTTTGAGGATGACGCGCACAATTCTGCTCATAGCTCAAGCCCTCCTTTTTTCAGGAGTTCCAGTTCGTGCGGCGGGCGGTAAATCCACACAACCCCTTTTGGCGTGAAGAGGATTTTTCCGCTAAGCTGGAGGTAATCAAGAATTTGGACAAGTGTCCCGTGCATGACCTGGCGTGGCAGCCTGCGCTTGAGCTCGGCTACCTTCAGCATTTCCTTTGCCTCTGTTAGCGCGCGTTCCACCATGAGAACGGTGTTCAGCGTGGGGGAATGCAGGAGTTGGGTTTGGATGGCTTTTGATTTCATGTATATGTATATATCTGAAAAGTATATAAATATACCTGCAAAACAGGCATTGGATACATATCCCCTGGTATTCATCTTGCCACCCGCTTTGGATTTGCAAGAATTTTGCGCACTTTTTCAGGCGCCCAAATCCAGCTAACTGTCCTGTCATTCTCCACAATGATTTTGCCAGTGTGTTCAAGGTAATCAAGAATGGCAGTGTAGACGGGCCACTTGACTTTTGCAGGGAGCGCGCGCCAAATCTGCATGATTGTCTTGTCGCTCTTGTATTTGTAGAGCGCTTCCTCCACCATGAGGACTGTGCCCAGCGTAGGGTACTCGCCGAGATTGCGCGTTGGAAAGCGATTGGCGCGCGGTTTTGTGGCTACCATATCAAGGATAATATCTCGGGCGGCTTAAAAACGCGCGCAGACAGTAACATGCCGGTGAGAAAGCCAGAAACTGCCACAACTGGCGCGTAAATTTACATTTGTTTTTATCTTTGTCTCGCTTTGGCTCGACATCTAAAAAAGGGCATACTGATACGCCCTTTTTTATTCTTTACCGCCAAGACTTTTTCAGGTGGGAACCATGGACGCACTGGCAACTGACTTTACGAAAATCGGCAGCATACTTGATGGCTCCCACAATGGCCAGAAGGTGAAGCTGCGCGGGTGGGTGCACCGCTCGCGCACGTCTGGAGGGCTTTGCTTCCTGGTGCTTCGCGATTCGTCGGGCACCATGCAGTGCGCGGTGAAGAAGGACATCGTGGGCGAAGCCGCGTTTGCAGCAGCATCTGGCGCGTTCATTGAGTCGTCCATGATGATTGAGGGCACTGTTAAGGAGGACAAGCGCGCGCCGGGAGGGTTTGAGCTTTCCGCTGCCGCTGTTGAAATCATTTCCCAGGGCGAGCCTTTCCCCATCAGCAAGGACCAGTCCACGGAGTTCCTGCTTGACGTGAGGCATTTGTGGCTGCGCTCGCAAAAGCTCACGCACATCATGCAGGCGCGCGACTACATCACGAGGTACCTGCGCGAGTTCTTCTTCAACGGCGGATTTTACGAGGTTGCGCCGCCCATAATCACTAAAAGCGCGTGCGAGGGAGGCTCCACGCTTTTCGAGCTGAATTACTTTGGCTCGCCGGCATTCTTGTCGCAAAGCGGGCAGCTGTATTCCGAGGCTGTCATTGCCGCTTTGGAAAAGGTGTTCATACTTGCGCCCTCTTTCAGGGCAGAGCCCTCGCGCACCATCAGGCACTTGGCGGAGTACTGGCACCTTGAGCCGGAAATGGCATTCTATTCGCAGAAGATGAACATGGAGCTGCAGGAGAGGATGATTGAGTTTGTGTGCCACAAGATGGCAAACGAGCATGCGCCGCTTTTGCAGGCAATCGGGCGCGACCCTGCCGACCTGCTTGAGGTAAAAGTCCCGTTTGAGAGGCTGCCTTATGAAAAGGCAATCCCGCGCCTGCAGGAGCTTGGCTTCAAGATAGAGTGGGGCCAGGATGTTGGGGCGGACGAGGAATTCGCGCTCACAAAGGACAAGAAGAACCCCATATTCCTGCACAACCACCCCAAGGACTTCAAGGCATTCTACATGCGAGAGGACCCGAGCAAGCCCGGCACCGTGCTTTCCGCTGACTTGCTTGCGCCCCAGGGGCATGGCGAGATAATCGGAGGCTCGGAAAGGATTTGGGAGTACGACGAGCTTGCTGCGAGGATGTCCGAGCAGAAGATGAAAGAGGAGGACTACAGGTGGTATGTGGAACTCCGGAAATACGGCTCGGTTCCGCACGCAGGCTTTGGGCTTGGCGTTGAGAGGCTGGCAAAGTGGATGCTCAACCTTGACCACATACGGGACACCATACCGTTCCCGAGGACGATAAACAGGGTTTATCCGTAGAAAGCAGGCGCATTGCAAAGGCTGGCGCGCCAGCTGGAAATGCCAGGCATGCTACTTTATGTTATAATGTATGTTTATAAATGTACTGATATAGATATTGATGCGTGAGAGGATGGATGTATTCAGGATATTGCACCACCAGCCGGCCATGCTGCCCGTGCCAGCCAATGCCCCGAAAGCTAGGGGGATAAGGCATGCTGAAAAGGCGATGCGGCGGGGGCAGGGAATAATTGCCGATGCGTCCGCCAAATACTCAAAAGCCATCAAAAGCATTTACTCAGAAGCCAACAAAAGCATTTGCGAGAAAGGCGTGCGCCTAAGGGATGCCGGCGAACCGTTCCAGATATTGCGCAACCTGAAGCAGGAAGCAGTGGCATCAGCATCTTTTGAGAGGAAGGCAGCCAAGGCAATCAAGGAGTTCACATTGGCCAAGGGGCTCCTGGAACGCGCATCCCAGAATCCAATGCCTGAGGACAAGCCGGCGCTTTTCAAGGACCTGCACGCCTTGGGGGATATCTGGCATTCAGTAGGGATACATGAAGGGGCCAAGCTCCAGTACAGCGCTTTGATATCGCTTAACCCGGACGACCCGGCGGCATACAACAACCTCGGGGTTGCAAAGGCAATGCTGGAAAACACCTATGCAGGAAGCCTGGAATACTTCAGGGCGGCGTCAGGCAAAGGCCCGTCGCTTGCCGCCCCGCTAATCAACATCATTGCCGTGCTCTCGGGAATCATTTATCAAAGCGGGCGCGGTTTCGTTCTTAAGGAGGATAGGGAGAGCATGCCGAAACTGATTGATGACAACGAAGTAAAAGCATATGTGAAGGAAGCCTTTGCGGCTTACAATAAACTGCTCATGATTGACCCCAATGACGATGCGCCATACATCAACATCGCGGCATTCAACCTCTTCGTATTGGGCAAGGAAGCCAGCTGCAGGGGCTATTACGAAAAAGCAATAAGCGCGGTTCCTTCATCCGCCCATGCACATGCGCTGCTCGGACTGACATACGAGTGGAAAGAGGACAGGAAAAAGGCGCTGGAATGCTATATGAAAGCGTTTGAACTTGACCCGGCTGACGAGCTGGCTTCCGGGAAGCTGCAAAGGGAGTATTCACATAAAATCCCATCCGGTTTCTTCAAAAAAGTGCTGAGCAGGTATTGAGCCCCGCCAGGATAGGCACGCGAGCGCACCACAGGGGCATGAGCATCGGGCAAAACACCATTATTAATCCTTTCTGCTTTTTACTTTGCATGAACTCCCGCGAGCTGTATTTGCTGTCTGTGAAGGAAAACGGCATTCCGCAATCTGCGTACGATGGGCTTTCGCGCGGGGAGAAGATGCTGCTTGAGGAGCGCGCAGGCAAATACTACTTGAAGAGAAGCGAGCGCGCCGCTTTCACCGTGGCGCTCACGGGCGGCGTGTTTGACGTGCTGCACATCGGGCATGTGCTTACCTTGCAGAAGGCGCGCGAGCTTGGCGACTTGCTCGTTGTTGTGGTGGCGACAAACGAGACGGTGGAGAAGAGGAAGGGGAAGAAGCCGCTGCATGATGCTGCTTACCGCTGCGCGATGGTGAACGAGCTTAAGCCCGTGAGCCTTGCAATTGTCGGCGAGGCGGACTGGATGGGGACGTTCGCGCGCGTGAAGCCGGACATTGTTGCTTTTGGCTATGACCAGAAGCCAATTCCTCTTCCAGATGGGTGCAGAAGCGCGCACCTCGAGAGCGTGAAGGTGGACCCTGCGTTTGCAAAGACGTCAAGGATAATTCGCGAATTGGGGATTTAGGCGCCCTGCGCCTTGCACGCAGCATGATGATGGCTGCTTGGAACCCGAAGGCGCACTGTTTTTATTCCCTTTATGCACTATTAACCCGTGGCGTTCAGACCGGTCAGGCAAGATGGAGAGGCAGGGGGAGCTTCGGCACCGCAGCAGCCGCAAGCCCAGCCAAAAGCGCCCTCTCAAAAAGGCGAGTTTAACGCTCCGCTTTCTTGCAACAACAGGCTCTACAATCTTTCTGATGACATCCTTCACTTGAAAAAGCCAACCCAGAAGGAGCTCAATGACTTGAAAGGCGAGGCGGTTGAGCTCCGCAAGCACTACCAGGTGCATGAGCGGAAGGACGTTGACAGCATAGTGCGCCTTCTCCTGTCCATTGAAAGCAATATTTCCGGCGGGAATCTGGGCGGCATGAAAAAAGCGGCTGCTGAGCTAAAGATGATCCAGGCGCTGGGCGAACTCGAATCGGCATTTATTGACCCTTCAAAAATAGGCGCAGACCCGGGCAAGGCTGCAGCAGTGCAAGCCTACTGCGTTGAGATTGCCTCACTTGCCAGGTACTTGCCACCCGCCCTCAAGGAAAAGGCTGACGGCTTCGCAAGCTGGGTTGGCACTGAATATGTGGGCTATTCCAGGAAACTGGATGACTGGTTTGTCAAGAATCCTAAGTCCAGCAGGGCGAATGCCGAAAAATTCAGGAAAAAGGGCGAGGATAAAAAAGCCAAGGCTGCATTCAGCATACTTTATTCTTCCCTGAAAGCAGAAGTCATTTCCAGCACCGAAATGCCTGCTGCCGAGCTTCAGCGCAGGATGGACAGGATATATGCGTCGGCAGAAGCAACCGACACAGGGCTTAAGGATGCGCTGGGCAGGCTTGATTTCGGAGACCACTTGCTCAATTCCTCGTGGCTGGACCTTTTGAAGACCGGCGCACTGCTCAACATGGGCATCGACATCGGCAAAATCGGGAACGAAAAGCTGAGGGGAGTGTACAAAACCGCTTGGGAATGCGAAAAAAACTACAAGGGATTCGAGCAGTGCTACCTAGAATTCAAGTCAGCGCTCCAGGGCGGCGACCAGTCAAAGATAGCGGAAAGCGTGGGAAAGCTTTCGCAGGCATACATTACACTGAGCTATTCACAGGCGCGCCTCGCAGTATTGGCAGAGGATTATGACCTGAAGGGGTTTGAGCATGTGATGCCTGCCCTGTCAAAGGCAATGGACGTCATGATGGCGGTTTCGCTCGCCACAGGCGTTGGGGCGGTTGCAACCCTTGGGCGGGCGGGCCTGAAAGCGGCATTGCTGGAAACAGGCGAGTACATGCTGGAGCAGGGGATGAAAAATTCGCTTAAGATTACATTCGCATTTTTCGTCCCAGAGGTGGCTTCAGAGATAGTTTCATCGAATAACCTTGCAGAAGCAGAGCAAATCGCGCAAACAAACCAGCTTGCCGGCCTGCAGGCGCTTTCATTGGTCCTGCAAAAGGCAAGAGGCGCAAGGAAGGGCGCGCAGAATGCAGGCGGGATGGACCAGCTCATAGCAGACATAAACTCGGCAGCGAGGGACCTGGAAGCGCAGCTGAAAAGCAACCCTGGCTACAAGTTCGACCCAATCGAGCTGTCGAAGCTGTTCGTGATTTCATGGGGGCAGATGCTGCTGTTCGAGGCAGGCTTCGGGCTGATGAGGGGGGCAAAGGTCATCTCGGCAAAAAGAGCAGCTGCAAATGCTGAAGCACGGGTGGAGGCGCCGGCTGGAAAGGCGCTTGAGACTGCAAAGGGCGAAACCACAAAAAAAAGAGGCAGCATGCCAAAGGCAGATAAGCTCGAACCAAAACCTGGACTGGGCAAGCCGTTATCAAAAGAATTCAGCCAGGCAAAGGAGCTGGCGGATGCCAAGGAGGCAACGGGAGATTTTGCAGGCTCAGCCATGATTTGGAAGGATGCCGCGCTTGCGGCAAAGAAGCCATCGGAAGCAATGGAGATGTGCGAGATGGCGGAGGCAGCGTACAGGAAAGCAGGCGACCCTCTCAAGGCGGCACAGGCATATGCAGAAGTTGCCTATGACAATCCTGCGGTAGCTGAAGGAAACATGCTGGGCTGGGCGAACTTCGTCAAAAAAGCCACAGACATATCCGCAGAGCTGAACAGGCACGAAATAGCCGGGGAGAATTATTCAACGATTGCGCAGGCATTGAGAGAACACTGCGATGCAAACCCATCGCTTCCAGCGCATGAGATGGCTGCGCTTCGGAAGATGGAGCTTGAATGCAGGCTAGAGGCAGGGGAGAGCCTTGAACTTGCGGGATTATTCAAGCAGGCTGCCAAGCAGTACGAAACGGCCTCATTATCGAAACTGTTTTCTGAAGGGGAGAATGCAGAGGTCCTGCAAAAAGCCGCAGTCTGCTATGAAAAGGCAAAGGAGTACGTGAAAGCGGCTGATACTTGGGATGAGGTGCAAACCTGCCATATCATCACAAAGAACGAAAAAGCATGTGGCGAAGCGCTGGCCAGCGAGTTCAAGAATGTCCTTGCTGCAATCGAGCAATTGAAAGGCGAGATGGCAAGCACTGAATACGGGCGGGATTCGTATAATTTCCAGGACTTGGCTGACCTCAACTTGCGCGCCTCGTGGCTGGAAAAGGACCCTGCAAAGGCAGCTGAATACGCGAACACCGCTCTGAAAGCTTCAAGCGAGTATGCATACGGCGATAGGAATCACACTTACAATTACAATGGGGGCGTGGCTGCCAGCTACAGCCGCCTGGGCAATCTTGCCTCTGACTCGAAAGTCAAGCTGGAATATTACAGCAAGGCAGTTGAAATCGCCCTTGAAAACAAATTCCAGCCCAAGCTTTATGAGCGTGAAATGGCGGCTTTCGAGAAGCTTTCCGACCAGATGAAACTCGGCATCTGCGATGCGATATCATCATGCAGGAAAGCGGACGGGTATGCGGATAACCTGCGGGCCACATTCACCAGGATAGCTGAGCTCGATGCGCTTCGCCCTGCAGTGCCAAGGTCCGGCGCAGCAAAGGGGAGCAGGGGCGCGGTGGAAGACCTGTATGAGAAGCAGGGAGTGCGCAATTTCGGCAGGTATGAGGCGGATTTCCTTGCCGCCCAGTTCGACAAGATGGGGAAGCGGCAGGGGGAAAAGCCGCTCTTGCTTGTTGTCTACCCTGAAGGCGACCACAGCGGGGCGTTCATGCACTATTTTGACGATATAGCGAAACTGGAGAAGGATTTTGATGTCAGGCTGACCGAGGCTGGGACTGCCTATGGCGCAGGAAGAAGGGTGGTCGACATCGGCTCAAAATACGGCGAGATTAACACGATGATACTGGGCGGGCACGGGGACGGGCAGATGATTGACCTTGGGAAGGGAGTGGTCTCTGCGGAGATGATTTCAGCTGGCCCGGACTTCTCGCGTTACTTTGCCGATGCGCCGTCATTCGTGACGATCTCGTGCCTGGGCGGGATAAAAGGAGGCCCCGCCGAAGCTGCGCACAACCGCTACCAGAACGCCACCACATATGGCCCCGAGACTATTGCGAAAATGCCGGATATAAGCTGGAAAATCAGCGTCGAAGGCAAGCCTGCATTCAAATTCAATTGGGGGGAAGAAAAGCCCGAGGGAGCGGTGTTTGGCGGAAGAGGCACGGAAACCGCGAAGCCGCCCGCAGCAAGCGAGCCCAAGCAGGCAAAAACAAGCAGCAATGCAAACGCACCAAACTTTGAACTTGAGATTGCCGCCCGACTGAAACGGCAGTGGCCAGAGCAGACGGAAATTATACTGAAGCGCGAAAATCGCAATGAGATATTAGAGGAACTTGCAACGCTCAGCCCGAAAGCGCTGGAGGTCTATATGGGACTGGCTGGGAGAGTCAGGCAAATACCGGTGGTTGAGAGGGGCAAACAGATAATGCCAGACCCGAATGTTCCGGAGAAAGTGCCAACAGTGGAGCTTCTTTCGAAAGAAGGGATACGGCAGTTCAAGCTTTCCGAGTCCTATCTTTCCACTATAGTTGGAATGTGCAATCAGGCAATCGCAGATGCAAATGCCAATGGAAAGCCAATCGTTTTGGTGGTGCCTCTGCGGGGCGGGTACTTCATGACAAAGACCGCGCAGCTTGCATTGTCGAGCATGCAAAAAAGCGGTAAGGTGAAGCTTATTACTTACACTGGAAGCCCTACGGATGGCTATACACTGCGGAAGGGGCAGGTAAAAAGGCAGGAAGGACACATATCAGACGTTGCGGAAGAATGGCAGAAGAAGGGAGGCGCCAACCTTGTAATATTCGAGGAGATAAGTTCAGGCTCATCCGCAGTCAGGCTCCAGCAGGTTGCAGCCAAGATAGCATCGAAAACCCCAGACATCAACTTCAATATTTTCAGCCTTGCCACAAATGTGGAAGAATCTGTGCGGCGGTCAACAACGTTCGGAATCAGCGGCCCCAAAGCCACCGAGCAGGATTGCGCCAATTTCAAGAACTTCGTGATGCTATTCAGCCCGAAGATACGCGAAATGGTCCTTTCAGGGAATTACAAGGCTTTCCTCAACGATAAGGTTGCGGTGAGCGGTTTCCTGGACAATGCATCAGGGTTGGAGCACTTCAACAATATATTATACCTCTCGCAATTCAAGAATGGCACTTCCAAGTTTGCAAGCGATTTCCTGCAGAAATGGGTGGAAAATGTCAACCCGCATGACCGTTTGGCAGTTGAGCAGATTGTCAACTGGAATAATGGTGCAATATTCGAGGCAGGGGTGGTGTCGGACTTCAACCATCTTGTCCAGAGCGGGTATGTAAATAGAAGCTCAATCGAACACTCCAAACAGCTAAGCAATCTCTCGGGTTGGTCTTCAGGGAATGTGAAGCTGACCGTCGGGATGCCCAACGATCTTTTTTCACTTGACAGCCCGGCTATGGCATATGAAAAGGAAGGCGGGCGGTTCATTAAGGAGAATTACGACCCATGGCGCTTTAGATACCAGCAAGAGGTCTATGGGCTATTCGATAAGATACTAGATTCCTACAAAAAATAGCGTGGGCGGAAGTATTATAAATACGTTTTATCATTAAAAACAACATGTTTAGGAATGTCGACCATCGCCTCAGCCAATCCGCAGGCCCAACAAAGTGGCAGAGTCCTTTCACTGCCACCGGTGCCCCTGAATTTAAGCTGCGCTCCCTACACCTTGCGATGAGCGAAGCCCATGCAAAAATAGTTGAAGAGAGGCCCTCGTTGGTGCTTTTCGCATATTCGAGCGGCTACCCGCTTTATAGGGTTCTAAAGGCGATTTCATCTGAAGAGCGCAGCATGTTGCCCCCTGTTTGCCTGTTGCCTCTAAGCAACCATCACTTCAGCGATTCATCAAAAAAAGATATACTTGCAAATTTCAGGGAAGTTAAGCAAAATACATATGCATATGCCTCGAGAACAATTAGAAGCAAGCTCCAGGAATCTGCGAATCCGGCTTCGCCGATAATCCTGCTTGATGAAGTTCTTTCCGGATCTTGCGTGGTCGGAATCAGGAATGCATTGAAGGACCGTCTGGAATCAATGAATGTGAAAAATGAAATAAAGATAATAGGCATTTCAAGCCAAAAGCACATAACATTCAAAAAAAGCGTTCTTGAATGCGCTTCCTTTCTTATCGATGTCGGGCTGGCATTCATTAATCCTTCAGCTGCAAAGCAGATTGGTGATATCTCTTATGAAGACCTGCAGTTGACTCCGGCTGGGTTGAAAACCCTCCTTTCCAGCAGCATGGCGACGTTCAAGAACCTGGGCTTCAGGCGGCTTGTGAATAAGGATATTGCCTATGCAATTCCAGTGATTGACCTTTTCACCACGGACAATCTTGATTATAACCCGCTTCTTTTCCTTAATAAGAATGAAATGCGCCTTGAGACGCGGGCGCAGTCATACAGCTTCACTCTCTTAGGCAAGACATCCACGCTCATTCACCAGATTAGTACGCTTGAGAGAGAGTGATGGTGCGCCAGTCGTTCGCCGCTTTTCGTCTGACGCAAAGAAATCCTTTTAAACAATTGCCTTGAATATAGGCTTCACTTTTTTCAAGAACCAATTGGGCGGGTGAATTGAAATGGCAAAAGGTTCAGAGGGCATTAAAGTACACGAACATCCTGCTTCCCATGCTCACGCCCATTCTTCCGACCAGCAGCACCACGAAGGCGAGTTCATAAAAGAGGTGCGCGCGCTCAAGGACGCGGAAAAGTCAGCAGCCGTGCGCGTGGAGGATGCAAGGAAGGAGGCTGCGCGCATTGAGGCGTCTGCGCGCGAGAGCGCGGTGGAGGCAATCAACAAGGCGAACGAAAAGGCGGTCGAGGCGAAAAACGAAATACTTGCAAGGAAGAGAAGCGAAACCGACTCGGAAATAGGCTCGATAATGGGCGCGGCGAAAAAGCAGGCGAATTCCATCCGCGCAAAAAGGCTGTCGGACACCGATGTCGCCGAGATTTCGCAGGATATTTAGGGGTCATGCATGCTCAAGCCGGTGAAAATGTCGAAAATCAGGGTGATTTGCCTCAAGGCAATCGCCCCGCAAGTGGTAAAGGCATTGCACAATCTGTCCGTCCTCCACATCACCGATTCCGCCCTTCCTGAGCTTGAGAGGGCTGGCCCGCTGCCGTCCTATGACGAGGTCGCAGGCAGGCTGGTGAAGATAAGGGCGCTCCGCGAGGCGCTTGGCACAGGGGGTTTGCAGGGCAAGCCAGAAAAAGGCGGCAAGCTTGCGAGGAAAAAGCAGGCGTACGAGGACCCGATTGCCTCGGCTGACGAGCTTCTCAGGAAGTCGGATAATGTGTTCACGCTGTTTTCAGCAAAAGACGCGCTTTCAAAGGAGCTGGATGCCAATATTGCCGCGCAGAAGTCGCTTGGCGAAATTGTTGGGCTGGATGTCGATTTCTCCGAGCTTGACTCCCTGTCGCTGCAATTCATGCTTGTGAGGGTGCCCAAGGAAAAGATGAAGCTTGCGCGCGAGGTGCTTGCCGCAACGAAAAATTGCACATACACTGCTTCAGAAGCAAAAAGCGGCGCTGGCATAATGCTTGTGGCGCTTCGGAAAGGGGAGGATGCCAAGTTCCTGGAGGGGTTTGGCGCGGTTTCCCCGCTTCCGCAAATCCTGTCCACCCCGAAAAAGGAAATCGAGGCGCTCCGGGGCAAGGAAGCTGAGCTTCGCGGGAAAATGGAGGCATCTGAGGGCAGGTTTGCAAAAATCGCAGGCTCGCTCCATCCGCAGGCGGTTTCCCTGGAGGAGGCGCTGACAATCGAGGCTGACCGCGCGCAGGTGGCGACCTCTTTCGGCGCAAGCGCATCGCTGTATTTCATCGAAGGGTGGGCAGAGGCTGCAAAGTTTTCAGGCATTAGCGCCGAGCTTTCAAGGCAGTTCGGCAAGAAGCTGCACGTTTCGCATGCAGCCCACGCGCACACAGATGTCCCGCCCACATTGCTTGACAATCCAAACAGGGCAAAGCCGTTCGAGTACCTGGTGGGTTTTGTCTCCCTGCCGCAGTACAATGAGATTGATCCTTCGATATTGCTTGCGCTCATCATCCCGCTCATGTATGCGCTCATACTTGGCGACGCCGGCTATGCCGCGCTGTCATTCTGCCTTGCCTATTGGATGGTGAAGAAGTCCGAAAAGGGCTCGCTTTTGAACCAGGTGGCGCTCATCTGGATGATTGCGGCAGTGCCGGCATTCATCTTCGGCATTGCGTTTGACGAATACTTCGGCTTCACGCACACGCATTTGGCGTCGGTGTTAGGATTTGCCCACGTGCAGCTTTACCAGGGATTCCACAGGGTGGAGGAAATCACCGTGCTTATGCAGATATCGATAATCGTGGGCACGCTGCACCTTGCGCTCGGGTTCATCCTGGGCGCAATCAACGAGTGGCACCACAGCAAAAAGCACGCGGCAGCCAAGCTGTTCTGGCTGGGAATATTGATTGCGGGCTTTTTCACCATTGCCGGCTTCATGTACGGCATGTTCCCGCCCCTTACCATGCCCGCGGCAGTGCTTCTCGGGCTTTGCGTCGCGGGGCTGCTGTTCACCGAAGGCGTGCTTGCCCTGATTGAGATACCCAGCCTGCTTGGCAATGTGATGTCCTACCTGCGTATCGCGGCAGTGGGGGTGGGGGGCGTTATCATCGCTGAGATGATAAACAGCCTGCTCATGCCGCACTTTGAGCTGTCGCTGGTGGGCGTGCTGGTTTTCATAGTTACTGCCGCGCTTTACCTTGCCATGCACTTTGCGGCATGCATACTGGTGATGTTCGAGGCCATTGTGCACGGGGCGAGGCTGAGCGTGGTCGAGTTCTTCGGCAAGTTCTACAGGGGCGGCGGCGTGAGGTTTGCGCCGTTTGCAGTGAGAAGGAATTATACTCAAGAGGTTTGAACTCTGAGAAAAATGAAGAGGTGTGTGTAAATGGTAGCAATAGAGAATGCAGGAGCATACGGCATTGCCGCGGCAATCGCCATCCTTGGCGGGGCCATAGGGACGGGCATTGCGCAGGCGTCGGTAGGCGCAGCAATCATGGGAGTGGTTGCGGAAAGGCCTGAGGACACGTTCAAGCTCATCGTCTACATGGCGCTTCCCGAGCTGATACTTATCCTTGGGTTCGTGGTCGCATTCCTGCTGCTCGGAAAGACCGAGACGGCGGTGGCGGCACCGGCTTAAGCAAAGGGAAACACACGCTCTTTTGGCGCATGTGGCGGGCTTTGTTTTTTGCCCGCCTGCCGATGCGCGATGGGGCGCGAGGGAATGAGCTGCCGCAGGGCGGCACTTGGGCCGGGTTTGCCGGCTAAGGGTGAATAGATGGGATTTGAAGAACTCACAAGCGAACTCCACAAGGGCGCGGACGCCGAAGGGAAGAAAATAATCCATGCCGCGGAGAAAAACGCCGCAAAGATTGCGGAGGATGCGAAGGGAAAGGCGGAGGAAACGCTTCGGGCCGCGAAAAAGGAGGCAACCGAGTTTGCCAGGCAGGAAGCCGCCGAAAGGATTACTTCGGCAAAGCTTGCCGCGAAGAAGATGGTGGACGAGGCGCGCGAGGAGGCTGTGGAGGCATCCATCAGCCAGGCGTGGCACAAGTTCCGCTCAGACTCCATGAAAAAATCGTCCTATCCGGAACTGCTCAACGCGCTGGTGAAGGAGGGGATGGCAGAGCTTGGGGTGAGCCAGGCGACGCTTTATGTGCGCGATGATGACAGGCAATATCTCCAGGGCTACCAGTTCAAGGCGCTCCCGCAGGAATACAGCGGCGGCGTGATTGTGGAAAGCCAGGGCGGCCGCGTGCGCGTGAACAGGACGCTTGAGGAGATTTTCGCGCAGAAAAAGCCTGCGCTCCGAAAGGACATTTACGACAGATTATTCTAGGCAGGGGAAATTTATGCTTCGGAAAAACACCGGCGACGGGGGCATTGTGGCAAGCATGAGCAGGCTCCTGCCGCTCAAGGCATTCGCCTACGGGTACTCCAACGCGCGCGTGCGCTCCATGAGGCCGCACCTGCTTGCGCGCAGGCAGGCAGAGGATTTGCTCAAGGTGAACACCAATGCAGCTGTGATTGAGTACCTGTCCCGCACCACTTACAGGAATGACTTTGAGGGCCTGCCATCGAGGATGAAGGACGAGGAAAGGGTGGAGCTTGCGGTGGGCAGGAATTTTGCAAGGACAGCGCAGAAGCTGAGGCGAATAACGCCAAAGCAGAGCAGCAGCACGCTGGAGACTTTCCTCAACAGGTATGACATCCACAATATCAAGACCATACTGCTTGCAAAGAAGCTCGGCAGGAGCAAGGAGGAGACGTCCGCGCTTCTCATTCCCGCAGGCTCGATGGCGCAAAAGGAGCTCAACGCCCTTTTGGCAGCAAAAGGCTCGGATGACTTCTATTCGGCCATGCGCGGCACGGAGTTTGGCGCCAAGTTCTTCACGTCCGCCTCGGTCCGCCACATCCCGATAGAGCAGATGAAGGCGCTTTTCCAGAACCCGTCATCGGACTCGGCGAAGCTTGACGTGTTCCTCTCCTCGCTTGATTTCTTCTACTACGAAATGGCATCCACCATAAACGCGGCCGGGGACAGCGACGCGAAGAAGATTTCCGACCTGCTGCGCTACGAGGCGGACACGAAAAACATCATGACCATCCTTCGCCTCAAGCGCGGCGGCGCCGACAAGGCGACCATAATGAAGCATGTCGCGCGCGGAGGCAGGCTGTCAAGGGCAACGCTTGAGAAAATCGCTTCCGCAAAGGACATGAACGAGGCGCTCTCGCTCTCCACGCAGTTTTTCATGTCAAAGACAGGCAAGGATGAGTTCGCGGCTGCTGAGCAGCTCTTCAAGGCTGACGGGCAGCTCTCGCATTTCGAAGTGGTGTTCGAGAGGTCAATGGCAAGGCGCAGCCTGAAGGCGCTTCGCACGAGCATCATGTCCATCGGCGCAATCGTGGGCTTCCTTTTCCTGAAGGAGGGGGAGATGTCAAATATACAAAAGATTGTGAGGGGCAAGGCGCTTGGCCTTCCTGCCGAGAAGGTTTCGCAGATGCTGATATTCGTTTGACTGGGATTGGTATGATGGCGGGGAATTGCGTTTGATGCTGCTGGGAAGTTTGTTTGATGTGATGGGATGGCTGACAACAAGGAAAAAATCGCGGTGATTGCCGATTCGGCGACGTGCACTGGCTTTAGGCTCGCAGGCATCGAGCACACTTTCGCGCTTTCCGGCGCCGAAGCAGAGGCAAAGATATCTGAGTTGCTGGGCGACGAAAGCTTTGGCATCATCGTGGTAAGCGAACGGATGGTGGAAGGCTGCGACTGGCGATTGAAGAAAAGGATTGAGGCGACTGCAAAGCCCGTCGTCGTCGCAATACCAGATTCGCAAGGCCCCATTGAGCAGGAGGAGTCGCTTGCCAAGCTGATAAAGAGGGCGCTGGGCGTGGACCTTACGAAGAAGAAGTAGAGCGGCATGATGATATTTACGAGGTGTTATGATGGGAATATTGCATAGGATTACAGGCCCGGTCGTGGAAGCGCGCGATGTCGCAGGCGCGAAGATGTACGACGTGGTCAAGGTGGGCAACGAGCGGCTCACCGGCGAAATCATCAAGATGGTAGGGAACACGTCCACCATCCAGGTGTACGAGGAGACCAACGGCATCAGGCCGGGCGAGCCTGTGGAGACCACGGGCGAGCCTTTGTCTGTGGAGCTTGGCCCCGGGCTCCTGCGGTCCATTTACGACGGCATCCAGCGCCCGCTGGATGTGATGGCTGCCAAGGGAGGCGCGTTCATCACGCGCGGGCTGTCTGCCAATTCTCTTGACAGGGACAAGAAATGGGAGTTTGTGCCGGTTGCAAAGAGCGGGCAGGCAGTCAAAATCGGCGACGTGCTTGGCACTGTGCAGGAAACGGAAATCATTGTGCACAAGATAATGGCGCCGTTCGATGGCAAGGTGCAAAACATCAAGGCAGGCAAGTTCACGGTGGAGGAGCAGGTGTGCACCATCACCAATGCGGCGGGCAAGGAGCAGAAGGTCATCATGATGCAGCGCTGGTTCGTGAGGAAATCCCGCCCTGCAGCCGAAAGGTTTGACCCGAACATCCCGCTCATCACGGGCCAGAGGATTGTGGATATCTTCTTCCCGATTGCAAAGGGCGGCTCGGTGTGCATCCCAGGCCCGTTCGGCTCGGGGAAAACGGTGACGCAGCACCAGTTTGCAAAGTGGTCAGACACCCAGATAGTGGTGTATGTGGGTTGCGGCGAGAGAGGGAATGAAATGACTGAGGTGCTGACGGAATTCCCGCACCTTGAGGACCCCAAGACGAAAAAGCCATTGATGGACAGGACGGTGCTCATTGCAAACACCTCCAACATGCCGGTGGCTGCCCGTGAGGCGTCGATTTACACGGCTGTTACAATTGCTGAATATTACCGCGACATGGGCTACGACGTTGCGCTCATGGCAGACTCCACCTCGCGCTGGGCAGAGGCCATGCGTGAAATCGGCGGGAGGCTAGAGGAGATGCCTGGCGAGGAAGGCTACCCCGCCTACCTTGCAAGGAGGCTTGCGGAGTTCTACGAGAGGGCAGGGCGCGTGAGGTGCCTTGGCACGGACGAGACCAGGACAGGCTCGGTCACAATCATCGGCGCGGTGTCGCCGCCGGGCGGAGACATCAATGAGCCTGTGTCGCAAAACACGCTTCGTGTCACAAAAGTTTTCCTGGCGCTTGATGCATCGCTTGCGCAGAGGAGGCACTTCCCGGCATTCCACTGGCTGAGGAGCTATTCCCTGTACACTGATACTCTTGACAACTGGTATATCCAGAACGTGTCCTCGGACTGGGTGGACCTTCGCAAGGAGGCAATGGCGCTTCTCCAGAAGGAGGCTGAGCTTCAGGAAATCGTGCAGCTTGTGGGGCCTGACGCGCTTCCTGAGAAGGAGCAGGCAGTCATGGTGTCGACCAAGATGCTGCGCGAGGATTTGCTGCAGCAGTCGGCGTTCCACGAGGTGGACACGTACTCGTCCATGAAGAAGCAGTACCTCATATTGAGGAACATCCTGCGCTTCCACCACCGCGCAATAGCGGCAGTGGAGCTTGGCGTGCAGCTCAAGAGGATAATGGAGCTGCCCATCCGCGAGAAAATCGCGAGGATGAAGGAAGTTCCCGAAGAGAAGCTGAACGAAGTCGACTTCCTCGGAAGCGAAATAGACAAGGCGTTTGACAGCCTTGGGGCTAAGTAGGTGATCACATGAAGGAATACAAAACAGTCACAAAAATCGCAGGCCCTCTCGTGTTCGTGGAAGGAGTGAACGACATAGGCTATGGCGAGATTGTGGAGATTCAGCTGCCATCCGGCGAGAGGAAAAAGGGGCAGGTGCTTGACACCCAGAAAGGCCTTGCCGTTGTCCAGGTGTTCGGAAACACTGCGGGAATCAACCTGGAGGACACCACGGTGAAGTTCCTGGGCGAGACCATGCAGATAGGCGTTTCGCAGGATATGTTGGGCAGGGTGTTCAACGGGCTTGGCGAGCCGCGCGACCGCGGGCCTGCCATCATCCCTGAGAAAAGGCTGGACATCAACGGCGCGCCCATCAACCCTTACGCCCGCGCGGAGCCGCGCGACTTCATCCAGACTGGCATTTCCACCATCGATGGATTGAACACGCTCGTGAGAGGGCAGAAGCTGCCCATTTTCTCAGGCTCGGGATTGCCGCACAACCAGCTTGCAGTGCAGATTGCAAGGCAGGCAAAGGTGGTGTCAGCAACTGGCAAGGGAGGAAAGGACCAGTTTGCCGTGGTGTTTGCTGCAGTGGGAATTACGCACGAGGAGGCTTCGTTTTTCATGCGCGACTTTGAAAAGACAGGCGCGCTTGAGAGGGCGGTGCTGTTCCTGAATCTGGCGGACGACCCGTCTGTGGAGAGGATTATCACGCCCCGCCTTGCGCTGACCACTGCGGAATACCTTGCGTATGAAAAGAACATGCACGTGCTGGTCATCATCACGGACATGACAAACTACTGCGAGGCGCTGCGCGAAATCGCATCCGCGCGCGAAGAGGTGCCTGGAAGGCGTGGATATCCGGGCTACATGTACACTGACCTTTCGACAATTTACGAGAGGGCAGGCAGGATTAAGGGAAAGGATGGCACGGTGACGCAGCTTTCCATCCTCACCATGCCTGGCGACGACATCACGCACCCGATTGCTGACTTGACTGGATATATTACAGAAGGGCAGATTGTGCTGGGAAGGGACCTTCACAGGAAGAATATTGTGCCCCCTGTGGACGTGCTGCCTTGCTTGTCCCGGCTTATGAACCTGGGAATTGGCAAGGACAGGACGCGCGAGGACCACCGCGGCATGGCTGACCAGCTTTATGCTGCGTATGCGACAGGGCGCGACCTGCGCTCGCTTTCCGCAGTGGTAGGAGAGGAAGCGCTTTCCGCGACCGACAAAACGTACTTGAAGTTCGCTGACGTGTTCGAGAAGCGCTTCATCGCGCAGGGCACGCACGAGGACAGGACAATCGAGCAGACGCTCGAGCTTGGCTGGGAGATGCTGTCCATGTTCCCTGAGAGCGAGCTTAAGCGCCTGAAGAAGGAGTTCATCGAGAAGTACGGGAAGAAGTACAGGAAGAACTAAGCAAAAAAGCACACTGTGATTCAAATGGCTGAAAACCCAAACCCGACGCGCATGGAACTGCTCAAGGCCAAGACCCGAGTGAAGCTCGCGCGCAAGGGGCACAAGCTCCTCAAGCAGAAGCGCGACGCGCTCGTGCTTGAGTTCTTCAAGATACTGGGAAAGGCGCAGGACCTGAGGACAGACCTGAACGCGCGCATGAAGGCGGCGTACGGCTCGCTTGCGGTTGCGCAGGCATACCACTCCATGCAGGAAATCGAGTCTGCCTCGCTTGCTGTCAAGCGCGCGCCTGGCGTGCATGTTGAAGTCAGGAACATCATGGGTGTGAAAATCCCGGTGCTGGAAACTTCGGAGCCGAAAAAGCCACTTTTGTCGCGCGGCTATTCCATCGTTGGCACAAGCGCGAAAATAGACGAGGTGGCTGACACGTTCGAGCATGTGCTGGACCTGATTTTCAAGCTGTCGGAGACTGAAAACGGCATCAGGCGCCTCATCCTTGAAATCGAGAAGACAAAGAGGCGCGTGAACTCGCTGGAGTTCGTGATGATTCCGCGCCTTGAGGGCCAGGCAAAGCTCATTTCGTTCAGACTTGAGGAGATGGAGCGCGACAGCTTTGTCATGCTGAAAACAATCAAGCGCAAGCTCGGGAAGAACGCGGAAGAGAAAAAGAAAAACGCTGCTTAAGCTTCTGGGATGGCTGCAGGGTCAGTGGAATTGAAGTAGTGGGACAGCCGGATGAACTCCCGGATTTCCTTTTTTATGTGCGGCTCGGAAGACTCGTAAATTTTCCTGAATGCTGCGTCTGCCTTTTCAAACTCATTTGCGCCCAGGAGCCTTTCCGCTTCCTTGAATGCCCCAATCAGCTCGGACAGAGACAACTTCTGCTTTGGCAGCACGTGCGTGAAATCTTTTCTGGCAATGTCTTCCCATATGCGATAGTTCTGGGCGATTTCAGATGCTGCGAGCGCCCCGTTGCATAATGCGTCCATGGCTGCAACGCGTGCATCATTGCCAGTGTGCTCGTCTTTCGCTTTTTCCAATAAAGCAATTGCATTGCTGAGGAAATCGGAGATGATGGGCTCTTTGCGAAAATAATCAGGCATCTTCAAGCTGCTGAGCTTTTCCAGCGCAGGCTCCATCTCCTTTACAATCAAGCCAATTGACCTTGGATCGCGGCCTAGAGCATGAAACCAGATGTTCGCGTTGTTGAATCCAGATGCGAGGGCATTATAGCAATCGTCCATCTCGCTGGGGCGTTCCCTGTTCCATTCACGCCTTGAAACTGAAACATACCCTCCCCACCCCATGTCCAATGTTGGGGCGCATGAAATCGCTTCAATATTCCTGTCTATGAGCATCTCATGCCTTGCCCTAAGGACGACCCAGCCTATAAGAATTTTGACCTGCTCATCGGCAAGCCAGGTTGAGTTGAATCTGACATTGTGGAGCGACTCGTTTGCCGCCCTTGAAGCGTCCATGCATTCGCCATACTCTTTCTTGCTGCCAAGGTTTGCCAGCAGGTTCCTCAGGTTTCTTAATTCGATGAGGACTTCCTCGCCTTTCAGGCTGGTCCGTTCATGGTCAGCAAAGAACTTGAAATGCAAATAGTTCTTGAATCGAAACCCACCCTGCCTGCCGCTGCCCTGCTGCTTGAATGCTGAGACTTTTTGAATGCCGGTTTCCGGCTTTTGCTCGATTTTGAGCCCATTGCATATCATGGCATCTACCTGGAGATACTGTTATTATATATGGTAATATATAGGTTTAAAAAGAGCATTGTTCATTTTTACCCATACCCGAACTTCCTGTCGTAATCCGGGTGCGGCATGAAGTCAAGGCAAATCAGGAACATCTCTATTTCCGTGCCGGTTATTGTGTAAATCAGCCGCCAATACGAGTCGAGGTTGTATTTCCAGAGGTTGGTGACATCGTATTTCTGCACATACTCGCCAGGCCAGAGGGTGCGCGGGATTTTCCTGCCTGCCTCGCGGTCTGAGGAAAGTTTCTTTACTGCATCGTCAATCAGGGAAAGAAGCTTTTTTGCCTCGGCATTGCCTTTCTTCGCCCTAATCTTTAGCTTGCCAAAATCCTTGTCAAACGCGGCGGAATACCTGACTTCATGCATGGGCACGCACGCTCCCGGAAACCAGCGACCTTGCCTTGCCGCTGTCTGCAAACACCCAGACAATCTTGCGGTCGCGCGTGATGATTATCTTGCGCGAATCAACAAGGTAGCCAAGTATGGTGCAGAAGGTTTGGTATTGGACCTTTTTGGGAAGGGACTTCCAAAGCTGCACCCTGGAAAGATAGCTTCTTGCGCGCTTTATCCTGTCTTCCACCATGATGACAGTGTCAAGCCGCGGATAGTGCAGCACCTGGTTGCCCATATCATGCCTCGTGCAGTTATACATATTCATACAACTGTTTTTAAGCCTATTCCTGCCCGCAGAAAAAACAAGTGTTGCCCCATCCATGGGGAAAAACGCGCTTTGAGGGAATAAAAATGTGCGCAGGGTGAGATGCCAGTGCTTCCGGTAGAAAAGAGCTAGCCTCTCCCGCTCATTATCCTCTTCGCCTCGTCCTTCATGCCTGCCGATTGCTTTTCGGAAAAGCCGAGCGCGCGCAGCCGCTCGTCCTGCGCGCTTGCCACGTCCTTTACCAGTATGAAGCCTGCGTTGTGCAGCGCTTCGAACTCGCGGCGGTCAAGCCGCGGCATGATGGTGATGGGATAGAGCTTGTTCTCCTCTATCCGGATTTGTATGGACTCGTCGCGCGGGAAGCTCCATCCGAGAAGCTTGAGTCCCACGCAGTCGGAGTACTGGATGACATCGTAGGAGAATTTGGTGTTCGTTACAAGCCAGCCCGAGTCTATGTCGGGGTTTGCAGCATGCACGTCAAGGAAGCGTGCCCAGGAATAGAGCGCGGTCTGGATGTGGCACTGCAGGTGCGGGGAGTTGTGGAACTTGCATTCGGAGATGAATTTCGTGGCCTTGTGCCCGGGAATCGCTGGGCGGGAGGCGACAACGTCCACCTCGTGCTGTATGCATTTTCCTCGGAGCGTCTGGCGCAAAAGAGTGGTGTAGCCCCTGCCCTTGAGGAGCGCGCCGACAAATGTTTCAAAAGGATGGCCGTCGGGCCCGAATTTCAAAAGCGCCGCCTTGAGGCCAAAGCGCGCGGCAGCGCCGGCCTTCATCTCGCGCAGGTGCTCGAATGCAAGGCTGTAGATTTCGTCGGTCGTGATGCCATTATGCATGCGGGCCTGCAGCGATTCTATGACCTCCTCGGAAAGCGCGCGGCTGGCGCCTGCGCGCGAAAGCGAGTGGCGTATCTTGTTGTAGTCCAAAGGCTCGGTTGTGCCGTCGGCTTTCCTCACGATGATTTCCGCCATGATGGATGGAACGCGGGCAAGCTATAAAATAGTGGATGCCTGGCCGAACAGCGCTGCAGGCAATGCCAGCGCATGCTGCCTTGCCCTTGAGGCACGCCAGGCTAGCCGAACAGCTCTGCCTTGAAGCCCTTGCTTTGGAACATCTTGTCCTGCGAGGAGATGATCAATGCTTCGACAGGCAGCCTGCTTGAGAGCGCGATTCCTTCCTCAAAGCCAGCTGTGAACAGCGCGGTTGCGTATGCGTCAGCCTCAATCCCGGTTTTCGCGATTGCAAATACGGCCTTGACGCCTTTTGCAGGCTTGCCGGTCTTTGCGTTCAGCAGGTGGTGGAATTCGCCCCACTTGCGCCTGTTCGGGGCAGAGGCGGCAATCGAGCAGTTGTCGATGGGAACCTTGCCAATCGCGCGCGATGGGTCGTCAGGGTGCTCGAGAAGTATTTCCCACGGGCTCTCGCCATCCCCGCGCCTTGCGAAGATGTCGCCCCCGGCATTTATGCAGTAGTGCGAAACGCCGTGCCCCTCCAGGAGGCTGCTTACCCTGTCCAGGGCAAATCCCTTCCCAAACCCGCCGAAATCGATTTCCTTGTTAAGGAGCACCCTGCCCAGCTTTGTGTCGACCCGGATGTTTCCC
>JBAZYD010000004.1:0-19887 GCA_041659465.1 Candidatus Micrarchaeia archaeon | reverse complement strand
CAGGCGCGGCTTTTGGCTTTGGCACGAATGAATAGGCAGCGTCATAGCCCAATCCGTCAAGCGCTGCCTTCATGGTTATGTCAAAATTGCCGCCTGTTTTTTTCCAAAACTCCTCTGCCTTGGAAAGAAGGAACAGGAACTCGCCAGGCGCTTCCTGCCATTGCCCAAGGTGCGAGTTAAGGCGGGAAAGGTCCGAGCCGGGAAGGAACCTGGAATACGCCTTCTCAACCCTGCCCATTTCTGAAAAGCATTCGGAAAAAAGGGAGGCGTGCTCCCGCGGGAGCTGAATCTCTACCCTTGTCCCAAGCAACTGCTTAGACTTGGCTGACATTTCCATGTAGGCACTCTACGGCTGGGCGATGAGCCCGGCTACGTACTGCTGGAAGGCGGCATTAGTCAGGGAGCTGCCAGCCACGTTTTTTGGCATGTTAAGTTCGGTGATTTTCTTGCCAACCACCAGGTCGGGCAGCGCATCATTGAAGTTGCCGATGATCTTTGCGGATATCGGGGCCGTTTTCCCCTGCGCCGTGACAGATGCGGCTGTGATTACGTCGCCTTTCACAGTGACCTTTATTTCCACGGTCTCGTTTCCGCTGTGGTATGCATACGTGACGTTGGACGCGTAGTTGCCGTCCGCGACCGCGGCTGCGATTGCCTGCTGGGTCTTGTTGTAGGAAGTCTGGGGGTCGGTTCCGAGGGACACGTTCTTTGCAATCTTGGCCCCTGGCGGCTCGTTGGCTGGAGTTCCCTGCTGCGATGCGCACCCTGCAAAGATGGAGACAATTAGCACAAGCACTGCCAAAACAGCCAGCCTTGAAGGCGAGAATCCAAACGCTCTTCCATTTCCCAACGGGTTTTCCACAAGAATCACCTTGATAGTTGCACCGATAACGGCAAGCCGGGCTGCCCGGCATGCGCATTCGCGCTAGCAGCGTTTTCAGAATAGCCTATTTAAACCTAACTACCCGCCTGTCGCACCTGCTGCTTTTTTATTTTACCCTTCTTTTTCTTCCATATGCCAGACCAGGCAAAAAAAGTGCACGGGACCTGGAGCTATCCGGGCCAGAAGGAAGGGCGCCAGTGGTTCAGCAAGTGGTTCCTTCCGCTTGAGATACTCGGATTGCTAGGCCCGCTCATAGGGGCGGCAATCAGCCTTTTCATATCGATAGCCTGCCTATGGGCAGTCAAGCTCGCCAATGTCATTTTCCAAAGCGAATTCCTCACGCTCATGGTTGGCGCGGTGGACAGGAACATCGCGTGGTTCTTCATAGTGCCTCTCATCATAGGCTATTGCCAGCACATGGCAAAGCGGTTTTATGCAGGCTACCTTGCCTGCATGCCTATCGGCAATGCCGCCGCATTCACGTTCTCGATGTGGACAATCGCGTGGGTATTGAGGGCGATAGGCACGCTTGCCAATGTCGCGTTCCTTTTCCAGATAGGCGCGGGCGTGCGGGAGAACCTTGCGCTTATCTTCGCGCTTGTGCTGATGCTTGGCTACGTGTCCGTGGGGCGCGCGCATTTTGCGCGCTCGCGCTAGAAGATGAAGACCTCGTCTATTTTTGACTTGAGCGCGGCTGCAACATCGTGCGCGAGCCGCAGCGAGGGGTTGTATTTCCCCTGCTCGAGGAAAACAATGGTTTCGCGCCTCACGCCAACTTTTTTTGCCAAATCCTCCTGTGTCATGCCCCATCGCGCGCGAAGCTCCTTTATGCGGGTTTTCATCAGATGGCCTCTCTTTTTGAGATGTAGAAGCGGAACAGGATGAGCGATGCGATCATTGTGAAGAACACCAGCGAGAGCACGCCTTCCACGCTCAGCGTTGCCAGCTTGAACTGCTGCACAAGGAGAAGCACGGCAATCACCACGTAGGAGGCCCACCATGAATAGTTCACGGCAATCCTGTGCACAAGGATTGTGCGCTCGTCCGCAAGGGGCTCGCCGTTGCGCTCCTGCCAGGCACGGACCAGGCTCACCGCGACCATCGCAGTCCCGATTGCAACAAGCATGGACACCATGCCCTCGTCGGGGCTTGGCGTGAAAAGGCCGATATACGCGGCAGACATGTAGACGACTGCGGCAAGCATGAGCGAATACATCGAGCGGGGGGAAATGCTGCGCGCGGCTTTGCTTTTCATCGATTTTTGCACCATGTTTTTCACCTTTTGTTAGCCAAACATCACATTTTGTTAGAAATATATAACATAATCCTTTAAAGCCTATGCTTTGTGCGTTGAAAAGGAAAAAAGTCAGTAGGGGTTCCCCGCATCCTTTTGGAACTCCGCCTGGATGTCCTGCCAGGTGCCCCCCGTCGAGGCTGCGTCGCGGCTCTTCCTGCAGCGCGCGGCATCCTCGCCTTTCCCGAGCTTCTCGAAAAGCGCAGCCGCGCGGGTGTAGTCGCTGCCGCGCTCGTATGCAACGGCGGCTTCTGCCTCCATTGAAAGGGAAAGATAAATCTCCGCAGCCTTCACGAAAAGCATTTTCTCCTCGAGGCGTTTTGCGCGCGCGAGCAGTCTTGTTTTTTCAGCGTCATCCATGCTTCCACGCCCGGGCTAAATCTTGCCAACCATGTCCATGCCGGTCGTGAGGGTCTTTGCGCCCGGCTTCCAGTTCATGGGGCAGACCTCGCCGTCGTGCGCCTTCACGTACTGCGCAGCCTGGAGCTTGCGGATGATTTCATCGACGCTCCTGCCGATATCGTTGTTGTGGAATTCGTACGCCTTCACTAAGCCGTCCGGGTCTATGAAGAACGTTGCGCGCAGCGACAGCCCGTCCTGCAAGATGAGCGTGCCGTATGCCGTGCACACTCGGCGCGCAGGGTCGGCAAGCATGGGGAACCTGATTTGCTTTATCGTCGGGGACTGATCGTGCCATGCAGCGTGCACGAACGCCGTGTCCACGCTCACCGAGATTATCTCGGCGCCGAGGGCTTTTATTTCATCGTAATGCGCGGCAAGCTGCCCAAGCTCGGTCGGGCAGACGAACGTGAAGTCCGCAGGATAGAAGAAGAGCACCACCCATTTTCCCCTGTAATCCTTAAGCGAGATTTTCCTCTTGTCTGAGTCGATGTATGCGTCCTCCGTGAAATCCGGCGCGCGCTCGTTTATTGCAACCATCCCATCACCTTCCTGCCGTGATGGGGGCGCAGAGGTTTAAATCTGTGCCTGCGCAGGTGAGCGTAGGCAGGTGGTTGTATGGAGGCTCTTGAAGCAATAATGACCAGGAAAAGCGTGAGGGAGTTTGGCTACAGGCCCATGCCGGATGATGCGCTGGAAAGGATTTTGGCGGCAGGCATGCAGGCGCCATCCGCGAGGAACGGGCAGCCGTGGCATTTTGTCGTGGTGGCGCAAAGGGAGGCTCTCATGCGCATCCCCGAGTTTTCGCCATACACGAAGATGGTTTCCGAAGCGTCGGCGGGCATCCTTGTGTGCGGGGACACGAAGAACACAAGGAGCGGGGAATATTTTGTGCAGGACTGCGCGGCTGCAACGGAGAACATCCTGCTCGCCGCGCACGCGTTGGGCATGGGAGGGGTGTGGACTGGCATCTACCCTGACAGGAAAAAGATGGAGGGCTTCAGGAAGCTTCTTGGGATTCCCGCGCACATCGCGCCAGTAGCATTTGCAGTGATAGGCTTTCCGAAGAAAATCGAGGCTGCCGAGCCGCGCTACGACAAGGCGAGGGTGCACAGGGAGAAATGGTAAAGGGGGAATCAAAACAGGAAAGACAACTGAGAGCCGATGCCTGGTTTCCTTTTGGCGTCCTCTTCCTTTGAGTTTTGCCAGTAGCGCTCTTCGTCGGACGTGCCTTTTGCGACAAGCACGATTATCTCGCAGGCGCCAGCTTTCCACGCGGCTTCCACCGAATGGTTGGTGGGGTTGTAGAGGATGATTGTTTCAAAGCCAGCCATGCTGCCTTTTTTGGGGTGGTTGGTGACCGCTACGCCGGGGAATTTGCCGCGAAGCACTTCCGTCTGCTCGCCGGTCTCGCAGATTATGAGGCAGCGCCTGCCTTGCCTTTCGGAAAGCAGACGCCCAGGCAGTTCCATTTTCGGATTCTCGCCATCCTTGGAAAGAAAGGAAAACAATGGCTGGATAATCCCGCGCATTTCAGGGCTGCGAAGCGTGCGGGAGGCGCTGGCGTATTTTGCCGCGGCGGAAAGGCTGCAGGCCTGCATCATGTCGCGGAGATGGATGATGCTTATTGCCTCCGAAAGGCTTGCCTGCAGCGTATTCCTGATGCTGCGCTCTGCAACGATGGAATCGCCTTCCTCGCGGATGATGAAGCGGCTGCCGTGCACGGACAGCTCGATGGATGGGGCCTGCTTTTGGGAAAAGAAGCGCCGGACATCGTTGAGGTGGTGCCACTCGAGGAAAACGCTCCGTTTGTAGAACTCGGCAGACACTACGTCGAATTCCATGCCAGGGATTGCCCTTGCCCTGAAGAATTCCGGGTTGGTGATGGTCGGGTTCTCCGCGGTTTTTTTTGCAACCATAAGCTCAGGCACGCTGAGGCGCGAAGGGAGGCTGCGCCCGATTTTCTCGTACGCCTTGGCAGCGCGGTGCTGCGCCATGCCGTTAAGGGAGTTGCCAACCGAATGGAAGGAGAGGGGAAGGTCGATTTTCAGCTCGGTGCGCGGCACTTCCTTCCCCGCGCTGATGGTTTTGAATTGATTGCCCGTGAAACGAGTTGGCAAATGCTGCTTGTAAATCCCCATTGAAAGGCACCAATAGTTATTGCAGATGTATATTTGCGTGAGATGTTAATAATACTTGCCTTGACGGGAAGAAAAATAGCCCCTGGCAGATCGTCAGCCGCAAGAGCGGCTGGCGAGATTTTGGCTGAAAGCCAAAATGCCAGGGCTACGACCAAAGGGAGTAGCCCCTGGCAGATTCGAACTGCCGTTACCGGGTCTCTTAGGGGCCTGTTTGCCGTTTTTCCGGGGGCGCTTTTTGGAGCGTGCCCGTCTGGAGCGACAAAAAGGGCCCTTCAAAGCCCAGCGTCCTTGGCCACTAGACGAAGGGGCTGCGAAAAAGTAGTGCCGGCATGAATTATTAATCGTTGCAGTTCCCGGCATGTTTTCAGGGGCGCGAGCAGGGCTACACCTTGCCATTTTTATTCCTTCCTTGCCAAAAAGTTGTGAAGGGTGGTTGAATGACAGGAAAAACAGGCTTTTTGCAGTTTATTTCAGCCAATATTCAGCTTGCCAAGCCTGTGAAAAGGCGCAACCCCGGGCCGCTGGCCAAATACGGCATCATGTTCCTGGAAACAGACCATAAGAGGGCGACCGCGTGGCTTTCGAGGGCTGTGCTGTGCGGAGGGGGATCCGACGCTGTCAAATCATTGCTTGATAAGCAAGACCAGGTGGAAAGTGCAGGATATCCGTCCCATCATTACAACCGCGGCATGGTGAAATTCAGCCTCGGGGACAAGGAAGGCGGAATGGCAGAGATTCGTGCCGCAATCGCGATATATAAGGAGCAGCCAGGCTCAACTGTGCGAGACAAATGCATGCTCCAGATGTGCGTTGGAAGCGTTGCTGCACTTGCAAAATCCAACGACATCGCATCGATGCTCGCTATTTTCGAGGAAACGTTCGCCTTTTTCGATTCGCAGCCGGCTTCCAAGGAAAGGGACGAGGTGATAGGGAGGGAGTGCAGCCGCCTGGGCGAATATTTCTATTGCAACAGATTTCGCAAGGAACACATGGACTACCTCAAGGCAGCAGCATATTTCTTTGAGAATTCAGTCAAATTCTTCGAGGCGCTGCCTAATCAGGGAGGATACGGCAACCGCAATAAATATGTGTGGGCAATTGCAAATGCAGGGCTTGCATGCCATGAGATGGGAGACCATGCTGAAGATGGGCAAAAAGAGCAGCTCTACAGAAAAGCGGTAAAGTTGTACTACAAGTTCATCGAGCAGTATTATCAGGATGATTCTTTCTTTGGCGTTGAAGTGCGCAAGATAGCCGATTTTTACGATTACCGCCATGCCGCCAAGCTTCGAATCGGCGATAAGACTGGCGCTGCAGTCGACTTGGCCACAGCAAAAAAAATCTATGCTAATCGTCAAAAGCAAATCGATAATGATGTTGCACTGGAGCAGGCATTTAGATAGGTTTTTTGGCTGAAAAGCAAGGGGCAGAATCAGTATTGCCTCGCGATGTAAACAATCGCGCCTGCTTCCTTGCCGCAGGCAATGCACTTGCCGTGCGCGCGCTCGCTTTTCCCGTACCTTGTGCCGCGCACGTTCGCGGAGCATTTCTCCTTTATTGCATCCGCGCACGCCTCGCCCTCTTTCTCCATTGTGCAGAATGGCGCGGAGACTATCTTCCCTGCTTCAAGCTCGGCTGCGAGCGTTTTCATGTCGGTGGCGCTTGAAATGCGCGCGTCGAATTCCTTCTGCGACTTTGCCTTCATCGCCTCGAACATTGCCGCGCCCTCGCGCTGCAACCAGGAGGGAAGCTCCTCCTTTTTCACCTGCTGCTTTGCCCGATTGTCGCGGCGCACCACTGTGTAAATGCCGGATTCCGCCTCCCTGCCGCCCACTTCAATCCTGAAGGGCACTCCTTTCATTTCCCATTCGTTGTACTTGAAGCCCGGCGTGTTCTGCGAGAAGTCGCCCTGGCAGCGGATGCCGCCTTGCGAGAGAGACGTGACGATTTCGCGCGCGGCTTTCTCCACAATCTCCTCGTTCCCCTTGCGCGGGATTGGCACCACAATTGCCTGCAGTGGCGCAAGGGAGAAAGGGAGCACAAGGCCGCTGTCGTCCCCGTGGATGGAGATGATTGCGGCATATATGCGTGAAATGCAAGGCCCGTAGCAGGTTTGCCAGCAGTATTCAGATTCGCCTTTCTCGTTGAGGAACTTGACATCGAAGGGCTTTGCGAAATTCTGCCCAAGCAGATGGGTGGAGGGAAGCTGCAGCACGCGTCCGTCAGGCATAAGCGTGTCCGCGGCATAGGTGGAAACCGCACCCGGGAACTTGTCCCACTGCGGGCGCTCGAAGAAGATGAAAGGCACGCCGAATTGCCCGAAGATGACGTTTGTCGCCATCTCCATGTCCTCTGTGACCTGGGCGCGCGCCTCCGCCTCGGTGGAAAATGCGTCGTGGGACTCTATCCAGTAGAACTCGCGCGAGCGGATGAAGGGGCGCGTCGCCTTTGTCTCGTACCGCCACACTTGCGATGGGTGGTATATCTTGAGGGGCAGGTCGCTCTTGCCCTGAATCCAGAGGGAATACATCTGGTACATTGCCGTTTCTGACGTGGGGCGCATTGCAAGGCGCTCCTCAAGCTTGTTGCCGCCTGCTGTTTCCACCCAGAAGACCTCGGGCGTGAAGCCCTCCACGTGCTTTGCCTCCTTGTGGAAATTGCTCTCGGGGATGAGCGCCGGGAACCATGCGGGCGAGTGCCCGGTGCGCTCCATTTCGGATTCGTATGCAGCGTACATCCTCTTCATGCTGATGACGGACCAGGGCATGAAGATGACAAAGCCCTTGACGTTGTAGCGCAGGTCGCAAAGCTTCGCCCGAGTCGTGATTTCGGTGTACCATTCGGAAAAATTGGATTTTTTGTTCTGCATGGGTTGATTTCGGTGAAGAAGGATTAAAACCGCTTCGCAGCGGAAGGGGATATTGCGCGGGTAGAAAGTCTTATAAGCCGCTTTGCAGAATTGCATGCATCAACCCTTAATCGGAACAGAGGAAGGATATGGCAACACACCCGCTGCGGCGGCTCATTGCCATTTTTTTGGAGTGAAAAAATGGCAACAACCGCAAACATAATACGTCTTTACCTGAAGCGCAGGCCGCAGCTCCTCTCCATGATAAACAACGGGCTGTGCAACTATTCGGCGCTTGCGCGCCGCCTCCAGCACGAGATTTTCCCGAACAGGAAAGGCGAATTTGCCGCGATAAAGGCGGCGCTGCTGCGCCTGGCGAAAAGCAACCTTCACGGCGACGTCGACTGGGAAAGGGGCGTGGAGAAGGTGCTCCGCTCAAGCACTGTGGAGATACGCTCGGACGTGTGCGTGGTCTCGTCCAAGGGCGGCATAGGCGTGCCGGTCATCGCGACCTCGAATTCCAAGTCTGGCGTGATGAGCGTGGTGGATGCCTCTTACATCAAGGAGCTTAGGAAAAAGGGATATGGCATAATCGACGGGCTCACGCTCATCATATTGTGCAGCCCGCGGGACCTGCAGGACACGCCCGGGTGCGTGTCGGTCATACTGAATGCGATTGCCGCGGAAGGCATAAACGTGCTTGAGTTCATCTCCTGCCACACGGACACGCTGATGATTGTGAGGAACGCTGACGCGGTGCGCGTGTACGGCATACTTTCCGACCTCATCGGCCAGGGCAGGAAGGGCTGACTTGCCCCGCCGGCCTTGAGGAACCCCCTGCGGGACAGGAATGTTTATAAACATCTAGATACACCTATTATAACATAGGTGCATGAAGATGAAGGCAATAGCCATGCGAAAGCAGCGCTTAAGCGATGCCGAGCTTTTGCTGGCGATTAAGGACAATGTTGCCATCATCCGCGCGCACGGGATGGCACTGCGGCAGAGGTTCAGCTATCAGGCTAATTTTTCCAAAGTCGAGGACATCCTTGGCAGGGCGGAGGAGATATCCAAGTCGAAGCTAAGCCCCGGCATGGGCTCGGTTGATGTTGGAGGGGAGCGGCAGGGCTTCGCATCCGCTGGCCACAAGTCAAAGAAAGACGAGTATGCCTTCCTGTACAGCAAGTACATAAAGCTGAACAATATCGAGACGCAGCTGTTCCACATACTTACAAGCGGGAAAATCATCGGCTTCTGAATGGAAGGACGGTGCCACAAACAAACCCTTAAAAGCACTTGGCAGGAATAAACTGCGGGTGTGAAAATGTCTAATTTCAAAACGCGGTGCTCCGCAAACTTCCAGCTTTTTAAAAAGCCTGAAAACAGGAAAACCGCCTCCATGCTTGAATTCGGCGACCTGATGATTGGCAAGCACAAGGGGAGAAACGGGGCAGTTTCCGACCTGCAGGGGCTCACCTGGTTTTTAAGGGCGGGCAAGGCGATGGCGGCAAAGGCGGAGAAGGGCAGGCACACCGAAAAGCTTCTTGAGGACTGCGATGCCCTTATTGAAAAGCTCGACAAGCACTACAAGGGCAAGGATGGCTATGCCAATCTGTTCGAGACTGCATATCAGATAAGGGCAAAAGTAAGGGCAGCGCACAACGACGAAGAAGGGGCTGCGCAGGATTCCGCAAAGGCGGAGGAATACGGGAAAATTGCGGCAAAAGCGCGCGCAATGGCAGAGGCATGCCAGGAGCAGATGGCAAAATTCAGAAGCGGGGACTATGAGGGCCTGCTTGCGGATTATGCCAAGGCGCTGGAAGCGGATTCTGGAAACGCACACAAATACCGATGCAAAATGGGCTATGTGAAATACGAGATGGGATACTACGCAGGCGCGGTGGAGGAATACACGGCGGCGATTTCGCTGAAGCCTGACTATGCATATGCATACTATCAGAGAAGCCAGGCCAAGTATGCCATGGGGGACCGCGAAGGCTCGATAGCCGACTGCGACAGGGCGATTGCGTTCGACCCGGGCAATGCGGAGGCCTATGTAAGCAGGGGGCATGCGAAAAAAGGATGGGAAGTCAGGGACCTGGCAGGGGCAGTGGATGATTTCACCACGGCAATCGAGCTCCTCAAGGGAAAGCCTGAGACGCTGGAAAACCTCAAGATGCTGCGGAATGCGCTGGCGTGGCGCAGCAGGGCAAAGCTTGAGCGTAGCGAAGTGTCCGGGCTTTTTTATGTGAGCAACCAATCGGGCTGGAAAGCGGATGATACCGATGCTGCGGCGCTCACCGCGAGAATAACCGCCATGGAAAAGAAGCTGACCTCCGCGCAAAAGAAAGAGATGAGGGAGGGATGCCTCTCGCCTGCATTGTTCTGACGCCCATCTGCACGGGGCTGACGGAATGGGGAGGGGTTTTAAACCTTTCATCAGGAAGCTATCCATTCCGTTCAGTGATTGTGAGGGTGGATATTCCATGGGCAGCTCGCTTGACTTCCTAAAACCGATTTTGCATTTCCTGCCTGAGGTGGCGCCCCCGCGCACGCCCCCGCCGCTTAAGGAGAAGCTGATGTGGACGGGCATTGCGCTTGCGATATTCTTCATCATGTACAACGTGAGCGCAGCGGGAGTCGCGCCGCTGGCCGCGAACGCGGACTTCCTGCAGGTGGTCACGGCGTCGAAGATAGGCTCGCTCATCACGGTCGGAATCGGTCCCATTGTGCTTGCCTCCATCTTCCTGCAGCTGTTCGCGGGCGCGAAGATACTGCAGGTGGACATGAGCGACCCGGAGCAGAAAAGGACGTTCCAGGGCGCGCAGAAGCTCCTTGCGATAATCCTTTGCTTTTTCGAGGCCGCGGTGTTCATCGGGTTTGCGCGCGTGACCCTGATTCCGCTCTTCCCGGGCCTTGGCGAGGGGGCGGCTATTGTGAACGGGGTGCAGTCCCTGAACGTGCCATACACCATGGCCCTTGTCATACTCCAGGTGGCGCTGGGCTCGCTCATCCTCCTCTACCTTGACGAGGTGGTGAGCAAGTACGGCATCGGGAGCGGGATTTCGCTTTTCATCGCCGCGGGAGTTTCCATGTCCGTGGTGGGAGGGAGCTTCCTGCTTTTCGGCCAGGCTGCGGATGCGCTTTCGTCAGGGAGCGCGGAAGCATTGCCAAACGCGATACTGGCATTGCTGCCGCTGTTCTTCACCGCTGTCGTGTTCCTGGTCGTGGCTTACGCTGAAGGCGTGAAGGTGGAAATCCCGCTTGCATTCGACCGCGCGCGCGGGCTTGGAAGCCGCTTCCCGATAAAGTTCCTTTACGTGTCGAACATCCCGGTCATACTCGCAGCCGCTCTCCTGCTCAACATGCAGTTCTTTGCAATCAGCATGCAGAACCAGCACCTGTGCATCACGGGAACGTACCAGAAGGATGCGCAGACCCTGGACAAGTGCAACGGCGGGTTTGACCTGGTCCCGGCAGTTGCGTTCGTGGACTCGGGCAACCAGCTCCGCGACGGGCTGTTCTACCTGATATCGCCGATTTACCGCCCGCTGCAGGGCAATTACGGCGTGTACTTCGGGCACCTGATAAACGGCACCACGCCGATTTACAACATACCCGAGTGGCTGCACGTCATCGTATACATAATATTCATGATGGTGCTCTGCGTGGTATTCGGCCAGTTCTGGGTGGAGACCACCAACATGGGCGCAAAGGACGTTGCGGAGCAGCTTGACAAGAGCGGCCTGCAGATACCCGGCCACCGCCGCGACCCAAGGATAGTGGAGAGCGTGCTTTCGCGCTACATACCGTACATCGTGGTGCTGGGAAGCGCGTTTGTCGGCCTGCTGGCGGCGCTTGCTGACATGACAGGCGCGCTCGGCACTGGAACAGGGATACTGCTCACAGTCGGCATACTTTACAGGATGTACCAGGACCTGGAGAACCAGAAGATGTTCGACAACTACTCGGGCCTTGGCGGCCTGATATCCTGATGTGGTCTTTATGGCAATGACGATTGTACTCGGCGTTCCCGGCGCAGGCAAGTCAACGGTACTTGCCGCCCTGAAGGGGAAGGAAGGGTGCACGCTTGTCAACTACGGGGACCTGATGTTTGACATTGCCTCCAAAAAGAAGTACGTGTCGCACCGCGACGACCTTAGGAAGCTTCCCCCGGCCACGCAGAAAAAGGTGCAGTCCGAAGTGGGCGACTTTCTTGCGGAAATGGAGGGCAATGTGGTGCTGGACACCCACTGCTCGATTGCGACCCCGAAGGGCTACCTGCCTGGATTGCCGTTTTTCCTCCTTGGGAAGCTGAATGTGTCGCAGCTCGTGCTCATCACCGCGCCTATAAAGGACATCATTGCGCGCAGGGGCGCGGACAAGACGCGCGCGAGGGATGCGGAGAGCGAGGAGTCGCTGAAGCAGCACCATGACATGAACCTGGCGCTTCTGGCGGCGTATGCGGCATTTTGCGGCGCGCCCGCAAAGGTAATCGTGAATTCGCAGGGCAATGTGGAGGAAGCAAGGAAGGCCCTTCTTTCCCTCTTTGAGTAAAGGTGTTGGCGTGCTTTTTGATTTGGCGAACTATTGGGTATTCATTGCGCTGCTTGCCGCAGTTTACGTTGCGATTACAACCACGGTGCAGGCGAACATAGGCGGCAAGAACCGCCTGAAAACCATCCAGGAGGAGATGAAAACCGTCCAGCTCCAGATGATGGAGGCAAGCAAGGGCAAGGACGCCGCGGCAAGCGACGCGGTGATGAAGAAGTACTGGGATTTGACCGGCGAGCTGATGAAGGTGCAGTTCCAGATGCTTGCTGTGCTCCTCGTGATACTTTTCGTCTTCATGTCGATTTTCCCGCACTTCGAGCCAGGGGGCGAGGACGACCTCCGCGCGCAGTTGTTCGACGACGGGCTTGCCGCGCATTGCGACGTTTTGGCAGGAGATGGCATCTACTCCAACTGCTTCGCGATACCCGCAAGCGCAGCTGTGGGGGCATGGGTTGCGGATGCCCATCTTTATTCCGCAGGCAACGAGTCGCTTGCGAAAAATGGCACCGCCCTTTATGTTGAGAGGGGGGTGCCGGAGGACATCTGGATACAGCCTGTCTCGCAGTCCGGCTTCATTGACGGCTTGCTGGGAAAGACTGCGTACCATCTTAACGTTACATCGGGCCTGCAGAACGTGACGCGCGGGCAGGCCGTGGCGCTCTTCGCGACCGTGTCGCCAACGCCCCCGGCAGGCGCCCGCATCGAGGGCTCGCTTGACATGGGCACGTTCTATTACGTGGATTTGCCCTTCACAATACCTTTAATAAACATCCGCCGTATAATCGGCTCCTACGGGGTTTTCCTCTTTGCTGCCTTTGTGATTAGCATCCTATACAGCATAGGAAAAGCCGTATATTCAGCTGCAACGAAGAAAAAATAGAGGTGCATTTATGCCGCTTCCAAAAAACAGGTCAAACTCGGTGAGAAAGCTCCACGTGCGCACTCCCAAGAGGGGGCACGTGATACACTACAAGAGGCGCGTGAAGGGGAACATCCACGCGGACGCAATCTCCGGCGAGAGGCTGCAGGGCGTCCACTCCAGGCAGGGCAAAGCCGCAAGCAACAAGGTCCCGAACCGCAAGTTCGGCGGGAACTTGTCCTCAGCCACATCCTCGCGCGTCATCAAGTTCGCAACGCGCGTGAGAGAGGGCAGCATGAAGCTGGATGATGTTGACGTGAGGCTGCTTTCGCATGTGAAGGGGCTTGTTGGAAAAAAGTAACGGCAAAATAACAACACGAGGCTGGCAAATGATAATCTGCATCTCGGGATTGTCAGGGAGCGGGAAGAACTCTGTGGGCGAGGAAGTTGCAAAACTCCTTTCGCTTCGCGTGGTGAATCCCACGTTCAAGACCATTGCCGCGAAGCAGAAGATGTCGCTGATGGAGTTCCATAAGAAAGCTGAAAAGGAGCATTCGATAGATAAGCAATTTGACGCGCATCTGATTGCGGATGCGAAGAGGGGAAACTGCGTGGTGACCACGTGGCTGGGCCCGTGGATGATTAAGGATGCGGACATCCGCGTGTGGCTGTATGCCCCAAGCTCGGCGCGCGCGAAGAGGGTGGCAGGCAGGGACAATATGTCCCCTGAGCAGGCCCTCGCGCATATCTCCGACAGGGACGAGAGCAACCATCATCGGTACAACGAAGTGTACAAGATAAACATTTACGATCATTCGGGCTTTGAGCTCGTGATAAACACCGAGAGATTCAGGCCCGCGCAATCCGCGCAGATAATCGCCGCGGCTGCGCGCGCACTCGGCGGAAAAACCGAAAAGAAAACGGTTGCAGTCAAGAAAGTTTCAAAAAAGGCTGCGGCAAGGAAGCCAAAAGCCGCAAAGAAGAAAAAGAAGTAGGTTGGAAGAAAACGGAAAGCATTTTCGTTTGTTTGGTGATTTGAATGGCAGCTATTGAAGTTGGAAGGATTTGCGTGAAGACCAAGGGCCGCGACTCCGGCGAGAAGGTCGTCATCACGAAAGTGATTGACGACAGCTTCGTCATGATCCGCTCGCCCGCGCGCAAGAAAGGCGACAGGAAGTGCGCGGTCCTTCACCTCGAGCCGACTGAGACGAAAGTGTCGGTTTGATTTCTTTATTTTTTCCTAATCCAATAAACCCAACTATGCACGCCGTCGTGCAGTTTTTCTTCGTGAATTATATCATAATATTTCCCATAATCCGCAGGGGAGCGCAAGTCAGGCATTTGCCCGACGCTGCTGACAATTGCTTCCCCGCCGCTTTTCAATATCCAAACAATGTTTTCTAGTGCCTGGTTCTCAAATATATATGTGCTGTAGTGAGAGCTGACAAAATCAAAAGTCCCTTGCCCGAAATGCACGTGCAGGGCATCTGCCGGCGTAATTATAGTGTATTTCCCATACCTTTCGTCAAAATATTCGAATGTCATATGAGTGGCTTTGAACACCACCCCCTTTGCTTCATACGTTGAAAGATATTTGTCCCACTGCCACCCGCCGCCAATCCCAATGTCAAGCAATGCCATTTTGCCGCCATCTGCAAGTTTCTTGTCAGTGAATTGATTAAGGTAGGATTCAAAGTTCATGATTCGCGAATCTTTCGGAAGGTTGCCAATCGTGTCCTCAGTATATCTCCTGAGCGGCGTTGCCCAAAATTGCCATTCTGGCGCACGCATGCTTTTTCTGACCCAGGGCATATTTTTCTCATGATTGCAGATCATTGCAGCCAAGCCTCGCCTCATTTTCATGAAGTCATCGAACGGCAATTCCCCGAAAAGATAGCCTCGTTGGTATTTTGCAGGCAACTGCAAACTGGCAGGAGGGATGATAAATTGCTTCATGGAGTTTCCCTGTTTCACGTTTTTCTGTTGTAAACAGTATATAAATCTGATTATGATTCGTCTAGGAAACGGCAGTTATTTAAGCCGCCTCACGAAGAATTCTCCCGCTGCCTTATCCACGGGTGCTTTTCATGGTGTCGGATAAAACTCACTTTTATTAACTCTTTTAGCCAGAATACCTCCGGTGGTAAGATGTTCTTGTTCCAGACAATTGAAAGAACCCCGGTTGATGCAAAGGCGAAAAAAACCGTCCAAGAGCAGAAAGTAGCTGATTCTATAAAAACTGCCGAGCAGAAGGTTGCAAACAGGCTAGAGTTCCTGGCAGGCGAGGAAAACCGCCTTAAAAATAAAATGGGCCAGATAACCCTACAGGGAAAGATTTACAGGGTCACAAGCACCCTGAAAAAAGGAGACTTCTGCCTGGGAAGCGTAGATGCTAGATATAGGGAAGCCAACAAGATAGGCTATGATAAATTAATCCAATATGATGATCGTATATTGCCGCTCATGGTGCTGTCGGTTGACAAGAAGAATGTCGAGTTTGCAAGCGTGGCCCGCACCCAATACGATATCACCAACTATAATGACAACACATATTCGCTGTCCGGGCAAGAAAATAAACGGGTTGGCATTAAGGTGACTGGCGACAACAGGATAAAGGGGGAAGACAAAGGCGGCATAGGAGGAATTTCAGTTGTAAAGCCCGGCACGGAACTGTATGTGGTTCTCAATGATGGCACTGAAATCAGGGGCAAATACTTGCCTCCGCTGCAGGACACGGGCAATGGCGTCTTCAAGATAACCCTGCAGAGCCAGGAGAAGGGCGGAACATATAACAACACGTTCAAGAATACAGACGTGAATTACATCGAAAGGAAATGAGCTTAGGAACGTTTTGAGCATTGCCCCTCTTTTTATCTTTTCCGCCCCCTAACCCATGCGCTGCCTTATCCACGGGTGCTTTTCATGGTTTCCGATAAACTTTCTGAGCTTCTTCGCTGCTCATTCGTAATCATAGACAAGCCGCGCGGGCCGTCTTCCCACGAGGTGGCTGCATGGGCGCGCAAACTCCTTGGCGTGGAGAAGAGCGGGCACTCGGGCACGCTGGACCCGAACGTGTCAGGAGTGCTTCTCGTGGGAATAGGCAAGGCGACAAAGCTGCTGCCATTTCTTGCGACGAAGGACAAGAAATACATGTGCGTGATGGGGACAAAATTGCCCCAGACAGACGAGCAGTACCGCGCGATGTTCGCGAAATTCACAGGCACGATTGTTCAGACACCGCCGAAGGAAAGCGCGGTTGCTAAAAAGCCGCGCAAGCGCAAGGTTTATTATATTAAGCCTATCCAAATGAGACCCACTCAAGCCCTATTCGAGGTGCACTGCGAGGCTGGAACGTACATCCGTGTGCTGGTTTCAGACTTTGGCAGTATTTGCGGCGGAGCTGAAATGCTCGAGCTTCGGAGGATTGCCGTTGGCAATATCTACGAATCTTCGGCGCATAATCTTCAGCAGATATCCGACGCGATTTGGGCTGCACGGCGAGGGGAAGAATCCGCCCTGATGCGGTATCTCATTCCCCCGCAGGAGGCTTTGCGCCTCCGGAAAGTCGTGCTGCATGATTCCGCCGTCGAGGCGGTTTGTGCAGGCGCACCGCTATACGCGCCCGGGGTCTCGTCAAACGACGGGAAAATACTCCGGGGGGAGTTCGTGTCCCTGTTGACGGGGAAGGGCGAATTCATAGGCGTAGGCGTCGCGCGGCTAACCTCGAAGGAAATGGGCGCACACAAGTCTGGCGTGGCAGCCACGCCTGAAACGATAGTGATGGAACGGGGGAAGTACCAGAGAAACTGGTAGCCCGGAACGGAAAGATTAGCGGTAATTGGGGCATCAACGGATGCCGGGGCCGACAAATCCCAGAGGATTTGGGGGCATCCGGCGCCGAAGGCGCCGGGGTCGCATAACCTGGTAGTGCGCACGCCTGGAACGGCCCTTTTCTCGCCTCCCGAACAAACGCTCGGCTCGACAAGCTTTTTCGCTTCGGCGAAAAAGATGCGCCTTTTTGCCTCGCGGCAAAAAGTGCGAAGCGCCGGCGGAAAATCGGAAAATGAGAGAAGGGAACTCGAAAGCGTGTGGTCGCAAGGCCGTATGGGTTCTGGCATATGCTGGAATTCTTCGAAAGCAGTGCCGCCCAAAAATCCCATTCCCGGCGTGCCCCTTTACAGAAGAGATGGAGAAGTTGCGTTTGTAACAGGAGAAGGGTGAATATTTATGGCTGAAAAAAACGAGAAGGACGGCGAAAAAAAGGGCTCGCACAACTTTAACAGGAGTGCCGCAGCCCCTGAAGAAAAGCCGATGCACAAGGGAAGGCCGATGCAGGCGCCCCAGAAGGCGATAATTTCCGCATCAGGCAAGGAAGTGCGCGGAATCGTGCGCCTGGCAGGATGCGACCTGCGGGGCTCGCTCCCTCTTCGCCGCGCAATCACGTCCGTCAAGGGAATCGGCATCAACCTCGGGAAAGTGGTGTCCGAGATAGCGTGCCAGCAGCTTGGCATGACCGACATGACAATGATTGGCGAGCTGTCCGAGCAGGAAGTGGACAAGCTCGAGCACATCATGAGGAACCCGACCGAGTTCGGAGTCCCCATCCGCATGCTCAACAGGCAAAAAGACCTGTTCACGGGCAACAATTTGCACTACATCAGTTCTGACCTGGTATATATTGTAAGGCAGGACATTGACCACGAAAAGGACGCATACACATGGAAGGGCTACAGGCACACCTATGGGCAGAAGGTGCGCGGCCAAAGGACACGCTCAACAGGAAGGACTGGGATGACAGTCGGAGTGCTGAGGAAGGCAGTGCTTGCCAAGGCTGGCGAGGCTGCAACGGCGGCAACAGGAGCGGCCGCACAGGCAGCAGGCGCAAAGGCGCCGGCTGGAGCGGCAGGCGCAAAGGCGCCTGCAGGCCCGGCACCAAAAGCCCCGGCGGGCGCAGCCGCGCCAAAGGCAGCGGCCCCGGCCAAGAAGGAGGAAAAGAAGTAAGCGGTGATACTTATGGGAGATCCAAGGAAACTTCGGAACAAGTACGAGTCCCCACGGAAAGTCTGGGATGCGGAAAGGATCAAGAGGGACAAGGGCCTTACCGCAACATACGGCCTGAAGAACACCAGGGAAATCTGGGTTGCGCTTCGCGAGCTTAAGAAAGCCCGAAGCGGGGCCATGAAATACCTTTCATTGGGGGAGAAAGCCGCCGAGAAGGGCAAGCCCCTGATGGAGAGGCTCATGAAGCTTGGAATCGTGCCGCCCGAGGGCAAGCTTGACGACGTGCTGGCGCTGTCCGTGGAGAATTTCCTGGACAGGAGGCTCCAGACGCGCGTGATGAAAAAAGGCCTTGCAAGGACGCCAGGCCAGGCGCGCCAGCTTGTGACGCACGGATTTATCGCCGTGGACGGCAAGTGCGTGACCATCCCTTCCTACGTGGTGGGGGTGAGGGAGGACTCGCTTGTCTCCTACTACAAGTCGATTGACATTTCGGTTCACGAGGAGGACAAGGAGGCGAAGGCGGCCCGCGCGTCCAAGAAAACGGAAGCGCCCGCCGAAGGAGCAGAAGGCAAGCCTGAAGCGCCCGCCGAGGCAGCCTGAAATTGGTGATTTTTATGGTTTCAAACGAAGTCGAGAAAAAAGACGAGGCGAAGGTTGCCGAGGAAGCGCCAAAGCATGTGCACGAGAAAAAAGAGCACAAGCACGTGGAAGTCGAGGCGAAGGCGCCTGAGACTAAGCCAGACGGCGCAAAGCCCCCGGAAGGAGGCGCGGCAGCGCCCGTGGCGGCGCCAGCAGCGGCTCCGGCGGCAGGGGCGCTTCCGCCGCGCCCGATGGCAAGGAGGGACTACAAGTGGGCGATATGCCACGTGTTCTCCTCGAAAAACGACACGATTCTTACGGTCACCGACCTGTCCGGCGCGGAAACGCTTGCCAAGGCATCAGGTGGCATGATTGTGAAGGCCGACCGCGAAGAGGGAAAGCCCTACGCGGCAATGCAGGCCGCAGCCAAGGTTGCGAACGAAGTGAAGAACCGCGGCATCACGGGCCTGCACATAAGGATCCGCGCACCGGGCGGCCATGGCGCAAAGACGCCGGGCGCAGGGGCGCAGTCAGTGGTCCGCTCGCTTGCAAGGATGGGGCTGAGGATTGGCAAGATAGAGGATGTCACCCCCACTCCGACCGACACCACGAAGAGGCCGGGAGGAAGGAGAGGTCGCCGCGTATAACGCGCTGAGGTGTGCACATGAACATTGAGATGGCTATGGAAAAAGGCAACAGGATGGAGTTCATGCTTAAAGGCAGCTCCACTTCGTTCGCCAATCTCCTGAGAAGGTTCGGCATGGGCCAGGTCCCGATATTCGCAATAGACTCGGTGACATTCTACGAGAACAGCTCGGCGATGTTTGACGAGTACGTTGCGCACAGGATCGGGCAGGTGCCCCTTGTTTCGGACTCCGCAGGCAAGGCAAAGGACGAGATATTGCTCACGCTCGAGGCGTCGGGGCCCGCAACGGTCTACACCAAGGAGCTGAAAAGCTCGGACTCGAAGATAAAGTCCGCGCTCGACAACATCCCGCTCCTGAAGCTGCTCGAGGGGCAGAACCTTCGCCTTGAGGCAAAGGCGCGCCGCGGAATCGGGAGGACGCATGCCAAGTGGCAGGCAGGCCTGATTGCGTACGAGGCGCTGGGCGGCAAGGAATTCAAGTTCAAGGCAGAGACGTTCATGCAGCTCGAGCCCCGTGAATTCCTCGCATCCGCAGCGGACCAGATAATCGCGAGATGCGATGAGCTGGACGGGAAGCTGTCCGACGCCAAGAAAAAGGAGGATTGATGCTAAGCGTGGGGGTGGCAGAGCTAGGTCAAATGCGCTAGCTTGAGGGGCTAGTGCCTTAGGGCTTCGAGGGTTCA
>JBAZYD010000003.1:72449-90068 GCA_041659465.1 Candidatus Micrarchaeia archaeon | reverse complement strand
GCCCTCTCGAAACCCTTTTTTCGCCTCCCGAACAAACGCTCGGCTCAAAAAGCGTTTACGGAAAAGGCAAAAAGGGCTATAGAAAGGCTCTAACTCGGGTTCAAACCCTAGGGGGAAGATGGTTTCCAGAAGATCCCCCTGATGGTTCACCCCCAATAGGTGAGCCTGGTGAGATTCCCGATGGGAGCGATTTTCTTTTTTTCTTTTGCGTTTAGCGCGCGCCCTAGGGATTATAAACAATGCTGCGGAAGCGGAATGGGGGGACAACATGGCAAAGAAGGCAAGCGAAGCGGCAAGGATGGAAGCGGCGCCTGCGGCTGGAGCCGCGGGCAGCCTGAAATTGGCAATCGTGCTCGCCATAGCATTAGTGGCGCTTGCCGTCATCGTCGTCGTATTCTTTTCCGGAAGCCATGGGGCCGCTCCGCAGCCCCCTGCGCAGATGCCAGGCTCTGACCTCGATGCGCACGGCTGCATAGCATCCGCAGGATATGTGTGGTGCCAGGAAAAGGGCAAGTGCCTGCGGCTTTGGGAGGAACGATGCCCCGATTCAAGCTTGGCAGGAGGGGACCGCGACGCGCACGGCTGCATAGCATCCGCAGGATATGTGTGGTGCGAAGGGAAGAACAAGTGCCTGCGGACATGGGAGGAGGAGTGCCTCTTTTCCCAGGCAATAAGCAGCAACAGGGATGAGCATGGCTGCATACCTTCTGCAGGATATGTATGGTGCAAGGAAAGCCGCAAGTGCTCAAGGCCCTGGGAGGAGAACTGCAGCTCATACGTGCAGACTTCATCGGCCATCACAGCTGCGCCGGGCAATGCCAGGCCGGGCCACTCGCTTGACTCGAACGGCTGCATCCCATCCGCAGGGTATGTGTGGTGCCAGGAAAAGGGCAAGTGCCTGCGCTTGTGGGAGGAGGACTGCAGCACGGGCAGTATAGTGGGCGACAACCCGGATCCGCACGGGTGCTTGCCATCAGCAGGGTATGTCTGGTGCGATGGCCTGCAATCATGCATATTGCCATGGGAGACCGCCTGCAACTCAACGGTTTCGGAAAACACAAACACCACTGACGGGAACGGATGCGTGATTTCGGAAGGGTACATGTGGTGCGAGGAAAAGCAGGAGTGCCTGCGCTTGTGGGAAGACGATTGCACGACCCAGACAGCAAACGAGACAGACGTGCACGGCTGCGCCGTATCCCAAGGATACCTGTGGTGCGAGGAAAAGCAGCGGTGCGTGCAGACGCTTGACGAGGATTGCGCCACGGTGCCCGAAGGAGAGGAAAACCTGCACTGCGACGGGCTGTCAAGGGTATACCGCTGCGGGAGCTACATCAAGGTCGTAAGCGCGGTTGCAGGCAACGGCTCGGTGTTCTACAAGAGCGGCTTTGCGCCTGTGGAGTGCGAAGGCACACCGTCGCCGGATTTCTCCACGCCATTGTGCAGGATACTGATGGACAACTGCGGCGCAGAGCGCAGGGTGTGCTGAACCTTCATTTGCAGCCGGCAAGCCTTGCCTAGAAAAGGGCAGTGAGCCACCTGGTGTGCTCGAGAAGTATCTTTATCCCTATTGCGATCAGCACCGCCCCGCCGAAAAGCTCCGCATTCCTGCCAAAGGCCCCGCGCACGCGGGAGCCGAAATACGCGCCAGTGAAAGAAAGGGCGAATGTGACTGCTGCGATGGCGGAAAGGTAAAGCGCCGGGTCGGCGCCCATGAATGCAAAACCTATCCCGACTGCGAGTGCGTCCACGCTCGTGGCAAGCGATAGCCCGACGAGCCTTGCCATCCCGATGGAACTGCCGCATTTTATCCTTTCCCCGAAAACGGACTCGTAAATCATTTTGCCGCCCACGCAGCAAAGGAGGATGAACGCAGCCCAGTGGTCGTATGCCTCGATGGCTGACAGGAAGGAAAAGCCTGCGAACCAGCCGATTGCCGCAAGCGCGGTCTGGAAAAGGCAGAATGAGAGCGAAAGCAAAGCCGCATGGCCAAGCCTGTCTTTCTTCGACGATGCGCCGCATGCAGTGGCGACTGCGAACGAGTCCATAGACAGCCCGAGTGCAATGAAAAGCGCAAGAAGCATGTTCAGGCCTCAGATGTGCTTCGCAGCCTCGGCCACGATGTTCTGGAAGAAGCGCAGGCTGTTCCTCTCGGACGAGATGCCCGCGGTGAAGCGCGGGAACGTGGTGCGCGCCACGCTGCACTCCGGGTGCGGCATGAGCCCGAGTATTTTTCCCGTCTTGTCGCAGACGCCTGCGATGTTTTCCGCCGAGCCGTTGGGGTTCGCAGGGTAGCCTGCCGAGTCATCGAGCTTTTCGTCGCAATACTTGATTGGCACCATGCCGGCCTTGGAAAGAGCCTCAAGCATTTTCCTGTCGCGCGGCACAAACTGCCCCTCGCCGTGGCGCACCGGGCAGTTGATGAACGGCACGCCCTCGAAATACCTGCACGCCGATTTTTGCGGCTTGAGGTAGACCCAGCGGTCCTCGAACCGCCCAGACTTGTTGAAGGTGAGCGTCGACTCCTGCGCAAAGGCGCCCGACAGGTTTGGGAGCGCGCCCAGCTTCACCAGGACCTGGAAGCCGTTGCACACCCCAAGCATGGGCTTGCCCGACGCCACGAACGCCTCGAACTGCTGCCTGAAGGTGCTCTTCAGCTTGTTCGAGAGCACCCTGCCCCCTGCGATGTCGTCGCCGAATGACCAGCCGCCTGGGATTGCGAATATCTCGTAGTCCGACAGCTTCCGTTTGCCCGATGAAATGTCGGAGAAATGCACGATTGACGCATCCGCGCCCGCAAGGGAGAATGCGTGCGCAAGCTCGGCTTCGGCATTGAGGCCGAACCCCGCAAGCACGATGCAGCGTGGCCTGCGCCCCTCCTTTTGGGAAGTTGGAATGCGGGCTGCCTTTGCATTCGCCGCCGCTTTGGCGTGTGCAGCGGGTGCTTTTGCGTGCGACGGCACCTTTGCGGATGCCGGGGCTTTCGCTGCCTTGGCGCTTGCAGCCTTCATCGGTTTTTGCCTTGCCTTCATCTTGACACCGGTTGGTTTTTTTGCCATGCTCTTTCTGGCCCGCTGCCTTGTCTTCGCGTGCTTTGCTTTTGGAGCGTGCTTTTGCTTTGCCCTTGCATTCGGTTTTTTCGCATTTTTCAAAATGATTTTCTGTTCCATCTTCTTTTTTTCCACAGGCATTTTCGCCTTTTTCCTAGCTTTCCCAATCTGCGTCTTCTTTCCCTTTCTTGAGGAAAGCGCGCGTTTCACCATCCCATCGTCCTCTTCCAGGCCGATGCCAGGCCGTCCACGGGCACCGACACCGTCTCAATGCTTCTCACCGAGATTGAAAGCAATTCCCCCTTCACTTCGCCCACTCTCTCGCATGCCACGCCGCGCATGATTGCGCGCAGCGCCTTCTCGTTTTTCCTTTTCACCGCCACCACGAACCTGCCTGCGCTTTCGGAGAACAGGAGCTGCGAGGGCGTGAGCTTGCCTATGTACTTGCCTTGGGGGAACGCGATTTCCGCGCCAAGCCTGCCGCCTATGCAGCATTCAGCAAGCGCCACCGCAAGGCCGCCTTCCGAGCAGTCGTGGCACGACGACAATATGCCCCGCCTGATTGCAAGCTCGAGTTTTTTGTAAAGCGCAAGGTTCCTCCTGAAGTCCACGCATGGCACGGCAGCGCCTGTTGCGTTGTGCATTGCATAATATTCGGACGCGCCCATCTCCGCCTTGATGGCGCCAAGCACGTAAATGGCGTCGCCTGCGGACTTGAAGTCCGTTGTCTGCGAAAGCGCCACGTCGTTGGTCCTGCCTATCGCCGAAACCAGCAGCGTGGGCGGCACGGATATTCTCCACTTGCCGTGCCGGTAGTCGTTCTTCATGCTGTCCTTGCCCGAGATGAGCGGCGCGCCGTATGCAAGGCAGGCGTCATACAGGCCCCGGCACGCATCGACGAGCTGGGCAAGCCTGTGCTTGCCGTCGGGATTGTCAGGCGACTGTATGGGGTCGCACCAGCAGAAGTTGTCAAGGAGGGCAAGCCTGTCAAGCGAGCCGCCCGCGGATACGTAGTTCCTCACTGCCTCATCCACTGCGTTCGCAGCCATCTGGTAGGCGTCGATGTCCGAATAGCGCGCGCATATGCCGTTTGACACCACGAGCCCTTCAGGGCGCCCGAGAAGCGGGGCGACCACGCCCGCGTCGGAGGGGCCGTCGGCTTTCACGCCGCACAATGGCTTTACCACCGAGCTTCCCTGCACCTCGTGGTCATACTGCCGTATGATGTATTCCTTGGAGCAGATGTTCGGGCGGGAAAGGAGCGAGAGGAGGACACCGCCGAGGTTTTGCTGCTCGGCAATCGCAGGCTCGGACAACTTAAGCGTGCGCTGCTCGGCCTCAAGCTGCAGCTGCGGCACGCCCTTGTGCAAAAACTGCATGGAAATGAAGGCGACCGCCCTTGCGCCGTAAAGCACGCGCAGGAAGCCGGATGAGTCAAACTCGCCCAGGTCCGACACCTCCACGTCGCGCAGCCGCGCAAGCGAGACGAATTCGCCTGCCTTGGAGGCAGGCACTGCCAAAGTCATCCTCTCCTGCGACTCGGACACGAAAATCTCCCACGGGTCAAGCCCGGGATATTTGAGCGGCGCGCGGTCAAGGTGCACGGTGCAGCCGCCTGACGACTCGGCCATCTCGCCGATGGAGGAGGAAATGCCGCCCGCCCCGCAGTCCTGCGTGAAATTGTAAAGCCCTGCGTCGCGCGCCTCGAGAAGGAAGTCGAGCATCTTCTTCTGCGTGTAGGGGTCGCCAAGCTGCACAGCGGACACAGGCGATGACTCGCTGAGCCCCTCGCTTGAGAACGTTGCGCCGTGTATGCCGTCCTTGCCTATCCTGCCGCCCACCATGAATATCCGGTCGCCAGGCATTATCCTCTTCTCGTGCGTTTTCCTGCCGTCGGAAAGGGTGGCGGGCATGATGCCCCCTGTGCCGCAATATACCAATGGCTTGCCCAGGTACCTGTCGTCAAAGTAAAGCGAGCCGTTCACGGTCGGGATGCCCGACGCATTGCCGCCTGCCGCAACGCCAGCCCTCACTCCTTCCAGCACGCGGCGCGGGTGGAACAGGCGCGGCGGGATTTCGCCCTGGTAGGCAGGGTCGGCAAAGCAGAAGACGTCGGTGTTGAATATCGGCCTTGCGCCAAGCCCTGCGCTTATCACGTCGCGGTTCACGCCCAAAATTCCCGTGAGCGCGCCGCCGTACGGGTCAAGCGCGGAGGGGGAGTTGTGCGTCTCCACCTTCATTGCCGCGTTCCAGCCCGGCACGAACTCGAAAACCCCAGCGCCGTCCGAGAAGACAGTGAGCAGCCATTTCTTCCTCTTGGCAAGCCTGTTGGTGGCGCCCTTTATGTACGTCTTGAAGATGGAGTCCACCACCCGCTTCTTCCTGCCATCCGTGAGCGTGATTTTCGCATTGAATATCTTGTGCTTGCAGTGCTCGGACCACGTCTGCCCCAAAACCTCGAGCTCCACGTCGGTGGGCATTGGCGGCACGCCGGCCTTCCTGCGCTCCTCGGCAACCGCAGGGTCCAGGTAATACGATTTTATCCTCTTCATTTCCTCCAAAGAAAGCGCAAGCAGCCGCTCTCGCGAGATTTCCAGCAAGCGCTTGTCAGGCACGTTGAGGTCAATTTCCGACACATGCCCCCCGTGAAGCGCGCCCACGCGCGGGACATCCGCCGCAAACCCTGCCGCGCCGAATTCCTGCGCGGTTTTCACCTCGAAGCGCTGTATGAGCTCGTTTGCCAAGAGGTCGCGCGCCACCCTCTCGGCGTCAGGCTTCCCCGCCTTGCCGGAAATCAGGTAGTGCTTGCTTGTATATACCGCGCCTGGCAGCTTTTTTCCCAGCAACTCCTCGATTGCCCCGCGCGCCGTGCCGCCCACATTGTCCTTCACGCCCGGGCGGAAGGAGACGGCAATCGCAAGCGAGAATTTTGGCGGGGAGAATAGCGGCCTGTCCACTGAGAAGCTTTGGTTTATGGGGTCGCAAAGGAGCTCGGAGCCCACGCGCGCAAGCTCGTCTGGCGCCAGCTCGGCATCAATGGTGTAAACATCCAGCACGCGCACCGCCTTTGCGCCTGAAATGCCAAAGTCGGACTTTATCCTTCGGAGTACAGCGTCTCCTGCAGGGTCGATAAATTCAGGCAAATAGCCGGTTTCTATCCTGTGCGCCATAGGGATTACCCGCGGGGAGCCGGCTGGCACTTTCGCTGGCTGCCCTATTCTCCCACGATAGTGCATGCGGAAGCAACATTTATAAGCAGGGGACGGATTTTGCACGCGAAAGAACAGGGAAAAACACTAAAAAGAAGGGAAAGACAAAATCTGCAGACAGATTTTGTCTGCTATTGGAAATCCAATAGGATTTACAATACAAAAAAACTTAAAACAAGTACCCGCTCGCGTCCTCGGCAATGCCCACCCCGCCGCCAAGGTCGGACAATGTGTATTCGCGCGCGCCCTCCTTGAATGCGAACGCCTTCACGCGCACGAGGAATTCATCATACTGGAAAACGGTTTTCTGCCTCATGATGAAAGGCTGCATGGAGTATGACTCGAGCACTGCGACCAGGCTCTTGCTTGAAAGCAGCCACACGCGCTTCTCGCCTTCCAGCCATGTGGAAAGCTTCAGCCCGCGGAGCTTCACGCGCCTGCCTGCAAGCTCGAGGTAGGCGTTGGATGCGATGTGCAAGCCTGCCGCCTCGCCCAGGGGCTTTCCTGTGAAAAAGTCTAGCGAGTCGCCGTTGCCGAATTCCAGGCGCACCCAGTTCCACGGCGCCAAAGGCATTGCCGCGACCACTTTCTGGAGATACGCCTTGCCTTTCATGGGCTTGCCCTCCAAAACGCCCTGAAACTCGAAGTAGTAGTTTATCATCACAGTGCCGAAGCGCGGGGCAAACGGGTTCTCAAGTATGTTCACCATCTCGTACGGGTGCCCCTTGATGGGGTGCGCGGCATGCGCATAGAAAATCCTCTTGCCTGCCTTCTCAAGCAAGATGTCAAAGTGGGGGTATTTGCCGGTAATGGATATCTTGCCGTCCCCTTTCTCCGCGATTATGCTGTTTTTCTCGCCCTTCTTGAGCCGCACATTCGTGGTGGTGTCGAATATCACCGACTTTCCCTTTTTCGTGTGCAGCCAGCATACCGCCGCGCACACCACCCCTTGCTGTTCATCCGCCTCGGGCACGGAAGCCCTGTTCACTCGCACCGGGTCCACTGACCTTCCGAAGGTGAATATGACCTGCTCCTCGCGCGGGGGCGCGCAGAAATGCAAAAACCAGTACTCCTTTCCCATGGACGGCAAATCCTCTATCTCGAAGAAAAGCTCGTCGGGCGTGGGGTATTTTCTGGACTTGAACAATCGGTAGAACTCGGTGAGCTTGCTGGAGAGCTCGCCTGTTTTCTTTTTCCAGCCTGGCGCGAGCCTAAGGTAGCGCAGCTTGGGAAGCGTTCGGAGCGGCATGGCAATCGAAGCAGCTTCAGCGGCAACTTTAATTAACGTTTATAGCGGTTTGCCTGTTCAAGCCCGGAAAGACACTTTCCGAAGCCACTTGCACAGGTGGCTTACGGAGCATTTTCCCTCGGCAGTCCCTTTCATCAGGGCAGCCTGCTTCTCCTGGGCGGCATCCCCCTCCACTTTCATGGAATATCCGTTTGCGCTGAGGAACGCTGCGGCTGCTGATAGGGCAGACCGCTTGTTCCCATCCGAGAAAACGTGCATGTCATAAGTCAGATGATAAAGAAGATAGGCCGCCTTGCGGAAGAGCCGCTCATCCGCTTCATCAATCTCTTCGCCGTATTTTTGCATCCGCGCAAGGGCATGGTCAAGATTCGCTTCAGACATTAGGAAATGAGGCTGTCCATAGTGCGAAGTGATAATCCTGTTTATCTCGACAATTGCTGCTTTGTCCAAATAGGCAAACATCGGAAAGACCTACTGCTTTGCCAGTATGTCAAGTGATTTCTTGTTCTCCTTCATGAAGCGCTTCATGAACGAGCCAAGCTCAAACCCGCCCTTTTTCTCCATTCTAACACCGACTGGGGTATGCATGATTTACTTATTAAAACCTACCAGTAAAAAATCAATAAATACGGGGGAATGGGCTAACCTGGTATGCTACTAGGTTTGGGGAACCCTTTTTGCTCCTCCCGAACAAACGCTCGTCGCAAAAAGCGTTCACGGAAAAGGAGCAAAACTGGTTCAAAACACCTAGTGATTCGAGTTCAAATCTCGATTCCCCCATCCGAACCCAGGGGGCACCTGCGGGTTCAGCATCGACCTTCGGTCGATGTCTGATGCATTTTCCATCGGAAAATGCACATCCCCCTAGGTTTGAGGTTCTTGTCCAGCTTCGCTGGACAATTGTTGAACGCTTGCGCGTTCAACATCTTCCGTAACCCCCTCCGCTAAATTGGTGCTATTTATGAAATACGGAAACGCGCAGCTGCATGGGAAATTCGTGCTTGGCCCCATGGCAGCCTACACCGACATTGCTTTCCGCCTGCTTTGTCGGCGCGCGGGCGCTGCGATGTGCTTCACGGAATTTGCAAACGCCGAGGCAATAAACCGCGGCGGGAAGAACACGGACGCTCTCCTTCAGACATGCAAGGAGGAAATGCCAGTAGGCATCCAGATTTTCGGGGCAACACCAGAGGCAATGGGTAAGGCAGCAGCGGAGATAAGCGCGCGCGTGAGCGAGGGAAAATGGCATGCCTCCTGCATCGACATGAACTTTGGCTGCCCTGCAGGAAGCGTAATCCGCGCAGGAGCGGGCTCTGCGCTGCTCCGCAACCCTGAAAAGATGCGCGCAATTGCGGAGGCGTGCGTGAAGCACTCCAGCATCCCAGTCACCGCGAAAATACGCGCAGGCTGGAAAAGCGACAGCGCCATTGGGCTTGCGAAAATGCTTGAGAAGGCAGGCGTGGCTGGCATCACGGTGCATTGGAGGACTGCGACAGAGGGAAGAAAGCGCCAGGCCGGTTGGGAAATGCTGCGCGAGGTGAAGGCTGCGCTTTCCATCCCGGTGATTGGCAATGGCGGCGCATCCACGCCTGAAAAGGCGGTGAGGTTCCTTATGGAAACCGGCTGCGACGCGGTGATGATTTCCTCCGCAGCACTGGGCAATCCGCACATTTTCTCGCAGGCAAACGACTTGCTTGCGAAGGGCAAATACAAGGAAACGCTGTGGGGCGAGAAGCGCGCGTCATTCCTTGAATACTGCTCGCTTGCGGAAAAATACGGCGTTGCCACGCCAAAGAGGATGCGCGCGCAGGCGATAGAGTGGGTGACCGGCTTTAACGGAGTGAAGGAGGCAAGGAAAAAGCTCAACTCCGCAAAAACAATCGAGGAGATTGAAAAAATAGTGTCGGGATTCGAGCCTTCGGCCGAGAAAGCCCGCTTGGCATGAACGGCTTGCCGCCCGCTCACTCCAGGTCGTCGGACATGAATGAAAAGTCCGCGCGCTCGAACTTCTCGTGCAGCTTCTTCCGCTCAGTGGCGTCGAATGGCTCGTCTATCACCTTGCCGATGCCGGTGAACATGCCATACCAGCCTGCAGGGACCAGCAATATTGTGATGATATGGTAAAAGAGGCTTTCATAGGTCAGGTAGAAGTAGAAGTACGTGTCGAGGAGCAGTATGATGAACCCTATGAGCATGTAGAGATAGCCCCTGTTCTTGGTCTTTTTTATCGCCTCGGACTCGCGCTTCACCATGAATGTGAACTGTTCGCGCAGCCTCTTTTTTATCAGGGCCTCGGCCTTCAGGTCGCGCTCTGAGGACGGGATGGTGAAGTGCACCTCGAACCTGCCGTGCTTGCCCTCCAGGTAGCGGCGGCTTATCTCTTTCAGGAAATCCTCGGACATCTCGCGCTGGGAATACGGGCGCGGGTCAAAGTCGGAAAATATGTCGTCGTAGGTGTCCAGCGTGATTGCTATCTCGCGAAGCGCGCTTGCGTTTTCCATCGGCTTTTCCATACCCATTGGCGCGAATGGAAAAGATAAAAAGAGGTAGGGCGCAACCACGTCATGGCATATTGCGAGCACAGGATTGCAAGGATAGAGGAAGTGACGGAGAGCGTGCGGATCTTCCACATGAATGGCGAGGCGCAGCCATTCCAGCCGGGCAACTTTTTCCTCATAAGGCTCCCAGGCGCAGACGGGAAGAAGGTTTTCCGCTCATTCTCTGCAGCATCGCACCCGTCTGAGGGCAGCTTGCGCTTCTGCGTGAAGAAAAGCGGGATGTTCACCTCCTGCATGTGGGGCCTCCGCGCAGGCGATTGCGTGGAAATCGACGGCCCGTACGGCATATTCACGCTGGATGAAAAGGATTCCGCGCGCGTATTCATTGCAGGCGGCACGGGCATTGCCCCGCTTAGGAGCATGATACTCCAGACCATCATCGAGGGAAAGCCTGCCTGCCTTTTCCACTCCGCAAGCACGCAATCCAGCCTGGCTTATGCAGAGGAGATGGAGCTCCTTGAGTCGAAAAACCCGTCCTTCAGGTGCATACATGCGGTGACGAGGCAGGAGATGCCGGATGGGTGGAATGGAATACGTGGCAGGATTACCGCCGATGCAATCGCTCAGCGGCTCGGCGCGCTTGAGGGAAAGACTTTCTACATTTGCGGCCCCAAGGAGATGGTGGAGGCGCTTGTGCAGGGGCTTGCAGGCGCGGGAGTGCCGAAGGAAAGGATAAAGAAAGAGGAATGGGGATGATTTAACTCGGCCTTTTCCTCACAAGCACGAGTGTCTCGCCCATCTTTTTCTCGAAAAAGCCAAGCGACAGGTAAAGTTTTGACGCCGTGTTGAGCGCGCGCACCCGAAGGTAGGTCACGCGCGCGTTGTGCCGGTCAGCATAGGAGAGCGCCTCGCGCATGAGCGCGGTGCCGAACCCGTGCTCGCGGTAGTGCGCAAGCACGCCCAGGCCCGAGATGTAGCAGCGGTCGTCGCGCATGCGCAGGTGGCAGAAGCCGATGGGCATGCCGCTCCGCTCTGCCAGGAAAAAAACGTCGTAGGGAAGATTGCGCAATTTGGCATTCGGGAAAAGCACGGATGTCATCTCCTCTATCGCAGGGATGTCCGCCTTCCTTGCGCGCCTGATGGAAAACACCGTTGCGCCGCCGCCTTGATCCAAAGCCAAAGAACCACGTCAAAGGCCGATGAAGCCCACTTCTATGCTGTCGCCTATCGTGATTTCCGCCCCGCGCATCTTTTCCGCAGGGCCTAGCTTGACGACCAGCGTCTCGCCGAGTATTTCCCTGCCCTCGTGCTCGTGCACGTGCCCGCAGATGAGAAGGATTGGGCGGCGTTCCTCCACCATCTTCCTCACCGCCTTGCTGCCCACGTGCATGCCGTTCCCCACCTCGTCAAAAAGCCCGTAGGGCGGCGGGTGGGAAAGCACTATTGAGAAATCATCCACGCCCGCGCGGGAGAGAGTGGACGCGATTTCCTCCTCGCTGTACTCGGACGGCGTGCCAAACGGGGTGGGGTTGGAGCCGCCAAGGCCCACCAGGTTCCACTCGCCCAATTTCACCTTCTTCCCATGAACCAGAACGCCCATTTCGCGGAGCTTCTCAACAACGTCGGGCGTGTCCATGTTGCCGTGCACAGCAAAGGATTTTGGAAAAAGCGAGATTACTTCCTCGGCGTATGAGACCGGGCCGCGGTTGGTGATGTCGCCGCAGAAAAGCACCGCGTCGTATTTCCTGCGCGAGGACAGCGCGCGCAGCCTGTCCAGGAGCTCCTCGTCCGCATGGAGGTCGGAGAGTGCAAGAAGCCGCATATGAAAACCTCAACTGATTGAATATCAGTTCCTTCTTTGCTGGAAATTCCTGTCAGGGCGGGCCGTGTCCGCAGGGCCTGCCTTTGCCATGATGCGCTTGACCTGCGCGTCGAACTGCCCGTTGAGCTTTTCCGCGATGAAATTGTGCGAGAATGCGTCTGCCTTCACCGCTATCGCAAGCTTGGCCGCAAGCGCGCGCGAAAGCTTGCCGCGCACTTTCTTTGGCGCCATGCCGATTGCCGGGTGCTGGAATATGAGCCCGTGCTTGGGCGGCCGGCTTCCGCTCTTGAGGTGCTTGAACAGCGCCTTCTCCGCGCCGAGGACCTGTATGGTGCTTGCCGGGAACATCGCCATCCTTTGCAAGCCGCCTGACTGCGCCACAAGCTTTGCCGCAAGCTCCGGGCCTGCGAGGTGGCTCATGTTGGGGCAAATCTCGCGCGCTATCTTCGCCTCGTAAGCCTCGATGTCGTTCCTAAGCGCCCACATGGACTTCACCTGGAGCGCAAGCGAGCGCGCCTGGAGGATGTCCTCCTCTGAAAGCACAGTGCCCATGGATGCCCGCGCCTTGTCCGCGATTGACTGAGCCTGCTGGCCGAAGACAGGGGTGAGCTTTGCCATGTCCGGCTTCATCCGCTCGATTGCAAGCACGCCTTCGACGTACTTTGCATTGTCAGGCGTGCGGAACTCCGGGAAGTGCATGCCGTACCATTCTGTGAGCCTCTCGAACAGCAAGTTGGAGGACTTGTTGAGCTCGTCCACCGCAGACACGGACTGGATGAGCAGGTTGTCGCGGGACGATACCGCGATTGTTACCTTCTTCTTCGCCCTCTTGAAAAACTCGTCGCGCGATTGCATTGGTGACATGTTACCATCTCCGATAAATTGCTCCCGAGGTATTAGGCTCAAAACGTTTATAGAGCTTCGCGGCAAGAAAATATCCATGAAAAGCAAGGAACCATCATTTCCCAAGGCTGAAAGGCTCATCGACGTTGCCATCAGGCGCTCGTTCATCATCCCGTCAGCCGAAGTTTACGGCTCGCCGGCAGGCTTTTACGATTACGGCCCCGTCGGCTGCGCGATAAAGCACAGGCTTGAGAACCTCTGGAGAAGCGAGATGCTGCAGAAGGAGGGATTCCACGAGATTGAGACCTCCATTGTGCTGCCTGAGGCAGTTCTTAAGGCATCGGGGCACGCCGATAACTTCTCAGACCCCATTGTTTCGTGCAAGAAATGCAACGCGCGCTTCCGTGCCGACCATTTGCTTGCCGAGAACCCGGACTTTGCCGCAACAGGCGCAAAGGCTGAAGGCATGCCGGACGCTGAGCTTAGCGGCGCAATAAGGAAATACAAGGTGGCGTGCCCGAACGACAAGGGAGAGCTTACCGAGGTTGCGCGCTTCAACATGATGTTCAGGACGGCAATCGGCGCAGGCGACGAGCGCGTGGCATACTGCCGCCCTGAGACTGCGCAGGGCATATTCCTTGACTTTGCGCGCATTGTGAGGAATTACGGAAGCCATCTGCCAATCGGCATAGGGCAGGTGGGAAGGAGCTTCCGGAACGAGATTTCGCCCCGCCAGGGCCTCGTGCGCATGCGCGAGTTTTCCCAGATGGAGCTTGAGTATTTCTTCAATCCCATAAGCCAGTCCCATCCGAAATTCGAAGGATTGAAAGCTGAGAAGCTTGTCTTTGAGATGGAAGACGGCGCAGTGCGCGAGCTTTCGCTTGCGGAAGCCGTGGCAGAGGGCGTGGTGCCAAACGAGATAATGGCCTACTTCCTTTGGAAACAGGAAAAGCTTTACCTTGCATCAGGCATCCCGCGCGGGAAATTCCGCTTCAGGAAAATCCCGAAGAACGACACGCCGCACTATTCGCGCGGCAATATCGACCTCGTTGTTGAAACGTCCTATGGCTGGATTGAGACCACGGGCACGGCATACAGGACGGATTATGACCTGTCATCTCACGCCAAGGCATCAGGCGCGGACCTTTCGGTGTTTGTGGAGGAGGAAAAGAAGAAAGTGGTGCCGCACGTGGTGGAGCCGTCCATGGGCGTGGACAGGATGTTCTGGTGCGTCCTCGAGCATTCTTTCCGCGAGAAAACTCCTGAAAAAGATTGGGAATGGTTCAACTTCCCGCCTGCGATTGCGCCGTATCACGCCTGGATTTTCCCGCTCATGAGAAAAGATGGAATGGAGGAAAAGGCGCGCGAGGTGGAGTCGCTGCTGCGCGAATCAGGCTTGATTGTCTATTGCCAGGAATCCGGGAGCATCGGCAAGCGCTATGCGCGCGCGGACGAGATTGGCGTGCCCTACTGCGTCACGGTGGATTATGACACATTGAAGGACGGCACTGTTACGCTTCGCTTCAGGAACGACGGGAAGCAGATACGCCTCAGGATAGAGGAGCTTGCGGGAAAGATAGCTTCTTTTGCAAAAGAAGGGAAAGTAACGGGGTAGCCAGGCACCGCTGACTACGTGCCGTCGCAGGAAATGGTGCCCTGGTCCACGTATATCATCTGCAGCACGGGCTGCGCCACCACCACTATGAGGATGGCGATGAGCGCCCCAGTCAGGCAGGCGGTCGCCCAGACATTGGCGCGTGCGCGCGTCTCCGCGCCGAGTATCTGCCCGGCTGCATAGATTACTCCTGCAAGCACCAGCATCATCATTGCCACCACAGGAAGCATGGACTTCAGGCTCACGCAGAGCTGCGAGACCGCGTTCTGCACCGAGTAGAGGATGCTTGTCGTGGAGAAAAGCATGGCAATCGACGCAAGGAGCGCGAATGCGATTAGTTTGAATCTCATAAATGCACCTTTCCAACGTTTCAGGGGAAACGGATAAAACACCTTCTGTGCTTCCCGGCGGATTGCGGCGCCAGTCCTTCCCCTGCCAATGGTTATCTGATATGCCTGGTTTGGCTAATAGTGTTTATAAATGTATCTATGTGTTGCCTGAGCCGATGGGATGAAGGAAAAACAGGAAGGTTTATATGTGTTAAAAGGTGAATAAATCTGATGAACATGAACAAGCAGTTAATGCACCCGGCATCAATTGCCGCGAAAATCCAGAGGATAGGCTACCCCTATGCGCAAGTGGAGGGGCGGACTGCAAACATCCTGATGCCGCTGCAGCATGCAAAGCTGGCAGAGGAGATATCCGACCGCCTGGCAATGCCAAGCCAGGTAATGCCGGAAAGCCGCTGGGATGCAAGGCTGCTTATCAGGGCCGGCGATGAGCGCCTGCTCCTGGAAATGCTTGCCGCGGTCAAGTTCCTGTTCTGCGCAACAGACCCGGGCAAAAGCACGGCCGAGCCCATGCTCATCGAAAAGCCGACCGGCTTTTTCATTTACCAGATGGAACGGAGCTCGAATATCATAGGCAGGACAGGGGCGCAGCATCTCATCATCCTTCCCGGCGGGCGAATACCATTGCATTACCATGAGCAGTGCAACGAGGTATTCAGGCCCGTGGATGCGGTGACATTCCATTTGGACGGGAAACTGGTCCAGCTTCCGAAAAATTCGCGCATAACCGTTCCAATGGGAAGCATCCATGGGACCGCCCCCCATAGCGGCGGATTCATCCGGATGATTGCTGCGAAATCCCCGATGGTGGATGGCGATTACCGCCCGGCGGAATAGCGGAAGGGCCAGCCTAAGTTTAACAAAAAAGACGCCGCCCTATTTTTCCAGAGGGAAAAATGGTCGCCGATTTTTAGAAAGAAAAAAAATCGCCGGGGGGGAGATTGACAGCCGAAGGCTGGCAACACTTTGTTGCCAAACAAAGGCGTTTGAACTCCCGAGTAGGTTTCCCCACAACAGGTTAGCAACCTGCCGCACTGGACCGGGCTATGCGACCCCAGCTGATTGTCTTGCCCAGCCCTTTTAGGAATGAAGCAGGCTTTTATTCCTTTGCCGAATAATACCAAAAAGCCGGAGAAGGGCATCCGGACGGTTTTGGCGAATTGTCGGGCCAACTGCCCGAAAACCAGGTGTGAAAATGTACAACAACTACCTCTCATGCGAAGTTTGCGGCGCGGAGCTTACGCGCACCACCCAGAAGCAGAAGCTGGACGGCGCAGGCTACACGCATAACTACTGCCAGAAGTGCTATTCCGAGAAATACCCGGGCAAGTGAGGGAATTTTTATGGGAAAGAAGGCAAAGACCCGCATCGAAGCCCCGGCCGGGCCAAAAGGCGATGGCGGCTGGAAGGGGAAGCTTTGCCATTTTGCCGGGAAATTCGAGAAGCTTGTTAATGCCGCGGCAGCGCCGTTGCCTTCCCCGAGGATAAAGCTCTGGCTCGCGGGGTTTTTCCACCCGGAGGAAACTTATGAGAAGGTGGAGAAAAGCGCCACCCTTGCCGGGACTGCGGCAAACCTCATCATCTTCTACTTCGCATATTCCCTGATATTCTTCCTCTTCATGCTTGCGCTTACCTCCAGCCTTTCGCAGGAGGACCTGCTGTCCATGGGGCTGCAGAAGAGCCCGGACCTTGCGAGCATCGCGCTTGGCTCCATTGTCGTAGGCCCGTTTGTCAGCGCGTTCTTCGCGATGTTCGCATTTGCCACGGTTTTCGCGTCTGCGCGGCTGCTGGGCGGGAAAGGGGAATACGTCAAGCAGGCGAATTCGATGTCATTGGTGCTCTGCGGCGGCAACACGCTGCTCCTTGCGTTCATGTGCATTGCGTTCGCCATCTTCATGCCGTCCTTTGCCATGAGGGACTCGGCATTCTTCGGGACCATTGTTTCGATAATAACCGCGCTCCTGAATATCCCCATACTCCTGATATGCTTCGCGATATTGCTCTATTCGGTATACGCGCATTACCTCGTGGTGAAAAAATCGCACGGCCTTTCCGCAGTGCGCACCGCAGGCGCGATAGTGACTGCTGCGGCGTTCATAGTGCTTCTTGAAATCGGGATAAATGCGTGGCTGGCATGAGAAAGGCACAGGGTGGTTTGATGGCTTCGGCTGCAAAGGAGCGGGGGGTGGTGGAGCAAGCCGAAACCTTCCTCATGGGCGCCGTTCCAGTGTTCCCGGGACGGAGGTTCCTGCCCTGGATGTTTGCATATTTCCACCCTGCAGAGGCATTTGCCGCGCAGAAGAAGAATGCAAAGTTCATGAACGTGCTCGCCATAATTGCAATCGCGCTCCTGATGGAATGCGTTGCAGCCATCATAGTCAACCTCGCCCTTTTCGACATGGCATCGCGCAGCCCCGCAAGCATCCTGGCGGGGCTCATAATCACCATGGCCTTTGAATTCGCCCTGTTCTTTGTCCTCATGGCGGTTTACTTCGCCCTTGCAAAGCTGTTGGGGGGAAAGGGAAAATACATGGAGCAAAGCCTGGGGCTTGCGCTGATTACAGGGGCCGGCACGCTCATCGTCGCGCCCCTGCAGATACTTACCGTGATACCTTGCATCAACCTGGTTGCCACGCTCATAATGCTGCCTGTCGGGATATACAGCCTCTACAGCCAGTACAGGATGATAAGGGCCGTGCACCGTCTTTCAAGGAACAGGGCGATTGTCGTGACCATAGTGCCGGCGCTGGCGCTCTTTGCAATGTCGTTGGTGCTGGTATATCTCACAATCGGGCCGATCCTTGCCGCAGCTGCGGCCCAGGCTTGAGGCGCTTTTCTTTTTCCGCATAACAAGGATGAAAATTGTGGCAGGATTTCCGGCGGGCCCTGGGGGGAACGGACAGTGTCCGCACCGCTGCTCAGTCTTGTATCTTCCCAGCACGGGACAGAATGCGTAGGGCTGCTCCTTCCGGCCTGACCCGAT
>JBAZYD010000003.1:0-72432 GCA_041659465.1 Candidatus Micrarchaeia archaeon | reverse complement strand
CTCCGGACATTCGGCTTCGCCAAAGGGGATTTGCGATGAGGGAGGCCCCTACTCTCCCAGCCTATCCTGCCGCTTGTTTTCCTGTAATAAGTTGCTTATATATGTTGGCATCGGCCAAGCCTTGCTCATAAAGCCCGTTTTGCTCATAAAGTCGGGGGCTTGCTCAGGAAGTCTCGAAAACACCTCATGAAGAGGGGTGCTTGCCCAAAAAGTCCGTTATTAAAGTGCCAATAACTCCTAGAATAGCCCCAACAGATAATCCTATCCAAAATTTCCAATTTTCATTCTTTTCTGCGAGTATTTTGCCATCTATCTGTTCTGTGAGTCTTTCCAGATTCTCATAAATTTTTTCGAATTGTTCAATAGAGAGACCCAAATCTTCAATATCATCCAATATTTTTTCTAATGTTTGTTTAAGTTCAGTAAAGTCTTGGCTGCTTTTTCTTGAAATCTGGTCTTTAATTCTTACTAGTTGTCTTTGCGCTAGTTCTTGTACAATAAACTTCCAATGTTCTATTACTTTGATTCTTATATTATCACATTCTCTTTCAAATGCTGCATCTTCCTCCGTTGCTCGCTCTAAGAATTTTTTCGCTCTAGCTAGTTCTGGGGTAATAACCTTTTCAGTAGCAATTTGGAATCTATTTGCAATCATCTTTTGCCGTTCTAAATCAGAGATATATTTTTGTAAAACAGTTTTAAAGGCGTTAGAATCCACTACGCTAATTTTTACCATAGGCTCAACCACTTTCATTATACTGGTCTTCGGATATAATACGCTCTCATGGCATTTGAATAGTAAATAATATCGTATTTTCTTGCAGCGTTTTCAGCTTCATTTCTGGTCGTATAATAAGCTCTTCCAGCATATGTGAATCTAGACATTTGTTCACCACAAATTTACTTGAATTTAGCTGATACGGCTTCCAGCTTTTCTTTAATTATCGCTCGTTGTTCATTCACTTCCTTAATCTTCTTAGTTATATCACGTATATCAACATCATTTAATTTAGGAACCTTTATCGTCATAAATTCATTTTCAGATATTGCAGGTAAAATTGTCCCAGAAGATTTCCACCTTACTTGATTTGTGGTGGTCTTCAGCCTGAGAATCGCAAAAAGTGCTTCGGAGGTATAGGGTGGAATTGGCTTAAGGACAACGAACCCTGTCGAAACTATTGCGCCCTCAAGGTCATCTGGAATAATAGCGACATTCTCTTCACTATCTTTTACTTTTGCACAGATAACGTCTCCAGCGTTTACCAACTGTCTTGCTCTCGGAGAAGCGTCATTACCAAGCAGTTCCGAGTGGCTTGAAACGTCCCCTAAATTACTTTCTATATTACTGAACTGAATATATCTTATTATCTTATTTGGCTCTTTTGCAGGATTTACTAACACTCTTGAGAGACATGCCACGGAATTAACCCGAGTGCTTGAAACTCCTAAATTGAAAATGTGTTTTGCATAATAATAGGTTGCATCAATCCTATTTCCCATATTATCTGGACTAATTATGAAACAGGCAGGCTTACCCGCCAGTATTTCAAGAACATTTCGTTTATTCTTAAGATTCTCTGGCATCTTACTTGATTTATACTGACGATATGCCTCAAGAATTGCGGGTAAATCATTTTGTTCGATTTCTTTTCCTTCTTTTGTTCTTGTATTATAACCGATATATTCAGCTACACCCATAAAAATTGGCTGCTGTATTTCATCCGATTTACTCTTTCTCTTTAGAAATAACAAGCTTGTTTTGCTGTTTGCTCCAGAAGACTTGAAAGAGCCATCAGGAAGACTTACCACCGCCTTTATGATTGTTTCTTTGCCAATAAAATCTCTGACATTGCCGCCTCTTTCGTTGTTAAGTATTCCGTCTGGCAAAAGGATAGCTAGTTCTCCACCTTTTTTTAATAGCTCTATGCAACGTTCAACAAATAATATCTCACGTAGTTGCTCTTTGAGAAGAACTCCATCTTCTGATTTGCCCAACTCAAATTTCTCTAATAATCTTTTATCCTTATCTTTGTTTCCGAATGGTGGATTTGTAATTACCAAGTCAAAGCTTTCCTTTTTTATTTCCTTAACGTCTTCCAGTCCGTTGTGCTTGTATATTCCACCATGTCCGTCGCCATGAAGCACCATGTTCATTTTTGCAACTCGCACTAGACGTTCATTTATATCTACTCCATAAATTTGTTCATGTGAAAGTTTTGCGAAAAGGTCTTTTCGCTGGGCGTCTGGCTGATGTTTTATTTTCTCTTGTATCGTTTTGAAGACCTCTGTAAGAAAACCGCCAGACCCACAGCACGGGTCTAATACCATATAAGGTTCATTGTGCTTATCCGATAAAGTTGATTTTATCTCGGGGTCGGCAAATGAAACGGCAAACTTAACTATTGTGCGAGGAGTGAAGAACTGCCCCAATCCGCCAGTGAATGTTTTTCCGAGAAAAATCTCAAAAGCCCGTCCTTTTACATCTACATCTGTTTTTACTAGAGTATAGTCAGCAAGAAGTTCAACAACTTTATCTATACTGGTGTTCTCCAAAGCTATCTTTTCATCGCCGATGAATATATCTCTGTTGTTCTTTCTTGCCTCAGGAAATAAGTAGTCCCTAACGTATTTTGCGCCACCATTCTGTTTGATATTTGAAAGTGAAAATCTGTTTGATTCCCCATCAATTGCAAGTTTCTCAAAATACATCTTCGCAAAGAGGAGCTTACTTATCTCATCAAAAGCATCTGCTCCAGTTAGTCCATCTACGTCTCGTATCACGTCTTCGCATTTATACAAAATGGCTGCAAATTCCTTTATGCCTTCAAATACAAGCAGTGTTTTTTTTGCTTCCTCAAGACGTGCATCCGAAATAGTTTCGACCGTCTTTTTTATTTTCTTTGTGAGATTTTCCTTTGATAAGAATTCAGGAGTGCTATTCAGGCTTTTCTCCCAAATTATTTTTTCAGTCAGTGTCTCATAAACCCTGAAAATAGAGCCATTGCACAACACAGAATATGGTGTCTTCAGAAGAAGCCCATAGGAAATTATCTGTCGCTCGTATAAGTCTAGGTTTTCAGTGGGGTTTTTTGCATCTATGACAATCGCAGGTGTTCCATTGATATTTACCACAATATCTGGATAAACCACCTTGCCTCTTCCAATCTGTATGGTCTTCTCATGTTCAATCTCAAAGGCTGTTTTTTCATTGTAGCCGAGTTTTTCCAAGAGAGGGGCAATAATCTTGAAAATAACATCCATCTCGGAGACTTCGTTTGCCATGGTATGCTATAATACGCAAGCTTTTTCAACCTATTGTTATTCTTTCAAGCCAAGTGCCTTCCTAAGTAGCTTAACTACTGCCTCACTGTTGTTCCTGAGCTTGTGGTCTATCTTGTATTTCTGCACTTCAATCCAAGTCTTCTCATCGCAGTCAAGGACAAGTTTTTTTGCCATGTTATTAACCTCCATTAATGACCGTTAGCAGTTATTAACAGACAGCCTTATAAGCCTTTCCTACCATATTATTAATAGTCATTAACAGTTGTTAATGATTAAGATGAGGTGAATAATATGGAAATGAGGCAAATAAGAGGAATGGAAATCGCAAGGCAGAAGCAAGTGCAAAAGCAGAAGGACGGCGGTTATAGGGTTCATTCGCAATCAGGCGATGGTTTTTACCATGTCAGCGAGGACTTTAACTGTACCTGTCCCGATGCACAATTCCACAACAGGACGTGCAAACACGCCTTTGCCGTGCGCTACTATCTCAAAACAGAGATAGACACACCTAACGGCAAAGTGGTTAAGGAAAAGCGCATCTCAAAACCGCAGGCTTGGGCGGCTTATCGCCAAAGTCAGACCAACGAGGTTAAGATGTTTGACGAGTTGCTTTCCGACCTTGTGGAAAGCATAGAAGAACCAGCGCAGGATATGGGGCGCCCTCGCGTCCCCTTGAAATCGCAGGCTTATTGTGCCATCCAAAAGGTCTATTCGCAGCTTTCAAGCCGCAGGGCTTATTCCCTCTATAAGCACTCGGAAAGCAGGGAGCAGATAGGAGCAGCACCGTCCTATAACGTGGTGAATGTTGCCATGAACAGGGCAGACCTCACCCCTGTCCTGCACGAACTCATTACCCTATCTGCCCTGCCTCTCAAAGCGGTGGAAACCGATTTTGCCATAGATAGCTCAGGGTTCAGGACAGACAGCTTCGGGCAGTATTGTGAGGAGAAATACAAAATCGGCAGGCAGCACCAGTGGGTCAAGGCGCACATCTGCACAGGTGTTAAGACCAACATCATAACGGCTGCGGAAATCACGGACGAGCATGGAGGGGATAGCCCTCGGTTTGCCCCTCTTGTAGCTGCAACGGCGCAGGGGGGCTTCAATATGGTGGAAGTGAGCGCAGACAAGGCGTATTCAAGCAGGGACAACTATCAGGCGGTCAAGGACGTGGGAGGTAGGGCGTTTATCCCCTTCAAGTCCAACGCAACCGGAAAGAGCAAAGGGACGGGGATATGGCGCAAGATGTTCCTGTATTTCCAGCTAAATCAGGATGAGTTTTACCAGCACTACCACAAGAGAAGCAACGTGGAAAGCACGAACAGCATGGTAAAAGCCAAGTTTGGCGACAAGGTAAGGAGCAGGAACGCGGTGGCAAGAGAGAATGAATTGCTGTGCAAGTTCATAGCGCACAACATCGTGGTTTTGATACACGAAAGCTTTGAGTTGGGGATTAATGTGAAGTTTTCAGATAACTTAAAAATGCCTTCGTAGGAAATTAGAACATGCAAAAACTACCATATCCTTTCAGCTATTATTGGAAAGCTTATGCCGAGGGGAAATGCCCATTTTGTGATTCTAAGGATTTTGTGGATAGTTCCGATATTGTATTCTGTAGTGGCTATGAGATGGGCGGCTACTTATTGAAAGCCGAATGTGATACATTCGCATCAGATGGGGACGGGCAGTGCAAATATTGTAGAGATGGGGATTTTGCAGACAGAGAAATGGTAAAGGGAGCTATTTTTTTATGTCGTGATTGCGAACATGGAGTTAATTTTAAGGATAAAACGATTTTTGCAAATATATTTACCAGCCACAATCCCAAAAAATGCAAATATTGTGAATGGCATAGTAAGAAAACAGCCAACAAAGACAACGACAAATAGAATTTTCTGCTCACAAAGTAAGCCGTCTGCTCACAATGTCGCTTAAACTGACTACTTTATGAGCAAGGCTCATCGGCCAGGGGGCAAGGTTTATAAACATTTATTATCACTAATTATAACATGAACTTCAAGCTAGGGAAAACCTCAGAGCCAGTAATGCGCACAGGCGTAGTGGTGCATGTTTCACTAGGCGTGCTCGAGGTTGAGAAGCAGATTGTTCTCGAAGCGATTAACTGGGCTGTTCGCATAATAAACGCCAAGCTGAGCCTGGAAGTCAAGCCCCTCGAGATGAAATTACTTTACCGCTACAACAGGCTTTTGCTTGAAGAGAATTTAGTCATGATGTTTGAAAGCCAAAAAGGAGGAGAGCTGAAATACCATGTCCTTATCACACCTCAAAGTGCACTTGAGCCCGGATGGCTGTCATATGGAAAAGATGGCTACGGGTGCATAATATCAACTGCAAGCCCAAGGATGTATGGATACAGTGGCAAGGAATCATTTGGAACCGAATTTCTCGAGAGGCTCACTCTCCACGAGAGCGGGCACATGTTCGGCGCAAACCACTGCGCAAAAGACAGCTGCGTGATGGAACAAACGCCAGGCAACTTCAGGAACTTTGCAAGGAAAAACAAGATAGCCAATCCAAAGCCATTCTGCAGGGATTGTTGGGACTTGATGAATAAGGCTCCAGTGCCGAAAAAGTTTGTTATTCCGCAGAAGCCAAAGCCTAAATTTATAATCGGAAAAACAATCAGGTGAAACAGAAACTATCTGTACCTTAGGAAAGCGCCTATTCCGTAAAAGCTCCCGAGGAACTGCGCGCCTTCCGCGGTGTCGGGCGAGACCACGAAGATGTCTATCCCCTGCGTGTCGGCAAGCGTGATGAGGTCGTCCACCAATGAGACTTCGGACTCGACTTTCACCGTGCCGCCGATGGACTTTATCTTTTCCTGGAGGTCAAAGGGATTTTTCGAGGTGACATACTGCGCCTCGCCGGTCGTGGTGTCCACGAGCTTTGCGCGCTTGTAGGTGACGCCTTCCGAGATGAGCAGCTTGTTTGCCTGCTTGCTCTCAAGCGCGCGGCGCACCTCTGCCTCGCCGTAGGTGGCAAGCCCGCCTGCCACCACTTCCTTGATGAACCTCTCGATGATGACGCGCTCCTGCACTGCCTGCTGCTCCGAGAGGATGTCGGTGGACTTTGCCATCACCTCGCGCACGCCGTATTCGTCCGTGTAGCCGGTGTCCACCACACCTAGGACCTTGATTTGGTAGTTGAAAGGCGACATCTTGTAAAAGTCGTCCTTTGCAGGCCCTGGGCCGCCGATGATGACGCCCTTGACGCTGTTGACAAAATACTTGTCCATGTATTCGCCGATGCGCTTGTAGTAAAGCTCTATGCTTTCCTCGATGAGGCGCTCATACCTGCGCGCGGACTGCCCTCCCTTTCGGATTTTGGCATGCGCAGTGGAGTTCAGCCTGTGCAATATGCGCGTGTTGGTGCCGCGAAGCTCCGCAAGCGTGCATTCCCTGCCGTCCAGCACGACGAGGCCGTATGAATCCGTGACCTCAAGCGTCCGCTCGAGGGGCTCAAGGAAAAAGCGCGAGTCGCAGCGGTAAATCTGCACCATGATTGGCTCAGGGGGGTATATGGTGAAAAGCTCGATGTCCACCTTGGCTGGGTTGTCCGACACGTTGCCGCAGAAGATGGCGACGCCCGACGCCGGGGCGACGTTCCCGTAGCTCTTGAGATGGTGGAGAATCCGTTCCAGCGCGTCCACCACGTTCTTCCTCGTGCCTTTGCTCTTGATGTTGGTCGCCTGCCCTGCCTCGCCGCGAAGCTTGTTCGAGGTCTCATGTATGGCCTGGCCTGAGGGTATGTACACCGAAATGAGCTCGGTGCCGCTTCCTTTCATTGCCTTGAGGTGCGCAAGCTGCTTTTTCAGCTCGTACTTCAGCTTTGTCTTTTCTTCCATGGAAATATCCTCGTGCCTTCAGAGGTTTATGCTAGATTAGAAGGGGAATAAAAAAGGGCAGGGTGGATGGATGGAAACTGCCCCGTGCAGGCTATGCCAGGCGCCGTCCGTCCTTGTCCATGGCTATGAGCTTGACGTCGAATTCCTTCAGGAAATAGCCCATGAGCGGGTCGTTCAGTATGCGCTCCTGCATCTTCTCGGCTTCCTTGAGGTCCCTGCCCATCACTATCCAGGTGCGAAGGCCAAGGTGCTTCACCCCGTAGAAAAAGCCGGCGTTCTTGTAGGGGCCGAAAGTCTTGAAGTAGTCAGGCACGTTCATGCTCCCGATGGCGAACACCTGGCCAACATTGTACTTGTCCATGCCCAGGTAGTATTTCACGGCCAGCGCGCGCGCCTGCTGTATTTCCGAGTGGTGGAACATCCCCAGCGCAGGGTTCTGCTTTTGCGTGTGCGAGCCGTCCTGCACATGCCCGCTCTTCCTTACCTTGTCGTACACGAGGTCCAAAAACGTGTTCAGGTGCGTGTTGCCGTCCACCCTGTAGTATTCGTTCGTGTGGTAATTCTTCACGCCTGCCGTGAGCACAATTTTCAGGTTCTCAAACGTAGGGTCGGAATCAAGCGACCCGCGGAGCACCTTTTTCTGCTCGTAGGCGTGCGTGCACAGGTTCACTATGCTTTTCACCCAGTTGCCAGCAATGGTGCCGTTGTGCCCGTATGCCATCTTCATCAAAGTCTCGATGTCCTCCTCGGTTTCAATGCGCAGCTGGTGGCGCTTGCCGCGAAGCCCGTATTCGAGCACCGCGCGCTTTCCAAGCAGCATGCTCTCCATCTCAAGCGCGACTTCCTGCGCGTGTATCATTCCGCAGTTGAAAGGCGCGTCCTCCACCTCGATGTCGTGGTAGGAGCGCGTCGAGTGCAGCCTGCCCTTCCTCAGGACGACATTGCCGTGCGCGGTCAGGTGCACGAAGATGTCTATGGGAAGGCCTGCCTTGTAATATGAGAAGTATTCGCGCATCTTTTCCTGTATGTGGGACTTTATCTCGTCTATGATGCCGATGGTGACAAATGTGCCGGCGACAGACATCCTCTGGAAGTCGATGAGCGTGCCGTTGTGCAGCTCCTCCTCCTTTTGCTCCTCAAGCGCGGTGTAGAAGGCGGGCGACACGTCCCTAGCGTCGGCGCAGCCCACCACTATGTGGAGCTCTATCTTCTTGATGCCGCTTTGCGGCGCCCTGATGCCGCCATCCGCCTGCGCTGCGTTGTTTTCCATTGTTTCACCTTTTATCAAGCCAGGACTGCCCACACGAGCTGGTTATATATCCCTGAAAAGGATTAAAAATGAAGTGCGCAGGCGGCCGCCTAAGCACCCTTTATATATTTTTCTCCAATCATGTTAATCGCTCAAACCTCAGGGGGCGCGGTGGCCAAGATGACATTGGAATTTATTTCCTTAAGTGCACTGCCAATTTCCATCGCTTTTTTCCTGTTCGGGGCGCTCCTGTCGCTCGCCTTTCCCTCAAGGCCTAGCCTGAGCTTGAGGCTTGGGCTTGGCTTTGCGCTCCTGGGGAGCGCTTTCGCGCTCATCGCAGGGATGGCGCCATTCCTTGGCATGGGCACGGGCGCAATCACCTTGGCAACGTTCCAGTACGTCGGCTCGCTGACGATAGGCATAGACGCACTCTCGGGCTTTTTCGTCGCCTTCATCGCGTTCGTCGGCATCGCCACCTCGATATATTCCATGGGCTACGTCGCGGAATACGCCAGGAAAGGGTACAGCCTTGGGCGCTTCGGGTTCTTCTACAACATTTTCCTCCTGTCCATGATATTGGTGGTGTCTGCGCAGAATGCGCTTCTCTTCCTCATCCTTTGGGAAATCATGGCAATAAGCTCTTTCTTCCTGGTCACCTACGAGCACAAGGAGGAAAGCGTGCAGTCCGCCGGCTTCATCTACCTCCTCATCGCCCACATCGGCGCGGTTGCGCTGGTGGTGATGTTCCTGGCGCTGTCATCAGGCTCGGGCTCCATGGACTTCGCCTCGTTCCACACTGCGTCCTACACGCCCTTCATTGCGAGCGCCATTTTCATGCTTGCGCTCTTCGGGTTCGGCTCCAAGTGCGGAATCATCCCGCTGCATGTCTGGCTGCCGCTTGCGCACCCGCAGGCGCCCTCCAACATATCCGCGCTGATGTCCGGCGTGATGCTAAAGACGGCGATATACGGGCTTGTGCGCGTGCTTTTTGACTTCTTAGGAGTTGCCAACGGAGCCGAGCTCTGGTGGGGCCTGCTCATACTCGCCCTCGGGATGGCATCCTCCATCCTCGGCGTGCTCTACTCGCTTTTGGAGCATGACATCAAGCGCCTGCTCGCTTACCACAGCATAGAGAACATCGGCATCATATTCATCGGCATCGGCGCAGCAGTGCTTTTCTCGTGGGCGCACCAGCCAGGGCTTGCGGCCCTTGCGCTTTTCGCGGCGCTTTACCATACGCTCAACCACGCGCTTTTCAAGAGCCTGCTTTTCCTCGGGGCTGGCAGCATCATCCACGCAACGCACGAGAGGAACATAGACGAGATGGGCGGGCTTGCCGCATACATGCCCTTCACCGCGGTGCTGTTTTTCCTGGGCGCCGCGTCCATTGCCGCCATACCGCCGCTGAACGGGTTTGCAAGCGAGATGCTGACTTTCCAGTCCCTCCTTGCCGGCATCGAGCCTGGCGTCCAGACATTCAACTTCACCTCGCTCGTGCTTGGGATTGCCGTGCTTGCGCTTGCCTTGACTTCCGCGCTTGCGGTCGGCGCGTTCGTCAAGGCATTCGGGATACCGTTTTTGGGCCAGTCGCGCTCCAAGCATGCAACGCACCCGCACGAGGCCCCTAAAACCATGCTCCTGGGAATGGCGCTCCTTGCGCTTGGCTGCGTGGCTGCAGGGGTTTTCCCCTCGCTTCTAGCGCAGGCGTCATCAGGCATCCTGGAAAGCCTGCACTTCAATGGGGCGGCAAACGCCATTGTCCCGTCGGCAGATGCCCTGCCCACGGGAATGATGATGCTTTTGCTCCTGGCAGGCTCAATCCTCGTTGCCGCCCTCATGTCGGCATCCTCAAGGAAAAAGCACCACCATGTCGGCGAGACATGGGGCTGCGGCTTCCCAAACGGCACGCCGCACATGCAGTATTCCGCGGCTGGGTTTGCAATGCCTGTCACCAAGGCGCTTGATGCCTGGCTCAACCCGCTGGAAAACGCATCGGCATACGGGCCTGCCCTGTTCGACAAGTACATCTATGCGCCTGCCTCAAACGCCTTCCAGCTCATCGCCCCGCACTCGGCGATATTCAACACAGGCAGGCTGAACGACTACCTGATGTACCTGATATTGACGCTTGCCATAGTACTGGCATATGCAATTCTGTGATTCCCATGCTTGATATCCTCTACGCATCCACCCTGGCGCTCCTGCAGGTAGCATTCGCCCTGCTTTCAGCCCCTCTCCTGATAGGCATCATGCGCAAGGTCAAGGCGCGCTTCCAGGGGAGAGTGGGAAGCCCAATCATCCAGCCGTACATCGACCTCCACAAGCTCTTCTCCAAGGGCAGCGCCAGGAGCTCCGTGACTTCGTTCATATTCGCCCTCGCACCGGTTGCCGGCTTCGTGTCCATTGCCATTGCCGCGCTCATGCTCCCCCTTCTGACCCAATCGCCCCTGCTTTCGGCAAGCATCATTGTCTTCATTTATCTGTTCGCCATAGGCAGGTTCCTGACCGCGCTTTCAGGCCTGGACGCTGGCAGCGCGTTTGGCGGCATGGGCTCAAGCAGGGAAATGCTGTATTCCGTCCTCATAGAGCCCGCCCTGTTCGCAATCGTCCTTCTCATTGCAACATCGGGCGGCACCGGCATTGCCCCGCTGGCTGGCGATTCTGCATCCTGGCAGGCATTGGCCACCACCCCGGCATACTGGCTCATCGCTATTGCATTGTTCATAGCGATGCTTGCAGAGACGGGAAGGCTTCCGTTCGACAACCCTGCGACGCACCTGGAGCTCACCATGGTGCACGAGGCCATGATACTTGAGAATTCCGGGCCTGGCCTTGCGCTCATCGAGTGGGCAAACGCCGCCAAGATATTCCTGTTCTTCTCGCTCATGGGCGTCCTTCTCCTGCCAGGCGACCTGCAAACAGGCATTCTCTGGCCGGCAATCCTCCTGGCATTCTCTGTGGCTCTTGGGATATTCACCGCCGCCGTGGAGAGCATCAGCGTCAAGGTGCGCCTGTTCAAGGTATCCGAGCTTTTGATACTCTCCCTCCTGCTTTCGCTCCTGGCATTCCTGACAAGGATATTCGTCATCAAGGCAGGCGACAGCTGGATGCAGTCGCTCATGGCGCTATTCATGCTGCTTGCGGCGGTCTATGTCATCTTCAGCCTCACCTTCCGCGACCGCATCAAGCTCTACATTGTGCAGAGCATCTGCCTGGTCCTCATCCTCTTCCAGATGACCCTCGCCGGCGGCGCGGAGGGCATGAACTACCTGTTCCTGCTCACCATCGCCGTCTTCAAGATTGCCGTCATCCCGTTTGTCCTGTACAACAGCATGTCGTTCGGCATGCAGCTCATGCCGCTGCAGTTCTACCTCCGTTTCGGGGAAGCCAGCAAGAAATTCAGGATGGACCTGGAGGCCGAGCCCCTGTTCATGCACGCGCCCATAACGACCACCCGCGCGCTGGTCTATGCCGGCGTCCTGATAACGCTTGCGTTTGCGGTCTCGTCGGTACTTGGCGGCACCACCATAATGCTGCCCATAGCGGTCTCCATCATCCTCATAGGCATGCTCATCATCGCATCCAAGACGCATTTGCTCCTGCAGCTCCTGGGCTTCCTGATGATGGAAAACGGGGTGGTGCTCCTCCCGTACGCGCTGCACATCAACATGCCCTTCATCGGCGAAGTGGTCACGCTGTTCGACCTGGTCATCCTGGTGAGGATAACCTTGCTTTTGTCGTTCAAGATGAAGGAGACCCATGGCACGCTTGACACCAAGAAGCTTGTCGAGCTTGTGGAGAAAAGGTGAACCTATGCTTGAGCTCATCATCCTCCCCCCGCTCCTGGCAGGGGCGCTTGCGTTCATATTCCACCGCCACCCCCGCCAGGTGGAGGCGGCCGCATTCGTGGGCGCGCTCCTTGCTGCCTTCTTCGCGCTGCTTTCGGCGAATGCCTTCCTCGGGACGGAAGTGGGCTTTCGGGATTTCTACGGGATGTTCTACATGGACGCGGTCTCCGGCCTTTTCACGGCGCTCACCTCCGTGGTCGCCTGCTTCATCTTCCTTTATTCCGTAGGCTATATCCGCCACGAGGTGAAGGAGGGCACGGTGGAGAAGGAGCAGATAGGGCTCTATTACGGGCTGCTCTCGTTCTTCCTATCCGCCATGCTTGCCGCGACGCTTGCCACCCACCCGGTGGTGATGTGGGCGGCAATCGAGGCGACCACGCTGGCATCCGTGTTCCTGATAAGCTTCTACCAGAACTCAAGCGCAATCGAGGCGGCCTGGAAGTTCTTCATCATAAACTCGGTGGGGATACTGCTTGCGCTTGCGGGCATACTGTTCCTCCTGTTCGCCCTGCTTCCAGCAGGCTCGACATCGGGCGGGGACTGGGACAGCCTCATGGTGGCCCACGAGGGCGCCAACCTGCTCTTCCTGAAAATTGCTTTCGCATTCATCCTCGTGGGCTTCGGGACCAAGGTGGGCCTTGTCCCGCTCCACGTGTGGCTCCCTGATGCGCACAGCCAGGCGCCCACCCCCATAAGCGCCATCCTTTCCGGCCTCTTGCTCAACATCGCGTTCTACGGCATCGTGCGCTCGTATCAGGTCGTGGCGCCCTATGACTCCATGGTGTCCTTCGCGTCCGGCCTTCTCATCGGCTTTGGCATGCTCTCCCTTGCCATCGGCTCGCTTAGGATATATTTCCAGCACAACATCAAGCGCATGCTTGCGTACTCCAGCGTGGAGAACATGGGAATAGTCACGCTCGCGTTCGGCCTGGGCGGCCCGCTCGGGGTTGCCGCCGCCCTTTTCCACATGGTCAGCCATTCCCTTGCCAAGCCCCTCGCATTCTTTGCAAGCGGCATAACCGCGTTCGCGTTCAAGACCAAGGAAATGCAATACATCAAAGGCGCGGCGCAAATCATCCCGCTGGTCGGAATCCCGTTCGTGTTCATCGCCGCAGGCCTTGCGGGCAGCCCGCCCTTCGGCACGTTCCTCTCGGAGCTTGGGGTGCTGGCGGTTTCGTTATCAGGCGGCCAGTTGCTGATTGCCGCGCTGTTTGTGGTTTTCACCACCATCGCGTTCGCCAGCCTGCTCTACCGCGTTTCCGCCATGGGCTTTGGCAAGGCGCCAGAGGGCACGGCAGCCTTCTCGCCATCGCTGACCATGATGGTGTCGTTCGCGGCGCTCCTGGCGCTCACGGTTTACATGGGTGTGATGCCCCCTTCCCAATTCATGCATCTATTGGAGCTGGCGGTGCGCGCCATAACAGGTTGATAAGATGGACGAGCAATCAAGGCAATTCATCCGCGCCATGGAGGCGTTCGTCAGGGCGGGAAGCCTGGGCGATTCGGACGAGAAAGGCGGCTGCCTCTTCATCCGCGTGCTTCCGAAATACCTTATCCATGCCTGCCGCGCTTGCCTGGCGAACGGGGCGGTGTTCGACTCCGCGTTCGTCTCGCAGGGCGGAGACGGCCCTGCCGGAAAGGAGTTCAACGTCTACTACCTTTTCCAGGCAGCGGCCATCCACCGCATGGTAGTCATTGTTTCCATGGGCCACGCGTTCGACGCCCTTTCCGAATATGTCAACGCGGCATTGTGGGACGAGCGGAAAATCCAGGACCTTACAGGATTGCGCCTGGCCGGCATCCCTGATTCCCGCCCGCTCCTGTTCCACCCTGAAAGCGGCTTCCCCCCGGTGCATCCTGTCGGCGGCATGCCATTCAAGCACCCCAAGAGCAATGCATACCCCATGGCAGGCACTGGCGCCGAAGGGGAATTCGAGGTCGCGGTCGGGCCTGTGCACGCAGGCATAATCGAGCCAGGGCACTTCAGGTTCCACGTAATGGGAGAGAAGATAAACAAGATGGAAACGAGGATGTTTTACCTCCACCGCGGCATCGAGAAGAAGGCAGAGGGGCAGCAGGCAGCAGCCATCCTGCCGCTCATTGAGCAGATTTCCGGCGACGAGGCAGTCGCCAACTCGGTGGCCTACTGCTCGGCAGTGGAGCAGGCGCTCGGGATGACCGTCCCGAAGCGCGCAGAGTCCATCCGCGCAATCCACATGGAGCTGGAGCGCATCTACAGCCACCTTGCGGATTTGGGGGGCATGGCCACGGACGTGGGGTTCACGCTGCCTGCCTCGCGCTTCGCAGTCCTGCGGGAAGACGCCATGAGGCTCAACGCAGCCATTTCCGGCAGCCGCTTCCTGCACGGCCAGATTGCCGTGGGCGGCGTGGGCGCTGATTTGGACGGCGCAAAAACAGAGATGATTGCAGGCACGCTTAAGAAGATGACCCATTCCCTCTGGCAATTGGAGCGCATGGTGTTCACCTCCTCCACATTCCTTGACAGGGCTTTCCAGGCAGGCACGGTGTCGAAGGGGACGGCCAGGGACCTGTCGCTTGTGGGGCCTGCAGCCCGCGCATGCGGGGTCCACTCGGACCTTAGGAGGATGCTCCCGTATTCTGCCTATGCCCAAATGACAGTCAACGAGCCTGTTGAAAAGGAAGGCGGGGATGTCCTCGCGCGCTTTCGGGTCAAGCTCGCGGAGGTCAACGAGTCTGCCAGGCTGATACTGCACCTGATTGCCCATATGCCGCAAAGCGCGGTTCACGAGAAGGCGGCAGCGCCCAGGAAGCACGCCGGGGCTGCGCTTGGCGTGGGCTGGGCCGAATCAGCGCGCGGAGGCTGCACCATGCTTGTGGAGATAGCCCCGAACGGCGCCATAAAGCGCCTTGCCTTGCGCTCGGCGTCGTTTAGGAACTGGCGCGCGCTTGAGAAGGCGGTGGAGGGCAACATAGTGCCTGACTTCCCGCTCATCAACAAGAGCTTCAACCTGTCTTATGCAGGGACGGATATGTGAGTTAAGAGGTAATTGTTATGCTGCTTGAAAACCTTCGTTTCATATTCGACCGATGCTATACAGACAGGATATCCTCAAAGTCAGATGACCCTGCAATGCGCGAGGTGGTGCAGCTCCTCAAGCAGAGGGGGAGCTCGCCCTTTGCGCGCTCCATCCACGTGCGCATGGTGGACGCAGGCTCGCCAAACGACGTGGAGCTTGAGGAAGGGCTCATGATGTCGCCCCGCGTGGACGCGGAGCGCTTCGGCGTGCATTTCGTGGCGTCCCCAAGGCACGCGGACGTGCTTCTTGTCACCGGACCGGTCACGCGCAACATGCGCATTGCGCTTCTCAAGACATACGAGGCAATGGCAGAGCCGCGCGCAGTCGTTGCGGCAGGCGACGGGGCGTGCGATGGATGGGAAGGCAAGGGCAACTACGCGCTTGCTGAAGGCACGGGAAAAGTAGAGGATGTGCTGCACGTGGACGTGAAAGTTCCCGGCAACCCACCCACGCCCTACCAGCTCCTTGCAGGAATATTGAAGGCTGGCTCGGTGCTTGCGAAGAAGGGCGAGGAGCAGCACCGAAAAAAGTAGCTCACCTTTTCTTGCCAAAACCCTGCCGCTTGCGCAGCAGCAAATAATGCAGCCTCAGCGGCGCCTTGCCTGCATCGAATAGGCGATGAACCTGTCAAGGTTGGGGTTGGCGGTCGGGAACGACTGGCGCGGGTTGGCAACCCCGAACGAGTGGATGTCTTTCACATACGTGTTGACCGCTTGGCTCATGACCTGGTCCTGCATCACCTTGCCCGAGATAAAGTTGATTCCCTCCACTTTCCTGCCCACGATGCCAAGGGTCCCCTGGTCACGGCCGTTCAGGTACTGCGGGGAAAGGTCATAGAATGCCCCGAGCATGGATGGCCAGTCAAACGGCCCGGATTGCATCATCCTGGCAACGGAAAAGATTGTCCCCGCGCTGTATTTCACCTTAAGCACGTTTTTCGAGAACAGCTTGCGCGCTTCAGCCACGTACGGGTCGCTTATGAGCAGCGCCGGAGTCCAAAGCTTTGCCTGCTTGTCCACCCGTGTCTCGTGGTCGGATGGGAGCGACGGGTTTTCACGTATTGCCTGGAATATTGGGCGAAGCACCAGGTCTTCCTGCGCGCTCTTGCCATCCACCCTGTAAAGCTTGTTGTTGGTGTAGTTCAGGAGGCAGGCGAATGTTTTCACTTCAGGTATTTCCCTCATGAAATGGCTGTTTGCCTGCGCCTCGGCCTCGAACGCCCGTATCTGCTCAAGGGAATGGGCCCTAAGGTCATGGATGGGCGTCACCAAGGTGAGCAGGTTGCCGTCCCAGCCATCGGGCGCGCCCCTGCCCTTATACGTTTCCCTCATGAATTCGCGGAGGTTGCTTTCGTTGTAGATTGATATTTCCCTCCCCCCTGCCATGAGCGTGGGCCTGGTTGAAATCAGGGAATTCTGGATGGTTGCCGCCACGGCGTCCGCATGCTCCATCCCGCAGTTGGTGCAGTGCCCCTTGAGTATTTCAAGGGCCTGCGGGTCGAATGTGTGCTTGCCTGCGTACTCGGGCGTGTGCCGAGCGTTTGCGTGCGCAACCACATGGAGCTGGTACTCGATGGGCACGCCAGCCAGCGCAAATTGGGAATATTCGATTTTTTTCTGCATGAAGTGCCACATGAATTCGGCGGAAGCCATGGGCGTCATATACACGCCCGCGTCGTTCATCCTGAAGAAGTCAACCATGATGCCTTGCCTTGAAAGGCCGTTGATGACATTTTCCTTTGCGCTGTAGTATGCTTCGGTGGTGTTCCTGGAGTCGGCGCAGAACTCAGAGCCGACCACGATTATTTTTTCGACCTTTGGGTCGAATTCCCGTACAAACGCGGTGTTTCCCATCATGATACCAGCCCTATCAATTTTGCTAAGCGTTATTCGGTTTCATCTGTTGTATTTAATTAACAAAAGGGTATTTAAAGCCAACAGTCTACCTCGGATAGGTTCATCGCCCTACCATTCATCCGCCCTGTACTTGCCCATCCTGTAGAACACCAGGAGGGCGAGCATGAGCACGCAGCCCAAAAGCGTGATGCTTGCCATTGCCTGCTGGGGGCGGCTTGCCACGCGGCTGCCATCCCATCCGCCGCCCGCATAAGGCGCTGCAGCCTTGAGTGTGCCATCGCCCATGCCGCCGCCCTTTGCAAGCGCATCGTCAATCTCGCCTGAGGCTGCATCAAGCGCAGAGGAATAGGAAAGTATGCGGTAGGCGTCCGACGCAGTCGCGAGCTTTTCTTTTGATGCCGCGTTCAGGTAAGCCCCCTGCCCGAAATACACCTTGCCCCAGACGGATTCGCGCGTGCCGTTGGCAAGAGAGTCTGCCGCGCTTGTGAAGTTCCTGCTCCCTGCCTCGTCGGCTGCAGCCTGCATGGATTTGGCATAGGCGGCCTCGTATATCGCGGCCCCGAAATCGCCGCTGTCATACGCGCCCACGCCCTTCTGGAGATGGTCGTAGGCGTCGGAGCTGAGGAAGGAGGATGAGGTAAGCGCGCTTTCCGCCTCGCTCAGGCGCTTGTCCGAGAGCCCCTGGAGCGCGGATTCGTCTATTGGCGTGCCGCCGATGTCGCTGGCCTGCGCCGCAAGCTCGCGCGAAATGCCGCACCAGCCATAGGCCAGGAGAAGGTCGCGAAGCGTGGAATACGCCTCCCTGTCAGCGCGCGCAGAGATGGTGCTGTTGAGCTTGTCCTGTGCCCAGAGCCTTCGCAGGTCGGCGCCTATTGCCCAGTGGATGTTCTCCTTTGTCTTCGCAGGCACAGGGAGGGAGGCGAGGCAGTTTGAGACGTCGTCGATGCTCCCGTTTATGTCCACTTCCCTGCTGCCGATTGCGAGGTATTCGGCATCCACTGACAAGAGGAATGCGGAGTTTGCGGCAGTGAACGGGTAGCCCATCGATATTTGCTTCCTGTACTTTGACAGTTCATTTGAGAAATATTTTTCGGACGCAACTGCGGAGGCGCCCTGCTGGCTTGATTCCGAAAGCGCGAGCGCCACCTGGTTGCCAAGCGAGTCCACCAGGCGGTTCGCGACAATGGAGAAGCGCGCCGTGTCTGCGTCGTATTTCATTTCCGCAAGGCCGTCGGGCATGGCGTCGCTTTTAGGGGTGAAGTCGTAAGTGAAATTCTCGGAATATTGCGAGTACAGTATGCGCTCGGCCTCGGAAAAGTTCGTAACCTCGATTGCTGAAAAGCCGCCCTTTGACGAGACCGAGGAGAGGAGGAGCGCCTCGCTGAAAAGCATCTTGGGGACGAGTATGTATTTTGCCCCGTTGCCCTTTGCCGCAAGCGCCTTTTCTATGATGCCGCCCACCTCGCCGACCTCACCGTCCTGGGAGATGGTGCCGGTCATCACCACGTCGCGCCTTATCGTCCTGTTTGTGAGCGCAGCCTTCACGGCAATGGACATCGCCCCGCCTGCGGAGGGGCCGTCTATCCTGTTGCCCCCGAAATCCCCGCTCATGGAGAAGAAGACGTCGCAGCCCTTCCTTTGCACGTCCGACTGCGAGAATGCGTAGTCCGCAGCGGCCTGCTCAGACTCCTGCGTGGAAAAGCCAATGCGGGGGTTGATTGAAGTGTAGATGCCCCCGCTGCCAGGGCGTGTCTCCACATGCAGCACGAATATCCCGCCCTGGTTCTCGCTCACCACCGCGGCCATGTTTATTTCGCGCGATTCGGTTGGGCAGTAGGCTAGCGCTAATGAAGAGAGAAGAATAAGGGCGATAAAGATACGGCGAAACATACCTACCACGAGGTAAGCAGGGAAGAAAAACTATAAAAAGGGTCCTAGATGGATGCAAGTAGCGAGCTGTTCTTCTCGAAGTATTTCCTCGAAGGCTCAAGCATTTTCGCAAGCGCGGCTGCGGTCGCGCCCTTCAGGTCCATGGGGTGCAGCTTCCCGCCCACGTACGCCGCGCACAGGTCGGAATACGTTGCGAATTCCACGTCGCCCCCGAACTTTGCAGGGCGCGTTATGGAAAGCGGCTTGCCGCCCCTCATCACAAACACGTCGCACATCTCAAGCACAGGGTTGTTCTCCGCCACCTTTTCCGGGCAGTATGCAGACTTTACCTTGCGCGCGATTTCCGCCTCGGAATCATGTATGAATATGCACGAGTCGGGCTTGCTCTTGCTCATCTTGGAGGAAATGGCGGTGTCGTCTTTTTCATTTTCCTCAAAGCCCATCTTCGATGGGCCCAAAAGCCCCATCAGGAGCCCGTGGTGCAGCGCAACCGGCTTTTTCCACCTGTGCTTTTCAGCCACCTCGCGCGCAAGCATGTGCACCTTCCTCTGGTCCATGCCTGCGTGCGCGATGTCCACATCCAGCATTTTTATGTCCGCAGCCTGCATGGCCGGGTAGAGCACGGACGCGCAGTCCATCGCGTCTTTTTGCGTCCTGCCCATGATGGTGGTGCAGCGCAGCATCCTCTGCATGGTGGTGTCCTTGCTTATCCTCAGCACTTCGCGCCAGTAATCCGCATCGTACATTTCGCTTGCCAGGACGTACTTCACCTTGTCCTCTGTAAGCCCCAATGAAATGAACGCACTCTTGAAGTACCCGCGCGCCACTTCCTGTATCTTTTCCAGGTCGCCGCCGAGCTTGCCGTTTATCCACGCGTGGTAGTCGGCAAGGAAGATGGTGGGCTTGATGCCTGCCGCGATGAAGTCCTGAAGGAAAAGGGAGGTGAGAAGCCCCGAGCCGAGATGCACTTTGCCTGATATTTCAAACCCTATGTAATGCGTCGGGTGCTCGTTCGCCTCGAAAAGCTGCTTCAGCTCGTCGCGCGTCACCACTTCGGCAACAGGCGCGCGGCACACAAGTTCCATTCTTTGCTCTATGTCCATAAAAAATTTCCTCCGAAATTTTTTAGCAGATGCAAAGCCCGCTGGATTTGCATCTCCAATAGGCATGAATGGGCAAAAGAAGGATTAAAACGGTTTGTCCCAAAAGTCCGCGCGCGGCTTGCTCATGCCGGCGGCGTTGGGAGAGTTGCCCAAAAACGAGATGGCGCAGGTTCGGCGCAGGCAGCTTGCCCAAAAATGCCCTCTTTATCGCCTGCCTTTTATCAGCCCAGCTTGCAGCTTGCGTTGAAGCTTTCGTCAAGCGTTATCTCCGCGTGGTTCTCGAAGAATGCGGTGGACGGCGCGCCAGCGCGCACAAGCACATAGGGCGTGCCGCGGAGCTGCCTCTGCACGGTGTCGTAGGTGAGCGTATTGCTCCCGTTCGAGGCGGAATTCACGGAGATGCAGCCGCCGTTGTCGCACGCGTACGAGATGACGGTTTTAGAGCCGAAAAGCCTGCCGCCTGCGATGTCCACGCCGCACTGGAACACAATCCTGGCGGACTCCTGGCTCGCCCCGCGCGCGTCCATGAGGAGCGAGACGTTGCTCGCGCCAATCACCCTGCCGACAAAGGTGTCGATGTCTGAAGGCTTGTCGGATGGGGGCATGAAGAGGGCCACGTATGCCGCAAGCGCGATTGCAGCCACCACGAGCAGGGCAAACCCTGCCTTGCGGTCGCGCTCTGTGAGCCTGATGGAAGGAATGATGCCTTTTCCTGAGGCAGATGGCGTGCCTGGCTGCCCGATTCCAGCCTTGCCCTCGGGCGAGGTTTTTTCATCAGCCTTGAGGTGCGCATCCTGCTTCTCTTGCCCTGGCTTCTTGCCCGAGGTGGCGCCTTTCTTGTTTTCGCTTTTCATTTCAACACACCCGGTTTAGCCAAGCACGTTCGCTATGTCGCACATGGGCTTCTTGCCATAGTACGCCTCGTTGCCCTTCACTATCGCCTGCTTTGTCACAACTGTTGTGAATGCTGGCGCGGCGTTTTCCTTTGCATACTGCAGGTCGAACACCGGAACGTCCGGGATGCCGTCAAGGCATGCCGAGGATGAAAGCCCGGTCGTCACGTCGTAGGTGGCGTTGGTGGAGTTGGTGGAGTTGGCAGATGGGCTCTTCGGGAGGAACCTTGTGCACGTGTTCACGTTTATGTAATACTTCACCGCCGTCTTGTTGAGCGCCCTTGCCTGCAGCGCAATCTGGTCCGCGCAGGCGCGCATGTTCGTCACCGCCTCGCTTGTGGCGCCGGTTTCCTCGACGATTATCGCCACCCTGGAGGACGACGTCACCGTCCCCATGAACTCGGTGAACGAGGTGAACTTCTCCGTGCTCATCACGATGGAATAGAAGCCCACCGAGCCCACAAGGAGCAGGAAGGCAAATCCGAGAAGCGTAAGCACCCAGCCAGAGACCATCAGCCTGCTTCTGAAAAAGTGCCTGAAGCGGTAGAAGCCCGCGGCGGAGATTATCACCGCGAGGGCGAGCACGGAAAGGTCGACCGCGGCCACCACCATGGGCGGCACGAACTTTGCAAAGCTCTGGCGGGTCTTGAATGAGACCGGCGTTATGCTGCTTGCGACCGACATCGCGCCGTCCACAGTGGCGCGCGAGAACGCGTTCCCGAAGTCAAACACGGATTCCTGCGCGCTTTCCGAGGCTGAGACATATGTCTTTGCCTCGGACGACAGGTTGTCGAACTTTGCGGCAAGCGCGGCGTATTGCGCAGACGTCATGGGGGGCGAAAGCTGGGCGCCAAGCTTGTTTTGCTTTTCGGCGAGAGCGTTGTAGGAGTCTATGGACGCCTTTGAAAGCCTGTTCACGCGCCACTGCGCGCGCAGGATGTTGTCCCCTGCCTGGTCCTCAGCCTCCGCCATGTTCCTATATGCCGAGGTGGAATTGTTCAGCATGCCCGCAAGCGTCCTGCCGGCCGTTTCGTAGGCGGAGAGCGCGGAGTCGAAGCCGTCGAAGTCGCGCTTGGAGAATTTCATCTCAAGCTCGTCGCCCTTGGAGAGGAAATTGTCCACCACCGAGACGACGGCGGCGTCCGAGACCAGCGCCTTGGCCTCCACTGCCTGCGCCTTAAGGCCGCCGTATTTCGCCTTGGCCGATGCGAGCCTTGGGGCGAACACCACGGCTTTTTCCTCGCCTGCAAGGTAAGCCACCCTCTCCGACGTGGAAATCGCGAGCTTGCTGATTGTTGTGTCAAGGAGCACCAGGGGCGCCACCTTTTCCTTGAGGGTGGCAACGCTTGCCCTGCCGGATGTGAGGGAGGCATAGTCGAAATGCGCCTCGGGGCAGATGCCAAGGCAGTCGCTGCATGCAGTCTTTTCCGGGAAGCGCAGCTTGCTCTTCATCACCTCGTCCGCCGCCGCTTTCATGGCGACATACGACTCGTCGATTGAGTTGAGGGAGGTTGCCGCCGTAGAGGGCGAGAACGAGGAATATGCCGTCGAGAACTTCGAATAGGCCTCGTTGAGCTTGTCTATGCTTTTCTTGTAGGCGAGTATGTGCGTGCCGAGCACGTCGACCATGCAGCCGTCCGAGCCGGTTATGGCGCAGACAAGGGAAGCCGTCTGTATGCATGTGGCCAGGTCGCTGCAGGGCTTGTAGGCAAGGAAGGTGCCGCTGGAGTAGCATGTCTTCTCCACGGGCCCATACCTTGACTTGTAGTTCCTGCTTGCGTTGAACAGGTCGGCGTAATTCTTCAGGCTGGAAAGATCGGCTGCCGAGAGGTAATAGGTGTCGGTGTAGTATTTCGTGAGGAGGGCGCCAATCTCCGCCTTGCCGGTGACCATCTCGTCGTTGAGCAGGAGGAATGTTTCCGCGCCGTTGACCTTGATTATTTTTGCGGTGCCGTTGGGGGACGCAAAGCTTAGCGTGGTGACGCCGGATGCATTCTCGCCAGGGTAAAGGTAGGGCGAGACTGAGAATTCCGCGAACGAGTATGAGCAGAAGAGCGCAAGGACTGCAAGCAAAACCGGAATGAACCTCATCAAAATTACCCCCTTTGCGCGCACCTATGCAGCTGCCCTTCGGGCTGCTGCGGGCCAAGCCGATGTCGCTGATGGCTTGCCCATGGTCGCAATTGTGCGCGGCATCCTATTTTCTGCCCGTCACAGTTTATATATGTTATAGCAACTCGCACGACGCGAAAGCATGCCCCAGCATCCGCTAATGGGAATAAAATGCAGGAGGGCGCTTTTCAGCGCCCGTCCGCAGAAAAAGAAAAAAGGGGGTTGGCGCACTTTCCGCTCGGGCTTTCGCCCGACCGTCTCCCGCGGCTTTCGCCGCAGGATCGCGCGCCAATTGATCGACTTACTGCCTCTGCACGCCAGCGATGAACTGGTCTGCAGCAGCCATGGTGTCGCTTGCGGTCTTTCCGGCAACCACTATCTTGTTGCCGATTTCCTTGACCACCACGTTGTCAACGTCAAAGTTGACGTTGCTGTCCTTGAGCGCCTCCGCGGTCACTGTGTTGACCATGGGGCCTCCGACTGTGATGGCCACTCCGCTTACAGCCTCGCTGTCAAGCAATACCATGCTTGAGGTCAGCTTGTAGGGCTGTGACACCTGGACCGATGCCGCGTTGGCAGGGCTGATAACCGCGTTCAGGCTGGTTGCGTCAACCGTGCATGCGGGTGCGCCGCCTGTGCCGAGCACAGAGCAGCTTCCTGCGTTTGCGTCGATTGCCGCGACCTTGACGGTCACGCCTCCGAACACCTTGCTCTCGCCCACGCCCATCACATACTGGTCAGCGGTTGCCGCTGCGCCAGACGTGTCTGCGTATGCGAACTGGAAGGCTGCCTGTCCAAGCTTCCTGGCTATCTTCATGGAAACGTCGCTCGTGCCAACTGAGAGAATCTTGCTGCCTCTCTCTGTCACGATGGTCGGCTCCCATGCCTGGTAGACCGTTGCGCCCAGCCCCTTGTAGTAGGCGTACTGGGTTGTCCCGCTTGTGGTCGGCTTGAACTTGTGCGTGTCGTAGGTGTTGCCCTTTCCTGCAACGATGTACGGAATTGCCGTGTACACCGCCGTGTTGGAGCTGGTTGCGCCATACTTGCCTGCGTCTTCCCTCACTACGATGTTGCCGAAGTAGTCAGTGCTGTTCACTGTTTCGGTGTTCGTGGTGGTGAAGAACAGTGCGCCGTATGCGCCAGAGTTCTCGCCTGCAAACTCGAGCCTTATGCTGTTGGCGTCAGAGTATACGGACGTGTTGGCCGTCACTGCGACGTTATTCCAGTTCCAGCAGTCGGCGTTGGACACTTTCCAGAATATCCTGGGCTGCCACAGCGTCGAGTTGGTGTAGTTGGCGTTCGTCGTCGGAAGCGCTGTTCCGTTGAGCGACGTCGAGCTCTGGGTTGCGTCCCCAGTCAGGCCGATCGGGTCGAACCTCACCTTGTCAATCAGCAGCCCGGTCGGGAGCAGGTTTGAAGAGCTGCCTCCGATCTTGTTGCCGTTGCTTGCCCTGATGTCTATTGACTTGAAGTTCTCGTACTTCAGGTCAGTGGTTGCAGAGCATGCCTGGTCTCCTGCGGTCGCCGCCACCCTGGAGAGGGTGTCGGATGACTGCGGTGTGAAGGTCAGGGGTTCGTAGTCGTCGTCCGTGAGGTCAACGCCCTGGTAGGTCAGCTTGAACGTCGGGGTGCTCTTGAGGAAGTTCACCACGTCGCCTGCCACCTGCTTCTTGTCAACCTGCGTGTCGTCTGTGGTGTATACCACGATTTCACGAAGGCTGTCAGCGAGCTGGGAGGTTGCCGTGTAGTCCCTGTTCTTCCACAGTACAGACACCTTGAAGTTCTTGTCTGGCTGGTCGGACCCTACGTTGTTGTACCTCTTGCCGTTGTCGAGGGTTATCTCGTCCGTGTAGACAGCCATTTCGGCCCACTTTGCATTGAGGGTGAAACCGGGCGCTGTCTTGTAGACGTGTATCTTCACCTGGTTGGATGTCCCGCTCTGGGTGAAGGTGTAGGTCGTGTCAGCTGACACCTGTACCTGGCCGACAACTGCGTCGTTGGCGTCAAGGATGTCGATGATTGCAGGGTGCGTGTTGAGCGAACCGACTGCAACTGATATGTCCGACAGCCTTACCTTGAACGTGCCTGCGTCAAGCTCTCCGCCGACATTGATGATGCCGTACTTGGCTTCCTTGGCAAGCTTTACCGTTCCGCCTGCAATGACATCGTTTCCGGAGGTCGTGTTGGTCCCTGGGGCAGTGAGCGAGCTTATCACCCATTCGCTTCCCATGAACTTTACCTTCACGCGGTGCCTTGCAGTCTGGTCGTTCTCGGACAGGCAGCTGGTCCAGTCGTCGGAACCGTTCGTGGTTGTGCAGAACGGGATGCCGAAGTCGTTGCCCGTGAACTTCGTGTTGTAGGCGAGTGCCTGGTACTTGTTCACGATGACATTGCGGTATTCCGCCGCGTTGTCGTATGCAACCGCGTTTGCGCGCGTGCCGACCCAGAAGCTCTGCTCCTCAGTGTATGAGGTGGAAGATGCCTGGTTGTCGACCACAGCGTAGTCCGCGAAGCCAGTGAACTGGCCTGCGCCTATGCGGTAGAGGTTGTATGCCGTCGCTGCGCTTGGATACACTGCCCGAAGCGGGGATGCCGTCTGGGTTGTGTCCGAGTCGGTCAACGCAGAGTTGTACATGTCCTCCGAGAGCGTGTTGTTGCGGTTCTCGAGCGTCTTGTCAACAGTGTCCGTTATGAGCGTCTTGAAGGTGTGCGTTCCCGAAACCGAGCCCGGAAGGGTGACTTCGAGGGTTACCTTCTTGCTGCTCTCCACTATTGAGCACGTGCCTGCGCCGCTCACGCCGGACCCCACTGTGCAGGTCGGGGTTCCGCTCACCGATGCGGTGAGTGTCGAGCTCTTGTAGGCCTCGTTTGCAATCTTCGCGGCGATGTTGGCTGCTGCCACACCGTCGGAGATTTGCGCCTTGCTGCCGACATATATCTTCACTGTCGGCTGTCCGCTCTGGTCCACAAGCTGCGTGCTGCCGAATGTAACTTCTGCGGCAACCGCTGCTGCGGAAAAGAGGACAGCTGCGCCGGCAAAGGCCGCTATCTTCTTCACGTTTATTCCTTTCATTTTTTCACCTCAAATGTCGTCTTTCAGGGCATGGTACGATATTTATCGACGACATTGAATTTTTGCCCTGTACATGCTTTCGTTTTTCATACCCTACCCTCGCGAGCGCGGGTCAGGCGCCCATCATAGGGAGACGGTATTGGTCTCTTTCGCTAGGTTTATAAATTCTTCCCAGTTCCTTAAAAAAGTTTTTATAAAAAAAATGTTAAGCTTCGTCAATACACGGTTAAATCAACACTTAACTGACGAAGTTTAGTTGTTAAAAAAGGAAATACTGGTGTTTCTCCTTTCCCGGGCCTGCTTGGCAGCGCCAAAACCAACCATCGCGCCTTGCCGCCCGCATGCAATGAGGTATTCTAGCAAATATATAATAGTTTTCCCCATCCGCTAAAGCCCGCCCAGGATTTTTTGCCCATCGCGGCGGCACTGGATGGAAGACAGGGCCAGCCATTGGCGCTCCTCCTCGAAGGATTCCCATTCGCGCTCAAGCTCGCCTTGCGGCACGATGAAATCCTCAACGGAGAGGAGGGCGATGCGCGAAAGCTCGCGCGAAAGGGCAGCGTCCTGGAACTTGCCCTGGTAGAATTCCGCGGCGGATTTGAATTTTTCCAGGGCAGCATCATTGCAGGTTTCCTGCGCAGCAGCGATTGGGTCAAAGCCGCTGGCGCGCACAAGGCGATGGCTGCCGCCCATGATTTTCGGGAGCGCGCCTGACAGCCTGAAGTAGAAGTAGCTCTCAACGATGGCGCTTTGCACATCCAGGAGGTAGCCGTCCACAAGGAAATTGGGGCTTGATGATGCCGCCCGCATGTGCATTGCGCGGGGGATGCTCTGCTCCGGCACGCCCTTGCCCATGAAGGAAAGGGACGGGAAGAGGAACCTGCTTGAAAACTCGAAAAAATGGTCCTCCAGCCTAAAGCGCGTGGGCGCGAACGCGTTCCTGCCAAGAAGCGCGGGGGAAATGCCTGCCAGCCCGCCTGCAAGGGAATGCAGCGCAGGCGCCTGCCCTGCTTCTGCACCTGCCACTGCCGCGGCAGAGCCGCAAAGCGCGGAGTGCGCCTTTTCCCAAAAGCTAGGCGCCCCCTCGCCTTGGGAAAGCAGGTCGAAAAAGCCGGCAAGGGCATAAATCCTGTTGCCCTGGTCGCCCATGTACGACCCCTGCACCAGGTCATAGGCGGAAAATGCCGATTCGAATGCCGCGCGCGTCTGCGCGGAAGGGTGCACGTCGTCGTCAAGCATCGATAGCGGCCTTTGCGGGCCCATGCAGATGCTGGCAAGCTGGAGGAGGTTGCGGCAATGGCCTATGGAATCCGAGCGCTGCCCGCCATAGCCAAGGAGCGCATCCATGCCCTGGGGGGTGAAGACAGTGGCGGATGGCAGGAGCCGCCTGCACTCCTGCTCGCCTTCCTTGCTTGCGCATGCAAGCAGGGGGCATCCCGGGAATGCGCCATTGATGGCGCTGGCGGATGAGCGAAGCGCGTCCATGTTCCAGGCAAGCACGCCTGCGTTGAAAGGGGCTTCCATGAAAACAACCATCCTGGCGCATCACCATGGGCAGGCGGCATCGCGCCTTCCCAAAGGGCTTCATAAGGGCAACCATCCTGGCGCATCACCATGGGCAGGCGGCATCGCGCCTTCCCAAAGGGCTTCCATAAGAGCAACCATCCATGGGCATCCCGCAGGAGGCGCGCCGCCTTGCGCCAGGCCCGAAAGCCCTCCATAAGGGCAACTGCCAAGGCGCCTTTCCCGAAAGCAGCCAGGCGCGCCCGGCTGCGCCTTTTGCCCCAAGAGGCTGGCAATGCCGTGTGCCTAAAAGCAATGGGCCGCGCCTATTTCCTCTCCCCGTATTCCCCGGTGAACGAAACATACTCCGCCAGGTCCTTCTTTGTGACCGACGGGCGGCGGGTGCCCACCACATCAAGCACCGCGTTGGTCGTCACTTCGGCAGGCTTGCCTTTCAGCTTCTGGCGCACCAGCTCCATCTTCACTTCCTGGCATATGGACGCGATGTCCGCGCCTGAGTAGCCGTCTGTCGCTGCGGCAAGCCTGTCCAGGTTCACGTTCTTGAGGAACTTGGCAAGCCCGAGCGAGAACACCTGCCTCCTTGCAGGCGCGTCCGGCGGCGGGATGTAGAGTATCTTGTCGAACCTTCCTGGGCGGAGTATGGCGGCATCAAGGGCGAACGGCTTGTTGGTGGCGCCCACAATCATCACGTTCTTGAGCTCGTTCACGCCGTCAAGCTCCTGGAGGAGCTCGGTCAGTATGCCGCCGCTGTACTTGTCGCGGCTGGGGGCGAGCGCCTCTATCTCGTCGATGAATATGAGCGCTGGCGCAGACTCCCGCGCGCGGTTGAATATCTCCTTCACGTATGCGGAGGGCGCCTTGTCGCGGCTTTTCATGAGCTCGGAGCCGGAGATTGTGAGGAAGTTCGCAGAAAGCTCGTTTGCCGCCGCCTTCACAATCATTGTCTTTCCGCATCCAGGCGGGCCGTAGAGGAGCAGCCCCTTTGAGGGCTTGACATCCATCTCCTTCATGAGGTCGGCGTGCAGGAGCGGGATTTCGATTGATTCGAGAAGCACCCTGCGCACCTCCTGCAGACCTGCAACGTCCTCCCAGCGCACTCCCTTCTCGTCGGGCTTCTTGTCCTGCGCGTCGCTCCTCCGCTCAAAGTCCATGCGGAACTTCTCGTAGTTCTCAAGCGAGTCGAGCGAGTTTGAGGGCTTGACGCGCTTGATGATGCTTGCCAGGTGCGCCATGGAAATCTTGACCACGGCCTGCGCGGTCATTGCCTCGCGCGCGGCAAGGCGGGACGCCTCGGTGACTATGTTCTTTATGTCCGCGCCGGAGTAGCGCTCGGTCATTGCGGCAAGACGCTCAAAGTCTATGTCGTCCGCGCTCGGGAGCTTCCTGAGGTTGACCTTGAAAATCGCCACGCGCGCAGCCTTGTCGGGCAGGTGCATGTATATTATCTTGTCGAACCTGCCCGGGCGCATGAGCGCTGGGTCGAGCTGGTCGGGCAGGTTGGTGGCGCCCACGAATATCACGGGCTTTTTGGGGTTGGCGGCAAAGCCGTCCAGCTCCTGCAGAAGCACGCTCATCACGCGCGGCGCAACGTCGTCGGAGGTGTAGGAGTCGCGCTTCTTGCCGATGGAGTCTATCTCGTCGAAGAACAATAGGAAGGGCGCGCTCTTCCTTGCTATCGAGAACACCTCGGACAGGTTCTTCTCCGACTCGCCGTACCACTCCGAGAGCAGCTCGCTGCACTTCACGTAGCGGAAGCCGATGTCAAGCTCGTTGGCAAGCGCGCGCATCAGCATGGTTTTTCCCGTTCCCGGCGGGCCGAAGAGGAGCACGCCCTTTGGCGGCTTGATGTTGTATGCATAGGCGAACTCAGGCTTTTTCAGCGGGGTGACTATCGCCTCGCGGAGCTCGGACTTGACATCCTCGTAGCCGCCAACCTGCTCCAGCGTGTCCACCCCGGAATCCGGGAGCGAGCCGTCGCCGAACTTGGAGAACGCCTTTTGCTTCTGGCCCCGCTCCACGATTTTCTCGCGCGAAAGCGAAAGGCCGTAGTGCTCCATCGCGGCGATTGCGGCGACGGACAGCGCGCAGTAGGCGAACCCCATGGGCTCGACAGGATTCTTGAAGGCTGGCGCGAGCAGGAAGTTTGAGATGGGCACGAGGAAAAGCGCGGATGCCGCAATGGACTGCTTGTAGCGGTGGTTTATCTGCGCCGGGATCATGGCGCAGGCGAAAAGCGCAGCCGCCCACACCACGAGCTGGATGAGGGCGAAGTCCGAGGCGAGGAGCTTAAGCGCGTTGCCAGATATTTTTGAAAGCGCGTCAGAGACAGGCCCTATGGAGCTGCTAAAATCGAAAAGAGAGGCAACCGCGCCCGCAGTGGCAGGCACGAGCTCGGAAATCTCCACCGCGGGCTTTGCATTGTTCTGCAGCTCCGCCATGGCAGGCCCGTAGATGCCCGAGAAATCGTTCGAGATTGTGATGAACGAGGAGGTTGGGAGGAGCCAGATGGTGGAAAGCAGAAGGACGATGAAAATCGCCGGGAGCGACACCGTGAAGCTCCGCTGCGAGCCGAAATGCAGCGCGGCTATGCCAAGGAGCAGGAACAGGAAGCCTGACACCAGCGAAAACGGGAAGGGCGCAAACGGGGCGAGTATGGCTATCTCCAAAAATGAAATCACGCTCCAGTGCTGGAAGGCTTCGAAAAGCGTGATTGTTATCGCAAGCGTGAACACCCATGCGAGAACGGGCGCCTGGTAGGCGACTGCCGGGAGCGCAAGGAACATGCCTGCCATGGTGGCCACGCCCTTGTGCTCGGACGGGAGCTTGAAGGCGATTGCCCCTGTGAGCGCGGCAAGCGCGAATGCGATGTACGGGGGGTAGAACGGGAATGGGAGGAGGAGGAAGAGCGTGCCGAGCGCCACCAGGAGCGCCGCCCCGATGTTGTCGTCATTGCGCAGCATCTGCATAGTGGCAAGCACGCGCTGGCGGCTCATGCTGCCCGTTGCAACCTTTGGCTGACTTGCGACTGCCCCGCCCATGCGCCTTAAATCGGGAAAGAGAATTATATATGTATATGATGGGCGCACTTGCCGCGGCTTGTCCTTTGCAGCTGCGGGAAAAGCTTCAAATCCGGCCCAGCCCTGTTTAACGCGATACCATTGTTATCCTTGCAGCATCGTGCGCAATGGAAACCTCGCAATAGTTTAGGCTGCCGTCCAGCACGCTTTCAAGGAAGCGCACAAGCGGCCCGGAATCCTTGTCGGACCAAATGCCGGGCGTGATGGTAATCCGGAGATATAGGCTGTCGTTTTCCACGCGCATGTTGATTTCCCTTGCCACGGCACGGTTGGAAGCCGTATGCATTATGGAGGTGACCAGGAGGCAGAGCTTGGGGAGGTCGACAAAGTATTTTTCATGAAGGAGCCTGTGCGGGATAATCTCATTCACCGCCACCGGCTTCCCCTCAGCCGCCCTTGCCTCTTTGAACAAGGACACTGTCTTTGTAAGGGCAACCGACAGATCCAAAGTCGTGTGGTTTTTTGTTTTGAGGAGGAGTATGTTGTGGGCGCCCAGGTATAGCCCCTCCATGGCTTTTCTTGCTGGCAAAGGCTGGTGCCCGATTTGCTTCAATAGCTTCTCGTCCTTTTTCGTCTCCATCAGGTACCGCGGGAACATGAACGGGCTGGAAATGAACGCATTCCCGGGCCGGTATTCAAAAGGGCAGGTGTGCTTTGCGATTACTTTCCCGAAATTGTCAGTGTTGCAAAGAATCAGCTTTTTCATCGGATTTGACAACGGATACGCCATCCCACCACCCGTGCGGAATCTGGCAGGAAGGGTATAAAAAAGGTGTGGCAAATTGCGGCAAACCCACCGGCATGGCAAATCCACGAATGGATTTGGCAGGCGGTGGAGCCGCAGCTCCACCGGCATTCTACCCAACCAATATTTATTAACCGGAAAGCGGCAAGTGGAACGATAGTAATAAAACCGATGGCGCCGGAAAGATAAGCGGGGAGATTATGACGTACATATTCGCATACGACCCGAAGATGAAGAAGAGGGTAGTGCACGTCATAAAGAACGGGATTGCAATTTCCCTGCTTTCCGGGAACCGCTTCAGGTACAGGCCCGGATGAATGCATGGCAATCAATTACGACCCCACCCCATTCGACAGGCACAATTACAGGGAAAAAGTCAGCGCCGAGCTTGCTGATGGAAGGGAACTGAACGCGCTTCTCCTCATCCACGGCTATATTGACGCCTATTTGCGGGAATGGCTTTTCCTGAGCGGCAAGGGCAAGAAGGCGACGCTTTCGGAACAGCTCCAGAAAAGCTATGCGCGCATAGGATTTGGAAGCATCCTGCTCCTGCACTTCATACTAGGGAACATCGGCTTTGGGCTTTACAAGAACCTTACTTCCTTCAACAGCCAGCGGAACGGCCTGGCGCACGAGCTTATCAGGATAGACACGAAAGACGAGCGCACGCGCAGGAAAATGCGCCAGATTGTGCATGACGGCTGCTTGTGTGCGACGAAATCGTGGAAGGCTACGCGCGCAGGCTGGATGCGGTGGCGAGGAACGTCAGTTGATTATGCGGGAAATGGGAGCGCAGCCTAGCCGCCTATCCCCTTGAGGTAGGCGCTCACCGCCTCCTTCACGGGCAGGAGGAGGATGTTCTTGTTGTTCACCTCCATCTTGAGCGCGACTGCGAGCTTGGAGGGCGAGTTGAGCGCGCGGCGGAAGTCGTCGGCCTCCTCGGGCGTCTTGAACACGATTATGGTGTGCCCCTTTGGCACGGTGGCAAGCGCGCGGTGCGCCACGCGCTCGCGCGGCTCCTCCATCACGTGGAAGTAGATTTCCTCGTTGCCCAGCACCGCCTTCACGTCGCACTCGGGAATCGCGTCTATCTTTGAGAATTTCACGGCATTGTTCACGAACACGTTCCGAAGTATCCTGTATATCATGAGGTACCGCGTGGAATGCCCGCTTTCCTTTTCCCACGCAGCCTTGCCCCAGTAGTCAAGCTCGTCCTTCACTGAGCCCTCCTCGCGGAGCTTGGAAAGCACGCGCTCGAGGTTGAAGTCGCCGATGAGGATGGGCTTGCCGTTGTAGGTCAGCTTCCGAAAGCCGCTTTTCAATTCCTCCGCGCGCAGCGGCATCCATTTCCACGAGTAGCCTGCGTTCACGTTGTCGAAAATCTCAAGCACGGTCTCGCGCTTGATTGGGATCTTGACCGTAGTCAGCGGCGGGAAGTCAGGGATGTCAAGCCCGTAGCGCAGCACCTCGGGGCGCCTAAGCACCGTCCCGATGCCGAAAATCAAAAGCGACAGGACGCCGAGGAACACCACCGTCGGGTTGTCCCAGATATTCTTGCGCGTGACGTATTCCGCCCCGAAATCCTTGCTCCAGTCCCCTGCGGAAAATGTGAACGTGTGCTTGCCTGGCGCAATCTTGCCTGCATAGGAGTAGACGAGCTGGTTTGCGCCCCCGCTTCGGCCCAACGAGGACTGCGAGTACTGCTGCTCGCCCGACTTGTCCATCGACACGGACAGCGACTGCGGGCTGACCAGCCTTCCGCCCGCAGAGATTGTGAAATTGAACTTCCCGTTCACCCAGTCGGCGTGCGATAGGGCGATGTCCAGGTCGGTGACGGTGAGCTGCGTGGCGGCATAGACCTTGCCCGACCCGTCGATTATCGCAAGCACGTAATTGCCCGGCTCGGCATTCACCTGGAAGTCCACGGACTTCTCTATGGTGGGGTTGGTGAGCCCGAGCTCGAACTCGGACCGCTGGAGCTCTGCGCCGTCCTTGTACATGCCCACGAATAGCTTGACTGGGGCGGGGTTGGATTCCTTGAGGGCGAGGTTGAGGCGCGTCTTCACCCCGGAAAGGTAGAACGGCACTGCAAGGGGGTCGCGGGGGTAAATCTCCCCCTTCTGGGACTTTTCTACCTGGAAGATGGAGAATGTGCGCGAGAGCACGCCGTTCGCATCCGCGGCCGTGGTGGACAGGCGCACGAATGCGGAATCGTCGGGGAAGGGCGTGGTGTAGAGCGAGAGCGGCACGCGCCCCGAGGTGGAATTCATTGCCGTGTATGCCGATGCCGACGCGATGGGGGCAAGCCAGCGCTCCTCGTAAATGAGCCTTGAGACGTCATCGGCGGCCTTCTCGAAGCCCTGCGAGTCGGAATCGGTCACCCATCCGCCGTCGAGGAACTGGGGGATGAAAAGCATGGAGCCCTTGCCCAGGCGCACCGCCGAGACCGAGCCGTAGAGCATGCCCTGGGAGGACATGCCCGCGGCCTTGCCGGGGGATGCAGTGTACTGCGCGTCGTAAAGCAGGAAGCCCCCGCTTGAGTCCGACCTGCCTTTTGCAAACGAGATGTCGCTGTTCGCCACCTTCACGGTGCTTCCGGACCTGTCAAGCGCAAGCGTGTCGAACGGCATGCCTATGTAGACAATGTCCACGCCGCGGGACAGGAGGGACTTGAAGTTCGAGCCCTCGTCGCCTGCGAGGAGCTCGAGGGGGAAGTATCCTGTCGGCACGAGCAGCAGCGCCCCTTCAGGGAGGGCTGGGAGCGACTCCAGCCCGATTTCATTTGCGGATATGCCCTGGCGGGAAAGCCGCTCGGAAAGGTAGGAGTGGAAAAGCGGGTACATGTCCGCGCTTTCCCTGGCATGGTCGAGGATGAACACCTGGGTGAGGGGCTTTTCGCGGAAAAGCTGCGCCGAAAAATTCGCCTCGGTGACATTTTGCGACTCAAAGCCTATGAGGAAGTATGCAAGGCGGGACGGGTCGCTGACCTGCCCCACGGAGAGGATGCTGCCCTGGTCCAGGGAGGCGGAATACGCGCCCGAGAAGCCGGACGGCTCGGCTGACGGCGGGACGCCGCCCTGTGCGCCGCCATACATCATGAAGATTGCGCCGATGGCCAGGAAAAACAGGATGAAGACCGCGGCCGCGATTTTCACCACGATGCCAAGCGAGCCTTGGGGCCTGGCGGCTGCCGCGGCAGGAGGCTGCCCTGGCGCTGATTGGCCCGGGGCATTCTGGGCGGCCTGGGCGCCGCCTGCCTTTTCGCCCCCGGAGAGCGGCTTCCGCGCCTTGAGGAACGACTGGAGGCTGTCGCGTATGTCATCCGCCGGGGTCTCGGCCTTTTTCCTCACCGCAAAGCTGCGCGTCGCGGCGAATTTTTTCCTCACGTCGAAGACATATGCCCTTTTCGATATCTTGAGCTTGAGGCTGCGCTCGGGCGGGTTTTGCGGAGGCGCACTTCCGCTGCCAGATGCACCCGTGTTTTCCGCCATGTAGATACCTTTGCCAAGAAAGGGCTAGCCCTTCGACTCGATGTAGCCCTCTGTCACAAGCTTGTTCAGCATCTGCTCCACGCGGTTCTCAGGGACGTTGTAAACCTTGGAGAAGTCCGCGATGTTTATCTCGCCCTTGTGCTCGGAGAGCCATTCCTGTATCTTGAGGGCGAGCACAGGGTCGGAGAAGGTCTCGAGCGAGCGGAGCTTGAGCACGAGCTCGTCGTTCTTGGATTTCAGCTCGAAGTTCTCCTTTGAGAGCGACGCGTTGCCGTCGATTGCATCGCGCAGCTTTTTCTGCATGGATGCGGATTCGGATTTCTGGCTGTCGTACAGCCCGAAAAGCCGGTCGTATTCGACGGACGAGTACTCCGTCATGTCCGAGACCGCGGCCTCGAGGAGCTGGTAGACGTCCTGCATCTTCACGGAGTAGCAGTCCTCGGTGATTGTGAGCAGGTTGAGGAAATGGCGCAGCACGTCGATCCTGCGCCTTTTCGGGCTCGTGGAGGGCATGCACGTGTATTTCGCCTCGATGGAGCTTGGGAGGAAGGAGACCACGGAGAACAGGAAAGGATTCTTCTGGATGTCGCGGGACTCCACGTTGAGGACGAGGAGCGCGTCCTTGTCCGTGCTCATCTCAAGGAACGACAGCTCGGACAGCCGCTGGGAGATGTCTGCGGGCATCTTCACCCTTTTTGCCGCGATGCGGAAGCCGCTCACCGTGGGCACGTTGGGCATGGGCGCGGTTGCCGGGGAGGAGGGCGTGGCGCCCTTTTGCGGGCTTTGGGGCTGGTTTGGCAATGCCATGGAAAATCCCTATGTCACTTCCTCTTTTTCCTGCCCGCCGCCTTGCTCTTTGCAGCGGGCATTTGCTGCGCCGGCGCAGCCCGCACAAGCGCGGGCGTGTGCGACGTGATGACAGGCATGGCCACCAAAAGCGCGGCGAACAGCGTGCCCACAAGCAGGGCATATGCGGAAAAGCCCGTCGTGAATATGGGCAGGAACACAAGGAGCACGAGCACGATGCCTGCAATCACCATGTACACCGCCAGGTTGCGCTCATAGCCCTGCCTTTTCTTCCTGTAGGCCTCCAGGTCGTCCTCGCAGACCACAAGCTCGTTGTTCTTCGCGATTTTGAGCCGCTGCTTGACGTGCCGTATGAGGCGTATGACCGCGTCGTCGGCAACCGCGTGCCCGGCCTTCACTTCCTGACTGCAGATTATGCAAACCTTCGCCATGTTATCCCCCCTAAGCCTATGCCAGCACCACCTGCGTTATCTCCCGGTTGCTCACCCCGAGCCGCGTGAAATCCGCCTTGGAAAACACGTTGATGAGCGTGCTCTCGTCCACGCCGATGTCGTGGAGGAACGCGGAAACCTCGGCCCTCGGCACGCCGTAGCGCTCCAGCATTATCACGAAGGAAATCACGTCTATGTGCCTGTTGTTCTTGTCGAACACCGACGTTATTTCAGCCACGCGGAGCTCGTCTAGGCGGAACGCGCGCAGCCTGCGCCGCAGCTCGTCCTTCGGGAAAAACAATGTTCGTGCCATTCAAACCAATCCATCCAATGCCGCCCGCGCCAAACGCGCCGGGCGGCGCCATTTGCAGTCCCAATCCGCCATCCATCCACATGCCGCCCGCGCCAGTGCCTACCGGCAGCGCCAGCCAACCCATCCAATGCCGCCTGCGCCAAACCCGCAGGGCGGCGCCAGCCATTCCAACCAACTCATCCAATGCCGCCCGCGCCAAAGCCGCAGGGCAGCGCCATTTGCAGTCCCAATCCGCCATCGATTGCGGCAAAGCAAGCCTGCCGCCGCGCCTTGCGCCCCTGCGCGAGGGCGCTTTGTTCCGCGCTTCCAGCCTGCTGCGAGGCTTGCGCCTGCGCGTTTCCCTAGCCCTCCTGGTTCATGCCGCCCTTCTGGGAGGGCGCCTGCGCGTTTGATATGTGCTCTGAAATGTCGTCGTCACCAAGCTCCATCTCAAGCTCGTCTGCCTTGGAAAACACATTGACGACCGTGTTGTCCTCAAGCCCGAGCTCCTTGAGGAAATTGCCGATGTTGGCCCTTGCTATGCCGTAGCGCGTGAGGAGCACCACAAAGGACGCTATCTCCATGCGCCTGCCCTTCTTTGCGAAAAGCGCGACCACCTCGTCGGACTGCTCCTCGTTCATGCCGTATGCGCGCAGCTTCTTCTTCAGCTCGTCCTTCTCGAACGAGGTGGAGCGCGCCACGCCCTCCATGGACATCTCCTCGCGGGTGAGCACGGATTCCATGTCGAGGAAGAACTCCTGCATGGGCTCCTCGCCCTCAATTTTATCAAGCATGAAAGTCTCGGAGAAGTCCGCCGTGGTCTGGAACGCCATGTTGACGGCGGCCTGCCCCACGCCCAGCTTTGCAATCTCCGCGCGCATGTAGTTGGAGAAGTTCAGCGTGGACTGCAGGTAGTCGAGGTAGCGCTCGAACTTGACCCTCAGTATGAACGTGGTGCCGACGTTGGAGAAAATCGCTTCCGAAATATCTGTGGGGTTCTGCGACGCGACAATGAGGCCGAACTGGTACTTCCTTCCCTCCCTCACTATCATGACCGCGTCCGAGCTGTCGTCCTTGGCTATCTTCCATGCCTCGTCCAGCACCACCAGGAGTTTCAGCCCCTTGGTGGAGGACCAGCCCTCCTCGCGCATTTTTTCCTTCAGGAACTGCAGCATGGAAAGCGCTGCCAACCCTCGGAATGTTTCATCCGGCAATCCTGACAAATCCAGGTCCACCATGCCTGCGCGCGTGAGCTTCTCAAGGTCTATGGTGGACTGCTGGGCGAAGAAGTCCTCGCCCTCGCGCGTGAACTGGCGCAGGCGGTAAATCGCGTTCTCAAGCTCGGCTGGGAACTCGTAGCTGCCCGCCTCGCTCATCTCCTCCAGTATCTTCTGCACGTCTTTCAGCGTGGGCGGCATGAGGCCTTTCCCCAGCCCGTCCACCTGAAGCTTGGAGTTGAGCTTGAATTTCGCGTTCACGTAGGATTTTTCGATGGCAAGCTCGGTGAGCCTGCGCTGCTCAGGGTAGCGGGACACGTCGGTGAGGATGTCGAGCGTCCTCATGACCTGCTTTATCCTGTCGTTCGGCTTCATGCCGGCGACGTCCAGGAGGTTTATGGACGCGCCCTTGCCAAGCGATATGACCTTGCCGCCCGTCTGCTTCACCCAGTCCTTGTATTCCCCTGCCCAGTCGATGATGAAGGAGTTTGTGCCCCACACGAAGCTTGCGCGGGTGAGGAATGTCTTGACAAAGTAGGATTTTCCCGAGCCTGTGATTCCGACTATTGCGATGTGCGGGTTGGTAGTCTTCTGGAACGTCCAGTAGAAGGGCACGTGGAAGATTTTCGTCCTGCCTATGAAGATTGCGTTCGTGGGGTCGGTCATGAGCACCTCCTCTGGCGGCTCCGGCGGGCGCACGAAGAAGTTCCTCCTGGCAAGGTCGGTGTTGTCAAGCTCGGATATCTGCAGTCTTCCCATAAAAATCACGCCTGCAATCTGCCAGCCGTTCCCGCTAAATCACCGATTGCGCAAGCTCGGACGGCGTGGGCGGGATCATCACTTCCCACTGGAAGCACCGCAGCATCTCGTCGCCGTTGAGCAGGTCCACCTGCACGTTGAGCGAGTTGGAGATGGTCGCGCGCAGCTCGTTCGCCTGCGCTGCCGCAGCGGCGGATGCCGCCTCCTTGCTCACCCCCACAGCGGTCGTCATGATGTAGGACACCAGGCCCATGGGCTTGATGCCGCGCGTGAGCTTGTTTATCTGGTTCTCCCACATCGCGACCTCCTTTTCGTACCTGTCCATGCGCAGCACGTCCGGGTCGGGCTTGTCGCGCTCGCGCGCTAGGCGCAGCTGCGCCTCGGCGTGCTTGGTCTCTATCCTGCTCCGGTGGTCGGATATGTCCTTCATGTATACCATGATTGCGAATTTCGTGACGTATTTCACCGATGAAATCGCGCGCTCGAAGTATTCGGAATAGACGATGTTCTCCTCGGTGGACTTTTCCGCGGCCGACTCGTAAATCCTCACGCCCAGGTATTTGGACGCATAATACACGCCGCCCACGTTCTTGAGGACCACGTCGTTTGATGCAGGCACCTCAAAGCCGCCCTCCATGAGCTGGACCACGTTCGCGCGCTGCAATATGAGGGGCACCAGCACGTAGCCGTACTTGTAGAACGCCACCGCGCCTATCGCGCCCACGAGGCAGAGCACGCCCGAGATTATCGCGATGATGCCGTTAGACGCGCCCACGAAGGAGCCCATCGCCCCGACAAGCGCCATGGTTGCGGCACCGTATGAAAAAAGTTTTACATCCACCATACACTCACGGTCAGAATTCTCCAAGCTTCCTTATAAGGCTTGCGAAAAGGCTACGGGAGCTATTCGAGGAGGCGTTCGTAAAATCCGACCAGCCTTTCCGTGAGGCGCGGGATGGAATGCTCAAGCGCGGTTTTCCGCGCGCCTGGCGCGAGCTTCTTTTTCTCGCCGATGCACATCAGGAGCTTCTCGGCGCAGTCATCCTCGTCCTCGAAAAACAGCCGTCCGTTCTTCCCCTCGCGCACCAGCTCCTCCATTGCCGTGCCCTCAAGCACCGCAGCTGGCTTGCCGCACGCGAATGCCTCGAGAAGCGTAAGGCCCTGCGTCTCGAATTTGCTGGCAAACACGAATGCGTCCGCTGCGTTGTAGTAATTCACCAGCTGGTCCTTGGTGAGTATGAAGCCGGTGAAGTGGAACTTGTGCGCCACGTCCATGCGCGCAGCCTCCAGCTTGAGGCGGTCAAGGTAGGGCCCCTTGCCAACGATTAAGAATTTCACGCGCGGGTCGCGCACCTTTTTCGCGGCGCGCAGCATGAAGTCGTAGTTCTTCTCCTTCACCACCCTGCCCACAGAGAGCACGAGCTTGGTGCCCATTCCTATGCCAAGCTCGCGGCGCACCGCGGCGCCGCCTGCGGGATTGGGCTTGAAACGGTTAGTATCCACCGGCGAGGGCAGCACCTCGCTTTCAATTCCATGGCGCGCCAGGCGCGCTTTCGTGTGCTTCGAGGGGGCGGTCACCAGGTCATAGTGCGAGTAGAGCCATTTGAGGTACGACCAGGCAATGTCCTTGCCGAATGCCTGCACCTGCCTGTTCTTGGACAGGTAATGCACGCCGTCGGGTATCATGGTCTCCATGGACGCCATGCAGGGAAGGCGGCAGCGCCGTGCAAAGCTGTAGCCTGCCACGCCCATGGACATCAGGGCCTTGGAGTGCACAAGCTCTATTTTGTGCCTCTTCGCTGTCGCAGGGGAAATGGAATAGGGGAAAAGCACCGCGCGGTATTCCGGGTAGGGCGGGAATTTCACGCCGGAAAAGCGCAGCACCTCGTCGCCCGGCGCGTCCTTGTAGCCTGGAGCGTCAGGGGCGAATATCACCCACTTGTGCCCGGCCGCCTCAAGCCCGCGCCTGTATGCCAGTATGGAGGAAACCACCCCGTCGGTGTTCGGCAGGTAGCTGTCGGTGAAGAGCGCGGCTTTCATAAGCGATATAAACGCGTCTGTGTCTTAAAATAGTTGCCTTTGGAGAAGCGCGCGCGGGCAATAGACATAAACATACATTTTTAAACACGTGACTCCAAACAGCATAAGGTGATATTCATGACGACACTAAAAGTTCAGCAGAAACCGGCAACAACGGATTACCTCAGGTTCCGCAGCCCGTCCATAACTGCGCAGGATTACTTCAAGTTCCGAAGCAAGTTCGGCGAGGGAGTGCGCTTCCAGGGCATGAAAGGAAAAACAAAGATGCTTTTGAGGCTGCACACTGCCGTGACGCGCGAGGAAGCTGACACAACCGAGGCGCTTAAGGATGCCATCAACAGCGGGGGCTACCGCAAGTTTTTCAGCCTCAAGCGCGCGCTTGGCGAGAAATTGATGGGGGAAACGAACCCCGAAGTGCGCGCAGTGGGCAAGCTCGTGCTTGACAATGCGGAAACCGCAGTGCTGTGCGGCACCGACGGCTTCGGGAAGGAACTGCTCATGGACAGGGCAAGGCTCGGCATGAAGAAGTAGACGGTGGTATGTACGCAGCGGCTTGGAAACAGCGGGCTTCACCTGGGAAAAGACGGATTTTACATTAAGGCCAGTGCCAACGAATTCCAGGCAGTCTCGCTTTGGAACGAAAGGCGCGGGAAGGAAACAATGCCTGGCAAAATCGCCCCGGCGGCATACGAGGCCGTGCCTGAGCGGCTGGAGAGGGCGCCCAAGCCAGGCAGCGCGTGCCTGGCATCCTGCACTTTGCCGGACCTGCTGCAGGAGGCGGGCGCCAAGCTCAGCGGCGCAGGGCAAACCAGGTTCATAGCGGATGGGAAGCTGGATTCGCTTTCCGGGATTGACGCGCTGAAGGCATACGGATGGGAAAGCCACATTGCAAAATACAAGGTGCTGGCGTTCCGCGTGGCATCCAGCATGCAGATTGTCAATGGGGACGACGGATTTTGGAAAGGGCTGATAGGCAGGCTGAGGGAGGAAGGCCTGTTCGCGGAACAGATACTCCTTGATGGCCACCCGGGCAAGAATGAGGCGATGATCGCGCTTTTCGCGTATGACGTGGGAAAGCTCATCGGCATCAACGTGCAGCTGGCGTTTTGCGGCGATAGCGTGTATGCCGGGAAGGGGGATTTCCTGCTCAAGGGCAGGACGGTTGCGATGGTGGGCTCGACCGAGATGGGAAAGCTTGATTTCGCCAAGGATTTTTCAGACGTCAGGTATGAAATTTATACGGCCGCAGGATTCAGGGCGATGGACGATGGCGACTTCCCGCTTGCGCTTTCGTGCCTGCTGGAAACAGTCGAGATAAAGCCTTGCGACCCGGACGCATACCGCATGGTCGGGAGCCTGCTTTCCAGCATGGGCAGGCAAAGCGACGCCGTGCCTTACATGAGAAAGGCGATAGAGGTGTCAAGGGACGACCATGAGCGGAGCAGCAATTATGTCGAGCTTGCATTCATCCGTTCGGGCAGCAGCGACATCAAGGATGTCAGGATGGCAATCGCGGACTGCACCGAAGCGATAAGGCTGGACCCGGGCAATGCCGCCGCCTATGGGACGAGGGGGGACCTCTATTTCATGGCTGATGAGTTTGACCTTGGCAATGCGGACCGCAAAAAGTTCAGGGGCATGACGGGCTGCGGGTGAAAGGGAAACGCTTAAAAACCGTTCGCTTTATACAAAGCCTTGTCAGCGGTCATAGGAGAGGGGAAACACCCGAACCCATTCCGAACTCGGAAGTTAAGCCCTCTTACGATGTTGCCTGTACTGCGCTATGCGCGGGAACGCGCATTGCTGCTGACACAATCTACAAATCCGAGCGCAAGCGAGGATTTGGAGAGCAGCGCACGAAGTGCTCTCAATCTATTTTTCTTAGCGGAAGCAATCGGTGCACGAAGTGCGCCTGCATTCATTTTCCCTAGCGCAAGCGCCGCAAGGCGCGCGCAATCAGAGCGCCCTGTCCTTGGTGTAATACCACTGCAGCATGTCGCGGCTTGTGCCCTCGTCCACGTTCTCCTGCTTGACCTTGCCGGCACCAGCCATGCTGCCGTCTATTGAGGAAAGCTTCCACGCGCCGCCCTCGCGCACGAACGTCCAGTATTCCTCGAAATCGCGGACATAGGAGTCGCCTGAAACCGTGCGCCCTGTCTTTTCATCCACCAATACGTTTTGCGCCTGCCCTGAGACCCATGCCACGAACTCGTCGCGCGCCTTGTCATTGAAGTTCCTGATGAGCACTATTTCCACGTTCCGCACCGCGAGGTTGCCCTTCTGCGCCACCAGGCCGCTTTTCTTCATGTCATCTATGTTCGCCTGTATGGTGGAAAGCAACACGGGCTTTATGCTGCCTGCCACGCGGGACAGGCTGCGCTTTTCCACCGCAGTGTTGAGGAGTATGAACAATGTCCGCGCAGTATCCAGCATTTTCTGCTCGTTCCAAATCTTGTCGGTCTGCGCAAGGAAATTGAGCATGTTGTGTATCTTGTCGCCCTTGCCCTTGATCTCGCCCATGGATGGCGCGCCGGTGTCATCGCCCTGCTCGCGCATGGCGCCAACAGAAGTGCCCTGCTTGCCGGTGGTGGAGCGGTCCTGCAGCGTCTGCATCATCATTGGAGTGGCGCCTTCGTCAAAGCTCTGCTCCCCGATGGCATGCATGCCTTCCTCGGGCTGGTCGATTTCGCGCAGGCGCCATGCATCGCCGTCGCGCGCAAATGTCCAGAATTCCTCAAACACCCCGTTGCCATCGTCCCCGCGTATTTTCTTGCCTGTCCGGTCATCCACAATGGTGTCGCACGCCGTTGCCTTTATCCAGGCAGTGAACTCGTCCTTCTCCTTCTTGTCAAACCTTTTCACAAGCACGATTTGCAAATCAAGAAGCTTGAGATTGTCCATCCTGTTTATCTCGTGCCGCGCAGCCATTGCCTCGAGCTGCGCAGTGTGCTGCGCGTAAATGCCGGGCATGAGCAGGGGCTCCATTTCGGAATATTCGCGCTTGCCCCAGCATTCCTGCAGCTTCAAAAAAACCATTTTGGCGCGCTCCTTCATCGCCTTTTCATCCCATGCAGAATCGATTTTTGACCAGAAGGAAAGAAGCGCGGAGACCTTGCCTGCCTTTGCCAACACCCTGCCGGAGGGCGCGGATGCCGTGCTGCTCCATTCGCCGTTGCCGCCAAAGCTTGCGCCATATCTTTTGTAAAGCTCGGAAATAAAGACGGCCGGCACTACAAGAAACCCTATGCCGACCCCGGCAAAGCAGACAAAGAAAATCAGCATCCATGCCGCGCCCGTGGCTATACCGATTGCAAGGAAGGCAATTACAATCGCAGCCAGGAGCGGCTTGCGGTATTTTTGCGGAATATAGCGCGAAAGCAGGATGAATAGCGCAATGGATATTATGAATGAGAATGTGAGCAGGAATGGGAGGGGGTTCTGCGGGCACTCGGGAAGCTGCCGCCCTTGCGGCATATCATAGCATTTGCAGGAGGAGGCGCTTGCTGGAAAGACGGATGCGTTTACCACCCGTCCGTCCTTGAGGGAGCAGGAGCAATGGTATGCCTCGCGGCTGGAGGATATTGGGAACGCAGAGCCCGCAGGCAGCGTTAAACTGCTATCTTGGGCGCAGCATTGCTGCACCTGGCCGCTGATGTTGGCATCCCGGTTGCAGTTGTAAAAGAACGTGTTCGGCGGCGGGCCGCTTGAGCCTCCGCCTCCATGGCCGCCCCCGCCACCGCCGCCCCCTCCGCCACCGCCGCCCTTGTTGTGCACTGCAAAGCCCCCCGCAAAAAAGGTGTTGGGGGAATCCGTGCGGAGATTGTAGGCAACGACGATGGCATCAATGCGGGTTATCGCGCTGATTTTCACCTGCTTGAGCGCCCCGCCAGATAGGAGGTAGAGGGTATCCCCGCCTTTCAGCTGCGACGCTTCTGCGAACTCCCCGTTGCCTATGTAGAACGGGTGCTCGGCGGTTGCGCGCACCGTGGAGGCGCCTGCTGAAATTTCATAGTAAAAATCGCGGTGCACAGAGTAGATTTCCAAAACGGATGATTGCACCACGCTGCTTCCATCGAAAGAGAGCACTTCCCGCCCGGGCAGGAGCTGCTCGATGGGCACGCTTCCTCCAGGGGTCTGCACCATGGTGCCCTTAAGGAAGCAGCCGCCCCCTCCGCGCGCAAAGGCCATGCCTGAGATAAGAAGCAGCGCTGCAAGCAAATAGAGCCCTGGCCTCAAGGCAATCAGCCCATGAAGCCTGCGATTATCGCGGCTGCGATTATTATGCTCATGCCGATTATCACGGCCTGCACAATGCCGCCGAAGTAGTGCGCCACCGCCATGTTTCCCCGCACGATTTCCTTCTCCTCGTTGATGTTCGGGGTGAGCCTGTCCACGATTTTGGGAACGAGGAAGGCGCCCATCAGCATGAAAACAAGCCCGGTCACTGCGGCGATGATTGCGAACGCGGCGCCCGCCACAACGTTGTCCCACACCAATGCCAGAAAATCACCCATCAAAATACGCAGCGATGTTTTATAAATTTGACAATCGATTTCACCGCCATGAACATTGTCGACATCGTGTCCGGCGGCGCAAGCAAGCTCAAGCCCAAGGACGAGGTCTGGAAGTACAAGAAATACATCTGCCGCGCGAAAATCCTCGACCTCACCGCAGGCGGGAAAATCGTGGTTCTGAACGAGGCCGAGGCGCACGAGAACGACCTGTACGCGTCCCACCGCGTGGTGCTTTCCTGCGGCAACAAGCAGGAAGTCGCAATCATAGACCTCTCGCACGACCTGGTCTCGCGCGGCGAGATAATGCTTTTTTCCGAGGTCCTCTCCGAATTCGACGCCAAGGAGGGGGACCAGATAGAGATAGTGCACATGCAGCGCCCGGCATCCATCGAATACATAAAGAAGAAGATGGAGGGCGGGGAGCTTTCCGAGAAGGAAATGGGCGTGGTGATGACGGAGCTCATGCAGAACCGCCTGTCCGAGGCGGAGCTTTCCTCCTTCATAACGTCGATGTACATACGCGGGCTCACGCCGGACGAGGTGGTGAGCCTCACTAACAGCGTGGTCGCATCCGGCCAGACGCTGCAGCTTGGCCGCTCGCCCATCTGCGACAAGCACTGCGTGGGCGGCGTGGCGGGCAATCGGACCACCATGGTGGTGGTGCCCATAATCGCCGCAGCCGGGCTTTACATCCCCAAAACGTCAAGCAGGTCAATCACTTCCGCGGCAGGCACGGCTGACACCATGGAGACGCTGTGCTCGGTGTCATTGCCCATAGACGAGATGCGCGAGGTCGTCCAGAAGTCAAAAGGCTGCATCGTGTGGGGAGGGGCGCTCAAGCTCGCCTCGGCGGATGACAAGCTCATAAAGATAAGGAACCCGCTCTCGCTCGACCCCGAAGGCGTGATGCTTGCATCCATACTTGCGAAGAAGAAAAGCGTGGGCGCGGAATATGTTGTGATAGACATACCAATCGGCAGGGGCGTGAAGCTTGCGAACCAGGCTGATGCGAAAAAGCTCGCCGACCAGTTCATCTCCATCGGCAAGCGCCTGGGCATGAAAATCGAGGTGCTCATAACAGACGGAAGCGAGCCAATCGGGGTGGGAATAGGGCCAGCGCTTGAGTGCGCTGACGTTATAGAGGTCCTCAACAACACCGGCCCGACCGACCTTCGCGAAAAATCCTGCAGGCTTGCAGGCGAGATACTCGAGATGACGGGCAAGGTGAAAAAAGGCGCGGGCTTTGGCGCTGCGGAGGCGCTGCTTGATTCCGGGAAGGCGATTGCCAAGTTCCAGGAGATAGTGGAGCTGCAGGGCGGGAAGAAGGGCGTGAAGCTTTCCGACGTTCCGGTGGCAAAGTACAGGCACGTGGTGACCGCGGAGGCGAACGGGCGCGTGTTCCACATCGACAACCGCATGCTTTCCAAGATAGCGCGCGCGGCAGGCGCGCCGAACGACAAGGTGGCGGGCGTCAAGCTCCTGTGCGAGCGGGGCGACAAGGTGCGCACCGGCGACCCGCTGTTCGAGATACACTCAGACTCGGAAACCAAGCTCGACTTTGCCATCAAGGCGCTTGCAGGCTGGGAAGGCGTGGAGCTGGAAAAAAGCGTGCTTTCGAAAGTGGACTGACGTTCTTCGCTGTTGCCAAGTACCAACCTTTTTAAACTCATATTACCACATGCACCCCAGGTGTGGATATGCCGAGATTTGTGAAGGAAAAGAATTACGTCTTTGACCCTAATACAGTTGGCAGGCATGACATATGGAATGCAACCCCTTCAAAAGCCTGCATGCGAATTCTTGACGAACGCTCAGGGAATGCTGCAGCCCAGGGGCAGGAAAGGAAGGCAGGCAACGGCGAGCAAAGCGATTTTGAGAAGAGCGGCGACCTTGGAAAAAACCCAAAGGAAAGGCTTGCTTGTTACAGGAAGGCACTTAAGGAATATGAGGGGATGGCCGCAGCCGAGCCGTATCGCGTATCTGTCCGCCAGAAAGTGCTTCGCGTGAAGGGAAAAATCGGGAATGCCCATGAGGAGATGGGGGATGCGCTGGTGAAGGAGGCGCAGAAGGCCCGGGGGGAGAAAGCCGGGCAATCCTATGAAAGGGCTTTGAAAGAGTACAACACGTCAAAGGAAATGCATCTCAAGTGCGGCGATTCGGAAGGCAGCCACAGAGTATATGGCAAGATTTGCAGCGTGAACGAGCAGCTTGCGCTGCAATCTTGAGGCCCCTCCTTGACAGCTCTTTATAAAACTTTCCAGCCTTAACGTCGATGCCAAAAACAAGGTTAGCGCGCGCTAAGAGGACAAATTTCCAGAGAAATTTGTCCGCAGTGTAAATTATCAAATTTACACCACAAGAACAGTAATATAATCCTGCGTCTGCTAATTCCTGCAGAATGTTTTGGATGGTAATCATATGGGACTTGACAACGTTGAGGCGCACATTCCCGAAGGCATAGTCGTATCTCCTGAGGACGCGGAGCTTTTGAAGTTCATAGAGCAGTCCAGGCCGAAAATCTACGTCGTTGGCGCAGGGGGCTCGGGCTGCAACACCATGAGCAGGATGCACGATGTGAGGATTGAGGGCGTCAAGCTCGTCGCCATGAACACCGACGTTCAGCACCTGGTGAAGATGGGCGCGGACAAGAAGATACTTTTGGGAAAGAAGACCACGCGCGGCATGGGCGCAGGCTCCAACCCAGCGGTCGGCGAGGCAGCGGCAAAGGAGTCCGCAGAGGAGATAAAGGCGTCGATATCCGACGCCATGATGGTGTTCATCACATGCGGCCTGGGCGGCGGCACAGGGACCGGAAGCGCGCCCATAATCGCGGAGCAGTCAAAGGCCGCAGGCGCGCTCACCATTGCGGTGGTCACGCTCCCGTTCGCGTCCGAAGGGAAGGTGAGGATGCAAAACGCGCTCGAGGGGTTGAACAAGCTCCGCAAGCACGCCGACACAGTCATTGTCATCCCCAACGACAAGCTGCTCTCCATAGTTCCAGACCTGCCGCTCAACACGGCGTTCAAGGTTTCGGACGAGGTGCTTGCCGGCGCCGTGAAGGGGATTGCGGAATTGGTCACAAAGGCAGGGCTTGTCAACCTTGACTTTGCCGACCTGAGGACAATCCTAACAAGCGCAGGCTGCGCGGTTGTCGGAATCGGCGAGGCGTCCGTGGAGGCAAAGCCCGACCAGCGCGCGCTCATCGCGGTGGACACCGCCATGAACTCGCCATTGTTGGATGTTGACATCTCGACAGCAAGCCGCGCGCTCATCAACGTGGTGGGCGGGGAGGACATGACGCTTCGCGAGGCCGAGCTCATCGTTTCAGAGGTTTCAAAGCGCATCGACCCGTCCTCGCACATCATCTGGGGCGCGAGGGTGGAGAAGAACACGAAGAAAAGCTCGGTGCGCGTGCTTGCGGTGCTGGCAGGCGCGAAGTTCCCGCAGTATGAACTGGCAAGCGCTGCGATGAACGCAGGCGCAAGGGTGGAGGATGCCGAGCTGGACTTGGACCTGCTCGGGTAAGGGAAAGGTGGATACTATGTTCGACATTGGCGGATGGATAAAGCAGGCGATGCGCGTGATGAATGTTGCCACGCGCCCGAGGCAAAAAGAGTTCGAGAGGATAATCAAGATAACAGGCATCGGCATGGTGGCGGTGGGGCTCATAGGCGTGATACTTTCGTTCGTGGTGAATCTGGTTTGAAAGGTTGGGTGGAAAAATGATATATGTTTACAAGATAACCGTGGGGCAGGAAAAAATAGTGCTTGACATGCTCTCCAAGAAGATAAAGAAGGAGAACCTCAAGATTCCCGCCATAGCCTACTTCGAGGACCTCAAGGGCTACCTGATTGTGGAGGGCGAGGACGAGGTCTCTGTCCGCCAGGCGGGGCTTAGGATACCGCACATAAAAGGCGTGCTTGACCGGCCCATGGGCATCAAGGACATCGAGGGCATGATCGAGGCCGCAAAGCCGGCGGTGCTTTCGATTTCCAAAGGCGACGTGGTGGAGCTTGTCTCAGGCCCGTTCAAGGGGGAGAAGGCGCGCGTGATAAAGATAGACACCAACAAGGACGAGGTGACTGTGGAGCTCACCGAGGTCGCGGTGCCAATCCCCGTCACCATCAAGGCAAACACGATAAAGGTGTTCCAGAAGGCGTCGGACGCGGCAAACGCGTCGTGAGTTGCATGCCCCGAACGCGCAGGGTGAAACAAAAACGCGCCATGCCCCAATATGAAATACGCGTAGTCAGCCACGGCGCTCAACTTAAAAAAATCGGCGCAAAGGCGCTGATGGATTATTTCAACCCAATCATCGAAAGCAAGGCGCACGTTCTGCTCCAGAAGAAAGTGACGCTGCGGCAGGAGAAAAAATATGTCCTGGGGCAGGCGAAGCTCCTGGACAGGAAGCATCTCGTCAAGATTTTCCTTTTCGTCGGCGGCAAGGTGGCTGGGGTCAGCGAAATCCGGAGAAGCGCGCTCCCAAGCGAGGCGCACAATGCAGTGCTCAGCATTGCGGTATCGCCCAAATGGCAAGGGCTGGGCTTTGGCGAACTGCTTCTGCGCCGCGCAATCTCCGAGGCAAAGGCGCGGTTTTCGCCGAAAAAGATGTGGCTGGACAGGTACGGCGGAAACAAGGTTGCTGCCAGGCTTTACCAGAAAGTCGGCTTTGTGGAAGTCGCGCGGCTGAAGGGATACCATTCCCATTACGGAAAGCCGGAGGACAAAGTTTTCATGGAACTTTGTCCGAAGCCGAGATGAAATCTCGGATAAGAGGACAAGGTATTCATGGAATACAATGGCAAGTAAGCAGGCAAAAAACGCTACTTCTTTTTCGCAACGAACTTCCTGTACGCGAAGAATGCGAGCGCGCAGGCAACGAGGAGCGCGATGATTGGGAGGATGGGGCTTCCCCCGCCAGTGCCGATTATCATGAAGGAAACCGGCTCGAAGCCCGGCTTTTCAAGCGAGACAGGCACGCTGCCGCCTTTGCCAAGCACGACGGAAAACGGGCTGTCCCCTGTCCGGTTCACGCCAGAGACCGCAAGCGTGACGCCCGCAAGCTCCACGCCCCGGCTGTCGAGCGCGGAAATGTTGAAAGTCTCGTTCATGCCCGCCTCGGACGGGGCAATAACCACCATCCTCTGGAGGGGCACGGCCTGCCCTTTCACAAGGATGATGGAGGAGTAGTCGCCCGCCTGCTGCTTCCCCGACAGGTCGGTGACGCGGCACTCCACGCCAAACGCGCCGAACGGCTTGCCTGTGAAATCCACATCCGCATGCCATTCCTCCTTGCCGCGCGCAGCCTGCCAGTTGCCGCCCTCGAGGCGCACCTCCACCCCCTGCACGCCTGAGTCGGAGTATGCCGTGCCGTCGATGTCGATGGGCCAGTCGCCCACGGACGCGCCGTTTCTGGGCCAGGAAAAGCTGCATATGGGAGAGGGCGAGAGCGAATAGAATTTTCCGGCGCTTGTGCCGAAAAGGAGCGAGCCTGCCGACTCCGATGCGCTTCCGACCCTGCCCCCGGCCGAAAATGACCAGACAAGCCCGCCGCTGTTTGCGTCAAGCCCGTAGATGTTCCCGTCGTTCGAGCCGAACGACACCAGCTGCCCGTCCTTGCCTGCATAGAGCACGGGCTCCGACCAGACCCCTTCCCCCGTCCTGAATTTGAAGCGCAGCTTGCCAGAGTCGGTTATCGAATAGAAATAGCCGTCGTTCGAGCCGAAGAATATCGAATCGCCAAAGCGCACGGGGGTGGACTGCACCCAGCCGCCCGTCTGGAAATGCCAGCGCTGCCTGCCCGAGAGCGCGTCAAACGAGTAAAGCCTGCCGTCCGTGGCGCCAAGATATATGCTGCCGTCGTATTCCACTGGCGCGGAGAGGAACGATTCCGCTGCAGGCACTGCAAAATTCTGCGCGCCGCTCCTCGCGGCCACTGAGTAGAGCTTCCCGCCGGATGTGAAATATACCGTGCTGCCGAATGCGCCTATGGGCCCGGCCGGGCCTGCAAGCGTGAAGTTCCAAAGCGAAACGCCCGCCTTGGAGTATGCCCGCACGCCGCCAGGCATCGAAACATAGGCATTGCCCGAGTCGCCCGAGAGGTAAAGCGGGGCGGCTGAAAGGTTCACTGCAGCGCCTTCCTTCCCCCCTGACGAGATGAAGGCCAGCCTTCCGCTTTGGCTTGCCGCCGCGATTGTGTCTTGGGAAACCTGCGCAGCCGGCACGGACATGCGCGCGTCCGCGTCGTATGCCCAGGAGATGGTCCCCCTGTCCGCCGAGAACGAATACACCTTGCCCTCGTATGTTGAGAACACTGCCTGGCCGGACATCAGAAGCGGCCTGCCGATTATCGCGCCCTGCGCAAAATAGCTCCACTCCACTGATGCGAACGGGGCTGAGCAGAGAAGGAGGAGGAGAATCGCAGGTGCTGCATGCTTCATAGGATTACCGCACCTGCATTCGGAAAAAGAATATTTAAACGAGTGCCTTGGGAAACTGCGGCTGGCTGCTCGCGCGAGCCTTCGGGCTGCATGCGTTGTTTTCATGCATCTGCTTCTTCGCGCATTCAGCCTGCAAGCTGGGAATCGTGCTTTCCAGCCTTGACTTCCTCGATAATCTTGCGCGCGTCCTGCCCCTCGACGGTTATGCCAAGGGAGACGCAGGTGCCGAGCACCTCGTTCACGCCGTTTTTCAGGTTCCTGACAAGCGAGCCGTCAGTCTTCATCCTGGCGACCTTGACCGCCTGCTCGAATTTGAGGTTGCCGACGGTCTTTGGGTCGTCCGCGCCGCCCTTCTTCCCCTTTTCCACGCCGGCCTCCTTCTTGAGGAGCTCCCCTGTGGACGGGCTGCCCACTTCGATGGCGAACGTCTTTGAAGACTTGTCCACCACCACTTTCACAGGCACCTTGAGGCCGGAAAACGCGGAGGTCTTCTTGTTTATCTCGTCGATTATCCCGCCGATGTTCACGCCGAGCGGGCCCAGTGCCGGCCCCAATGGCGGCCCAGCGTTGGCCTTTCCGCCTTCCACGATTGCAGGAATGGTTATTTTTGACATTAGCATCACCTTTAGTATCCGAGGATGGCGATATGAGGGCACATCATTTTAAATGCTTCTTTTTGGCACCCAAAGCCTCACTGCGCCACAACCATCTCGCCGCAGGCATCGCCGCCCATAGACACCTTCACGTTCTGCGAAAGCGGGCCTGACGCCGAGCTGCACTCTATCGGGACGATGAAGTCCGTGGTGTTCTGGATGCTGCTTGCCTTTACCGTGTGGGCAATGTCATAGCACCTGTAGATGAGCTCGTCGCCGCCGCTGTAGCCGCGGGCGGCCACCCGGGCGGTGTAGTTGTAGATTCCGTTGCCATTGCCAGCCTTGCTCCCGAAGACAAAGCAGTCCTTGGGGGAGGAAAACACCGACAGGAACGCATTGCCGCACGCCACGCCGTTTATCCTGGCGTAGACCTCTATCGTGCCGGGCGTGCCGAACTTGCATATCTTGCCCGTGTCCACCATGCCGCCCACGGTCTCGGTCACTTCGCGGTCGCCGCAGTTGTAGGTGAGGTTGCTCCTTTCCTGCGGGGCGTACGCCTTCACCGTGACTGTGGATGTCTGCCCGGCAGTTATGCGCGACGGGCCGAGAAGCACCGTGCACTGCTGCTTGCCTTGCGCGCCTGGGCCAAGCGCAGGCGCGGAAAACTGCGAGCGGGCGCACTCCTTCCCGTCAAGGTAGGCAATGGCCGGGCTTGGGACGTCAAGCTGGCTGCAGAAGAAAAGCCCGCCCTGCTGCTGCCCGCCCTTGCCATTCGGGCAGGTCACGCTCACCTTCTTTGGCGATGATGTTTTCACCATGACATAATAGACGCTTGATGCGTCCTTCTGGAACTCGATTGCACACGTGTCGGCATCGGTGGGAGCGGCGGGAGGCGCAGGCGCCACGGCAGATGAATTGTTGGATTGGTTCTGCGCCGGCGCTGCAGGAAGGGCAGGCGGGGCCGCAGGCGCGGCGGGGGGCTGCGGCGATTGCGGCTGGGATTGCGCGCAGCCCGAGATGAGCAGGGCAAGCGCCACAGCCAAAACAAGCAGGATGCCTTTCATTCAAACCACCTCTTTTTTTCTTACTTTTTTGCAGTGTGCTGGGCCTGGGGCGCTGCAGCGGCCGGGCCTTTCTTTGTCGCAAACACAAGGTACGCGGTGTGCGTAAGCCCCGTGTTCTCGGGCCGAACGCCTGACTCGCGCACCAGGTAGTCGCGCACCATGACTTCCATCATGTGCGGCCCGTCAAACCCTGCCGCAATGCAGGCCTCGAAAAAGCGGCGCGCCTGCTCCACGTGCGGCAAGTAGCCGAACACCATGCCGCCATTGCGCAGCGCAGCGTGAGCGTGCGATACGGCCTTGTCCGAGTCTGCCAGGTCAAGCGTGACCAGGTCCACCTCGCGCTCCTCGATTCCCTCAAGCACGTTGGCGCGCTTTATCGCAAGCGTGCCCTCCACGCCCGCGCGCGCGGCGTTCTTTTCCGCAAGAAGTGCGAACTCCTCGCGCCACTCATATGCTGTGACTTTTTTCGCGACGTTTGCAAGCGAGACTGCCAGCCAGCCGCTGCCTGCGCCGGCATCCACCACCACGGAGTTTTTCCCGATGCCGGAATAGGCAAGTATCATGCCTATGTCCTTGGGGAGTATGACCTGAGGCCCGCGCTTGCATTTTTTCAGTATTTCCGGGAAGTGCACAATAACCACGTCTCCTTGCCTGATATCCGGCTTCCTTGCCATGACATCTTGCCCGATATTAAGCTTCCTTATTTGCCCAGTTCGCAGCAAGCCAGGAATCGCCCGGCGCAGGCATATTTCCAGCCTTCATTGCTTGCCTAGTTTCGCAGCCAGCCTGGAATCCGACAGCGCAAGAATCCTTGCCGCGAGTTGCGCGGCATTTTTCCCATTGCCGATGCCCACTGTCGCCACGGGCACGCCGGAAGGCATCTGCATCATGGATAGGAGCGCGTCCAGGCCTGAAAGCGAGACATCCACCGGCACGCCGATAACCGGCTTTGCCGTCTTGCTTGCAATCGCGCCAGGAAGCGCCGCGGAAAGCCCGGCGATGCCTATGAAGACCTTTGCATCGGATTCGCGCACCATCCTGTCAAGCAGGCCGGGCTGCCGGTGGGCAGATGCCACCTTGACCTCGTGGCTTATGCCAAGCCTTGCCAGCTCGCCTTTTGCCTTTTCCGCAACCGGCATGTCGGATTCGCTTCCAAGCAATATGAGGACGTCCACCATAAGCACCACCTAATACGGGAATTTCTTCCCCGTAAGCCTTTCAAAGCATTCCACGTATTTTTCAGTAGTTTTTTCCATCACTTCCTTTGGCAGGTGCGGCGCGGGCGGGCGCTTGTCCCAGCCCATGCCTTCCAGGTAGTCCCGCACGAACTGCTTGTCATATGACGGCGGCGAGATGCCCTCCCTGTAGGAAGACGCGGGCCAGTAGCGGGAGGAGTCCGGCGTGAGCGCCTCGTCCGCAAGCAGTATCTTCCCCTCCGCGTCCATCCCGAACTCGAATTTCGTGTCCGCCAGTATTATCCCGCGCGCAATCGCATAATCCGCCGCGGCGGAATAGAGGCGCAGGGACAGGCCGCGCACCGCATCGTACGTTTCCTTGCCTACAAGCGCCACGCCTGCTTCCTCGCCGACGTTCTCGTCGTGCCCCTTTTCCGCCTTTGTGGAAGGGGTGAAAATCGGAGAGGGGAGCCTGGAGGCGTTTTTCAGCCCGGAGGGAAGCTTTACCCCGCAAATCGAGCCGGCCTTCTGGTAGTCCTTCCAGCCCGAGCCTGCCATGTAGCCGCGCACCACGCACTCAAGCGGGATTATTTTCAGCCTTTTTACCGTCATGCACCTGCCTTCCAGCCAGGGCGGCAGGCCATCCGGCACCGAGGTGGAAACCATGTGGTTGCCCACCACGCCTTTGAGCCTTTCGAACCAGAAAAGGGACATCTGCGTAAGCACGCGCCCCTTCTTTTCAATGCCGTCGGGAAACACGACGTCGAACGCTGAAAGCCGGTCCGACGCCACCATGAGGAGGTTCCCGCCGGGAAGCTCGTATGTGTCGCGCACCTTGCCGCGCGAAAATGGCTTCAGGTCAAGCTCAGTCCTTGTGATAACCTTGTCCATGCCCCCACCAGAGGATGGATTGGGAATGGAGATTTATAAAAGCAATGCGGCGCAAAAGGCCGGATTGCGGCCCCGCAGGAGTGCCCGGGCGGCAGCGCGCAGCGGTGCGCCTGCAGTGTGCCCGCGATGGCACGCCTGCCGCCAAATGTTTTCTGCTGGGCCAGGGATTGCCGCGCGCAAGGCTGCGCCCCTTATTGCTGCGGGGGCGGCATGGCAGGCGGCGCGATGGGCGGGGGCTGGATGCTTCCCTTTTTCCTGTTGAAGTAGTAGACTGCCGCAAAGGCGGCCACCGCAAGCACCGCGATGGCTGCAAAAATGGCCTCGCTGGGGATGGAAGGCATGAGGGGCGATGCAGCCCTGGGCGAGCTTCCGTTCGAAGGGATTTGGGCGCCCCCGCCAAGCGAGACCACATAGTCCCCGTTCCCGACCGCAGTGTTGCCTTCCTTGTCCGAGACGGTGATGGCGTACTTCACAAGGGTGCCGTCCGGCTGCGCGGGGATTTTCGCCTCGAAGCTGTTGTAGCCTATCGTGTAGACCGAAACCGTGTTCTGCACGCCTGCAACCTCATAGGAGAGGGAGACCGCATCTATCCCGCTTGCCGACGGCCCGGCATCCTCCACGAAGAAGCGCACCAGGCCCACCCCGGACTGGGAAAGCGTCGAGTACTGGTCCTTGATGGACGGCTTGTTGACGTCGAATGTGACCTCCAGCGACTGGCTTTCCTGCAGGTTCGGGCTGATGCGCTTTATGCCCTGCCCGTACACCACGACCACAGTGGGCGTGCTTGTGGGGATGTTCTCGAAGTGGGCAATGCCCTCGCTGTCCGTTTCGGCGCCCGTCCCGCCCACGTCCACTTTTGCGGATAGCGGGCGGCGGCGGTCATCCTGCACCAATATGTCGAGCTTGTAGTAGCTGAGCATGACATCAAGCGACACGTCGCCCTCCGCGCTGCCAATCGAGAACGGGATGTTCTTCACCAGGTCGTTCCGCTCCACCTTGAGGGTGTAGTTGGCTGGCGGGAGGATGAAGTATGTGCGCCCGGTGGCGTCGGTCGGCTTTGTGGATTTGCCCACTGTCGCATTTGCCTGAAGCGGCCTGCCGCCCTGGTCAAACACGCGCACGAATGCGACATAGGACTCGACCTGCATCGTGTATGTCCTGCTCTCCCCGTCCACCGCGATAAGCGACGCCGAAGCCAGCTGGTCGCCGTATTTCACGTAAAGCGTGTATGCGTATTCCGTCTGGCTGTCGATTTCCTCGTAGTCCGTGAATATGATGTTCGCGTACCCGCGCGAATCCGAGAGCTTCGGCTTGGTCCTGGTGTTCCCCGCCACTGAGTTCAGCTCGTATTCCACGTAGACCTGCGCGCCCTCGACCGGGCGGAAGGTGCTGTCGAAGACCTGGACCGTGAGGTTTTCCGTGTACCTTGCCGCAGGCGCGCCTGACAGCAGGAGCGCGCATGCAAACAGCAGCAGGAAAAGCGCTGAAAGTCTCATGGGTGCATTTGGCAAACAAAGATTTTTATAGCTCGCACGCCACAAATTGCGCTGGTGCGGCCCACGGCGGTTGGAAACGGATGGCGATGGGATTTTTATGGTGCTTGCGAAGGGAGGGCAAGGGGCGACCGAATACCTTGTGCTTCTTGCCGTCGTGCTGATAGTCGCCCTGGTGGCAATCATGCTCCTCGGGTATTACCCCGGGCTGGCAACCGACGCGAAGATAACCCAGTCAAGCACGTATTGGAGGGGCGAGGCAAGGCCGTTTGCAATAACCGAGGCAACCATAAATTCCACGGGGCACGGGAGCTTCGTGCTGCAGAACATGGAGCCTGCGGGGCCCCTCACCATCACGCTTTTCCAGGTGGGCATCTACAACAACACAAGCAGCACCCAGTTTTCCTCGGGGGAGAGCAAGGCCCTGATAATCCCGGACATGGGCGGCAATGCAGCCGGCAGCCTGTATGAGCTGGGCGTGACCATCACCTACACCACGCCAAGCGGCGCCTCGGCCAAGCAGTACGGGACCAAGGGCATCGTAGGCAAATACTCCTGATTGCCCTTCCCTGCTTTTGTCTTTCCTTTTTTTCTTTTTCTCAAGCCGCAGGCGGCGGCAAGCAGGGAATGTTTATATAATCTAACCGGGAATTGGAAGTGCCCGCGCACATGGCGGACATGAAAGGAAGGGCAATCAGCAGAGGGGTTCTATGGGAATGTTCAAGGGACAAGGCGCAACCGAGTATCTGGTTCTTTTGGCAGTGGTCCTGATTGTGGCGCTCGTGTCCGTCGCGCTTTTGGGGTTCTTCCCGGGGATGGCGTCCGACGCCAGGATTACGCAGAGCGAGTCGTACTGGAGGAGCGCAAGGCCGTTTTCCATCGTTGACGCCTCCATAAACGCCACAGGGGGGGCGACATTGGCCATCCAGAACAAGGAAGCGAGCGGGCAGTACACCATAACCAACATCCTCATGGGCACCATCAACAGCACAGGCCTTGCGGCGACAGCGTTTGCCCCTGGCGAAACCAAGAACGTGTACATGACCACCCCGGGGTTCGGGACAAACACCGTGGGCGCGGTATACGAGTACAACGTGACAATCACATACAACACGCCAAGCATAAGCGGGCTCAAGCAGTACGGGACCAAGGGCCTGGTGGACAAGTATGTATGACCTGGCGGCTTCCCCTGCGCTTTTTAGGGGATGAAGAAATCTTTATATATTATAAGTGCGATTTACCACAATAAGCCTGTGAATCGGGCAAAAAGGCGACAAACAAGGGGGTTTTTATGGGAATATTTCGGGGACAAGGAGCCACAGAGTATCTAGTGCTCTTGGCAGTGGTTTTGATTGTGGCGCTGGTATCGGTGGCGCTTTTGGGGTTCTTCCCCGGAATGGCCTCCGACGCAAGAATCACGCAGAGCCAGTCCTACTGGAGAGGGCAGGCAAGGCCTTTTGCAATCCTGGACAGCAGCATAAGCGCAACAGCAGGCACGTTCTCCATCCAGAACATGGAGTCGACGGGCCTTACCATGACGACGATTGCGGTTGGCAATGGCACAAACAGCAGCCTGAACACGGCGTTCGGGGCTGGCGAGACAAAGACAGTGTACATAACGCAGGCGATAGGGGCGTATTCCGCCGGCTCGATATATGACCTTGGCGTGAACATCACATACACCACGCCCAACATAGTGGGGGCCAAGCAGTACGGCACCAAGAACCTGATAGGCAAGTACACGTAAAGTTTTTCAGCCTTTTTTTATTTTCTTTTCTTTCCCCAGCCTTGGCTGGCGCCGCCTTGCAGGAATATTTATATTATGTGACTCCGACAAATGCACGCTGCCGGAATAGCCGGCAAAAAAATCCAAAAGAGGGGTTCTATGGGAATATTCCGCGGGCAGGGTGCGACAGAATATCTGGTTCTTCTGGCAGTGGTCCTGATTGTGGCGCTCGTATCGGTTGCGCTCCTCGGGTTCTTCCCAGGAATGGCCTCAGACGCAAGAATCACGCAGAGCCAGTCCTACTGGAGAGGCCAGGCAAGGCCGTTTGCAATACTTGACGCCAAGATGGATGCAGGTTTGGCAACCGGAAGCCTGAGCGTGCAGAACATGGAGGCGACAGGCCCCTACACCATAACCGAAATGAAAATAGGCAGCACGACAAACCTCACCGGGCTGACCGGCACCAACGCCGTATTCGGAGCAGGCCAGGTCCAGACCATAGCTTTCACTGCAAGCGGGTCCACATGCGGCTCGGCGGGCACGGTCTACGACTACAACGTGACAATAACGTACAACTCGCCAAGCCTGACAGGCCTCAAGCAGTACGGCACCAAGAACCTGGTAGGCAAGTGCACCTGAAGGCTCCGCCTTTTTTATTTTTTTTCTTTTCCTGTTTTTCCCTTCCCTAGCCTTCAAGCTTGATGGACACCAGGCGTTCCCCTTCCGAAAAATAGCGCGCCTCTTTCCCCTCAAGCGTGCGGGATTTTATCGACAGCAGCGTGGCGGCGCCCACGCCAGGGGGCACCGCCCCTATGCCAAGCAGCGCAAGCGCGCCTGCGGCTGGCATGCGAAACTTTTCAGCGCCGATTGCAATGGCGAAATCGCCGCCGTCAGCTGACACGCCCAGGAATTTCCCTGCCCGCCCTCCCGCGCCCTCGCCGTCTGATGGCACAATCCTGGAGAACGCATTCAGGTGGAGCTCGCCATCCCGGAAAGCCGCGTTCTCAAGCGCCACCTGGTTGCCTTCGCGCAATTGCGGCGCATCGCCCGGCGGAGACCACCAGACCGCGCGGCAGCACTTGCCGCCGCTGCACAGCGTGAAGGGAAGCATGCTTTTTTCCCCGCCGGTTTTCCTGTCGCGGTAGTGCCGCATGCCCTCGACTTTTTCCACAGTCCCCTGCACATTGCAGGCCCCTTCCCGAAGCCCTGCAACATCCTGCACGGAGTTTTTGCCAGCGCGCAAAACAGTGCCGTTCCTGCCGATTGAAATCTCCCCTGCGCGCGCGTATGCGCCGGCGCATTCGATGGTGTCGCCTGAGAGGATGCCGCCCTCCGCAAGGCTGGCCTGCTCGTTCCAGAGCACGAGCGTGGCTTCCCCCGACTTGTCCGAGATGTGGATGCGCACCGTGCGCATGGAGCCGCCGGGGAACTGCTGGACGGGGAATACCCTGTCCACGCGGGCGGAAAAGGAGAATGGCAGCAGCGAGGCGCGCGCTTCGGATAGGGGCAGCTTCCTCTCGGTGGATATGCGGTTCTCCTGGCACAGGAGCTGCACCGCCGCCTCGCGCGTGAGGAGCCCGCCGAAGGATTCGATTTTCGCGCGCAGGCTTGCCTCAAGCGCATTGCCAAGCAGGGAAGCGAGCTTTTCCTCGGGCGTCCGCTCAGGCAAATCCCCAAGAAGCTGCGGCATCCCCTGCCCAGGGCCTGCCCCCTGCAAGGCGCCGCCGTCCAAGCCTGCCATGGCCTAGCTATTGCCACCAATGTTTAAATTATCTGGCTGCGGATTGGCGGCATGCACCAAAAGATAGCGACCATCGGGCACATCGTCTACGACATCAGGAACTACGTGGAGAGGTTCCCTGAGCCGGACCACACCGCGCTCATGCGCATGCACCCGTCGGTGAGCGGGGGGGGCTCCGCGGCAAACGTGGCGGTCAACTTAGTCAAGCTCGGGCATGAGTCAGGCGTGATAGGCAACGTAGCATCCGACAGGCACGGCAAGTACCTGCTCGCCGACCTGCATGCAAGGGGGGTGGACGTTTCGCAGGTGCGCGTGTTCCGGGGGATGAGCGGGCTGTCCGTGATAATAATAGACGCCGCAGGCGAGGTGCGCGTGATTGAGGACCTGGGCGTGGCGGACAGGCGGCGCGCGGTCGACCCGGATTTCATACGCGGCTCGAAATTCCTGCACATGAGCGGCTGCGCCTACCACATGCTTGACGCCGGGAGCAAATTTGCGCACAAGGCAGGCATCCCGATATCGTTCGACCCGGGCAGGGCCGCGTCGCGGCTCGGCGAGAAGAAGCTTGCGCCCATTTTCGAGAGATGCGATTTCCTGATAATAAACCGAAAGGAGCTCTTCGCAATCACGGGCTCGCGTGAGGAGGCGGAGGCTGCAAGGCTTGCCAGGCAGTACAACATGGTCTGCGTGATAAAGCAGGGCGCAAGGGAGATAATCGTCAAGACGCGCGACATGTCGTCCTTCACGGTCCCGCCATACGTTGTAAAGCCCGTGGACACGCTCGGCGCAGGCGACGCGTTCTGCGCGGGCTTCGTATCGGGAGTGGTGGAGAGGAGAAGCGTTTTCGAGTCCGTGCGGTTCGCAAACGCGGTTGCCGCGGCAAAGGTGCTGAGGAAGGGGGCGCAGTCGCTGCCCAGCCGCCGCTTCATAGAAAAGAGGTTCAAAATCTGATTCTTGGTGCCAACATGAGAGTCACCCGCGCAGCAGTCGCAGCCAACAGGAAAAAGCCGCAAACATCAGCGCTTCGGCGCGAGGTGGAGGCGTTCCTTCGCGCGCACGGGGTGTCCCTTTCCAAAAAGCCCCAGCTCATGATAACCATCGGCGGGGACGGCACTGTGCTTTACCACAAGCGCCATTACGGCGTGCCCTTTTTCGCAATAGGCAGCAACACCAGCTTCATCTGCCAGGCCACGTTTGCAAATTGGAAAGGCAGGCTGTCACGCGTGCTTTCCTCGCTCGCAAGCGAGCCGCGCCTCATGCTTGAGTGCAGCATAGACGGGAAGAGGATGCCGCTTTCCTTGAACGAGATAGGCATCAGGAACCCGGAGCCGCGCGTGCTCTCGATGCATTTGGCAGTCGGAAAAAAACACTTTGCCTTCAGGGCCGACGGCTTGCTGTTCTGCACGCCCACAGGCTCGCCTGCCTACTGCTATTCCTGCGGCGGGAAGCAGATGCAGCGGAGAGCGGCGTGCTACCAGGCGGTCGCAATCTCGCCTTTCCGCCGCACGTTCGCGCCCCTCATCCTCCCGCGCAGCGCGCGCTGCACCATCCGCCTGTCAGGCCCCGAGCGCGCGCAGTTCTTCATAGACGGGCACTGCTTCCGCGCATTCACCTCGAAAAACACGCTTAGGGTGCGGGCGGGAAAAAAGCCTTTCCTGTTTGCGAAGACAAAATCTGCGGACAGGTCTTGTCTGCATTGTAAATGATATGTGCATTTTGCCCGTGCAAAATGCATCAGACGTTTTCGGTGCGCCGAAAACGCAGATGCCCGCAGGCATAGAATTTACAATACAAAGACAAATTTCTAGAGAAATTTGTTGTATTGGAATCGCAATTCCAATTTGAAAGTTTAGCTTGCGCTAGCTGGAAAAAACGCCAGGCATCTCAAAATTTGCTGTGGAATCCAGGTCGCACAAACAGGGCGGGCGTTACGGAAAACCGGCTGGGAAGATGCGCCCCTTGGGAAACAAGGACAGCCAGCTTTCCGAGCGCCTCCTGCTTCGCCTTGATCCCTTGGATTGTGCCCAAATCGATTGGCGGCATGCCGAGGGCCAATTTGTAAGCGCAGCTTGCCACGCCAAGCATCCTATATATCGAAGGCGTTTTGGCGCGGCTGTTTATTTTTTGCACTGAAACCGCCGCAGCCCAGTTTGCAAGGTTATTGATATTCCGGCTGCCAGGGGCATTGCCCTGCCCGCGCGCGAACGCCTGCCCGGAAGCCGCAAATTGCCCGACAATCTCATGGGGCGTGCTGGCCTTGTCAAGCCGCTTGAACCACGCCAGGAATTCCGGGGAAGCCGATTTTGCGGCGATTGGGTCTGCCAATATGCGCTTTGCCCTGCGCAGGGGCTGGTTTATGTTCCTTTTCATGGTTGCTTTTTCTGTTGAAAGGGGTTAAAAACCATCGCACGCCGCCAGTGCACGCCTTGGCGTTCGGACACGCGAATGGCGTCCCTGCTGGTTAAGGCGTGGTGGCCGCATACGGGCAAAAAAAGGCATCATTCGGCCTTTGGCGCTCCCGCAATTTTCTTCAGCGCTTCATATGCCTGCATTATGCCCGGCTGTAGCCTTGAGTGCAGCTCGGTCAGCAGCTTTGATACCAGGTCGTTTGGCCCCTGCTTGTACGAGCCTGACGTTCCGAACGCATATATGCGGCCGCCTGGCTTGAATTCTATTTCTCCGCCGCCGACCTTGAGCGGATAGGCATCCTGCGGCTCGGATTCCTTCGGGAAGTTTTCGCGCCCCAGCCCGAGCATCTTGCCTGCTTCCTTGATTTCATTGGCAATGGCAAGATGGCTCCCCCCTATATCATGCTTCTTGCCGCCAACGAAGGAGCTGAGCGGAAAGGAAACGATATAGGATTTTGAATTTGCCGTGTCATTGATGAAAATATACCTCTGCGTGCGTTCTGCATACTTGCCAAGCCCGACGCTCTCGTATGGCGGGAGCACGAGGACGCAGCGCGCATTTTCCAGGTTCCCGGCAAGCACAGGATGAAAGGAAGACCAGGGCTGCCCGCCTGCCTTGCTGAACTTCATCAACCCGCATGCCGGCTCGGAAAGAGGCTTGCCCAGGCAATCCCCAAGAGCAAGCTGCCTGATTCCGGAGACGGGGGGAGATGCTTTCTTTTTCATCATGGCAGCACCCACTCAGCAGAAAGAAAAATCAAAAAATGAAAAAAGGCGCTCACTCTTCCTCGCTCTTCCTGTTGAAGAGGAAGAAGTAGACGAGCGCGAGCAGCACAATGAACGCCAGCACCACGCCTATTAGCGGAAGCGTTATCCCGAATATCGGGCCTATGCTTGCGGCGAGCAGCCCGCCATCGCTCTTCTGCGCTGAGCTGCCTGCGCCTGCCTCGCGGATGGTGGGCGCGTCGAACAGCGCTATCATCTGCTCGGTGAGCGGGCGGGAGAAGCTGTAGGCATAGGAGAGCCGGGTGCCCTTCGAGATTGACTTGACGTGCCACTCGAACTTGGGCGCGGACGACACCACGCTTGGCCTGTCATCGAACGATATCTGGCTTGCGCGCGCGAGGACCGAGGACGGCACCGAGTCGAGTATGTCAAGCTCGTACTTTGTGGAGTTGCCGGTGTAGTTTAGGTAAAGCACGATGTCGGACTCGTACGACTCGCCCTGCCCGTCGGTTATCTTGTACACCGAGAAGCGCTTGGAAAAGCCGCCCGGGTAATAGACGAGCTTCGAGAGGATGAGCTCGCGGGAGGGCTCGAGGCGCACCGTGACATTCTGCGTCACGTTGGATGCCTGCGGGCCGCAGTGCTGCACGAAGAAGCTCGAGCTTGCCTGGTCTGTGCCGACAGTCACGAAAAGCGAATACTCGCCTGCCTGCGCGGGCGTGAAGCCGAACGACTCTGTGCCGCTTATTTCCTTCACAAGCACCGTCTCGCTTTTGCTGCCCCCGCGGTAGATTATCTTCACGGTGGCGTTTTTCACGCTTGAGTCGAATACCGTGACCTTCACCGTGCCCGCCGTGCCGGCGCAGGAGAATGAGACGGTGGTGGATGTCTTGAACGATGCGCCACCGTTGCTGTTGCCGCCCGAGCTTCCGCCCCCGCCGATTGGGCTTGGCACGAACTGCGAAACAGACACCGATGCGTTGCCTGAAATCTGGGCAAGCGGGCTTGCGGCGGTGTAGACCGCAGTCACCATCCCGCTTCCCACCGCGGTCGCATTGAAAATCCCGTCAGGGCCGATTGGGCCGATTCCTGATGTGACTGACCAGGAAAGGTTGGCATTCGGAAGCACGCCGAGGGGCGCGCCGGACGCGTCATAGGCCGTTGCAATGAACTGCTGGCTCTGCCCCACGAAAAGCGAGGAAGGGTTGGGGGTCACTCTGATGGACGACACGTTGGACGGGGAAATTGCATTTCCCACAGTTACGGTCGCCGTATTCTGCGTGCTGACGTTTGCCAGCCCGATGCCGACATAGGACACGCTGACAACCGCAGTGCCGTTCGACAGGGCGCTGAAGACCCCAAGTGGGTCTATTGTGCCCACTGCCGTGTTGGACGAGGACCATGCCAGGTTCGAGTCGGGAACGTCGTAAAGGTAAGTGCTGCCATTGTAAAGCTGGGCAACAAAGTGCTGCGTTGCGCCAACCGCCAGGCTTGCTGATGCGGGATAAATCACGAGGGTGTAAGTCTGGTTGCCAGGAGGCTGCGGCGGGCTGGAGTTCACAATGACAGATGCCGTCCCGGTGACGGTGAATCCCGAACCTGTGTAGACCGCAATCACGCTTCCAATGCCTGCTGTGTGGGCTGTGAAAAGCCCGTTCGTGTCAATGGAACCGATGCCGCCCGCTGTCGACCAGGCGACAGACACATCTGCCGGGACGCTGCCGTTGACCACTAGATAGGCGTTGAACTGCTGCGTGTCGTTGATGCCAAGCGTGACGTTTGCGGGGACCACCAGGAGGTATGTCGCCGCAGTGGTGTTGTTGCCCGGCGGCAGCCCGTTGGACACTGCCACGTGCGCCGAGCCGCTCACATTTTGGGTGGAAGTCGCATAGGTTGCAGCCACTGTGCCGTTGCCTGCCGAAGTGGCGGTGAAAAACCCGCTTGAGTCAATTGTTCCCACGCCGCCTGTAGCAGACCATGCGAACTCCACATCCTGCGGAACTCCGCCGTTGACTACAAGGTATGCCGTAAACTGCTGGCTCTGCCCCACTGTGAGGTTGGCGCTTGCCGGGGCCACGATGACCGAGTATGAAGGGGACGGGGTTGCGTTGACAGCAGGCCTTGGAACCGCTTTCGGGGATGGCTTTATCGCCGGAAGCGGCTTGGGCGTTGTGTCCTTTATCGGCGGAAGGGAAACAGGGGCCGGCTTTATTGCCGGAAGCGGCTGGGAGGCTGTGTCCTTGACAGGAGGAAGCGGTGCCGGCGCGGGCGCCACGCCGCCTTTGGTTTCAGATGAAACGGTTGCTGCGCCTGATGGTGAGACTGCTGCCGCATTTGAGCCGGATGGCGCTGCGACGTCAGCCGCGGCTGCGCCCGAGCTTGCGCCTGCTGATGCTCCGCTGGCGCCTGCTGCATATTCAGCGCTGTCCGCGAACGCAAGAGGCACTGCGAAAACCAGCGACAATAGCACTGCGAAAAGGAATAACTTATTCATCATAATCCCCCCAAAAACACTTATAGACTTTTATTGACACAACTTCTTTATAAATGTTCGCCCTGAAAGCACGAGTGAAAACCATGGAAAAATACGATGTTGCAATTGTCGGCGCCGGCCCTTCAGGCTCTTCCGCAGCGTGCCTTTTTTCGCTTCAGGGCTGCCGCGTGCTGCTTCTGGACAAGGCGACGTTCCCGCGCGACAAGGTTTGCGGCGATGCCATAGGCGGCAAGGCATTGAACGTGCTTGCGCGCATCGGCGCCGAGGACGAGCTTAAGCAAAAAGGGTTCCAGCGGAGCAGCGGGCTTGTCTTTTCCTCCCCAAACGGCACCGAGGTGGAAATCCCGCTGGCTGCAAGCGGGAATGAGATGAGCTCGGGCTTCGTGTGCAGGCGCCAGGAATTCGACAGCATATTGTTCCGGCGCGCGAAAAAGATGTGCACCTCGCATGAAGGCGCGGAAGCGGTCGGCCTGCTGTTCGAAGGCAAGCGCGTCGTCGGCGTGAAAGCGAGGATGCCTGACGGCACGCTTCGCGATTTCTTTGCAAATCTCGTGGTGGGCGCGGACGGCGCAACCTCGCTCGTGGCGCGCAAAGCCGGCGTCTTCTCCTCCAAGGCAGCGCACACCTGCTCCGCGGTGCGGGGCTACTACAGAGGGGTGGAAGGCCTGCGCGGCAATGTGGAGATACATTTCCTCCCCGAGTGCATGCCAGGATACTTCTGGATATTCCCGCTGTCGGCCGACGAGGCAAACATCGGCGTGGGCATGCTCCTGTCGGACATGCTTGCGCAGAAGAAGAATCTGCAGAAGGTGCTTGAGGCGTGCATGAAGAACCCGCGCTTCGGCAGCCGCTTCTCAGGCGCGCAATTGCAGGGAAGCGTGGGCGGCTGGAGCATACCTCTTGCATCCGCGCACCGCGCGTGCGCTGGCAACGGGTTTGTGCTCATCGGCGACGCTGCTTCGCTGGTGGACCCGTTCTCAGGCGAGGGGATAGGCAACGGCATGTTAAGCGCGGCAATTTGCGCAGACACGCTTTGCGAGGCTGCAAAGCAGGGCGCGGTAAGCGAGGAGAAATGCAGGGAGTTCGAGCGCGCGCTCTGGGGAGAAATTGAAAACGACATCAAAGGCTCGTACGCGCTCCAGCGGCTCGGCAAGATTCCGTTCCTCCTTGACATCGCAATCGGCAAGGCGAAGAAAAGCGGGAAAATGCGCGCCGAGCTTGCTGGCATGATTGCAAGCAGGGAGGCGAAGAAAAAGGCGGCAGACCCGATGTTTGCGGTGAAGCTGCTGCTCTCGTAAGTCGTTGCCTGGGCCGCACAGACCTTTTTTAAAATGTTGCTAAAATAGAACGAGCATGGCAATTACATATAACTTTTGCGGATATGAGCATGGCAAGCCAGGGAGGCGCGCAAGGGACGCCAAGGAGATGCGCGGACTGCTGATTTCATCAGCAAGGCAATTTCCTGAGAAGTTTGCTAAATTCGTGGCAGAAGGCGAGCCGATCTTCGTCCTGAACGACACGAGATTCAGGAGGGGCGCGGCAATCGTCCCGTTCATAGACACCAGAGACCTGAAGATCCGCCTGAATTGCAATAACGTCCAGTGCTCCAGGTGGAAAATGAACGAACTGCTCTCAAGCTGCCTTGCCGAAGCGCCAATCGAACTTCCGGACGACTTGAAAATGCTGGCTGCTGGCGCTAAAAAGGAAGAATAAGACAGAAAAAGAAAACTACTGTTTCTCGTCCGCAGAATACGTGATGCCTTCAAGCATGCGCGAGTAGGTGTGGAGCTCTTCAGGCTTGAAGAACCGCGCGATTTCCTTCTGCGCGCTCTCGGCAGAGTCGGACGCATGTATCACGTTGCACTGCATGGAAAGGGAGAAGTCGCCGCGAATCGTGCCGGGCGCTGCCTTTCGCGCGTTCGTTGGGCCGCACATGGAGCGCACGCACTCAACGGCCTCCTTGCCCTCAATGACCGCCACCACGACGGGCGAAGACGACATAAAGCTGGCAATGCCTGGGAAGAACGGCTTGTCAGCGATGTGCGCATAGTGCTCTTTGAGAGTAGCGGCGCTGAGCTTGACCATTTTCATGCCTGCGATGGAAAAGCCGCGCGACTCGAAGCGGGAAAGCACTGCGCCCAAAAGCCCGCGCTGCACTGCATCGGGCTTGAGGATGATAAGCGTCCTCTCCATACGAGCACCTCACTTCTTGGCGGCTTCCTTTGCCTTGAGCTTTGCCTCGATGTCCTTGGCAAGGGCTGACTCCTTCTTCTCAGGCGCCTTCTTGTCCGATGACAGGACGAGCGTCTTGCTTGTCCATTTCATCAGCCTTCCTTCGCGATGAAGCTTCTCGGAGTTGCGCTTGCACTTGGAAGAGCAGAAGTTCAGCGAGGTGCCGTCCTTGAGCACGTATATCTCGCCGGTGCCCTTGAGCACCTCGTTGTTGCAGAACGAACAGTATGCCATAGTTACACCTTGCATTATTACTTGGCCTTGATTTCCTTGGCCTCGCGCTCAGTCTCAAGGAGCATCATGATGTCGCCTTTCTTGACCGGGCCCTTTGCGTTCCTGCGGATCACGCGCCCCTTGTCCTTGCCGTCAAGGACCTTGCACATGACCTGGTAGACTTCGCCGTGGATGCCGGTCTTGACGACCACTTCCACGACCTCGACTGGTATTGCTGATTGAATAGCCATTCAAAACACCGTTCACTCCTTCTTGGGAGCAGCTTCCTTTTTCGCCTTTGGCTTCTTCTCCTTCTTGGGCTTTGCCTCGGCAGGGGCGGCTTCCTTTTTCTCCGCTGGCTTCTCTTCTTTCTTTTCCGCAGGAGCCGCTTCCTTCTTGTGCTCGTGCTTCTTTTCCTCCTTCGGGGCAGGGGCGGTCTTTGCAGGCGCGTGCTTGGCGACCTTTTCCTGGACGCCCTTCACAAGCTCGGCTGCGTTGCCCGGCTTCTCGATTGAGATTGCGGCGCATGTTACAGGAAGGCCTGCGGCGGTGCCGAGCTCCTTCTTGGTCGCGACATAGCAGTATGAGATGTTCTTCTCGCCGCAAAGCATGGGCAGGTGCATGACCACTTCCTCGGGGTCCACGTCCTCCGCGATGACCACGAGCACGGCTGTGCCTGACTCGATGGATTTTGTCGCCTCGTTCGCGCCTTTCCTGATGCGGCCTGTGTCCGCCGCGACCGTGATTGCCTCAAGCGCCTTTGCCTGGACGTCGGCAGGGGTTTCAAACTTCACGTAGCTTTTTGACATATTTACACCTCAATTCCCCTTGCTTGGCAAGGGGAGTTTCATAGGCTCTTGTTAGAAAGAGCAGACGGCTTTAGGGGGAATGGGTTTAAAATACATTCTGGGCAGGAAGGGGAAGTGGGAAAGCGTGTGAGACAGTATTATGTCTTTGCCACGGATTAAAGGAACAAAGCGGATGCCCTGTTTTTCGCAGGAAGCCTGCGGGGGGCATTAGAGGTAATTTTATGGATGGAAACGACACTCATTCCGGCCTCAGCGCCGAGCGCATCTTGAAGGCGGCCATTCCAATCGAGGAGGCGCGCCTGCTCGTGGGCGAATGGCTCGGCATTGTGAAGCCGAGGGAGTTTGGCGTGAAAAAGCCTGAGAAGAAAACGGATGATGCGGATGTGCCGATTGACCTGGCAAGGGCGGACTTTGCGGGCTGGAACGGCGCACCCCTGAAGCGGCTTTCGAAAGGCGCGAAATCGGCGCTTGAATTCGCGGTCAGCGACAAGCCGGATGCCGTCAGGAAAAAGACGGGGATGGCGCTCGTGGCGACCATTGTGATTATCCCCCTCGTGGCGCTCAATGCCTTGTGGGTGATGGTAAAGTCTGCGCCATCGAACCAGAAAAAGCCGCAGGGAACCGAGGCGGTGCAGCAGAAAAAAGAGAGCGCGCCCGTGAAAGCCTATGCGCCGCCGTTCGCAATCCCGAATGAGAAGAAAATGTGGATGGTTGCGCCAGGCGCGAAGCAGGACACCGCCGCAAGCAAGGCGAAGCCGCAGGCTGGCAGGATGAAGCTCTGACTGGGCTTTTGGGGTTAGGAAAATGAACATGCTTCTCACTGGAAAGAACTGGCGCCCTTCGCCAAAGACAGGGAAGGGAGCAGCCAACCTGATTTTGCCATTGCAGATGCCGCTTGGCGAAAAAGCCATGCCCTCCAGGAAAGCAAGCGATTGGCGCATTGTCACTGGGATAAACCAGCATTGCGCCCGCCTTGCCGAGGAGATGGCGGGCGTGAGCCCCAGGAAGCCTGAAATCAGCGAAGCAGCGCAGGATGAAATAATCAAGCTGAAGTCCATCCTTGCAAAAATCGCCAGGAAAAGCCAGAAGAAAAAGCCAGGCAAGGCATTGGTGGACGGCTTCATAAGCGCCGGGGCCTGCTCGATATACATTTATCCCCTTGGAACGGCGATTGTGTTTTCCGCAAGGGACAGTTGGGAATTTGGCGTCGGCAAGCCCAAAGTCGCGCAGGATGCGCTTGAAAAAAGGGGAATGGCAAGGCTGAATGAGACGATTGTTTCCCTGGCAAATAAGCTGGCAAAGTTGGGCGGGAAATAGCAAAAATGTGCGAGGTGTTTGGATGAAAAAGCAGCTGGCATTCATGAGATACGAGAGCTACAAGTACGCCTACCCAAGGAGCGACTGGCTTGACAAGATCCGCCTCATGGTAGAGCACCCGAGGTTTTATGACTATTACAAGAAGAGGCTGGAGCTCCACCCGCAGCAGATGGTGGCGGTGAACGAACTTGCGCGTGTCCGTGAAAGGAATGCGGCGCAGATATACGACGCCACCTCAGGCGCAAAGGCAAGGAGGGAGCTGGACGATCTTGCAGGGCGCATGATAACGCCGCTTCAGGAAGGCAGGCGCACCACCCTGATCCGCAAGGAGCAGGACATTTATTCGTTTGCGAAAATGGCGGCAAACAACAGGTCTGACTGCAAATTCTACGAGGGAAGCCTCCACTACGACCAGTATGGGATGAACGAATTCGCCTTCGGGCTTTTCGGCGCGATGCACACCATGGCGGATGCCGGGAAGCATTCGGCAAAATCATATATAGAAGACGATTCCAAAGGGTGGCTCGCATTCACGATTTGCTGCAAGGAAAAGGTGGTGCCGGACTCCCTGTCAAGCATTCTGCTTTCCGCACTGGCCGAGACCATCGGCGCAAGGCTGAAGATCAGCAGGAACGAGCTTGGCGGCGGCACGGACTTTGTGCTGCGCGTGCCTGCGGACGGGAAAGGCAGGCGCCCCAAGCCAACGCCCCCTGCCTCCCTCGGGTCTTTCCCCACTAGAAGTTAGGGCGTTTTTGCCCGTTTTTCCCATCTCCGCCGTGGCGACGGAGCCTTTATAAATTCTTCTTTGCTAATTGATATAAATAGTGTTTATACGTGGTTTTATGGCTCCAGTTTGGTTCAACCAGCCCGCGCAGCAAAACAGAGGCAGCCTGTCGCCAGTTGAAAGATTCGCCTCGGCAAAAATCGGCGGGCAGGACACCCAGGAGTCGCTTTCTGTTCTCCTTAAGGCATTTGACGAGAAAAAAATCACGTGGCTATCCATTGGCACAGTCATGACGCTCAAGCCAGAGATTACAAAAAAGATACTTGAAGGGATAGAAATCCATGCGCTGACCAGCAGAATGGAGAAGAAGAATATCAGCGTGCTGGAAGATCCACGTGCAGCGCACAGAGGCAGGGGGAATGTGTGGGATGCGTATTTAGCAACGCCCTCCGCGCCAAAATGGCTGGATGTTGCACTCGGTGAGGCGGACTATTTGGAACTAACCAAAGCTGGCACTGATAATGCCAGGACGCTAAATGCCGTTATTCGCTCCCCAAATGTTGTCTTGGAAGGAAGGCCAGGAGTCATCTGGAACATTTGCCTCAAGTGCGACGCAGGAGTGGCAGAAGCTCTTTTCAAGGATGCATCCAAATCCCATGCGGATTTCTTCAATTTCTTTGTGGAATGCGCGCCTGGGTTCAAAGAGGCAGAGGGCGCTGATTTTGAAAAATTCAATAATGCCCAATTGGTGAAGGGAGCAAGAGGCGCATACAGTGCCAGAGAAGGCACCGAGTTCAAAGTCAAGCAAGGATAATGGTTTTGCCCGTTTTTCCCATCTCCGCCGTGGCGACGGAGCCTTTATAAGCTTATCTCCACCAATAAAAGCCCACGCAGGACTTGGTTCGAAAAGGGCCAACATCAGCGCCGGGCTCTACGCCTGGTTGCGATGAATTCACAAATCACAAGGAAAAATGCCTAGTATTTTCCACCGCGTTTATCGCCGTGAAAAACCAGGCGTTTTGAATCATACTCACCGTCCCTTCGGGGACTTGAGCTGTGTTTCCCCTTTGGGGAAAGCAGGGATGCGGCGCGAGCCGCATTAACTTTGCCACGAATGTTGAGAGCTGCCGGATGTAGAAATGAAAGCAGCAGGAGTTTAGGGCAACTTCACGAGTACGAAGAGAGCGACTGATACTCACAAAGTGAGTTCCAAAAATAATATGTTTGTTACGCCATTTAGTGGATGGCTTGGCTCAAG
>JBAZYD010000002.1:0-103592 GCA_041659465.1 Candidatus Micrarchaeia archaeon | reverse complement strand
GGGGATTGATGGTTGGAGGCTTCCGCTGCTTGCGCTTTGTGCCGCGCTTTTGCTGTCTTTTTCAGGCTGCGTGCTGCGCGACCAGGGCGGGAACCCCATAAGCGCGGTGAGCGGCGGGGACATGACAGTGCCCAAATACCTCAATGCCGCAGAGCTTGACTGCCGCGAGCTTCCTGGCAGCAAGCCATGCTACTGCATGTCGTGCAGCAACAGGACGTCGTACGGCTTTCTAGGGCTGTGGCATTTGCTGGGCAAATACTACGACAGCAACCTTCAGGGAGGCAACTGCAGCATACGCGCGTGCAACGAGACGGACTTCGAGACCATCGTAAGCAGCGACAACACCACGCAGATGCGCGTGTTCGGGCTGGGCGCAGGGCAATCGTTCGTGTCCACAGGGCGCGCCAACCTCTACTGCAACTACACGCTGCAGCTTGCCACCAAGTGGATGAAGGGCTCGGAAAACTCCCCGCCCCGCGTGCCAGAAGTCTCCCGCAGCGCCTGCTGGCTCCAGAGGAGCATCCTGCCGCTTTACATATACTACACAGAGGGCAAGGCAATCGACCCGGCAAGGACGCAGGACATTGCAAGCGCCTTTGAGGCCGCAGACTCAGGCCCGGTCTTCATCACCACGGAAGTGTGGCTGAACAGCTCGGACGACAATGCCGTAAGCGGCGTGAAGCAGCAGCTTTACAACATCCGCCATTTCTGCACTGACTGCATGGCAGTGCTTGCCGTGAAGCAAAACGACTACAATGCGCTTTACAAGGTGATAGGCCCGCCGGGAGCAGAAGACCCCGAGGTGCTTTCCGACATTGACGCCATCGGCTTTGGCTTCCGCGCAAACGACTATTCCCACTGCAGCTCGGACAGGATACTCCATGATAACCTGAATTTCTCAAGCTACATATTGACGAATTACAGCAAGCCCTCCATATGGCTCTATGTCGGCGCAAGCGAGGGCAACTCAAGCAACGGCGAGTGCCAGTGGGACAGCGTGATGGTGAGCAACTTCTACCAGGAGCTGCTCACAATCACAGGAGGGATGGCAAGCTCCGGCGTGCTGGGCATGGGCTTCTACGAATTCGTGGACGGCAGCGGCTCGCTTCCGTGCAACGGGGTGCAGGGCTGCGACTTTGGCCTGGTCAACGCAAAGGGGGAGCAGAAGCACCCCCAGATGAATGCGTGGGCGGACATGTGCCAGGAGATAGGGACTGTGGGCGGATACCGCGTCCCGCTCATATTCTCCAGGAACAGCAAGGGCGCTGTCTGCGACAAGATGCGCAATCCGGAGCCCAGCCTCCATGCAGCCGCGAGGATAGGCAGCGAGCAGGGGTTCTCAAGCACCGAGGCCGTCCCGAAGGCAGGGGGGGAGAAGGGGATGGGCTGCGGCGAGGCATGCCCGTCTGACAAGCCCATGCCGCCGGTTTACGACAGCACCGGGCACGGGTCTGGCATCGGCCACTGCGGCATTTACCCCATAATAGACGAGCGCGCGGACGATGCCGACCTGAGCGCAAGCTACATGCGCGCGGAATTCGAGCAGGAAAGCTTGTTTGACCCGTGGAAGGTTTCCTGCAATGCCGCCCCTTGCGGCACGCCGCTTGGCACCACCATGGAGGACATATGCGTTGCGGCAGGCTATCCACCGGATTGCCAAGCCAATACATTATACGGCAAGACATGCCCCTCTGACAAGCCGTATTTCTGCGCGTTCGGGCTGGCGCAGTGCATCGAATACCCCGGCCAGCTAGACGAATTCACCAAGGGGTGCGGCGGGGAAAAATACAACCCGTTCGACCCGGGCATGAGCGCGTGCTGCGGGGTGAACAAGTTCTCATATTACCTGCGCGACGCGCCGGATGCCACTGAGAAATGGGTGAAATACTACTGGAACGAGCTGTCGCCGCCCAACTGCTACGGGGCAATGCAGGATGGCGAGCAGGGCTGGGCGGCATACTACCTTGCCTCCAACAGGTATTTCGGCACCACGTGGAACAGGCTCACCGACTTCAAGAACCAGCGCCCGTGCACGGGCGGCACAGGCTCGTACAACCACTACATAGACTACCTGAGGAACAACGTGACGGCGTCCGCCCCGCCGGGCACCTCCTACGGCGCGCAGGTGATGAGCCGCTTTGGCGCCGCGGTTTCCGCGTGCGGCAGCGACTGCCCGGGCTGAGCTGCTTTTTTATTCCTGTTTCCTGCGCCAGCGCTCGCGATGCTTGCAGGAAGAAAAACCGGAAAGGGAGGAGCCGGCGCTTGCGCTAGGCCGCGGAAGAAACCCAGGCTCGCGCTGCCATGAAAGGAAAAATAAGAAAAAAATTATTCGCTGGTCTTGACGCGGCTGGTTTCCCTCTCGCGCTCAAGCTCGATTATCTGGCGGCCCCTCACCACGTCTTTTGGGAAGTGGCGCCCGCGCATGAAGAAGTTCTTCTCGTATGTCTTTGCCTCGAACTTGGAGGCTATGATGTCGGCGGCGGCCTCCACGTCGAAGTCCTTGCACGAGAAGATGTCAAGCGAGACATAGTTCTTCTCGGGGAACGTGTGCATGCTGATGTGCGATTCGGCTATCAGCACTATCCCCGACACGCCCCAGTCCTCGGGCTTGAGGCCCGAGTACGAGAACGTATAGGGGGGCATTATCTTGGTCATGCCTATCATCGATGGCAGCTCGTCCAGAAAGGTGAAAACAAAATTGACGTCTTTTAGCTTCTTCTTGTTGCATCCATACATGTCCATTGTCAAGTGCGGCCCAAACATTTGTTTCTTTTCCTCCCGTTCCCCGCCTAAGGGGAAACATGCTATTTTGACAGTGTTATCCCTTATAAACATTTGCAATATCGCAAGAAAAAGTGCATTTATACGCGCTTTTGGCTCGAAAGTGGGCATTTATAGCGCTCTTTTTCAGAAAAAGAGCCTTAATAGCTTCTTTTATTCAATTAGGCATTGCAATAGGCTTTTTGGCATGAATTGGCATTTCTATCCTTGATTTTTTCGAAAAAGGCACTCTAATGGCTGATTTAAGCGCAATCAGGCACATTATAACTGGCTTATTCGTGTTTCAGGTGGAACGGATTTTTATCGGCGGGGGCAAGGGGGGAAATGCGCCGGATGGCATGCTTTTCCAGCATCGGAATGGCAGCCCCGTGCCGCTGCAAACCAATAAATACACTGCGTGCGAACACAAGGCATGGCAAGCTGCATAAAATGCGGGGGGATGCTCGACGAGCTGGACGCTGGCGGGGACATGATTTGCCAGAACTGCGAGTCCGCGGCCTCCTCTGGGCAGGGGGGCGGCTCCACCGTGCCGTGCCAGCGCTGCGGCATGTACCTTCCGAGCCATGAGCTGCGCATGTGGAACTCCCGCCTCTACTGCTCCTATTGCATCATGGACATCCAGGACGAGGAAAAGAGGGGCAAGGCAGCCGCGGACGCAAGGGAGAGGGGCAGCAAGGTGCCAGGAATCTGCGAGCGGTGCGGACGGGAAACCGACACGCTTTACTCGGTGCAGGGCCGCAAAATGTGCGGAAGCTGCTATTCGGTCGGAAGCGGGACAGGCGGCGCTGGCGCGCCATCAGTGCTTGGCATGATTGTTGAAAAGGTGGCAGTTGCGCTTGGCGTGAGGCAGAAGCCCAAGGTCATCCCGACCCTCCCCCCTGGAAAGATAAGCGTCAGGGTGCCAAGCGCAGAGGAGGACAAGGAGAGGCAGAGGAAGAGCATTGAGCGGTTTGACCTGAAGGAAAGGAGGATGATGGAAGAGGAGGAGGGCCAGCTCGGGGCTGCCGAGCCCCTCTCAGAAGGGCGCAAGAGCGAGAAAAAGCCCGCCCCCGATGCAAGGAAAAAATTCTTCTCAAAGCTTGCAGGGGAGAAAAAGTAATCGCAAGCGAATCAGCCGCGCGCCTTGCCGCTGCCGTCCGCTTTCCTGTAAATCAGCCCGTCAGGGAAAGGATTGCCGTGTTCCTTTTCCATCCATTCTATTATTTCAAGCTTGAGTTTTTTCTTGGCACCCCATTCGTCCCTCTCAACTCCGGGTGTTTTTTCCAGGTATTCTGCAAATGCCCTCAGCTTCGATGCAATGAACTCGCATCCTTTCTTGTCGAGTGCCCATTTCTTGGTCTCGGCAAGGAATTTTTCCAGGGAGTCCCCGCGAAGCGAGAGGATTCCGTTTTCATTTTTAGCCGAGTCAAGAAGATAATCCCCGAATTCCCCATTGCGCATAAGCGCCAGCACGTCCTTTTTCTCGCCGTCTTTGGAATAGAACATGACAGAGGCAACATAATACTCAAAATATTCCGTGTCATCTTTCACCTGCGCATCCTTATCCTTGCCCCTCAGGCGCGTATGAGGAAGGCGGGCAGCACCCACAATAAAATCCAAACCGTCGCCATGCTCGCCATAGTATATTTCCTTGCAAGCCGGAAGGCAGAAGTTCTGCACCGCTATTGCTGTTGCAAGTTCGTCATATTCGGCAAAATGCCCGTAGAATGTGAGTTTGCCCCCTGAATTCCTTACATATATCCCATCCTTTACTATGGTTGCTTTGCCATCCTGCAATAATGAGATGGCAGAAATGTCAAAATTACCCAGCTTCCCAAGATTCTTTTCAATCAGCTCAATGCTCCTAAGATCGGCAGGGCAGGAAAAAAGAAGGTTGTTTTCGAGGTTTTTCTGCACGCGCAGGTTCTGGATGCTGTGCGCAGTCTCATGCACAGAGAGCTGGAGCAAGTCCATCCATCTGCCAGGCTCGCCAGGCGGCAGGGTGTCGCACACCCTGGTGCTGAAAAACGGATGCAGGTGCCCGACACTCCCATAAGAAGAGCTTCCCATAAGGAATTTGAATGGCTTGTCTTGAGCTTGCAAATATTGCGAGCGCCCAGGCTCATCCAATACCGAAGGGAACGGTGCCTTCAGGTCGGTTTTTTCCTCGCCCCATAGCCACAGGCTGAAGTGCGATGCAAATGCCAGGAACACCATCTGGTCCTGCGTTGGCAAGGCACCCGCTTTGCCTTCAGAGTCTATCTCTATTTTCATATAGCCAGCCATACGAAGATAGTCGCGGTGCGAAAAAGCGTCGAAAACGGATTCGATGATTGCGCGCCTGTTTGCGATTTCCTGGCTGAATTCTTTGCTGTCCTTTTTTGTGTAAATGTCATATGCGCCAAATACGCCGCTTTTGATGCTGGCCTTGCACGATTTGAACTCGGCTTCGGTCATTTCCGCCCCGCCTGTCTTCTGCGGGCTGGAAAACCAGGTGTTGTCATCGCTGCCTGGCGTGCGCGCACGCGGCTTTGCACCCGGGCTTGCCTCGGCGTCTTTCCATCTCGTGACCATGCATTGTTTTTGCGTAAAAAGAATAAAAAGAGAACGTCAGAGCCGCTTTATCGTCCCGCTTGTGGACAGCGGCTCAAGCCATGCAGCCGCGCCTACAGCCTCTTTATCGTGCCGCTTGTGGACAGCGGCTCCAGCCGCGCGGGCTGGCCTTTCCATGCAGACAGACACGCCATGCAGAAAATCGCCTCGTCAGTGCGCGAGCGCTCGCAGCGGAGGATGCCCGCCCCCGTGACCGCATCGTATTTCACCAGCTTGAAGGCAAGCGAGGAAACGCCGCTTTCGCCGAAAAACGACAGGAAGTGCGCGTGCACGATTTCCTTCGCCTCCTGGTATGCAGGAGGCTTGCCTGAGAGGGAAAGCGAAAAGGAGATGTAGCGGCGCTTGAAGCGCTCCGTCGGCTTCATTTTTCCACCTGCGCCGCCGAAGCAGCCGGCAAGCCCTTTTTCGGCTTCGCGCTTGCGCCTGTGAGGCGCGCAATGCTTTTTTCAGCCTCCTTCCTTTCCACGTCGGTTGCGCCAAGCACCGCGGCAAACGCCATAAGCTCGCGCGCGATGCGCGCCTCGTTTCCGTTTTTCGCAAGGCTGCAGAAAACAAAGCTTGCGCCGCGCCTGCGGCAGGCTGCAAGCGCCAGCCTCATTTTCGAGATGATGATTGCGCGGCGGAAGCCAGACTCGGAAAGCAGGTCTGAAAATGAAAAGACAAGCGCGCCGCCTGCGCGCGCAAGCTCCAACAGGTCGCCCTCATCAACCTCGTAGCCCGAGGCGTGCAGAAGCGCGCCTTTCTTCCTGCATGCCTGCTTGGCAGCCAAGGCATTTTGCACTGGAAAGAAATTCGGAAGCGCGCCTGAAAAAATCATGCCTTCGGCTGCGCTTGTTTGCTGCCCCTGAAAGAGGACAATGTCGCGCATCCTACTTCCTTCCCTTCTTCCCTGCCGAAGTCAGGCCGCGGAAAGCCCTGCCCTTTGCATTCGCAAGGAGCTTCTTGTCCGCGAGTATTACCTCGAAATATTTCTTCATGCCGTCCTGGCCGACCCAGTAGGAGTTCACCACTTCAAGATTCCTAAAGACGCGCGCGACCTTTTCCTCGCCCTGGCGCTGCAGCGACTTGCCCGGCGAGAGGTAAGCGACGTTTTTTGCAGGCTTCCTGCCGCCCCACGGGTGCGGCCTCTTGCGCGAGCCCCTTCCCACGGCGACTCTGGCCATGTAGATGCCTTCCTTTGCCTTGTAGCCCAATGAGCGTGCGCGAGAGAGGTTGGTGGGCCGCTCTATGCGGGACACCGTGCCCTGCTTCCTCCACTCAGTGATTCTCTTGCGGAGTATCATGCTCCTCTCGTGGTATTCCTTCTCAAAAGTCTCCTTTATGTACTTGTACATTCCCATGTTTTCACCGTCCTCTTTGTTGCTCTCCGTATGCCCATTCGCGTGACTCACCCGATTACCCGATTCGAGCCGAGGCTCGAATGGGCGCCAATTTTGCGTTGCAAAATTGCCGACCGGGGGTCCGGCAATAGACTGCCTGGACGAACCGCACATATTAGGCTACCTCGATTGTGCCCCAAAACCTATAAGAAGCTTGCGCCGGCGCAAGCAAAGGCAGCTAACTTGCCAAAACGTCTTCCCGCGGCAGAGTTCCCAGACCGCCCCTGCGCTCAGCCCACCAAAAACGTTTTCTCCCTGTAGACTATGGTGTTGCCCACCACCGCGCGCTCGCCTATGCTTATCCTTGCCCCACCATGGTGCTCCTCGAAGCTCCCTATCACCACGGCGCTTTTTCCAACATTGTCAAGCAGCCGCTCCACAGGCACCATGTCTTCCATGCAGAAGCGTGTCACCTGGGAGAATGGAAGGGAGATGGAGTCCTTGCCAGAGCGGAGCGTGAGGCGCTTGTGGTCAAGGAAAATCCTGCCGCTGCCGTTTCTCCGCATGAAGGAGAGTATTTCCTCCTTTGATGCGCGTATCTTCACCTTGAGCCGCGAGCGGGTCATCAGGACAAGCGCCTCGTCCACCCCTGCTGCAAGCTCCTCCGCCTCGCTTTTTGCCTCGAACAGGCGCACATGCGGCCGGCTGTCCTTTGTGGCGGTAAACTTTGCCAGGCGCGCAAGCTTTGACTTGCAGAGCTTGGAGGAGTTTGAAAATGAAAGCAATGCGATTTTGCCGGGGGGCTGCCTGGTTTTCCTCGCGCGCTTTGCCATGCCATCCAGAGTGTCCTGCATTTTCCCAAGCTGGGAGCGAAGCTCGCGGAACTCGCGCGCAATGTAGATTCCTTCCGCAGCCACTGCGGCGCCTGCCGCCAGAGGGGCAAGCGTGGCAAGCTCGTCGCTGATTTTTTTCGCGATGACTGCCGTTTCATCAAGCTCAATTTCTGTTCCCGCGCGCGCAAGCCGCGACTGCGCCCTTGCAAGCTGGTCCTCGAGCTTGTCCATGGAACGCGAGAACCCTGCCGCGCCTTTTGCCGATGCGAGAAGCGCACGGCGGAGCAAGGCAGCCTCGCGGCTAAGCGAGGATATTTCCTTGGCGCATTTCTCCATGGGGCTGGTCAATGCCATGGCTGTCTAACCAATCCATTCTTTATTAACCTTCTTTTCGCGTATGCAACCCATTCCGGAAAATGCGCGCCGGAGATTGGCGGTCCTCGAAAGAAGCTTTATAAATTGGTATATTCAATAAAAACATGGTAAAGATATGGAACTTGCATTCTCAGGCATGAAGCATGCGCCCGCACCGCAGGGCGAAAGCAAACAGGCAGCAGCGCCGTTGTTTTTCAGGAAAATATTCGCCCCAAGGCAGGAAACGCAGGCGTGCGTGACAGACAGCTGGTGTGCCTGGGTTGCAAGCGTTGACCCGAGATACCTGCCCGCACAGGACCAGAAAGCCCATGCCGCGGCAGTGGAGCATGTGAAAACCCTCAATGCCGGGAGAAAGGCGGGCAGGTTCATCGGCATTGCCAAATACCCTTTTTCAGCCCTGCTTGCTTCCGAGGTGCTGCTTCTTGGGGCATCCTACATGTTCGAGGCCGCCCCTTCGGTGCTTTTCGACGCGGTCAAGGCAGTCGCCGTCCCGCTATTGATCCTGGGCGCCTGCATGTACGTGGCAGAATCAGCCCGGTTCAATGCAAAAATAAAGGAGACCCTCTCCAACTACTCGCTCCATCAAATATTCATTGCCAAGCAGGCTGGCAAGAAAGGCCTGAACTGATTTTCAGGGCTTGGCGCAGGAAACAGCACGGGCTAATTGAAAAAAGAAGGGCAAATTTCCCCTGAAATTTGCCCGCATTTGCAGATTATCAAATATGAAGACAAAACTTCGCAAAGTTTTGTCTGCTATTGGAAATCCGATAGGATTTACAATACAAAAATAAAGAAAAAAGAAAGGAGCGCGGCTCAGTTCGCATTGAGCGGGCTTTCAGCGTCGCACACGTCCGGGCATGGGCCGCTGCCCGCCTTGTCGGTCAGGAAGACCGTCCCGGTCAGCACATCGTGCCCCGAGCTGTCCACGCCGACAACCGTTGCCACCTCGTCAGCCTCGGCAGATGAGCCGAGGTAGACCCTGAAGCCTGCAAGGTCCGGGTTTGCCGCCGCAAGCTGGTTCATTGCGGAGAGCTGCTCGTTGTTCACCATGAACGCCTTAATCTTGTTTGACGGGGCGATGTTGGGGGCGTTTTGCTCCACATATGCAGAGCTGTATTCCTCAGCCTGCGCCACGCTGATTGGCGTTGCAGCATCGCACACCGGCGGGCATGGGCCCACGCCGGCAGCCACTGCTTGCGCCATCTGGCTGTTTGCATACACCGCCATTGCCAGTGCCACGAGTATTACGCCGAGAACAAGACCTATTCCTATTTTGCTCATTTTTGCACCTCCGCAAATTGGGCGCGCCCGCCTAGTAGAAGCAGAAGCGTCCGTGTCCCACACAGAACAGTTAGGATTAATGTTGGTTCAGGTTTATAATGCTTTCATGCGCCTGGCGGCATTTCAGGCCCGAACACGCTTCGCACCAGCCTTTCCTCGTCACGAAAAGCAGGCGTGTTTTTGAAAGAGGTCGTTTTTCCAGTATAATGAGATGCTTGGCAAGCGCGCACTCCACTTTTTTCTCAGGGAAAAGGCGTTCGCGGAATTTGAAGCGGTGCTTTTTGCCTTTGCGCACCATACGTATTGTCCAGGTAAGCGAATTGCCCGACACGCTTGCGCCCTTTATCTTTGAAAGCGCAGGCAGCATTTCGCTTGTGTAGCAGTCGAAAATGTAAATCCCGCCTTCTGCAAGGTGCGAGCGCACGCGTGCGAATGTTTGCGCCCATTGCCTGAATGAGGAAAGAAAGTTCATTGAATCGTAGACTGAGTAAATCACGTCGAATTTTCGCCTTGCTGTAAAGTTGTGCATGCTCGCGCAGAAAAGATGCGCGCGCGGGAGTTTCTTTTTCGCAAGCTTCAGGTAGCGGGGTTCAATGTCCAGCCCGTAAAGAGAAAAACGCTTGGGGAAAGCTGCAAGCACTGTGCCGTTGCCCACGCCAAGCTCAAGTATCGTTTTTGCACCAGGATGATATTTTCCAATAAGCCGCAATACGACTGCCGCCCTTTGCCTTGCTGCTTTCTTGTCGGATATCTCGTCCCAAAAGTCTGCGAAGTGAACCATGTTATCCCATCGTCAAGTCAGTACACCTTGTCGTGATGGTCAAAGTCGACAAACAGCACGAAATTCTTCACCAAATCCACCTTGAAAGTGAGCACAAAATGCGTGTTTATGTGCACGCGCTTGTATTCTTTCATATCGTGCCTTAAGTTCTTGTAGTGCATTATCTCCGTTGGGCTGCATTTAACGATATCCTTAACCTTGTTATTGATTATCTCGACTTTTTTCCTGTCCTTCTTCACAAGCTTCCTTATCTTGATCTTGAGCTCGTCTGAAAAGTCAAAGTCGAACATCAGCCATCACCGCAAAGCGCATCAAGCTCCTTAAGTGACATCTTGCGATTGCCGTATTTCTTGAAGTGCCGCTCCTCAATATCGAGTATTTTTTTCACATATTCGCCATTGGCATCCTTTTCCACATAATCCTCGCCGTAAATCTCGGCAAGCTTGTTTATTGCACCGGACTTGTCGGTAAGCCCGAATTTCGCCTTTATCACGTTGAGCACGTGATTCGTGTACTCGTCCAGGTAAACTTGTGCAGATACCATCATATCACCTTGATATATAGCTTGTGTATATACCAACTATATATAGCTTTGCATTAGCCGCGCTATTTGAATGTTCTTTTGAAGCGTTTATCCCTTCACCACGCCCATTGGCAGCAACTTTGCCACGATGTCGGTTATTCCCGCGGCTTTTACCGAAAGCACGACCTCGTCGACGTCCTTGTACGCGCCCGGCGCCTCTTCTGCGAGAAGTTCGGACTCGGTGGACTTCACCAATATCCCCCTGCTCAAAAGCTCTGCTGAGATGGCATTGCCTTTCCAGGTGTGTATTGCCTTGGAGCGGCTCATTGCCCTGCCTGCGCCGTGGCACGAGGAGCCGAACGTGTTGTCCATTGCCCCTTGCTTGCCTACAAGCAAGTAGGAGGATGTGCCCATGCTGCCAGGGATGATTACAGGCTGGCCGATGTCCCTGTAAATTGCAGGCACTTCGATTCTTCCTGCTGCGAATGCGCGCGTGGCGCCCTTCCTGTGAACGCACACTTTCTTTCTCTGCCCGTCAACTGTGTGCTCCTCGAATTTTGCGATGTTGTGGCAGACGTCGTATACGAGGGGCATGCCATCAGACGTGCCCTTGCCGAACACCTCGTCAAACGTCTCGCGCACCCAGTGCATCATGATGTGCCTGTTGCAGAATGCATAGTTCACAGCGCAGCGCATTCCCTTGAGGTATTTTTCCGCCTCAGGGGAGTTTATGGGCGCGCAGCAAAGCTCTGGATCCGGAAGCGAAATCCCGTACTTTCGGGAGGCTGCAAGCATGTCGCGCAAAGAATCGTCGCACACCTGGTGCCCGAATCCGCGCGAGCCGCAGTGTATCATTACTACTGCGTTGCCTTTCTTCACGCCGAATTTCTCGGCAACTTCAGGAAGCATGATTTCCTGCACGTCCTGTATCTCCACAAAATGGTTGCCCGCGCCCACTGTTCCGAATTGCGGCAAGCCGCGCTTCTTCGCCTTTTCCGTTACAGCTGACGGGTCAGCGCCTTCCATCCTGCCGCCTTCCTCTGTCCTTTCCTTGTCCTGGCGCGTGCCGTATCCTGAGTCAATCGCCCAGTCAATGCCGCGCGTCAGCGCCTCATCAAGCTCGCGGTCTGTCACGCGAAGCTTGCCCTTGGAGCCCACGCCAGATGGCACGTTCTTGAAAAGCAGGTCCACAAGCTGGCGCATTTTCGCGCGCACCTCGGCTGCGGGAAGCTCTGTGGCAATCAGCCTCACGCCGCAATTGATGTCATAGCCCACGCCGCCTGGCGACACCACGCCCCCCTGCTCGGGGTCAAATGCCGCAACGCCGCCAATAGGGAAGCCATATCCCTCGTGCCCGTCTGGCATGAGGCAAGCCTTGCCCACAATGCCAGGCAATGACGCCACGTTCCTCAGCTGCCCGAACGTCCTGTCCTTGCCCATTGTTGCAAACATCTTGTCGGTCGCAAACACGCGCGCAGCCACCCTCATGGTGCCCTCGCGCGGCATTTCCCAGATACCTTCGCTTATTTTTTCCAAATAATCACCGTTTCAAGCCGCAATCCCCATCCATTTCAGGCAGCAGCGCCATTCCAGTTCAGGCTGCAATTCCCTTCTTCAGCCTCATCAGCCTCTCAAGCCTTTTGGATGTGAGAGGGTGCGTCATGAGGAACTCCATTGCGCCTCCTTTCTTCTCCTTCTCTATTGCCGCAGTCAGCTCCGCCTCGTTGCCCGAGCGGATGGCGCCTGCGATTTCAGCCACGCTCATCTTTGTGTTCGAGGGCTCTGCAATGTAAAGCGCGGATGCCATGCTGCCAGTGCCTTGCTTTCCTGCCCCTGCAGCCTGCCCATACGTTATCTTTGCAAGCGCGGACATGAGGTGCGCGGGGTTGCCGGTGAGGCGCGCAGAGAACTCGTCGGCAAAATACTCGCGCTGGCGCGAGAGCCACATCACCATGAGCTGCCCTATGAACTGCGCCACGAATGCGCCGATTATGGTCATTATGCTGCCCCTGCCGTCCTCATCCCTGCCGAATATCAGGAAGCCGTAGTAGAGCATGACAGGAAGCACGGATGCAAGCGTCATCACCGTGACGTCGCGGTTGTTTATGTGCCCGATTTCGTGCGCAAGCACGCCCTCGATTTCGTCCTTGTTGAGGGCGGAGAGCAGGCCTGCGTGCACTGCAATGCCCGAGTCTGACTGCGTCCTGCCAAAGGCGAATGCGTTAGGAGTTGGATTGTTCACAATGTAAAGTTTCGGCATGGGCAAGTGCGCCTTCTGCGTGAGGCGCTGCACTATCCCGAAAAGCTCAGGCGCTGATTCGCGCGTGAGTTCCTTGGCGCCGGTCGCCCACCGTATGATGTTTGGGCCGAAGTACCACTGCACGCCAATCATCACAAACGAGACAAGTATCCACATCAGGATGCTTCCCGACCCGCCGTAGCCCAGGTAGTTGAAGAGCAGCCCTATCACTGCCGCCACTAATCCGAATACCAGCACGCTTGTAACAAGCACGCGGATGCGCATGCCCCACCCTGGATTAAAGCCAACATCATTTCCTGCCATAAGCCCACCTCTGTACTCTCTTGATGGGAAAGAGGGTGTATAAAAAAGTGCCTATCCGCACTTTTTGAGGGAAAGGAATCGACGCGTTGCAGCTAAAACCGGCTTTCATATGGTTCAGGCTTTCCCAGAACCAGCTTTGGCAAAAATGGCTTAGTTCGCTGTGCTGTGAATCGTGCGGATGTCATCGCTTTGCACCACCACTCGCACATACTTGGTTGGAGCAACGCGCACCAAAAGGGCGATGTCCCGGATATTTTCGTCGTCTTCATTCTGCGCTATGGATAGATAATTCCCTGTCAATTTGGTTCCATCCGACTTGACTATCACCAAGCCCGAACCTTTTTTCACCATCTCAGCGTCGCTTATTTCCATGAATGGCTGGTATCCATAATCGAATCCGCCCCTTGTTTTTACGACCTTGTATCCTACCGATCCAATTATACTAGAGTGAGAATCATTCCAAAAGCCAGAGGCATTGCTGGAGGAAGGCGCCTTTTTATATTCGCAGAGCAGGACGCCGGTTGTGTTGCTATGCTCCATGAGTTCCCTTATCTCGTTGGAAGTGTGGTACCCCGCCAGGTAGATTTTGGATTTGCCTGACCTATCTGTCTTGCAAAGGGCATGAGACAGCACGGATCCGAGCGTGGGATATTTTACTTTGACGATAAGAAGGCAATCATCCGGGGCGCGTATAAGCGTGTTCCAGGCGCTGTTCACGCGCTTCTGGGCGTCCGTGCCTTGCTGCTGCGCCTCAAGCCGGTCTGTTTCCTTCTTTACAGCAGTTTTGCGGAGCGTTGTTTGAAACAATAACATCCAACCACCGAGATATCTTTGAGAGCACCAAGATATAAAGCATTATCCAGAGGGCGCAGTTTGGCGCCATTCTTTGCGCACAAGCCCTTTAATCCTTCCAGGCAAAATCCAGGCTGGTAACCATATGTACAATGATGAAAAGGAGATTCACTCCCTTGTGCTGGAGAAGAGGCGGATTGAGGAAAAGCTTACGCGCGCGGGCGGGGAGGACTTCCATTTCCTGCTCCAGGATTGCGCTGACCTGTCCGACATTATAGACGAAATAGAGGATGTGAGCGGCCAGATGCATGAAAAGGAGCATGCGGCTTTTGAGGCGAAGATTAAGTTCTCGCGCAAGATAAGGCGCAAGGCAAAGGACATGAAAAACTTTGAGCAGCACTTGGTGTCGGAATACGAGAGCAAGCACATCACGCTGGAGCATGGGAAGCGGATGGTTTCCATCATCAAGCTTTTGCGCTCGAAAAGCACGGACAGGGCGCGGCGCGAGGCATCCGAATTCTACGAATTCATCGAAATGGGCGCGCGGCTGGAAATTGTGAACGATTTGCTCCTGAAAAAGCGCGCGCAGCTCGAGCGCGCAAGGCGTGACGTGGAGGCAAAGCTTGCCGGCATCGGATGGCTGGAAAAGGAGCCGCCCATTGATGATGAAAAGGTGAAAAGGCATGGCGAGAAAGAGCAGATTAACGAACAGCTTTCGAAAATTTGGCAAGCTCATGTGCAATCCCTGAAATCCATGCCGTTTTGCGCGCTCCTTTTGAAAATGAAGGAAGGGGAGCTTGGCAAAATCGGCTTCCCTGAAATAAGCGCGCAGGAGGCAGACGCCCTGGCATCTTTTCTGCAGAAATCCAAGCTAGAAGCAAAAACCGCGCAGGAGCTCCATGAAATGGCAGGGGAAAGCGAGCAGAAGCTGCGGCACCTGGGAATTGACTTGTCGCTTTTTAGGCAGGAAGTGGCGGCAAGAAGGGGTTTCTTCTTCAGCATAATGTCGTTTTCGCGCGCACCGGATATCAATTACCTCTCAGCGCATGATGATGGCGCGCAAAGGCTTGTTGGGCGGCTGTCCGAGCTTGGGAAAACAAAAGAGGCGGACGAAGCGGAATGGCAGCGCGCGGAAAGGATAAAGCAAAAGAAAGAGGAGCTTTCAGGCTCAGACAAGGCGGCATTGGAAAAGCAGCTGCAGGAGCTGCGCGCGCTTGAGAGCGTGCTTGATGGGAAGGCAGAGCCTGCAAAGGCAGAGGAAAGCGGAAAAGGAGAAGGGATTTTCGGCTCCATCCTGAAACTGATTGGAAGGATAAATTAGCCCCCGACGAGGATTAGCAGTTAATTCCACTTTTTTATTTTGATAGACGTAAAAAGCCCCCATCTTTAGCCCTTTATCGCCCTCATATGCCTCTTTTCTTTATTTTTTGCAAATATTGATGACCTGGTTCTTTTGGTTTAACCCCCCTACGAGGTTTAAGCTGCTGGCCGTTCCATATAGTTGTCTTATCCCACTCTTGAACACTCGAAAAAGTCATCTTTACATATGCATCAAAAAGGGCAGGTCTTTCACGATACAAAAGCTGAGTTGAGTAAATTTTTCTTGTTGCCTCCATTCTAAGTTTCTTTAGCGCATCTTTGGGCATCTCTTTTCCGATATTATGGAAAGAAGAAAAAAGGCAGTAATCCACCACTTCGGAAGGTCGCATATCCCAAATTTTCTTTTTTCTGATTAAAAAATCTACTTTGGCAGAAGCTTCAATCATGGTTTTCATCATTTCTTTATCAGAGATATAATTGACATGGATATTTTCTATTTCAGTATTTCTAAAGCAGTTATGAGTTATTACATTGGCAATTCTGCGAGAGGTGCAGATACTTGCTTGAGGTATTTGCTTTAAAATTCCAGGCATGAATTTTTCAATCTCTTTATCAGTAGGGAGCGCACCCACTATTTTATCAATACCCATGTTTATCCTCGTATAAATTTCTAGGCAACAAGTATAAATATGCTCTTTGTTGCCCTTCCCCTTGCGCTTTCCGCGCCTATTTACCTCTAAGGATAGAAAAGAAAAAAGAAAAAGGCGGGAGCTTGCACTCCCGCGCTGAGGCCGCTTAACGCTTGCCGCCGCCGAGGAAAGCACCGAAGCCCACAAATAAAACAAGTATGAGCAAGGCGATACCCCCGATAATTCCGATTGTCGGAAGCTGCGTGCTGAAAGAAACCAGCCCACTCGATGCGTTATTGATGGTCGAGGCTGCGCTGCCCGTCTGCCCTGTCGCAAAGCTCGAAAGTGCAAGCGCACCAGCTCCCGCCAGGATGCCGATAAACACGAAGAACATAACCAACTCCGTGCCACGTGCCAATAGTTGTCCTTTATATTTCATTTTCTCAATCCTCCAAGATTGTTATTTCCTTCCGCCGATGAACGCTCCGAACCCGACGAAAAGCATGAGAATTAGGAGCGATATGCCTCCAATTATACCGATTGTGGGGAGCTGCTGCGAGAATTGCACCAATGCGTTAGAGCCGTTGCCGAAAATCGATGCCGTTGCGTTTGATTGATAGCCTCCTGTTGGTGTTGGTGTCATGCCAGCCATCGCAAGAGCGCCAGCTCCGAGCAGTATGCCGCCGAATACGAACAGCATGATAAGCTCCTGGCCCCTAAACATCAGTTGTCCTTTGTATTTCATTTGCTCATCCTCCGCTAAAATTCGATTTTTCGTTGCGTATAAGGATTTGCTAACAGCCTCCGAGGTAAGGCATGCTACAAACCCGAAAAAAGAGCCTTCAAAAAAGATGCAAATTATCTGAAATAGTCAAGCCCGCTATATCTCCGCACTTGCCGCTTATGGAGTTCCAGGGCAACCTTCTTGACCTGGTGCAAAGAAGGGCCAGTTATCTCAATCGAGCCATCTGAGGATAAGTGGATGTATGAGCCGCCCTGAGGGGTGCGCTTCTTTGCCTCCTCCTCATCCTCCTCATCTTCGCTTTCCTCCTCATCTCCGATATGGGGCGGTCTGCGCGGAGGCTTCGGCTCTGAGAGCTTGCGGCTGTTCATCTTCCGCAGGGTTTTGATTAGCTCCCTTTCAATATCACTGAGTAAAACTTTTTTCATATCTTCGCCCCCAGGTCCTCAACCTCTTTTAGAAGCTCGGCCCTCCTTGCAAGCAGTTTAGGATTTACCCGCATATAGAAGTCAAAGCAATATTTCAAGGCGCGGCTGATGCCATCAGTATTAGAGAAGGTTTCCCCTGAGAAGCCATGAGGCTTAATGGTTTCCAATGGTAGCCCCACCCTCCTATAACCGAGCTTCTCCGCAAGCTGTGCCATAGAGGATAGCTCCTCCTTGTTTAGATAAACGCTCACGCGGGTTAATCCCTTTTCCTTTAGTTTTCCCTGCAAAGTATCACCTCAAGTGATGCCACTAACCAACTTCTTTATTTTTTCAATCGCCTGCCCATCCCCCTTAGGCAAAGATGCCCTTAGCTTGCCAAGAAGGCTAGCCATCGCGCCCAGGATGCCATCAAGAAAGAGGCATAGGGCAAAGAGCGCAGCCAATAGGATAATTGATTGTGCGGCATCCAGGCTCATTCAATCACAACCTCCCCGATTTTTCCCAAGTAGATACAAGCAGCGATTTTGTTTTTCTCACCCAGGCGGCTTAACAGCGTGGCAAGCTTAACAGGTGTCCTGCATCCGCGCCTTGATAGTATGCGCTCCGCGCAGGCAATGCCGCGTATATACTTTTCCTTTTTGATTTTGATTTGTATAACATCACCATCTAGTTAGTAGTATATTGCAGCGCAGGGCCGCGCTGCGCGGCTCAAAGAGGCTTAAGGAACATTGCCAAGGGGGGGTTTTTTCTTTTTTCAAAAAAAAAGCGTGCAAGTCTATCTTTAACCCTATATAGGGAGGCTTACAGTGTTGTTGTTGCCAATTAGCAAGCGTTAAATGGTTTTCGCTAAGGCTCATCTCATATCGCCTCCTTTTCTGCGGCTGCCAGCTCTGCGGATGCCTTCTCAAGTAGATGCTCCGCTATTGTAGCCTTCCACTCCAAGCGCCAGCACTCGCGGCATCGGTGCGAACAGAAGGGATATGATTTATCCCCGGTCATGGTTGGATGCCTGAACCACCAGGGCCGCCCCACGATTGGAGCGCCGCACTCTTGGCAAAGCTTAACCATCATGTAGCACCTTTTGAGGGAGGGGAGGAAAGGGAGATAACCTCCCCTCCCTGCGTGTTTGGAATAGTAGCAGGAGCTACTAATGGAGGTATCCAGATTGTAGCTCCTGCCTGTTTGGCGGGTGGAAATCCTCCAGACAGCGCGACATTCTTGACCTGATTTGACACCGAATAAACCGAAGAAACCGAAACAACCTCCGCATTGTCTATACTTTTATCAGTTGTTTCGGTTGTTTCGTTAGTTTCGGTTATTTCGGTTGTTTTGGTTGTTTCGGTTTTTGTGATAGCTTCCCATGATGGCAAGTCTATACTTTTCAAGTCGGGTTTTCTATATGTAATTGCAGACCTTCCGCCTTTGCCATCATCCTTCTTGCGGCTTCCTGTTATCAAAAGTCCAGCATCAGCAAGCTTGCGCAGCTCATCGCGTAGCATAGTATCTCCCCAAAACTGAATGTGCTGCGCAATCTCCTCAACAGTAAAACCATCAAAATCCTGTTTCAAAAATAGGGGCGCTTGCAGCTCCTCAATCTTCTCAAGTAGCTTCTGCTCCTGATGGCTCAACGGAATAGAAAAAGGATTGCTCGTTATCTTCCTGAAGGCTATTGCCGCAAGCTCATAATCGCGCTGCTCGGCCAGGTAATACTCATCAACAACCCTGCGCTGATATTGATGCAGGGCGCAGCTTGCCTTGATGTAGTCCAGCAGGCGCGGGAAGTGTGTGCGCAGAATGATGTTGTTTGCAGGTATTGCTTTCTCAATGCCAACGGCAAAGGGAATTTTTACTTTTATGCGCTTGAGATGGGAAAGAGCCTCGGTTATTTTTGGGTTGTATGTGATAACTTTGCCCTCAGCCGCAGCCCTTGCCTGCTTTCCCATAATCTTTTTTGTTTGCGTGTGGCTCTCATCGCATCTTAGGATTGGCACTCTGCGGCCCTGCTCCTTGTTCAGTTTTGCCGTTGCGGAGGAAATCATAACAACAGGCTTCCCCTTTATTTCCAAATCGGTTGCTACCTGGTTAATCAAAATCGTTGCGAATGAGCCGCTTGAAAGAAAGACCTTGACAACCTCAGAATTCATTAGCTCTTGAGAGGCATCCTCAAGATATAGGATTATGCCGTTCCAAGTCCATTCAGGCTCTTTGTCCGACCTGTGCCAATAGGAGATAACCTTTCCGCTAATGCGGGTGCGTTTCATATATCGCTCCTTAGGGAAAATTGAAAGTGTTGCGTTTAGGGTGTAGTCCTTGCCAGCGCCGCCTTCTGCGCTCTGCATCAGGTTGTAGCTCGTTGCATCGTGATTTTCAACCCAAATACCGCAGCCGCAAAGAAAGATGGTGTGTTTTGTTTCATTCTCCCCAACTATTTTTTTTCCAAGTTCGTCAATTATGATAATCTCGAAAAGGCGCGGATTTTTTAGGATGGCAAGCAAGTCATCCTCAACACTGCACTTTAGAAAGCCGCCAGGATGCAGCCATTTTTCCGAGGTTATTCCTGTTTCAGGTGATATGCACTTGCTCTTTTCAAGAGGAGCAAAACACTTCTCGCATATTGGTTTCGTGTCCATTTTTCCACCCGCCGTTTTCCTTATTCCGCCTTCTCTTTCAGTGTTATCGTGCCATCTTCGTTCTTGATGACCTGCAAGCCGCGCTCCTCTGCGATTTCCCCCAGGATTTCAAGCATGACGCTCATGCACTCGCCTCCTCTTTCGGCTCTAGGTATTGCCTAAGCGCCTCCTTGATTATGGCCGATTTCGTGAAGCCCATTCGTGTCCTGCGCTCGATTGCTTCGAGCAAAGTTCCTTCAATCGTCGTTCCTACAAACATGGTCATCCCCCAAAGGGTTATTTTTGGTTATTGTGTGGTATTAGCGAGCAAACATTTTATAAACCCATAATACCAAGAGATACCCATGCAAAGGCTCGCCGAAGTAGAAAAGGAGAAGGAAAAACAGGAATTGCCCTTTAGATGGGAGGCTCTTTCACTTCTTGAGCAGGCTGTTGTTTATCAGCTCGCCAAAAGTCAGAGCGCGATGCCCGCCTTCGAGCTTTATCTCCGAACCTGCAACGCTGTTTATTTCGGCCAGGAGAAGGGCGCAGTCGAGCGAACCATCATTCATGAGGGAATTCTCGGCTTTAATAGCAAGAAAAAAGAAGTCGGTGAGTATTCTATCCCTCTTTGGGAAATGAAAAAGAAGGATGCACTCGCAACGCTCGATAAACTCCGCAAACAGAGAAAGCAAATCCCCTTTTTTCCCGTAGTTATCAGGCTTGTTAATAATTTTGTCATGCTCGGTTGGGTGAATAGGAGAGAGCAAACAGCAGGAAAGGAGATTGCACTCTATTATCTACCTGCCAACGTAAAAAAAGAAATTTTGGAGAAAGCGAAAACTACTTTTTAACCCCGCTTCTTTTTCTTCTCATCCACCTGGGCATCAAGAAGCTGTTTTATCTGTTTTCTCATTTTCGCCATTTCCTCTTGCATTGAGAGGTTATCGCTCTTTGCCTCGTTTTTGTCAAAGCTCAAGCCACAATAGCCGCACATTTTAACATCGTGCATATTTGTCTTGCCGCATCGCTTGCATATCTGAGGCTCAAGCTTATTTTCCGCCTTTTCCTTTTCCACAGGCTTATTGTGCATGGTAAGAATTCCCGCGTCAGTGTCCTTGCCTGAGAGATGCACATAAGTGGCCGCCATGCTGCTATCCTGCCCCCAACCAAAATAGGCTTTCATCTGTGCCTCTGTAAGATGCTTCGCTAACTTCGTTGCGCTTGAGTGCCTTAGAAGATGAGGATAAACACGGTGCGTTATCCCTGCATCAATCGCCGTCAATTTAAGTAGCTTGATTATGTTTTCCTTGCACATCGGCTTTATCTTCTTGCTGTGGATGCTAACAAAGAGGGGCGCATCGTCTTTCTTTATTGGATGAGATGCAAGCCAAGATGCAAGCAACGGCTCGCTGTCTATAATCAAAATCGAGCGCGAGCCTGTCTTTGTGCCTTCCGGCACATGGATACGAGCGCCTTCCTTGATGAATTCCACATCATTCTTCTTGAGGGCGCAAAGCTCCGAGTTCCTAAGCCCGCTTTCATATAGAAGGGAGATTATCGCCCTATTCCTGAGATTGGCAACCTTGAGCATCTTCTTAATTTCCTCGTCTGTAAAAAGGTTCTTGGGAAGCTTCCTATCTCTCCTTGCCAGGCTGCACTTAACCCATCGAATTTCTTTCGGGGTGTCCTCCAAGTCATAGCCATTGGCAAGCTTCCACATGAGCTTAAGCTGAAGGCGCAGGTCCTTCTTAGTCCATGCCGCATAATGGCTGCGGTTTATCTTATCGGCGAGTGCAACGGTTTTCTTCATGTCCTTTAAGGAAACATCAAGCTTCTCAGGCGAAAGTCTTTGGAGCATCTTGCCATAAGTTAGGTATTTGTATATTCGCACATCGCCGACTGTGCGCTTCTTTAGCTCGATTAGCTGCTCCAAAGCACCCATATAAGGGGCTTTTAACGACTAAGTTTATAAAATAGTGGAATTGAATTCTTGAAGCCCCCGACGAGGATTGAACTCGTGACCTCGTGCTTACCATGCACGCGCTCTACCGCTGAGCTACAGGGGCACGACTATTTTGCCCGAAGGCAAAATGGTCGGCAGTTGTGCGAAGCACAACTCCAATCGACAAATCCGAAGGATTTGGCGAGCATCACCAGGCTCGCGCGCGAATGGGCGCACGATTTGGCGAACTTTAATTCTTCATTTTCCTTTGAATACGTCTTTTAAAACAATCGTCTCCTCGCGCGCTGCGCCCACGCCCACCACGTAGATGGGCACGCCCACTTCGTCGGAGATGAACTTGAGGTACGCCTGGGCCTCCTTTGGCAGCGATTTCATGCCTGCCTTTGCGCACGCGCGCCATTTTTCCGCGCCAATGTCTTCCCAGCCTGCGAATTCCTTGTAAATTGGCTTGCAGCGCGCGATTTCAGTGTAGCTTGCGGGCGGCGTGAGAAGTTTCTTGCCGTCAAGCTCGTAGTGCGTGCAAATCTTCACTGTTTTCACTCCTGACAAAGTGTCAAGGCGCGTAAAGGCAAGACCTGTCAGCCCATTCACGCGCGCGGCATAGCGAAGCGTGGGTAAATCCAGCCAGCCTATGCGCCTCGGGCGCCCGGTCGTGGTGCCATATTCCCCGCCCTTGTCGCGGATTGCCTGCCCGGTTGCGTCGTTAAGCTCGGTGGGAAGAGGGCCTGTGCCCACGCGGCTTGTGTAAACTTTCACCACGCCCACGACCTCGTCAATGGCAGTGGGGCCTACGCCGGAGCCGGTGCATGCGCCGCCTGCAGATGTGTTGGAAGAAGTGCCAAAGGGATACATGCCATGGTCAATATCCAGCATGGTCGCTTGCGCTCCTTCGAACAGCACTTTTTTCCTTTTCGCAAGCGCATCCGCAAGGATTTCCCCGGTCTCCGCCACGAACGGCGCAAGCTTTTTGCCATATTCTGTGTACAGCTTGTAAATCTCGTCTTCGCTTTGCGTGAAGTCCACGCCATATACCTCTTTGAGGAGCTTAACTTTCAGCGTGTGCATGGTGTGCAATTTTTCCTTGAAAAGAGCGGGCTGCAATAACTCGCCGACACGGATGCCAAAGCGCGCGGCCTTGTCCGAGTAGCATGGGCCTATGCCGCGCTTGGTGGTGCCTGCGGCAAGCGCGCCTTTCTTTCCCTCCTCCGCCCCGTCAAGTGCAATATGATAGGGCATCACAAGGTGCACGCGCGGAGATATCCTGATGTTGGGCTTGATGCCCACTGCGTCGAGCTGGGAAAGCTCTTCGAAAAACTTTTTGGGCTCGAGAACCACGCCGTTGCCGATGATGTTTATCTTTTCAGGGTAAAGCACCCCGGAGGGAACATGGTGGAATGCGAACTTCTTTCCGCCCGAGACTATGGTGTGCCCGGCATTTGCGCCACCGTTGAAGCGCACCACGATGTCAGCCTGTGCTGCGTAGTAATCGACAACTTTGCCCTTGCCCTCGTCGCCCCACTGCGCGCCCACCACTATTGCAAATGCCATGGTATCACCACTCTATTTTCCTGATTTTTGCGTGCTCGCTTGTTAATATCTGCTGCTCCGCGAGCTTCCTGCACACTGCCATTGCCTCGCGCACGCTGCCTTTCACGCCGGTTGCGCCAGCGGCCATTTCATGCCCGCCTCCGCTGCCTTCCATCGCCTTGCCCACCTCGAACATTATCCTGTCAAGCTTCACGCGCCCTTTTAGCGCCTCGCGCATGCGCGCGGAGATGCGCCCGCTTTCCGCCTCGCAGCCTACAAAGGCAACGTCTGCGCCCAAGGAAACCAGGATGTCCGCAAAGTGCGCCTCGTGCGATTTTGCCATGCCAAGCGCGATGATGTGCTCGCCTGCGCGCTCTGCCGATACCGAAGGGCAGGAGCGGATTGCCTCAAGGCGCTCTGAAAACGACTCGGGAACATGAGAGATGGAGAGAAGCTGCGAGTAGGAAAGGCTGGAGCGCGAGAGCAGGTCGCTTGCAGCCTTGAAAGTGGCGGAAGTTGCGCACCTGAATGAAGCGCTGTCAGATATTATTCCAAGCAATAGTGCTATGCAGGAGAGCCTGTCCTTGGGGGAAAGGAGGAAGTAAAGTATTTCGCACGTGGAGGAAGCAGATGGGTCATTTATCACTTTTTTTGCAGCCACTTCGCCCCCCAATCTGACGTGGTGGTCTATCATCAGGTCAGGCTGGATGCCTGCCAGGTGCGGCAGCATCTGCGGCGAGGATGAGTCAAGCACGATGATGAAGTCGGATGGCGCGCGCTTGACGTCTGAAAACAAAACGTACTCCGTGCCGGTGTAGCCAAGGAGCTTGCGCGCAGCCGCTGTTGGCTTGTCAGGCGCAGCGATGACTGCTTTTTTGCCAAGCACGCGCGAGAGCGCGATTGCGCCGCCCACTGCGTCCACGTCGCCCAATGAGTGGAAGGTGATGATTATGCGCTTGGCTGGTATCTTTGGAAATTTTGCCATTTTCTCCCGCCAAAGAAATGGAGAGGAGGTTTAAAATTGCTCTCCTGGGAAACAAACATGTGCAAACCGAAACGCCAATATACAAGGAGCTTGACAAGGCGTGGAAAACCACGTGCAAGGTGCTGTTCGGCAAAGAAGTTGGCGAGCTTGGCCTTTTCCAGGATTGGCTGGCTGCCCTGAATCCTAAGCTTGCACATGCCCCGTCAGCGATTACGGGCAAGGACATCACATATTTCGTAACGGATTACTGCGAAGGCTCCAAAAGGGCGTCTTTGGACGAGGTCTGGAAGCTCAAGAAGTTCCCTGCGCTTTCCATCAACGAAATCAAGGATGTGGACACCCTGGTGGGGGCCATAAGGGACAGGGCGTATTACACCGGGGACGTGGTGCTTGGGAACTCGAATTTCATAGAGGCAAGCTCGAACTGCAAGGATTCCCATTATGTCCTTGAGTCTGGAGCCATAAGCGATTCGAAATATGTCTGCAGCTCCGCAAGGATAAAGGAATGCGAGTACAACTTTGGCTCGGACGGGACAGGCGTCTCGAATTTCCTGATAAGGGGCTTTGAATGCTACAAGCTCATGCGCTGCCTTGAGGCGTGGAAGTCCCAGACAAGCTCGGACTGCTATTATGTCAACGGCGTGCTGGATTCCTCGAACTGCATGTTCTGCTTCAATGTGAGGGGTAAAAGATATGCCATTGGCAACCTTGAGCTTCCAAAGGAAAAGTATTTGTCCATAAAGCAGGGGCTGGTGGCTGAAATGGCGGAGCGGCTCTCCAAAAAACATTCGCTGCCCTCCTTGGTGGAAATCGTGGGAGGCTGCAAGGGGCATGGCTACGGGAAGATATTGCCTGAGCTTAAGAAATTGGAAAAAGCAGCCAAGCCTGACTTGGCAAAGATAGAGGCGATTTTCGGAAACACTACCGAGATGCTGTTTGGAAAGAGGCTGGAAGGGATTGACGCATACTCGCCATGGCTGAGGAAGCACGTCCTGAAGATGGAGGTGGGGAAGTCCATCATAAGCGGCAAGCACATGCTGCTTGCGGATTATTCCAATTACCTCATCTATCCGCGGCACAGGCTGGTCACCATGCTCGAGGCGGAATATATGGGCAGCCGCCTAAGCCTGACGCCCGAAGAGGCGGAAAAGCTGTCGTTTTCCTCCATTTCAGAGGGAATTTCCAAAATCGCATACCTGTCGCCTGAATTTTTCTTCGGGGAAAACATCAATGTCACGGAATGCTCCACGCAGTACCAGTCCATGAACGCCTACCGCTCGCCCGGCGCGTCATTCACCAAGAACACCGCGTACTCGTTCTGGCCGAGGAAGGGAGACTGCATATTCGGCTCGTCCATGGCGTTCGAATGCTTTTTCTGCATCAACTGCTATTACTCTGAGAACCTGAACAGGTGCTTCGAGGTGGACAGCTCAAAATCGTGCAGCGACTCGTATTACCTCCACAATTGCGAAAACGTGCGGTCATCCATGTTCTGCTTCAATGCCAAGAACCTGGCATATGCCATCGGAAACACCGTGGTCGGAAAAGATGAGTTCAACAGGGCAAAGCAAATGCTTCTCGAATGGGCGAACGGGCAGCTTGCAAAGAAAAAGGAAGTTCCACTGAGCATTTTTGATGTTGGCTGCCGCAGATGAGCTTTACCTGAGCTTTCCTTCCTTCAGGGCCTTCTCAAGCTCGTTCCTCAATTCGTCGTACTTGGGGCGCATCTTCGTCTCCTGCTTCTCAAGCACGCTCACGCGCATCTCGAACAGCTCGCGCTTGTCCTTCAGGTCGGTGGAGGCGTCGGTCTTGGTTGTCTCGATGAGGAGAGGGCCAACGTAGCGGTAAACCGTCTTGTCCGAGCCTGCAAGCTCGGTCTCGGCCATCTTGATTTCCTCGACCTGCATGACGAGCTGCTGCTTTTGCCCCGACACCATCTGGAGCTGGCGCTGCAAATCCTGGAACTCGGCGAGCTTTTTCTGGAGCTCGTCAGCATTGCGAAGCTCTCCTGCCATAAATATCCCCCCTTTTCATCCGTCAGCCGTTTCATTCTGTGTTTTCCTCCACAGATTTAATAATGTGCATGAGCCGCAGGTACGAGTTGAGCGAGGCGCGAAGCGACACCGGGTCGTCCGCCTGTATCTCCACGCGCACGGTTTTCCCGCCCAGGATGACGCGCGAGCCCCCCCGGTGGGAAAAGTCGGCCTCGGCAAGGAGCGCATCGTACGCCGCCTTGGCGGGCTTTTTGGATGGGAAGGTGAGGCAAAGCACTGCGCTACCTGACACTTTCCCCTTTTCCATCAGCACACCAGCCAATTGCGAAAGCAGGGGTGCTTCCCGGTCTGCCTTTCCGCGCCGGAGCGCGCACTTTCCCAGCCTCCTGCTTGCTTAACCTAGTCCGTCTTGACTTCGCGCGCGAGCGGCTCGCGCACCTTGTAGAGCACGCGGTGCGCGCAGTGCGGGCAGCGGGTGGACTTGGAGTCGAGCGACTCTATCCTTTTCTTGCATTTTGGGCAAACGTACATTCCATTACCTCGTCTTGTATTCCTTTATCAGGCGCGCAGCCACATCCCCGGACGGGGTGGAAAGCGAATACGTGCCGCCGGCGAAAACAGCGCCGCAGGCCTTGCATTCCCATAGGGAGTTGCCCTTGCGCTTCACCTTCTTCTTGCCGCACGCGCCGCATTCGAAAAGCGTGCGCTTCAGCGTGTCCATGCGGTCTGCGCGCTTGCGCAGCTCTGCGCCGGATCTTACGTCTCTTTTTGACATACAAAATCACCTTAGTCGCCGAGCAGGGCGCGAAGCTTCTTGCCCTTCTCAAGCGAAATATCGAACAGGTCCATGATTTCCTTCTCGCTCACCGACCCCCAGCCTCCCTTCTGCGCAGCGCAGAGATGGTTTGGCGTGGTGGCAAGCGTGAGGCGGCAGTCCATGCCCTTCTCCTCGTCAAGCGAGGGGTCGAGGAACGCCTTGTCGCCCAGTTTCCCGAACGTGCAGGTGACCACCTTTTCCTTTATGGGCACCTTGCCGGTAAACTCGCCGCGGATGATTTTCCCTTCCTCCACCTTTGGCATGCGCGCGGACAAAAGCGCGCCCATTGCGGCAAGCGCCGCAGTGTCTATCAGGTTGCCGTCGTGGTCGAGGATGAAGATGTCGATGTAGACAGCCAGCACCTTTTCCTCGTCAAGATAGAACGAGTTGAGGTCGATGATGTTCGCGCTCCGGATTCCCCTGTCCACCACGCGCGCAAGCTCGATTGCCTCGTCGGATGGCGGGCCTGTCTCGAACAGGTGGGATGCAAGCGGCAATAGGTCTGCAGACGTGGAAAGCACGCCCTCCTTGGGCCGGTCTGGGAAAGGCTTTGCGACGTCGAACTTTATGCCCGCCATCACCTGGCTCTTGCCGATGGAGACAAGCGCCGAGCCTTCGGGGTTCTGCAATATGCCGCTCTGCACATTGATTTTCCTGTACTCCATCATCTCGCGCCCGTCGCCGCGCTTGCCCTGCGAGATGAGCGCTCCGAGCGTGTCGCGTTTTATTTCGTTCATGGATTCCATAATAGCACCTTTTCAGCCGATAAGGAGGAACCTGTCCTCCTTCGGCTCGTCGTAAACCTTCTTGATTGCCTCCATCTGGACCTCGCGTATCTTGGCCGATGCGTTCTTCGCAAGCTCAAGGCCTTGCGCGAGCTCCTCGCGCGTGAGGTTTCCGTCCATCTGGAAAAGCAGCACCTCGCCTGTTCGCGGGGAGAATGCAATCGGCATGTCTGATTCGCCGAAGTTGTCCTCCTCCTTGCCAGGGTCCACGGCCATCTGGCCGTCTATCTTGCAGACTGCGACAGCGCCGATGAGGTCCTTCATGGGGATGCCCGCATCCGCAAGCGCCACTGCCGCTGCAGTGACAGCCGCGCAGCGCGTCCCTCCGTCGGACTGCAGAACCTCCACGAAAATCGAAATCTCGGTCTTGGGGAAGTTCTCGGAGATTATCACGTTTTCAAATGCTTCCTTGATGACCTTGGAGAGCTCCTTGCTCCTCCTATTGGGGCCGCTCCTTCCGTGCTCCTCCGCCCCTGAGAAGGGCGCCATGTTGTAGCGGCACTTCACGACCGCGCGGTAAAGCGACTGGTCGTGCCGCGGGATGCATTCGCGCGGCCCGTACACGCCCGCAAGTATCTTGTTCTTGCCCCATTCGATGTATGCGGAGCCTTCCGCATCGTTGAGCACGCGCGCGACTATCTTCATTGGGCGCACATCCCCCACGCCCCTGCCGTCGACTCGCTTGCCGTTCACCAAAAGTGCCGGTTTTTCTCCTTGTCCACCCATTTTATCACCGTTTAAATGTTATCCAGTCTTTCAAGCATCATCTAAGCCTTCTTCTGCGACTTGAGGTATGCCGCCACGCGGTCGGTAAGCCCGTGCGTGTGCGCCTGCGCCTCAATCATGCGTATGGCCTTCTCTGCGAGGTTCGAGTCGCCCTTGCCAGTTATCCACACATAGCCGTTCCTGCCTGCGATTACCTCGCAGCCGGTGTTGGCGCGTATCATGTCCACCATGGAGTTCTTCTTCCCGATGATTCTCGGGATTTTCACCGCGGAGACGCGGACCAGCCTCCCCTCGGGGAGCTTTTTCGCCTCGCCAAGCTCTATGCTCCTCGTCTCGTCCGTCTTTTGTATGCGCGCGAAGATGGCGTCGCCCATGTCATACCTCTCGCGGATTTCGCGCGAGGACAGGAATGCCGCGTATGCGGAGTTGGTGTCCACACTGTATCCTGAGAAGCGGACCTCGGAGACTATCCCGACTATCATGTCGTCGGGAAGCGGCTCGTACGGGCCCTCGAGCGGCACCAGCTTCCCTTCCGAGTAAAGCCCCACCACCGTGGAGTAGGTCTTGCCCTTGTCCACGAATGCGTAGCTTATCCTCTCGGGGGTCGGCGCCACCATCTCGCCAGGCATCACTATTCTGCTTTTGTCCATTTTATCACCGGTAAATGCGAATTGCGCTATCAACATAATTTGCTTCATCAATGCAGCTTACTTCATCAGCTTCGTTTCCGCGGCTCCCGCGGTTGCGCGGTTTATCTTGTCGTAGAACTCCCCCTGCATGCCGGCGGGCATCTCAAGGACTACGATGAGGCTGCCGTCGCGCGCCCATTCCTCCTTCTGTATGCCATATCCCTTGAGGGTGCCGTAAACCCTCTGCGCGTGCTCGGGCGGAATCTTCACCGCCACGCGGGCCTTCTCCACTTTCAGCGGGATGATGGGGCGCAGCGCCTTCATCACTTCCTCGATTTGCGAGGCGGCGTCCTTGAAGCCGTCGATGTGCACGCGCGCCGCGTCCATGGACTGCTCCAAACGGAGCTGCGTGTGCGGCGCGCCGGTCCTCGGGTCGATGCACTCGCGCATCAGTATCGCGACAATCTGCTTGCGCTTCTCCTCCAGCATCTTCCTTTTCTGCTCGGTGGTGAGCGCCAGCTCCCCGTTCTTCACTATTCTCTCCGCGATTGCGAACACGTCGGTGGTTCCGAACGCCTTCTGGAGCGAGCTTGTGGTGTGCCGCTCACCCTTGCGGAAGTTCTTGAAGACTTCCTCCACCGTGAGCACGTTGTTGAGCTCCTTTTTCTGCCCCAAGCGGTATGCAAGCGCGAGGTCCGGGTCGACCATCACCTCGAAGCGCTCGCCCGCAATTTCCATGTGCGCGGTTATGGAGTTGTCAAGGGTTGCCATTTTCCCATCTTTCCCTAGGGGGCAGGGGCTTTTCATTTGCCTCCCCCTAATGGTTCACCCCCGCTGCTTTCCAGCGGGGACTTTACTTTATGTACTTCTCTATCTCCTTGGGAGAGAGTATGGTGAATTCCTTGTTCTTCATTGTGGCGACCGCGATTTCGACCGTGTCGGGCGTCACCTTGAGGTCAGCGGACTTCTTGAGCGCCTTCATGGCAAGGGCTATTGCCTCTTCCTGGCTCATGCCGGGCTTGTATTCCTTCTCGAAGAATTCCTCGACTTCCTTCTTGCCCGAGCCGACCGCGTCGGCAAGGTAGCCTGTGAGCGCGCCTGAGGGCTCTGCCTCGTAGAGGCGGGGCTTGTCGTCCACGCCTGCGACCAGAAGCGACACCCCGAACGGGCGTATGCCGCCGTACTGCGTGTACACCTGCATGAGGTCGCAAAGCTCCTTTGAAATCGTCTCCACCGATGCCGGCTCCGAGTATGCCAGCTTGTGGCGCTGGGCCTCCATGCGGGCAAGGTCCACAAGCCTGCGCGCGTCTGCGATGAGCCCTGACGCCGTTGCGGCGATGTGCTTGTCTATCTCGAAGACCTTTTTCATGGATTCGGGGACGAGAAGCTTGGAGTTTGCGTTCTTGTATGCAACGAGAAGCACGCCTCCCTCGAAGACCATGCCTATTGCGGTTGCTCCGCGCTTCACAGCCTCCTTGGCGTATTCGACCTGGAATAGCCGTCCGTCGGGCGAGAATACCGTGATTGCGCGGTCATATGCCTGCTGTGCGGGTGGGTACATGGGGTTCACCTCAATATTCGCAGTATTTCCACAGTCTTGATGCTGTCCTGAAGAAGACAAAACTGGCCCTATTTCCCGCTTTTGGGAAAGGGGGCGGATTTTCACAGGAAAAGCTTGTCTCCTTTTTTGTTTTGGTTTACAGCCCCTATTGGAAGGCTGAGGGTTTAAAAGGATTGCGGGGACGCCTGGCGGGAGGGAAAAAAGGGAAAAGCGCACTATGGCTACTCCTGCTTCATCGAGAGGGAAAACGCCGTCCTGTTGGAAATGTCCTTCAGAAGGGGCGAGAGGACCTCGGGCTTGATGGAAGCCAGGTTGTTCTGCTTGTCAAAAGTGAAATTGTCTGAGTTGGGCGATATGGTGGCTGTAATCCCGTTGAATTCCTGCTTGACGTAAGCCTGCAAAGGAGCAACGTTCTCCGCTGCTGCAGTTACTTTGTTTGTGGAGGGCACATTGATTAGTACAGGAGTTATGTTCTTCTCGGACATCACGTTTTGGATTGCTTCCATCGTGACAGGCGTCAATTGCGAGGTTATGCCCTTGGGCGGCGTGGTATTTAGCGGGTGGCAGGCGAAGACTTGTGTTTTGGATTCGCCTTCATCAGTCGTGACCGAGGCAGTATAAACCCAATGGGCGCCCTTTTTAGGGGTCATCTTGGTGCCGTCCGCAAGCGAGACCTGGGCGGTTCCGTCAAATTCGCGGATGTTCCTGGTGAGATAGGTCCCTTCTTCGTTTTGGTATTCCTTGACGTTCATAACGGAAACGAGCTTCCACTCGTCATTGGAAACTCCGTCCTTTGCCTTGATGGTCTGGTTTATCACACCGCCAGGGACACCTGCCACGTCTGCACCCTGCGAAGCGAGTGTCTTGCCATTATAGGTGAAATTTACGGTATTCCCATCTGGGCTGATCTTGACATCTACAGGCACATTGCTGCTCGGAAGCTTGTAGATGTCCGATATTGAGGCGGATGCCGGGACAAGGTAGTATTTTGTCCTGTTTTCCTGGACCCCCTCGTGGTTGCGCCCGGGTATGAGCGAGGCATAGTTGACATTGGATGGCATCAGGATTATCCCGTTCGAGTTGGGCGCCTGCCTGGATATGGAAAGCAGCAGGGAGACATACTGATTCTGCCTGAAGCCGACATCATCATCGGCAAAATAATTAGTCTGCTTGCCCGGGGGTTGGTTGTAGAGGTCGCCGAGCGTCTTTGATGCCTCGTCGAACCCCCCTTTGTAAAGGTTGCTTTCGGTAAATGAATGGTATGTGTAGAGTTCGGCGCTTTGCTTGGTGTTTCCGTAATAGTGGGTCCGGCTGTCCGCCTCTTTAGGGTCGGAAACAACGGCTTTTGGGTTGAATTCCGCGTTTTTTATGGTGTATGTTGAATTGAACGGGATGACTACCAGCATGTCGTTGGTGAGCGGACTGGATAGGGAAACGTTTTTGAGCGGACCGGATAGGGAAACATAGTTTCCTTTCTCCTGCTGGAGCTTTTGGTCGTAAATGTCCTGTGTAATCACCTTGTAGCCTCCTTCTGCCGGGGACACTTTGAACGAGCTTACAAGCTCGTCTTTGCGGTAGAAGTCCAGCCTAAAGGCATCATTGGATGTCGCATCCTTTGGAAACATTATTTCGTAACTGTTGGGCTTGAGGCCTTTGCAGTTGTTCGTGTACACGTTCCCTATAACTGAATAGTTCTGCGCCACCCATTTCTGCATTTCCACGCGCGTGGCCTGCTGGTTTTGCACAGTGCTTGGCTGATTCTGCTGCGTGGCGGTCGCAGGGCTGCCTGCTGTTGCGGTTACCTGAAAGATAAAGACCAAGATATCACCGGACGGTTTTTGCCTGAAAGGATTAATAACACTTAATCATTTGATGACTTTCACGCCCTTTACTCCGTAATATTCGTCGCGGTCGGCCTGGGCTTCGTTCTCGCGCCCGAGCTTTTCATATAGGTTGGCGCGGTTCAGGCGCGCGATGCCGCGCTTGGGGGATAGGCCTATTGCAATGGAATACTCGGCAAGGGCATTTTCATACTTCCCCATGGACTCGTATGCCCATCCGAGGTTGTTGTGGGAATCCGGATCGCGGGAGTTGATGGAGATTGCCTTCTTGTAATTCCTTATGGCGCTTTCGAACCTGGACGAGTCCAAGTCGATGTTCCCAAGCTCGAAGTGTGCAAGCGCGATGAATGCATCTGCGCCTGAGGCGGACACTGGCGGCGGGTAGTAAAAGCCGATGCTGTCGTGCGAATAGATAGTGCCAGTCTTGGTCTCGAAGTCCAGCGGCCCGTTCTTCAGGAGAAGGTGCCCGGCAAGCGATATTGTCTCGGGCGAGAAGCCGAACTTCCTCAGGACGTCATAGGCGACTGCGGCTGAATTGTCGCAGTCCCAAAGATTGGCCAGGAGCGAATTGGAAATGAACTTCGTGTCGTCTGCAAAGTAAAAGCGCGACTGCATTATTTTCCAAAGCATGGAGAGAAGCTGGCGGTTTTCCACAACGCCGGAAGCGCCCAGGCTGTCCTGAAGCGCGGCGGCAATTTCGTCCACGAGCAGGACGTACTTGTGCGCATAGAACTGCGCGGAATCGGGCTGGCCTGCAAGCTCGACAAGTATGCGCCTCACGCCTGCATACGGATGCGTGCTGTCGTACCTTGGCTGCGATGGCAGCTGCTTGCCGCCGGCTTTCGCAGTGTCGCGACTTTGCTGCGCCCCCTGCGCATCGGAGAATGAGACTGTCTTTTCCTTGCTCCCATCTGCAGAGGCAGGCGCGGGCGCGCTTGCGGATTTCTGCTGCGGCTTTTCCTGCGCAAGGGAAACGAGCGGCTGGATGGCAAACCAGCACCCAACGAGTGCCGCAGTTGTGGCGATTGCCGCTTTCGCAAAAAAGCGCCTGCCGTGGAATTGCTTGTGCTGCATGTTCTCTCCTTTTGCCTGTTTGTACGGCTGTATATATGCCAAGTGTGGTTTATAAAGGTTTGCGGTGGATGGGCGCGCGGCAGGCTTGCGCTAAAGGGGGAAAAGAAAAAGAAAGGAGAAAAGGGGAAAAAACTCAGGCTACTTTTGTCACGAGGTTTGCGCTTGCAGTCCTTACCGGGTAGCCGACGCCGTCCTCGCTGTTCCTGTAGAATATCCAGATTTTGCCGGAGAAGTCCCCGCCTGCGGTTGTCGGCGCGCCTGCGCACACCACGTTGGACGTAACGCCGATGGTAAGCGTCCCCTGGCGGGCCACTACGATGTTGGTGGCCGGGGCCTGGGGCGATGGCGGAGTGGTGGACTTGGCGGATGTGCACACCACGCCGGTCACATTGATGGCGTTGTTGTTGCCGTTGGTGACTCCCATGAGGAGCAGGCCGTCAGCCCGAACCACTGGGTTGTCGCACGCAAAGCCGATCTGGTCGAACTTGCAGCTCTGGGGCGCGGAGAACGGGTTCATGATGAGCAGTATCGCGATCACGATGACGATGACAAGCAGGGCCCATCCGTATGTCATCAGGTATTCCATAGCAGCTTGGCCTTTTGAGCCGAGTTTACCAATCATCAAACCACCTTATTGCCTATTTTCACGTTAAATATATATATTTGCCAGTACGGTGTCGAGCAGGAAGCCCATCAGGAAGAATATCAGGAGCGAGCCTATCAGCAGCACAGGGAGGTACACCATCCCGTCCTTCTTGCTCCCCTTGGAAATCACGCCTATTATGAGAGAGGAGAAGATTGCGGTCATGATGCAGCAGAGCACGGTGAAGATGAAGAACTCGGAGGACGTGATGAGCGGCTTTTGCGGCATGATGAACGAGCCTGAATAGCCGGCGGTGGAGATGTCCGAGAACTGGTGCGCGGAAAAGACGGACTCGATGATGGCCACGAGCTTGCCGGAGATTGCGAACAGGAAAGGCGTGCCTATTGCGCCTGCGAACACTATGAATATCACGTACATTATGAGGGAGGTCGCGATTTCCTTCCGCAGCGACGACATCTGGCGCGTGTCCTCCGCAGTCCGCTCCAGTATGTCAGCCAGCTTGCCGCCCGATGCGATGCCCTGCTTTATGAGCGCGACCGTCCTTCTCACCGCCTTGGAGCTGAAGCGCTCGGTGAGATGGTCGATTGCGGTGTTGAAGGGCACGCCGCCGAACGCCTTTTTCGCGACAGTTGCCACCTCGTCGGACAATATCCCGAATTCGGGCTTTGCGGCATACCACATGGCCTGGTCGATGGTCATGCCCGCGCGCACGTTTGCCGCGGAAAGCGACAGGAATTCCGGGAGCACGTCCTCCACCCTGCGCCTGCGCTCGTCGGCCATGAGCAGGAGCGAGACGTATGCGGCAAGGCAGATGATGCCTGTCGCAAGCGCAACGGAAAAGAGCGCGGTGAACGCGGACAGGAGGGCCGGCGAGGAGGCGGTGAGGCTCGGGGATATCATGAGCGCGAGCTTGAAAAGCACGCTGCGCAATGGCGATGCCCCGATAAAGAGGAGGTAGGTGAGCACCGAGGCGAGCATGCAGAGCACCACTATGAAGCCCGCGAATGCCTCGGGGACAAAGTCCATGCCCGCGGACTCGAGCAGGTGCCCTAGCCTCCGCGTCTGGTCGCGGCTGAAAATCCGCCCCACCATTTCGTATATCCTTATTGCCATAAGCGCACCGTCAGACTATGTCGAACTTCGGCCGCGACGACTCCACGACCGAGAGGAAGATGAACTGGATTATGCCTATGCAGGCAAGAATCCCGAAAAGCGCGGAAGGCCCGAACGATATGCCCGAGCCGCCCAGGAAGGACACCAGCATTATCATGAACGCGACGCCCAGCGACGGCATGATTATGCCGAAAATCATGAAGAACATCACCAGGGGGTTGAGCTTCTGCCCGTATGCCTTGAGCTCGAGCACCTGCTCCTTGGAAATCTGGTCAAGCGACGACTCGAGCGTGAGGGCGACGTCCGCGCCCGACGAGAGGGAGTTTGCAAGCTGGAGCACGAGGCGGTTGAAGTACGGCGAGGGGTTGTTCTCCGCGACCTCGTGGAATGCCGCCCCGAGCGGCACGCCAAGCGTGACTTTCTCCACTATCTTGTTGAACTCCTCCGACACCGGCCCGTAGTCGCGGCTTATCCCAAGCATTGCGTCGAAGAGCGGCACGCCGGACTGGAGCTCGATGAGCATGTGCCTGCCTGCGAACACAAGCTCCTGCTCTATTTTCTTTGCGCGCTGCCTTGCCTTCACGAGCGGGAACTGCATAAGGTAGAGGAACATGAGCACATACAGCACTGGCGCAAGCGCGAGGAGAAGCAGCATGGAGAGCTCGGTGGAGCGGAGCAACAGCCACGCCACCAGGAGCAGGACCGCCGTGATGTAGACCGCCCCGGACATGGCGTAGCGGACAAAGCCTGCGGGAGTGTAGTTCATCTGGGCCTGCACGAGCTGGCGTTTGAGGAGGGGGAATCGGAGCGAGACTGACTTGAAAAACGGGCGGAACTGGCGGGGGTCCTGCGCGCCCTCGGCTTCGCGCAGGGGCTGCGCCACGAACGGGTGATGGGACCTTGGCGCCTGCGCTGCGTTCCTGTCGTTTTGATCCATCCATTTCCCTCGCTTAGGCTTAATTCCAATGCAATTTATTAAAATGCACGTATTGGCGCATGCCTATTTCCTGTCCTTCTTTTCAATCTCCTTTGAAAGCGCGGCAAGCGCCGGGTTCGGGGGCGCATCCTTGCCATCCCCTGCAGCGGCAGGCTGGCTGCTGCGCTCGGCCTCGGAATATTTCTCGGAAGCCTTCTGCAGGAAATCCTCCCTGCCCATCCCGCCCATCTTGTATATCTCGTAAAGCCATACCAGGTGGTCCTTTGCATACTGCTCGACTATTGCCTCGTCCTCCTGCTTCACCTTGCGCGCCGTCTCCTCGTGCTCAAGCGACTTCCTAAGGTTGTCCTTTGCCTGCTCGTATTCGCCCGGTTTGGGCGCAGTCTCTTCCTCCTCGGGGAGCGGAACGTCCTCCTCCGAGGGCATTGCCGCGGTGCCAGCCACTTCCTTCTCCTTGCCGGCCTCAAGCCTTGCAAGCTGCTCTGCCATTTTCGCCATCTTTTGGTCCTGCAGGAGCTGCTCCGGGGTTTTTTCAGAAGCCAGCGGCGCCTCATCCGAGGCAAGCTTCCTTGGCCGCAGGGGCGCGAGATTGGGGGAAATTTCCCTTGCTTGCTCCTCAGTTGGCTCCTGTGCCCCTTCCGCCTGAGGCTCCTGCGCGGCTTCCTCCGCAGGCGCTTCATTGGCTTCAGGCTCGCCTTGGGGCTGCGCAATTGGCTTTTTCTCCCTGGCAGGAGGCACGTATGTCTGCGGGGCAAAAGGCGCAGTGCGCACCATGCCAGGCAAAATCCGTCGCTTCAGGAATGGGACTTGGGCAGGCTCAGGAGCAGCAGGCGCTTCTTCGCCAGGCCCTTCGCTTTCCTCTTCGCGCATTGGCAGGCGCGGCTTTAATCTTGCGGGCGCAGCAGGCGCCTCGCCCTCTTCCTCGCGCGCAGCGAACCTGGGGGCAAGCTTCCTTGGCACGAATCTTTCAGGCGCAGCAGGCGCTTCCTCGCCAGCATTCTCGCTTTCTTCGGCGCGCGGGGCAAACCTGGGGGCAAGCTTTCTCGGCGCTTGAGTGGCGCTCTTGCGCCACTGCTCGCCTCCTGCAGATGCAGGCGGCGAAGGCGCTGTTTCCTCGCCAGCATTCTCGCTTTCCTCTTCGCGCACTGGCAGGCGGGGGGCGATCTTCCTTGGCGCAAACCCTGCAGGCGCTTGCTCCTCTTCGCGCATTGGCAGGCGCGGCTTTAATCGTGATGACTGAACTTCTTCGCCCGCAGCAGGGGCAGGCGCTTGGGTTGGCTTTTTCACAGCAGGGGCTTGCTCCACAGGCATGATGCTTTGCAGCTTTTTTTGTGGCGCTGCCTTTTGCTTTAATTTTGGCGCTTCCTTTTCCTCTGCAGCCGCAGCCGCTTTGCTTGCCCGCGCGCCAGCGGCCTTTTTCACGGGCGCGGCAAGCGCCTTTTGCTTTTTGCCAGCGCCGGCTTTTTTCGGCGCCGAGGCAGGCTGCACAGGTTCAGCCTCTTCCGGCTCCTTTTCCTCCCCGTCGCCAGCGCCGGCTTGCTGCCCGGATTTCCTGGAAGAGGGCCTGCTCCCTGATGGAACACTCTCCTGCCCTGGCTGCGCGCGCACCCTGTCCGGTGACAAATCCTCGATTATCCTTTGGATGCGGCGCATGCGGTCGGAGTCTTCAGCCTGGGAAATCTCCTGCTTTTCCTGCGAAGGCGCGGAAGCGTCGGCATCCGGGAACAGCGGCTTTATCGTGACTGGCCCGGCCCTGGCAGGGCTTCGCGCGCGCAAAGCGCGCTCTTCCATCTCCGCAGGGGCATCGGCGGGCTGGGCCTGCTTTTCCTCCTCTTCTTGCTTTTCCTCTTCTTCAGGGGGCGCCCCCTCAGGCGCTTCGCTTGGCGCAATCCTGGCTTTTTCCTTGCGCGGAATCGGCGCCCCGGCGGAATCGTCGGGCAAAGGCTGCCCCTCTTCGCCAGGCAAAGGGATTTCCCCCTCGCTTCCCTCCTCGCGCATAGGCAATATGGGGGCGGGCTTTTTTGGAGCCTGAATGCCTGCATCTTCCTGCGGCAAAGGCTTTTCCTCCCCTTCAGGGACCGGGGCTTCTTCCTCTTCCGTTTTGCCAAGCGGCGCCTTGCGCGGGCTTTGCTTGGCAGCTTCCCTGCCTTCAGCCTCATCATCGTGCAGGTTCCATGCATTGGGCGCATCCACATCCTCCAATTCCTGCCCAGTCGCACCTTTCCCGGATTCATCCTCGGAAGGAGGGGGCGGGGGAGATTTGAAGATGTCAGAATCTTCGCGGGCTTTTTTCGCCTTTTCCTCCTCGCGGCGGAGCTTCTGCTCTATTATCGCCTGCAGGCGCGGGGAGAGCTTGGAATAGGATGTTATGCCTGCCGGCGGCTTTTTTTCAGCTTCTGTTGACGGGCCCGAAGATGGCTCCGGCGCTTCCGACGATGATGGCTGCGGCGTGATGGGTTCAAAAGCATCCTGTTCGGATGGCTTTGGAGCCGGTACCTTGGGTGCGGCCGGAATCGCGGGCGCTGCTTTCTGCCCTGGCTGTGCAGGGGCCTGCCTGGATGGCAATGCATCCGGCGCTTGCTGCATGGGCTGCCCTGAAGGCCTTGCAGGCGGAATCTGGGGCGCGATTGGCAATTGCGGTTTTTTTTGCTCGGTGCCCAGGGGCGCTTTTGGGGGCAGCACGCGAGGCCTTGCCTGCGGGAGGGAGGGGATTTCCGCCTTCCTGGCAAGAGGGGGGGCTGGCGTTGCTTTTTCAGGCAATGAAGAGGCGTCTTCGCCGGCAGCCTCGCGTGATTTTTGATTTTCCTTTTCGTAATCTGTGACTTCGTCGGGCACAGGCGGCGCTTGCGCGCTTTTTGCCCTAAGCGGCTGCGGAAGGCGCGCCCCGGCTTCGGCAGAGGATTGCTCCTGCGCCGAGACGAACTTGCGGAGGTCGCTTTCCATCTGCTCCTCGGGCGTGTAATGCGCAGGCGCTGCGTTTTGCCCCTCGACTGACTTTGAAACCGCGTCCGCGCTGAGCCAGCGCTCAATTTTTTGCGCCTCGAAAAGCAGGAAGTTGTAGGTGTATTCGTCGAACTCGCGCGGGAAGATGCCAAAGTTCTCGTCAAGCACGAGCTTGCCGTCGATTGGGCGCGGGGGGATGGAAAGCGGCTTTTTTTCCACCTCGCGGGCGACTGCGCAAAGCTCGGAGAATGTGGGGAATATGTCGGTTTTTGCGCCCATTGTATCAGCCGGGGAATGGTATTGGACCGCCGCACTTTATGCGGCATGCAGCGCATGATTGCTGGCGCGCGGTTTGGATTGCCGTGCAGGCCTGCGCGGCGCCTACTCGGGCCCGCTCCAGTCGGCGTTCTTTGCTGCAAGCGAGACCACGGCGTCGGGGTTCATGTAGTACTGCGACACCAGCGCCCCCACGGTGTTCACGCTCTTGTAGCCCTTCTTCACCATCCAGGAGAAAATCTTCGCCTTGTCGGATACGTCCGAGTCTATCTCGCGCTGGGTGAGCCCTGCATAGAGGGAAAGCGTGGCCGAGAGGGAGACCATCTTGCCCACTTCGGCAATCTTGTCGGTCTTTACGTCCCAGCGGTAAAGCGAGTTTATGTCCCCGCCTTTCTGCACCTCAGCGAACTCGAGCGTGCGGCGGATGTTGAGGCGCCTGTGGCGGAACTGCACCACCACGCCTGCAAGCGCGGAGAGCGACTCGCGCGGCATTGAGATGGGAGGGGTGGTAAGCCGTGTCACCGCCTCAGCTGCGTTGTCCGCGTGCAGGGTTGCGTAGACCGAGTGGCCTGTGTGCATTGCCTCGAAAAGTATCTCGGCCTCGCGCTGCTTCCTGACCTCCCCGACGATTATCCTGTCAGGCCTCTGGCGCAGCGAGTTCACCAGGAGATTGAGCATCGTTATTTCGCCCTTGCCCTCGGCGTTGGGCTCGCGCGTCACCATGGGCACCCATTGCAGGAAGGTGGGAAGCGTCAGTTCGCGCGTGTCCTCAATGGAAATGATGCGCTGGTTTGCAGGTATGAGGCAGGAGATGGCATTGAGGAAGGATGTCTTTCCAGAGCCCGTGCCTCCTGCGACGAGAAGGGACAGCTCGTTTTGCATGCAGAGCCAGATGAGCCCTGCCACCTGCGGCGAGATGCAGTTGAGCTCTATCAGGTACGGTATCGTCCAGGGGTTCCTGGAGAATTTCCTGATGGTGATGGTGTTGCCGAAACTGGATACGGGGAACATGGTGGCATTCACACGGTCGCCGGAGGACAGGTGCGCGTCCATCACGGGGTTGAGCGTGTTTATCTGCTTGCCTATCCTTCTCCCTATCATTGCCGAGATGTCGTAGATGGACTCCTCGTTCTTGAGGTGCACGTTAGTCTTGCACCAGCCGTATTTCTTGTGGTAGACCCACACGGGCTCAGCGGAGGAGTTTATTGCAACCTCCTCAAGCGCATTGTCGTGCATGAGCGGCTCCAGGTCGCCCAATCCCAGGCTGTTCTGGAGAAGATAGGCGGTGAGCACCTTCTTGTCGGCCTCGGAAAGAGTGGGGAAGTGCTTGGAAAGCAGGAAATTTGCGCGCGATTCGAACTTGGTCCTCACCTCGTCGCGCTTTTTCGGGTCTATGATGTCGGTGATGTCAAGCTTCACCGTGGTGATGAGCTCGCCCTTGAGGGTGTTGAGGACAAGGCGCGTGCCCTCGGAAAGCTCGCGCACGTTCACCTCGTACTGCGGCACGTATTCCCCGCTTTTGGTGAATATCTTTGCGAGCACCTGGATGCCCTCGTTGTCATATACATAGGAGTCGAGCACGCCTTCCTTTTCAGGCACACGCTTTTTCAAATCAGCCATGAGAAACACCCCGCGCCCGTGCGCGCCGCTAAGACCAAGCGGTATTCGACGAGATTATTTAAAAGGGTTGGCGAAGCAATAGGGGCATGGACCTCTTTGCAGTGGGCACCCCGGTCATCGACCTGTTTGCGCGCGTTTCGGAGAGGGAGCTTTCCGCGCTTGGCGCCATCAAAGGGGCGACGAACTTCTTTTCCGCGAAAGAACTTGCCGCGATTGAGCGCAGGCTCGGCAGAAAAATAACCTACCGCTACCCAGGCGACAATGCGCGCAATGCCTGCGAGGGGTTTTCTGCGCTTGGCGGCTTTTGCGGCTTTGCAGGCGCAGTGGGCGATGACAGGGCAGGCGCGGAATTTGCCGCGAATTTGCAGGAGTGCGGAGTGGCAAACTTCCTGCAGGAAAGGCGCGGGGCAACCGGGAAAATCCTTGCGCTTGTGACCCCTGACAAGCAAAGGACATTCTGCGCGGACCTTGGCGTTTCCACAAGCTACGATGAAGTGGACGGCATTGCGACAAAAAACGCGCGCATGCTCTATGTTTCCTCAATCACGCTTTGCGGCGGCCAGGCAGCCTCGCGCGCATGCCGCGCATACATGGAGATGTTCCGGAAAGGCGGGAAGAGAATCGCGCTTGCGCTTGAAAGCCCTCCCATGGTGGAGAAGAACAGGAAGACGCTCCTCGCGCTTGTGAAAAAGTACGCGGATGTGCTTTTCCTCAATGAAGACGAAGCTGTCGCCCTGCTCGGCGCGAAAGCAGGCACAGCCGCGGAAAAAAAGCTTGCGCGCCTAAAGCCGCGCGCGATGGTTTACCTCAAGCGCGGAGGAAAAGGCTCCACGCTATACCTCCACAAGCGCGCGTACCACCTCAAGGCAATCAAGGCGCGCGTGCTTGATACCACTGGCGCGGGGGATGCATACGCAGCAGGCACCTTGTATGGGCTCGCGCGCGGCTACACGCCATACTCGAGCGCGAAAATAGGCTGCTACCTTGCGACAAAAGTGGTGGCAAAGTTCGGGGCGGGAATACCGCTGAGGCACACGAGATTGGCGTTGAAGCACACGAAAGCGAAAAAGCGCTGAGGCGTGTGAGCAGGAAAAGAAGGAACTAATTGAAAGCCTGCTTTTTAGGGATTAATATTTCCCATGTGGTGCCTTCGCCGATTGCGGAACTGCCGTGAAGGTCGCCCACATAATCCATCATGTAAGGCACAACCTGCATTGACCTTCCGCCGGAAATGGCATATGCGCTAAAGGCGCTGAAGGGCTTTTCCGCAGAAAGAAGCTGGTAAAGCCTTGCATTCGTCATCCCAATCCCGTTGTCAGCTATTCTGATGGCCACTTTGTCGCCCTGCGCCTCGCTCACCGACACTGCGATTCTGGGAGGGGGCAAATCGGGCAGGGAGGAATATTCTGCCAGTCCTGTTCGCTCTGCGATGATGCGCCCGAGCGAGTGCCATTCCGCGGCAAAGGTCGCCTTGAAAGAGTTGGAAAGCAGCAAATGGAGAAGCTGGTAGACAATGGACCGGATGCCCTCGATTTGCCCATTGAAGCTGCTCGTGAATGTTGCGTCCTTGTTGACTTTTCTTTTTGCCATTCGGTAAATTTCCATGTTGTTTTTCTTGCCGCCATGGCTGTTGACATAATTTACTATGAAACTGGTCTTTTGGATGTTGAGGATGCTCTGAACCATCCGCTCAAGGTTGAAAGTTTTCATGGATTCGTCCAGGCTTTCGGAAAGCATGCAGTTGTAGCTGCGGATTGTCTCGGATGCGTGCACGGTCCGCTCGCCGATGAATCGCCACAAGCCTGCCATGCCCCCGGTCGGGCCCATTTCACGCTCCTTCCCCGAGGAAACCTGGTATTCAAGAGAATAGAAATAAATCTGCATATACTTGAATTGGGGCAGCACGGTGTGGTCGTTTTCATATACGCTTTCCAGGAAAGGCTTGTATACGCGAAAAAACGGGGTGTCTGTGCCGGTGTTGGGCTGTATGAGAGCGGCGCAGCCTTTCAGCGCGGATATGAAATCATCCCGCACTTCAACTGTTCGCTGATAAAGTGAATCCACTGCCGGATAATCCAGCCTGTTAGTCTTCCGGTAAGTCTTCCCCAGGCTATCAATGTCCGCCTCCACCTTGCAAAGCATGTGGTGCAGCTTCACCCGTGGCGGGAGGCTTGTTGGATAGACTGACACCTTTCCATTCTGAACTATGCGCATAGTGTAGGTTATTTTACATAAGGCTTAAAAATAGACCACAAAATTAGCCAACCAACTTCACCGCTTCTTCCTGCGCCAGGCAGGGAAAAGACTAATTCCTGCCCATCAATTTCTGTAGATTTTGTCATGGTGGTCGAAATCCTCAAGCACCACCGTCTTGTTCTTTTCATCGATTGAAAAAGTGAGCACGAAATTCGAGTCGATGTGCACGCGCCTCCACCCGTGGAGAGGCGCGCCAAGCGGCTTGTAGTGGTGCGGGTTTTCCACAATCTCGTCCGCCTTGCCCATGATGATATCGTAGCGCTTGCGGTCTTTCTTGAAGAGCTTGCCGAGCTTCCTGTCCATGGTGGGCGAGATGGAGAGGGCGTACATCATCCATACCTCTTGCGGAGGCTATCGACAGAACCTATGAATATGGGCTTTTCCTTCATCACCTTCCTTGCCTTTCGCACATACTCGGGGCGCAATGAAGGCTCAAGGATGGCGCGCGCATACTCGCTTGCCAGCGCATCTATTGACTGGGACTTGTCGCGCAGGCCGTATTTCGCCTTGATTATGTTCAGTATCCTGTTCGTCCCTTCGTTGATGTTTATTATCGCCTGGACCATGTTTTCACCAACAACCCAAGCCCGAAGCCCATCCTCTTTGCGCTACGCGCAAAGGGACCCCTTTTTGCCCGCGGGCAAAAAGCAGGTGCCCTTCGGGCATGGGTAAAGGCTTGCTTATCTTTCGCATGCAGCTTCCATCATCCGTCAGCAAGCCCAAGCCTTTAGGCTTGGGTTGTTGACCCAATATACTTGATATTAATATGGTATTAACATGAAGTTAATATAAGGGTTTGCCTGAAAACGCCCGCGCGCCTCACGCTGCCAGCTTCTCCGCCTCTTTCTGCGCGCGCTCCACGACGTTTTCCTCGTCGAGCAAAAGCAGCTTCCTGTTTCTCATCACCACCTTCCCATTGATGATGCTATCGGTGACGTTTCCTGCGTGCGCGGAGTAGACGAGGTTTGCGGAAACGTTGTGCAGCGGCGCCATGTTTGGCGCGCGCGCGTCGATGAGTATGATGTCGGCAAGCTTGCCTTCAGCAATGGCGCCTGCGTTGATGCCAAGCGCACGCGCCCCTCCTTCTGTTGCAGCTGAAAGCACCTGGGGCGCGGCTGCAGCAGTTGCGTCCCAGCGCGCGTTCTTCACTGAGAGCGCCAGGAACTTCATTGTCTCAAACATGGAAAGCGAGTCGTTGCTTGCGCTTCCGTCCGTGCCCAGTGAAATATTCATGCCGAACTGCTGCATCTCAGGCAAAGGCGCGACTGCGCCGCCAGCTAGCTTCATGTTGGAGACAGGATTCAGCGAGGCGGACACTTTGCGCTGCGCGAGCAGGCGCACTTCCTCTTTTGTGAGCCATACGCAGTGCGCGGCGACTGTGCACGAAGATAGAAGGCCGAGTGAATCAAGATAGGGAACTGGACGGAGCTTGTGGAGGGAGAGGCAGTCAAACACTTCCTTGCGCGTCTCGGAAAGATGGATGTGGAGCGGCACGTTGTATTTCTTGCTCATTGCCTCGCTTGCCACAAGAAGCTCCTTGGAGCACAGATAGATTGAGTGCGGCGGCACTGATGCGCCGATGCGCCCGTCAGCTTTTCCATGCCAGTCCTTTATGAATTGCTCGCAAATCGAAAGTTCGCTCTTCCTTTTCTTCTCGTCTCCCATGTCCACGGTGGAGTAGCCAAGCACCGCGCGCATGCCGCTTTCCTTAACAGCCGCTGCAACCTCGTCCATATGGAAGTACATGTCATTGAAGCAGGTGGTGCCGCTCTTTATCATTTCAGCAGCGGCAAGCAAGCTTCCTGCGCGGATTTGCGAGGGAGTTACTTTCACTTCGAGCGCGCGCACTGCGGACAGCCACTCAGGAAGCACAGCATCCTCGCCTATGCCGCGGAACAGAGTCATTGCCGCGTGCGTGTGTGTGTTGACAAGCCCGGGAAGCGCAATTTTGCCGCTTGCGTCTATTTTCTCCTCTGCGCGCGCCGTTATGGATGGGGCAATTTTGGCAATGCTGTTGCCCTCGATTAGAATGTCCGCGCGCTTGCCTGAAAGCAGCGTTGCACCCTTTACCAGAAGCGACATGATGGGATTTTAATATTGCGATTTAAAACAGTATACACTATGGAGCTGGATGAGGGGAAAATCGCGCTTGCCGCTGCCGTTTTCGCAGTGACAGGCATAGCCTTCCTTTTCTTCCTGTCCGAGACCCCGCGCGAATCTTCGGTTGCAGAGGCGCTGGTGGCGCCTGCGAATTCCTACCTTGAGATAAGCGGCGAGGCTGCAAATGTCACTGCGGACAAGTTCTACCTCTGCCAGCGCGGGCTTTGCATCAGCATGAAGAAGGGCGGGCTTGTTTCCGCGCAGCTGGTATCAGATGGCAGCGATTTGCGCGTGCTTGGCAGGGTGAAGGAGTACAAGGGAAGCAGGTATTTCGAGGCGGAAAGGATAGACGTGGGATGAGAACGATGGATTGGCGGCTGGGAAGCAGCTGCCAATGAAGATGATGGTGTGATTGCCGCAATCGCAATTGTTGGAGGGCTTCTTCTTGGCATTTTCTCAGGCCTGCTGCCGGGCATCCACTCAAACACAGTGTCATCGGTGCTTGCCACCTTGCCCATCCCGCCCGAGGCGCTTTCACTTGCCGTGGTGGCAGTGGTGGGCGCGCACCTTCTTTTCCAGTTTCTTCCGTCAATATTTCTCTCCATACCGGATGACACTGTAGTTGCATCCGTGCTGCCAGGTCACCGCCTTGCGCTTGCGGGAAGGGGCAGGGAAGCCGTCGCTGTGTGCGCATTTTCCACGCTTGCCGGGGCAGGCGCGTCGGTGCTGCTCATCCCTGTTGCGCTTGTCGTCCTGCCAGTTGCCTATGCGTTCATTGAGCCCCAGATGGCCCTCGTGCTTGCTGCCGCCTCGCTTTTTCTGCTGCTGTCCGAGAAGGAGCGCGGGAAAATTGCAATTGCGGCATTCGTTTTCCTGCTTTCCGGCGCGCTTGGCATTGCCACGCTCCGCGGTGCGATAAACGACCCGCTGTTCCCGGCATTCTCAGGCCTGTTCGCGGCAAGTGGCATCCTTCTCTCATTCACTTCGCGCACGCGCCTGCCTTTGCAGAGAAGCGAAAGGACGGAGCTTGACTTTTTGCCATACGTTGCGGCAGGAGTGGTTTTCGGCATGCTGTCCGACTTGCTCCCGGGCCTTGCCGCGCCTGCGCAGATTGCGGTGTTTGCCTCTGCTGTTTTTGCAACGGATGATGCGCGCAAGTTCCTTGCGCTCGTCTCCTCCATTGCGGCATCGCATGCTGTGTTCGCCTTTTCCTCCCTTCTTTCCATTGGCAAGGCGCGCGAGGGCGCGCTTGCTATCATTAATGAGGTGAAACCTGTGACTGCGGGGGATTTGCCCGTTTTGCTTGGCGTTCTCCTCCTTTCCGCAGGCATAAGCGCATTCCTTCTCATGAGGCTGTCCCGCCACGCCTCCGCGCTTTCCTCGTTCGACACGCGCGCGCTGAATCTTGGAGTGCTTGCCTACCTCGTGGCAGCGGTTGCGATAATTTCAGGAGGGGAGGGATTGCTTCTGTTTGCCACTGCAACCGCAGTGGGGCTGCTGCCTCCGTTGCTTGGCGTGAGAAGGACGCACGTGATGGGGCTCATCATTGTGCCGTCGATATTGCTTGCGCTGTAGGGAAACAAGAAAATAACAGGAAAAGAAAAGGATGACAATCTGCTGTTACTTGAATTTGTTGCCATCAAAGTCCTTTAGCGCACCATTTGGAAGGTTTGGATCAAACAGCATGGTTTTATTATCAGTGGCACGTTCAAACACAAAAGCCTGGCTGCCAAGTTCAATCCCACCAGTCGATTTTTTGAATTCATTTTTTTCAGCAGCAGTCGGTGCACGGAAAGTTCCGAGAGGTTTTTCACTTTCGCCAATAACGGTAAGAGTGCCTTTGGATTTATTATATTCTAAAGAGGAAACCGCATCATAAGCCAGAGCGTGATCTCCCACAGACACAGTGGGCTTATTCATATCGCTCGGCTGCCGGGAATCAAATTTAATCGGAAAAGAATCGCCAATAGAACTTTTGAGGGTTAATTGTTGGATTTTACCGCTTGCATACTTCTCAACGCCAGGCTCCGCCTTTTTATTATTGAACTGCGTGAAAAAATTTTGTGCTTGCGGCATGTCCATGTTAAGGCGTTCCGCAGATGTTATCACATGTGTGCCCATGTTTACGTTTGGTGCCATTTCGGTTTTGAATGCCATGGAATCCCTCAACAGTAAAATCTCGGGCAAAGCTTATAAGTGTTTTTTTTTTGTGGAGAAACGTGGTTAGAATAAAGCAAGTTAACGGCACTTGCATTAAGAAGAGTAAAAAATAAAAGAAAAAGCGGAAAAGAAAACTTAGAGAAGCTTGCCGTTCACAACACAGTTGCGCTGATGCGCAACTTATCGCGAACGGACTTACAGCAACCGTCCGTTCACGACTCCGTCTTGTCCAACCCTGTTCGTTATCTTGACCTTCCCGATTTCAGTGTCCACCACAGCGCCGCGCGTGAGGATGTTCTGGCGCGCATAGTGCCGGTTGTCCAGCGTCTCAAGCACTGTTCTCAGCGTCACTTTCTTCATGCCTTCCTTTGTCAGTACGTTTACGAACTTGGCAGTGCGCAGCTTCACCTTCGCGGTGTTCCCGCGCCCGCGCTTCACAATGCGCTGCTCCTTTGTGCCCACCTTGGTCGCCGTGAACGTCCCGCCTACGAAGCGGAGCTTCTTGTCCGCAGCCTTGCCGCGCTTGCCGCCTGTGCCTTTCGTGGTTGAGCCGCGTGCGCCGTGATAGTTCTCCATCAAATGACCTCCGTAAATGCAAAATCATCAAAAACCGGATTTGCAGGCACTATATTCGAAGTTGTGTTTTTAAATGTTCGGGCACCCCAGTGCTGCATGCTCGCATTGGCGTGTTCATCCGAAAGGCCGCTTGGCGCCATAGTCACGGCAGCGGAGGGGCTGCAAACGCCCTGCCTGCTGCTTTCGCCTGAGGCGATGCGGGGGCGGACGGGGCTGGAGCTTGAGGCTGCTTTTTACCTTGCCAGCCGCGCATTCGAGGAAAAGGGCAACATCTCCGGAAAGATGTCAAACGAAGCTTTGCTGTTCCTTGCGCGCGAGATGAACTTTGCCTCAGCGCTCCGCAGGATTGGCGCAAAGGATGCGCGCGCGTTCGTGCTCGTCTGCGAAAAAAGTATCCCGGTTGCGAAAGTGAAGCGCGAACTGGGGCTTGTGAAGGCAAAGAAAATCGCGCTTTCAAGGATGGGAAGGAAAAAGGGCGCTTATTTCGAGGCAGAGCTTGCTGTGGAGCAGATGGCACTTGCACGAGCGAGGAACTAGAGGAGCCTGCAAAAGCCAGGATTTTATCTGCCGCCCATCTGCATGTCCATCCATTTGTCAAACATGTCCGGCCTGCGTTTAAAGGTCCGTACGATGTGCCTATGCATCCTGAAAATGTCCCGCAGGCACCAGAGGGCATACGTTCCAATCATTATCACGGAAAGATCGAAGAAGCGGCCAATCCATGCAGGCTCTGGAACAATGGCAAATATTGGCTTGAAGGCAAGCTCAAGCGCGCTGACCAGGATTCCGGCGCCAAGTATCGCCGCGGTGAGGAGTCGCTCCTCTTTTTTCTCCCTTGCTTTTATTACGGCTTTTGCCGTGTTTTTCAGCCCATTTGCCGCGTTTTTTTCCAAGACAATTTCCCATAGGTTCATCCTGCTCAGCTTTGGCTGGCTTGCGGTTTCACGGTCGACTTTGAACTCAACTATTTGCCCCCTTCTCAAGGTAGTCAGCCCTACAGCGCTTCCAAGGCTGTCAGAAACAGTGCAGACCGAGCCATCGTGCCTGATCTTTTCCCTTAGGGAGATGTTTGCGCGGACACCTTCCAGGATGGGCATTTTCCCTTCAAAATCAAGCTTTTCAAGCTTGCCCGCCAGTCGCTTCACTTGCCAGGTTCGCATATTATTGAGGCGTGGAGAGGCATGCGGCGCCCCAAGGACAAATTCTTTCCTTTTTAGGATTCCATAACTGACCTTCGCAGCTCCGTTAGAATAAGCAATCTTCATTTATGCACCTTCCACGGATTTTTTCTTCTTGGAAGTGTTTAAAAATGTAAGTTTAGAGAAGACCGAAAATCAGGCGCCAGGGCTGCAGATTATTTCTTCATCTTATTCGCCTGCAGGCGATGCTGAATTCTGAAAAAATAGCGCGCTATTTTTTCAAGCCTATCTGCCGATAGATGAGGTCGCGGTCAAGCGGTATGTCAAGCCCGAGCACTTTATGGATGAAGGAGAATATCTCTATCGCGCGCTCGGGGTCCACCTTGCTCTTGAGTATGATGTCGCGCAATGACGCCTCCTTGCCTATCATTTCGTATATCAGGAGCCCTTCCCTGCCGAAGCGCTTGTAGATGGCAAATCCGTCCTCCCCGTACCTGTCGCGTATCTCGTTCCGGTCGAGCTGGCGGAATGTGATGAAGCCCTTCTTGCCGAAGTACGCCATTGCTGAGTCTATGTCGAAAAGCGGCATGCCCGTTGCGAGCGAAAGCCCCACGAAGTCGCGCTTGCCGTCGGCCATGTCGAAAAGCGACCGCGCGGCAGGGGGGAACTTGGTGGAAAGCTCGGTGAACATCATTGCGCGCTGCAGCATGGAAAGCTTCGCAACCACAGGCACGTCCACCATCACGATGTCCTCGCCCGGCTCGTCCACCTCCTCCTTTTTCGCCTGCCTGTCCTCCTTCTTCGGGGCCTCGGGCGCCTGGAAAGGCTTGCCTTCCGGCACGTCCTCCACTATGGGCTTGAAGCGCGGCTCGCGCGCAGGCTTGTCCTCGCCTTCCCCGTCAAGGCCGTCCTTGTCTTCGCCGGAGTCGTCGCCGCCTTTGCCCCCGCCCTCGCCGCCTTCGGAGAAGTTTTCGCCTTTCCCTTCATCCTTGCCATCGCCGCTTTCGGCAGGCTGCTTTTCCTCGGGCTTCTCAAGCTTGATGATGCCCTGCTCGTCCATGAACTCCAGTATCTCGACCAGCTTTGCCTCGGACACGCCGGTCTCGCGCAATATCTCCTCGGCGGTCTTTTCCCCGTCAATCAGGTTGTATATCCTGACGCCTATGGAGCCGTGCTTCCTGTAAAGCACCTTTTCAAGCGGGGAAAGCGAGTCCTCGTCGATTTCCTTCCCTGCAGGGGCGGATGGCGAGGGGGATGGCATGGCGGATATGGGGGGCTTTTCGCCAGGGGCGCCCGGCTCGCTTTCTTCTGGCCCGCCTTCTTCACCGGCAGCGCCGCCTTCGGCGCCCTCAGTGGCGCGCTCGCCGCCTGCTGCATCGCGCCAATCCTGCACAGGGGCAGGCTCGGACGGGACGATGCTCACCATGGCATTGTTGTTCATGAATTCCAGGATTTCCACGAAGGTTTCCTCCTTCATGCCAAGGGAGGACATCAGCCCGGATGCGGTCTTTCCGCTGTCTATGAGGTTGTAAAGCTTGACCGCCTCGTCGCCGAACTTGCGGCGCAGCAGCGACTGGTCGCGGAATGACTGGAGCGAGGACTTTGCCTCCTTCTTCAGCCGCATGTCAAAATCCATGTCTGCCATCAATATCCCCACTAACCGATACGCGCGCGAAGCGTTCAACTGACGATAGCCTTCAGCACAAATCTTTATAAGGATTGGATTTGCAGGGAACAGCCATGGCGCTGGACGACTTGCTCATATCAACAGGCGTAGACAACCTGATACGCCTTGTCAAGGAACGGGGCAGGGTGGAGATAGGCGCAGCCGCAAAGGAGCTCAGGCTCCCCGCAAGGACAACGGAGGACTGGGCGCATGTCCTTGAGGAGGAGGGCATAATCACGGTCGAATACAAGCTCACCAAGGTCTACCTGGTATGGCGCACCCCCGAAGTGAAGGAGGTGGAGCAGAAGCGGGAAAAGCTGGAGGAGAAGGCAACCGGCACCCGCGAGGAGATAGAGCAGCTCCTGTCGCGCGTGGAGGAGGGGGGGAACAGCCTCGCCGCCATGCAGGAAGAAATCGCCAACCTCACCACAAGGCCCATGTCGGCGTCCGAGGCCGAATCGCTCAAGCGCGAGCTGTCAGGCCTCCAGGAGACCTATGCAGGCAAGATAAAGGCGACGTCCGCAAAGCTTGACGCGCTTAGGAAAAAGGCGATTGCGGCCGGGCAGAAGGCAGGGGAGAAGGGCGGGCCTTCCGAGGCCGAGCGCTCCGCGGCCGACGACCTGAAAAACGAGCTTGGCGTCCTGAAAAAATTCGAGGAGACCCTCAAGTCGCAGCAGTCAGACACCGAAATGTTCTTCGAGGCGTTCGGCACCCGCGTGGACGACCTGCAGAAGCAGATAGAGGAGGGCAGGAGCTCCAATGCCGTCGAGGAGCTCAGGGTGGAAATCGCGGATGCAAAGGCGCACAAGAAGGAGCTTGCCGAGGCGGTGGAGGCGGTGCTGGAGGAGCAGCAGTCGCTCGAGGGCAAGATTGCCGGCATGGAAGGAAAGCTTGCCGACCTGTCCGAGGGGGAGAATTCGCTGCCGGCCGCCAAGAGGAAGCTTTCCGAAATCCGGAAGATGGCCGAGGAGGCGAGGAAGCAGAAGAAGGCGGTGCAGAACCACCTGTCAGACTCGGTTTCGCTGATAAAAAAGCAGGCTGCGAAGATTGAGGGCACGCTTAGGAAATATTCCGATGCGGGCGGAAGCTCGAAGTCGCTTGTCGAGGAGTATGTCGAGATATCCGAGGAGATGAGCCGCGCGAACGAGGAGCTTGCGGCGCGCCAGAAGGACATCGGGAGGAAGATAGCCGAGCAGGTCTCTGCGCTGGAGGCCGCTAAATCCGCGCAGGCGGGCGGCAGCTTTTCGGCTGAGGAGATACAGAAGGTTTCCTTCCTGCTCCGCGAGCTTTCGCACGAGCAGGAAATGCTCGAGGACAAGGTGAAGGTGCTTGTGAAGGAGTCGGAAATCCTCAAGATGGAGTCGCAGCCGGGCGCTGGGGCCCCAAGAGGCATTGCATCGCCCGGCACGGGCGCTGCTGGAGCCGGGGAGGATGCGGCGCCAGCGCTTGTGGAGCGGGTGAAGCTGTCCCAGAAGGATGAGGCCGAGTTCGAAAGGAAGCGCGACGAGCTGCGCTCGCTCATCAGGAAGATGTGGGAAGAGGGCAAGGGCGGCCGCGGCTCCTAGGCAGGAAGCCGCCAGCCCGTCATCATTATTAACCATTTGATTTGAAGGTTTAGCCATGGCAAACACTTACCTGAAGGCGGCGATTGTCACAGTGGCGCTCACGCTCCTGGGGTTTTTTTTCATAAGCCAGTTCGACGCAATGAGGGCGAACGAGCTTAGGCAGAGCGTGGACGACCTGAATTTCGCCTCGGAATCCGAGCGCATGCTCCTGCTCTACACCCAGGTGATGGGCAACGGGACAGAGCTTTGCGGCTATGCCGCGCAGGCTGCAAGCGCGCGCTCCGACCAGGCGTACGAGCTTTCGCAGAAGATAAGCTTCTATGAGAAAAGCAACGTGGTGAACGACGAGTACGAAAGGATAAAGGGGAGGTACTACCTCGCAAACGCCGCGTTCTACCTGAACCTCATGGCGGAAAGGAAATACTGCACAGACACCACTGAAACCACCGTGCTTTTCTTCTACCGCGTGAACACAGACTGCCCGGAATGCCGCGCGCAGGGCGGGGTGCTGGACAGCCTGCGCACAAGGCGCCCGCAGATGCGCATATTCGCGTTTCCCATTGACAGCCAGTACGCGTTTGTCAACGCGTTCGCCAGCCGCCACAACGTGACGTCCGCGCCCGCGCTTGTGATAGACGACAATTACGTGCTGTCCGGGCTCAAAAGCGAAAGCGAGATTGAGCCTTACCTTCCCGCAAGGCAGGCAGGGTGAGATTTTTGGCTGAGAAAAAGCCCGAATTCAAGCGCTCCACAATACACATACCTGAAAGGCGCGAGCTTGCCATAATAGGCATGGTGGTGGTGGCGCTTGCCGTCTTCTTCTTCCTGTCCATATCGTACCAGGCAATATTCATAGGCTACACCATTTTCTCGCTTTTCATTTTCGTGGCATACCTCATAATGTGGACCGACGGGGCAAAGGAGGAGATATTGCCCCCTGAGCCGGACAAGTACCCGCACGTGACAGTGGTGATGCCCTCCTTCAATACCGGGCACACCATCTTCCATGCGCTTGACGCCTGCAAGGGGATGGAGTACCCGGGCACGTTTGACATACTGGTGATTGACGACGGCTCAACCGACGGCTCGTATGAGAAATTGGAAAAGGTGCCCGGCATCACCCTCATGCGGAACGTCAAGAACAGGGGCAAGGCGTCCGCGCTCAACTACGCCATCAGCAAGGCAAAAGGGGAAATAGTCGCCTGCATAGATTCCGACACCTACCCTGCAAAGGACGTGCTTGCCAAGGCAGTGCGGCACTTTTTCGAGGACGAGAAAATCGCCTCCGTGGTGGTGTTTGTGTGCGTGAACGCGCCGAAGACCATGCTGCAGCGCATACAGGAGATAGAGTACTGGATATCTTTCGGGTTTTTCTTCAGGACGATTGCGAGCATAGACGGCTTGTATGTCACGCCCGGCCCCACAGCGCTCTACCGCAAGTCCATACTTGACAAGCTCGGCGGGTTTGACGAGCAGAACCTCACCGAGGACATGGAGATTGCACTGCGCATGCAAAAGCAGGGATACAAGATACGCGCGTGCCACGAGACTTCAGTGCTTACCGAAGTCCCGGGGGACCTTCCGCGGCTTTTCAAGCAGAGGCTGCGCTGGTACCGCGGCGGCGTGATGAACATACTCAAGTACATCGACCTGTTCTTCAACCCGAAATACGGCGAGTTCGGTCTGTTCATACTGCCAACGACACTTGGGAGCGGCTTTTTCGCCGCGCTTTTCATGGCATGGACCCTGATGTCCTGGAGCCGCAACCTCTTTGACTGGGCCACGCCGTTCGCCTACAATTTCGCGGCAGGCATGAGCGCCACCGCCGCGGGCATGGGCAACGGCATGCTCATGTTCCAGTCTGCGTGGGTGCTCGGGCTGTTTTCCCTGTCGATTTGGACATACTTCCTGATTATGAGCTTTGAGATATCAAGGACAAAGCCGCACCAAAGGCACATACTGCCCCTGATATGCATGCTGTGGATATACCCGTTCTTCGTGGGCTTTGTCTTCCTGGTGGCATACGTATACGAGCTTTTCGGAGTGAAATACAGCTGGTAGGCGCATGGTATGGCAGGCAAGGGGCATTGCATAATAGGCGGGACTTTCACCTACGTGCACGCAGGGCATGCAAGGCTCCTTGTCGAATGCAATGAATTCTCGAGAATCACCATAGGCCTGACATCGGACAAGTATGTGCGCGCGCATAAGATTTACCCTTCATTTCCGTACGAAAAGCGCCTCGCAAACCTCAAGAGGAACCTTGCGCACAACGGGCTCCTTTCGCGCGCCGCCATTGTGAAGATAGAGAGCGAGAGCGACGTGGCGGACAGGCTGGCTGCGGACGCCATAATTGTGAGCGGGGAAACGGAAGCGGCTGCGGAAAAAATAAATGCCGCGCGCAAAAGGCGAGGCATTCCCGCCCTGAAAATAATATCAGTCCCATTGGCATATGCAGATAACTTGCAGAAAATCTCGTGCGCGGACATTTTCCACGGAAAGTATGATGTGCGGGGAAAACTGCTGCGCCCGCTTCGCGTGCAGGCAGGCACTGACAATCCAACCAAGCTAACTGGCGCTCGCACCGCTCTTGCGAGAGTATTTGGCAGGAAGTTTGCCCTGTCAGGGCACAAAGAAAAATCACTCGTGAGCCACCACCCTTTCAATGCCGAGACATTCAGGGGCGCGGAAAACCGTGCGCGCGCAGCTTGGAAGAGAGCGAAAGGAAAGTGCGATTATTCCCTCGGGATAGAGAGCGGCCTGTTTGAAATCCGGAAAGGCGAGTTCTTCGACATCACCATCTGCTGCGTGTTCGACGGCAAGGCAGCGACATTCGGCACAGGCGCGGGCTTTTGCGTGCCCGCCTGGATGGCAAGGAAGATACGCGGGAAAAGCGACCTGTCGCGCGTGATGGAGAAGCTTGCAGGCGTGGAGGGCATTGGCAGGCGCCAGGGCGCGCTGGGATGGTTCTCGGGCGGAGTAATGCACCGCGCCGACCAGGTGGAGCAGGCTGTGGCAAACGCGCTGGTGCCAAGGATTGCGATGGCAAGGAAGGGCATCAGGTACTGATATTGCGCCGAACAAAAACGTGCGCAATTATATGTTCCAGGAAGCATAATATGCAGCAAAGCGTGGCTTCTTGTTTTTACGTCGTGAAAGCCACATCGCACCACAAAAGCTTTATATATCCGTCCCGGGCGTGAGCCGGGGCTTCCTTTTAAGCAAGGCTCGCATCAGCAAAGTGTATTGTGGAACGCATGTTTTCACAAATGGTGAAAACAGGATTAACCACTATATATAAAAAGTGTTCGGTCAAGAAAAAAGAGGAGAGGTGGAAATATGAGGTATAACGCACTGCTGCTTGGGATAATGCTGGCTTTCACGCTTGCCTTTGCAAGCCCTTATACGGTCGTCCCGTTGACATATAGCGCGCTTTCTGCAGACACTTACCGCGTTGCAACCCAGGCAGGGGATGTTGCGTGCGCAGCCACCTCGTCCGGAGACTTTTCATACCAGAATGCAAAGATGATACAGATTGTATCCCACAATCCTATCCTCGGAGGGCCCGGAGACGCGCTTTCAGGGAACTATTATTTTGCCAAGGTCCTGTTCGACCCCATTGGGCTTACAGGCAACGGCTCCACCTCGCTTAACGGCACTTATTACCAATCCGCCAATGTCGCGCAATGGGCGCCGCGCGTGTTCTGGAAAGCCCCCGGAAGGGACTGCTTCAACTGGGACAACTTCGCATACGGCGACACTGGCATCTCAAATGCGATAAAGCTTGACATTGCCGGGCAGAACTCTGCTGCGCAGGGCAGCATCTATTTCACGACCACAACGCAGAACCCGACGCTTTCGGGCGCAAACGTGAACATCGCTCTTAAGGAGGACGCAGGCAAGTCCGGCACAGTCAGCAACACGCCTGTAAGCACGCTCGTGCCTGTGATTGCCGGCAACGCAAGCTACGGCACGCACAGGTTCAAGCAGGCCGGAGGGGCTTCGGCTGTTTATTACATTGGAGTGGGCCAGGGCGCGCCCAATTCCTTTGATACGCTTTTCATAACCGAGCGCGGCTCGCGCTGGCTCTTTGTTGGAACAACGGATGCAAGCGCATCTGTTGCAAGCAAGCTTGCCACGCCCACATTCGTTTTCAGGACGGCAACCCCGCCCATGCCGCCCCTTGGCAGCTCGTGGCCCACGCACACTTTTGGCACATTGATAACCGACACAGTGGACAGGATAACGCAGAACAGGCACAACACGCAGCCCGAGGACGAGTACCCGTCGCTTCTTTCAGATTCTGACGTGGGGCAGATAACCTCGCCCCTCCGCTCTGTCCAGCAGGGCAGCCCGGTTGCAAAGAACCTGTACAGGATTGGCGCGGAACAGTACGCGACGTTTGCGGACTACACAGTGATTGACCAGCAATCATCCCTTGGCTCGTATGTTGAGAAGCAGGCATACTGGGTTGGCACCACGCCAGCAGGCGTTGCCTACGATGCAAGCCTGAAGGACATAGTTGTGAACAAATACTCGGCAATGGTGGCAAGCGCCAAGTTCGAAGGCAATGACTTTGGCATACCTGTGTGCACAGGCGACCTCAACCCATATGTGCCTGGCGACTATACATCCTGCACCAACAACTCCACAGTCGGGATTTATGGCACGAACTCGCTTTCCGACAGGCACAGGCTGAATGTGCGTTTCCTCAACCAGCAGTGGATAATTTCCGAAATGGTCGCGCCCACAGCGCCGCTTGCCAGCGGCACAGAGGCAATAAACGGCGGGCAGATAAGGCTTGCCAAGGAAACGCTGTACGGCATCATCGGCATCAACCAGACGCTTTACAGCTCACCGCTCGCGGTGCGCCTGCATGATGTGCTGAATGCACCAGGGTGCGAATATGGCGAATACCCCGCAGTGTACGACCTATTGGACAGCAACAACGCGGTGGTTGGACAGATACAGATTTGCCCTGGCAACACCTACACGTTCACGCTGATGGGGGGCCCAAGCATGAAGATACACCCCTATAGGACCAACTACGACGCCTTGCCCGTGGCAAGGTGGGCAGAGACAGGGATATACTCGGACGAGATTGTCCTCAGGGACAACCACAGGTACAACCTTGTCTCCACGAGCGACCCTGACAGGAACTTCAAGGTGTCGCTCCTGTGGAAGAACAGGGACTACACTGGCGGAAGCTCAAGCACGGTTGCAGACTCTCTGCGCGAGATGGTGGTCTACAACATCGACGGCTTCGCGGACAAGACGCCGAGAATGGGGGTGTTCAACTTCCTTTCCAGCCAGCCGGCGTTCACGGTGACCTATGCAGGCATAAGCGTTATGCAAAACGTGGGGATTGTGCCCATCACCGCCATTGACAGCATGGAAGGCGACGGCACGGAAAGCGCGCCATCGGACGAGGCGGCGCCTGCGAAGGAAGCCCTGCCGGCCAAAGAGGGCAAGAAAAGGTGAATGATACCTGTGTAACGGGCGGCTAAGCCCGTCTTTTATTTTTTCTTTTTCTTCTGCTTTTTATTTTTTTTCCCTTTTTCTTCCTGCTTTTCTTTTTCCTTCAAAACTAGTCAGCCTGCGCCTTCTCCAGAAGTTTTCGCGCGCGGACCGGTTCAGCCTTCTGCGTGCGCTTTTTCCAGTATCTTCCTTGCTTTCGGCAGCATCTCCTTTTTCTTTTCCTGATGCGCCTTGAGCCACGCAAGCATATAGGGAATGTACTTCTGCTTGTATTCCCCAGTAAGAAGGCGCCCGGTCACCATGTCCTGCTTCATCTCCTCCAAAAGCGCATCGTCAGATATGAAGTGGAAGCGCGCGAGCTCGTAAAGCACGTCCTTTTCTATCTCGCCGCCAAGCCTTTTTTGCTCCTCAGCTGTTGCGCGCCCGCCGGTGAAGGCGGACATGAGCTTCTTTTTTGCAGCCTCGGGCGTGTCTGAAAGCGAGAGTGTGGAAGCGGGATCGCGCTTGCTCATTTTCGTCTCTCCCCTCAAGCCGCGCATGGTGACATGGTAGGTGGCGCATGAGAGGGCGAGCTTTTCCTTGAAGGCGATGTCGCGCGCAAAGCGTATGTGAGGGTCCTGGTCAATGCCAACAGGCACCAGGACGCGCTTGGCGCCGCCAAAGTCCTTGTGCTGGGGAAGGAGTATGTCGGCCACCTGGACGAGTGCCGAAAAGTAAAGCGAATAGTTTCTCTCTCCGTAAATCGCGTTGAGCATTGCAGGCGTGGCGCGCTTGCTGTAGATGAATGCCGCATTCATCACGCGCCGCTCCTGGCTTTGCTTATAGATGTGCGCGTTTTTCTCGTCAAGCCCCAGCGCGAGCAGGTCTGCTACGTTTGACACGGCTGTTTCGTGGCTTTGCTCAAGCGAAAGGCCGTTGTCCGCAAACGCCTCAAGGTCGGCAATCGCATAGAAAACTTTGGCGCCGAACTGCTTTTGGTAGTAGATGAGCTCCTGCGCCGTGAGCTTGCTGCCAAGATGGAACTCGGATGACGGCTTGATGCCAGACATTGCAGCAACAGGCTTTCCCTTCTCGGCGTCGGAAAGCCACAGGTCCAGCTCGCGGTGCGCAAGCAATCCGCCCCTTTTCGCAAGAAGGAAGCCAGGAAGCCTCTCTGAGAGCGACGTGGTGAATGGCGACATGCCAAAATCCTCAATGAGCTTGCCCATGTCGAACTGCTGCTCTGACGCCCAGGGGTCAATCGTTGGCTTATTCATCGTCAACATTCTCCTTTGCTTGCCAGTTATTCGTCCTCGCTCTCCTTTTTCGCCTTCTTCGCCGGGATTGCGCCCACCACGAACCCGTGGGGGGTTATCTGCGCGGGGACGATGTCGTGCAGGTGGCTTGCGCCGCGCATCTTCACGATTTCCACCGCGCGCTCGCGCCTGCCCGCCCGTCTGAGGAAGGAGAGGTGGATGAAGCCGTCGGCAAACGATTCCACACCGGAGATGGTGTGGGGGATTTCCTGCTCCGAGGCAGGCACCGTCTCCGCCGAGATGAGCGCGGTCACTTTCCAGCCGCGCACCGCGTTCACGAAGCGCAATGTGTTCATCCTGCGCTCCTCAAGCGTGGAAAAGAGGAGCGCGTACGGGGAGATGGAATCTATCACCACGCGCCTGATGCCAAGCGTGCCGATGAGGTCGCGAAGCGCGCCTTCCTGCTCAGCGATTGCGGAAAGCTCGTTTTGGGGGTAGTCGATGAAGACGAGCTTCTGCTCGCGCTCAAGCTCCATCATGTCCCAGCCGAAGGCGGCTACGCTTGAATAGACCGACTCCTTTTGCGCGTCAAGCGAGAGGTAAAGCCCGGGCTCGTCGAAATCAACCGCGCCTGCCGCAAGGAACTGCGAGAGGAATATGGTCCTGCCGCTTCCTGTGCCGCCAGCCACAGCCACCACGCTGTTCCTCAGGAAGCCGCCGCCCAGCATGGCATCAAGCCCTGGAATCCCGGACTTTGCCTTGTGAGCATCCATTTTCCCGCCCCTATCTCTTTTTCTCGAACAGCTTCTTCCCAAGCTCCATGCGCTGGGTCAGCTTGGTGGCATAATCCTTTTTTTCGTCAGCGGAGAGCATCTTCTCCATTATGAGCCGCGTGAAGTTCTGGCTGGTCTGCGAAATGTCAAGCAATGAGCCCTGCGCCTCGCCCAAGGTCATCTTCACCTCGTCAGGGCGGAGTATCTCCACGCCTATCGGCGAGTATTGCGCCGCGATTTTCACAAGCGCGGGGAAATCGGATGCCAGCAACTTCACTTCCGCCCAGGTAGAGAATATGCCTTCCTTCTCGATGGGCTGGTCTATTTCGCCGACAGCGTATATGACGCCGGGCTCGCGCGTGAGCTTGCCGATGAACCCCACCATGAGGTTTTTCACCGCCTCCGCGGTGGTGCCGTGGAGGTCGAAGTACACCATGGCAAGGTAGCCGCCCTCGCGCACTGCATCGTCGGTCATTTCTTCCACTGACTTTTCCTTTGGCATGTGAATTACCGAAGCGATATTGAGGAGAATAGCTTTTTAACCTCACTACTGGCGCTCAGCGCGGGCGCGGGCATGGAAATGCGCTGCTGCATCCCCTGCTGTTGGGCGGCTGCCGCTGGGCAACACTAATAAAAGATGTGCTTCCGTACTTTGCGCATGGGCGACGCCAAGGAAGATTCCGAGCTTGAGGCAGGGGAAGAATTCGGCAATGGCGAGGATGCGCTCGGGCGCAACTCGTCACCTGAAGGGTCAGGTGACGATCCTGAAGAAGAGGAAAAAAAGCAGGCGCCATCTGCGAAAAGGAAGCCAACGCCCCAGCCTGAAAGCGGGAAGGGCAAGCGCTCGCACAAGCGCGCGGGCGACGACGAGGATGCCGAGATAGACGACTCGGAGGAGAGGCGCGCGGCGGTTGCGGAGCTTCCAGAGGACATGAAGCTTGAGAAGATAGTGGCGCTTCCCACCTGGCGCGAGATGCTGCTTGACCTGGTGGCGACAAAAAAGCTCGACCCGTGGAACATTGACATAGTGGAGATAGCCACGGGCTACCTGGAAAAGATAAAGAAGATGGAGATGCTGGACCTGCGCGTGCCTGCAAACCTCATACTCGCGGCAGCCATACTTTTGCGCTTCAAGAGCCAGGCGCTTCGCTTCGAGGAGGAAGTGCAGGTAGTGGAGGAGCAGACCTATGTGGAGGAGGATGCGGAAGCATCCGTGATACCTGTGCTTGAGCTTCAGGCAAGGATTCCGCCCACGCGCATGGTGACTTTGGACGAGCTGCTTTCCGCCATGGAAAAGGTGTTTGACGACCAGAAGAAGCGCGAGGAAAAGGCGCACAGGATTGAGATTCCGACAGTGATAAACATCCAGATGCCGGAGTTCAACATCGAGGAGAGGATGGAAACGGTCTATAAGAGGATATTGGGCGAGAAGGACGCGGAAGGGCTAGCCACATTCTCCGCGCTCCTTGACGAGAGGACGCCGGTGGAAATGATTGCCACCCTTCTCCCCCTGCTGCACCTCGTGCAGGACAGGCGCGTGTCCATCTTCCAGGAAAAGACGTTCGGGGAAATATTCATAAGGGTGAAGGAAGTAGCTGAAGCAAAGACGGCGTGAATGAAAAGATAGGTGATGCTCGTGGTGGACGCAACAATGGTTCAACAGCTCAAATTGCTCGGGGCAGTAGTTGTTTTGTTTCTATTGATGGTTGGAACTAATAACTACATACCGAACGGAATGCTTAAGCTTGCGTTGAATGGTGCGTATGTGATAGCGCTTATTGGGTTCTTTTTGCCATGGAGTTTGCAGATATTTTTGAAAAATACTTATTGGCAAAGTCTCACCATATCTCTATTCGCGCTAGGCTGTAAATGGGGATTGGATATTTTACCCTCAATAGCGGAAAATGGAATGATATTGACCACAACATATGTTGCTGCGATGCTGCTCATAATTCCGCAATCAGTAAAAAACTTGCAAGAAATATTTACCAATGAAAAAAAGAAGTGATTTTATGGAAGACATCGAGGCACAGCACATCATCGAGGCGGCTCTTTTCATGTCCAGCCGCCCGCTCTCATTGCAGGAGCTGGGAAAGCTCATCGGCGTTGCCGCGCCTGGCTTTGTCAGCCAGCGCGTGCGCGCGGTGCAGGATGCATACAATGGGAAAGGCGGCGCAGTGGAAATAGCTGAGGAGGACGGGAAATTCTACATGCGCGTGCGCCAGCAGTACGTGCCTTTCGTGAAATCATTCGCCTCGGCATCTGAAATCTCGCCGCACGCGCTAAAGACACTTGCTTACATTGCAAAAAGCGAAGGGATAACAAAGCACGCGCTCTTCCTGAAGCTTGGCGGCGGAATTTATGAGGACGTGAACGAGCTGGTGGAGCGCGGGTTTGTCACCACCAAGCGCGCTGGAAGGACGCGCGCAGTCAACACCACCGCAAAGTTCAAGGCTTACTTTGGACAACAGTAAGGCAACAGACTGGAACGGAGCTGCCCTACGCTGCCCTGTCCTTTTTCCGATTTTTCAGCATTATGCCTGCAACAATAGCCCCTGCCGCAAGGGACAGCAGGTTTGAGATCATGACTGGCATCTCATGCTGCGCCCAGCCATAAGCCACCCAGATTGCCGATGAAGGAGGGTCCAGTATAGTTGCCCAGAAGTTAAAGTTCTTGGTCGATTTGTCAAGCATTGTCTTGATTGCCTGGGCCCATGGGCTTAGGTTCCGCAGAATCACAGCCACCCCTCCCAGGGCAGTGGCCAAAATGCCAAGGCTGCTGTTGCCGAAGAGGAACTCGATGGCTGCAAGCGAAGTGAATGCCAGGACTGCCGCACCGGTTGTAACCTCGGATATTCTCTTTTCCTTTGGCGCCATGGGCCTTGGCTTGTCATTGTTCTTCAGTTTCAGGCATGTCAGATAGATGCTGCCAGGAAGTGCAAGACCCGTCATTGCAATGACTGCCCAGTCGTTCACGCAGACTCCGTAGCCGACCCAGAGCAGGGCGCCGGCTGAGATTAACACTCGCGATGCCTTGGAAAAGCTCTCCGTGCCCTTTGTTTTCCAGACCTTCCAGACAGTGCCTCCGTAGAACAGGCCCAAATTCACAAGAGCAGACAGGCTGGCAAGGGCTGAGAGCCACCATGGCGCCCCAGCCTTGCCCCCATCCTCATGCAAGGCTGGCTCGGCTTTCACCTCAAGCGCGCGCCCACCCATCCGCGCTGGCTGGCGCTTGCAAACGCCTGCAGTTTTTCCAATAAGCCGGCTGCACGCGCGCGGATGCGCCGCTTCCTGGGACGCAAGCCCCATAGGCGCCTTGCCCTCGATTAGCCTCGCCCCTTCCCCTGCACGGATAAAGGGAGAATGGAATGTGAGCGCAGCCGCTAACGCAACTGGCACAATCAGTTTTTGCATGGTTTTTTGGCGCATGGACAACACCTGGCGCTCACGCTCGCGGCCTCTTTGCATGTCTTTTTGCTCTAATTCCAGTTTTATTTAATTATTTTTCCAAAAAAATAGAGTATTTACTCAAAAAATGCGACCAAATTTATATTTTTTGGAGTGAATGCTCCATAAATGAGGGTTCCAATCTCGGGAAACAATGCGGAAAGGGCTGGTGCCGCCAAGACCAAGGCGCACCACCGCGAAGCTCAAGGCGTATTTTGGCCAGCAATAAGGCTGCTGCCGCTCTGCGTTTGAGGGCAGACAACCGCACTCGGGTGCTGGAATCCCGGCGTCAGACAGTGCCTGCTTCCTTGATGGCTTTGCCCCACGCGTCTTCATGAAGTTTTGTAGATTCCGGGCCGGCGTTGATGTATCTAAAAGCAATGACAGGCACCACATCCACCAAAGATTTGTAAACATCTTCCCTCATCCCGTGGATTTTCATTGTTTTGAGGATGTGCGGGTATGACGCGCAGTCCGCAATTTTGCCAATGGCGACTATGGCGAACCGCTTGTTCATTGGCAGGGGGTCGTTTTCCATGATGCCGTGAAGCCCGGCGAGAATATCGCCCTTGACCTTGTAGAATGCCTTCAAGCAGCGGTATTTTCCGCCTTCTATCAGGAGGACTGGCGCCAAGGCAGCAAGGATTGCTTTCTGCACGCGCCTTGGCTTTCCAGGCACCTCTGCCAGAAGCAGCGGCACGGCATCCCATCTGTTTTGAAAATTCCCATAGCTCTCATCCTTTACCCGGGCTATGAGAGATGTGATGCGGGCGTATTTCTCATTCCGCGCATCTTCAAGCAGGCCCCCCTGCTTAAGCATCGGGAGCCTTTTGAATTTGTTTAGCGCCATGCCGTCCAGCTTCCCAAGTGCGCCATCCCTTCGCAGCGCCTTTGGAAGTGCCTTGCCCGGCACACGCGTGTCTTCGCCATTCTTTGTTATCAATGCCATTTCAACTACCTCTATTTTTCACACTAGCGTTAATCGCCACGTTTAACTTCTAAATATAACGCATAATAAACCTATGTAACTTTACTCACACCACCACCCTCTCGCCGAAAAAGTCAACAGCGATGCCTTCCCCGTCCACCGCGGCAATCCTCTTGCCCTCAAAGTCGTTCAGGCGGATGTCGTGGCGCAGAAGCTCGGTTTTCCCGTCAGGCATTACCTTGAAAAGCTTGAGGTGGAAGTTCACGCACGCCTCGCCCACAGGCTCGTGCACGGTGCGCAGGATGGCTGCGTAGTTGCCATCGCGCGCTACCGCCCCTTCTATTTCGGTTGTCCAAAAGGCAAAATCCATCAATTTGAAGCCCCCGTTGACATCTGGCGCAGGGTGCTCGTGGACATGCTGCCCTCCGCTCGTCATGCCCATTGCCGCGTTGAATGCGGTCTGCCTCATCACCGTTGTCATTTCATTGATTTTTGCGGCTTCATCCATTTCATTTGCAGCCTTTCCTTTTTCAAGCCCGACTTCCTGCGCCACTTCATTGTAATATGCATTCCACGCAGCAGCATTGCCCAATATTTCATTTATCCCGCCCTCGGTGTTGCGGATATTGCCCATCACCTTGTCAAGCGTGTCGCCAGGGTGGACATTGCCAAACGCATCCTGCAGGAAGGCAACCGTGCGCTTGTCGGTCTCTGCGTGCGCAAGCACAGGCATGCCAGGCGTGAGCGCCCACGTATAGCTGAATTCCTTTTCGTCTATCTGCCGCAGCTCCTCGAATGCCGCATCGGCCTCGTCCTGCGCAAGCACCATGCTGCCATTGAGCTTTTTCGCCTTGCCCTCGATTGCCATCCTTTCAAAATACGGGATTACCTCCAGCATCCTGCACATGCGGAGAAGGGTGGCAAGCTCGCCCCTGTTCTGCTTTGCCACCACCACGTCGATTGCAAGGTTGGGCTCCCTAAAGCCTGCATCGAGCAGGTCGGCAAGCGCGCGCCGTGTCCTCACATACTCGCCCTTCACGCCCACAAGGACGTCATGCGCCGCAGGCTCGAGCGCGAAAAGCTTGGTGACGACAGCCGCGCAGTTCTCGCGCAGGAGCGCGATGTTGTCCTTTGTAAGTTTTGTGCCGTTGGTGAACAGAACCAGGTCAAGCCCGTTGCCTTTCACCGCCTTTGCAAGCTGCGGGAATGCTGGGTCAAGCAGGGGCTCTCCGCAGCCGGCTATGCCCACCATGCCAATGCCTGCGGCCTTGCCCGCCCTAAGCGCGCGCTCCCATTCAAGAAACTCGTTTTTCGCCCTGCCAAAAGCGCCGGCAGCGGCTGTGAAGCACATGGGGCACTTGAGGTTGCACTCGTCCTTGGTCTCAAGCCACATCTGCAGGAAGCGAGGCGGCTCGCCTTTGCCAGTGCGCGCCATGTTTTCCGCAAGGTTCTCCAGGCACGCCTGCCGCGTGAAGAAATTCCCGCGCAGCGTGGGCGCTTCCTTAAGCCCCAGACGCGCAGCGCGCGCTGCGTTGCCTTCGAATGCTTTTGCTGTTTTGATGAACATCCTTACACCTCCATTTTCCACGGCTTTTTCGTGGCATTGCTTTTATTTAATTATTTTTCCAAAAAATCAGTGTATGCACAAAAAACTGCTTGTTTTAAAAGATTATTGGAGCATATACTCCATAAGTGGTGATTGCCATGTCTGAGAAAATTGATGACAAGGATTTGCAGATATTGGGCATGCTGCGGCAGAACTCGCGCCTGTCTGAGCAGAAGATTGCGAAAAAGACAGGCATACCCATGACCACGGTGCACAACCGCGCGAAAAAGATGCGCGAGCAGGGAATAATAGAAGGCTACACGGTTCGCCTGAACCATGACAAGCTGGGCAAGCCCCTCACCGCATACGTGCTTCTGAAAGCGGTGAACCAGGCAGACCAGAACGAGCTTCTGGAATACGTCTCAAAAATACCGCAAGTGTGCGAGGTTGCCATGGTGACTGGCGACTTTGACCTCATGCTGAAAGCAAGGATTGGCGACATGGAGGAGCTGAACAAAATCGTCGTGGCGAACCTGCGCAAGCACAAGGGGATAGGGGAGTCGATAACCATGATTTCTTACAGGACGATTGAAAAGCCATAGTAAACCCTAGTCCCCACTCGTCCATTTCGTTACACACTATTAATAAGGCGCTCCGGCATAATGGGGATGACAGGTGCGGAAAATGAATGCGAAACGAAAAAAGCCCAAGTGGCCCGTTCCGGGAATCATTAGCGCGCCGCCTGCCGCTCAGGCAGAGCAAATCTTTTTCTTCTAACTGTTACTGGCGAGCGTGACTGGCAAATTGCGCAAGCCTCTTGCGCCATCTGGCTGAAACTAATGCAGCTTCGGCTTTGTGCGATGGCAGAATGGCATGACGGAAAGTTAGCGCAAGCAAAGACAAATGAAAAAATAGGGGGTGTTTGAAATGGGAATAAAAATGAAGAGATATGGGGAAAAGCATTGGGGGCGAGAAATCGAGACGCGCGTGCCTGGAACGGCAATTCCCAAGGCAAAGCAGCGGAGAGGCGTATTGGGCAGGCTGGACGCCATGACGTTAAGCGAGTTCCGAAAACTGCCGCTCCTGAAGCGTGAGAAGCTTATCTCGGATGCGCGGCTTGCCCAGCTCCTAACCTACAGTGCAACCCAATACTTAAGCCGCTGGATTGCGTTGAGGCAAATACAGGGCGGAAGCGAGTCGAGGGAAATCTGGGAAAAACTAGCCAAAGAAAACATGGTGGACAGAACTGACGACCAGGTTTGGGTAGAGGCGGGGGAATCGTTCAGCCACAATTACCATCGTGAAAGCTCCGAAGTCAGACAGTACGACCGTAAAAGATCCAAAGCCATACTCGGGGAAATTGATGCCCTAATCGGCCGCTGCATTCGATACGTAAAGGACGGCCCCCCGAACTATGCAGAAGCGGTGCGGCTATTGATGAGAATAAACCGGAAAATCCTGGAAAAAGCTAGCCTTGATGGGCACTACGAGGTATGGTGTAGACGCGGCCAAGCTGGATCCGGCCTCTACTCGAAGAACGGCCAGATGTAGGCAAATGTCAGGCACAACTACTGTCTTTTTTCTTTTTTCTTGCTAAAACATCATGCCAACGTAGTCGCATTTAAATTGCTTTTGAGGCAATGGAGATGGGAGGTAATCTTATGGCAGGTGCAAACGTTCTTACGCTGACTGGCGCGAATTTCGACTCCGAAGTGAAAAAGGGCGCGACCTTGGTGGACTTCTGGGCGCCGTGGTGCGGCCCGTGCAGGATGCTCGGGCCTGTTGTCGAGGTCTTGGCGGACGAGATGAAAGGCACGCTTAAGGTGGGCAAGGTGAACGTGGACGAGCAGCCTGAGCTGTCCGAGAAATTCGAGGTCGCCTCCATCCCCACCCTGCTTCTTTTCAAGGACGGGAAAGTGGTTGCCAACCGCGTGGGCGCTGCGAACAAGGATGCGCTCAAGGAATGGATTGGCGCAAGCCTGAAGGGATAAGTGGGAAAATGGCCGACTACTCTGCACCAAAGGGGATGAGGGACTTTCTCCCTGACGAGGCGGCAAAGCGCGAGTCGGCAATCGAAGCCATCAAGCGCACTTACCGGAAGTTCGGCTTTGTTCCCATGGACACGCCTGCGCTTGAGAGCGTGGAAGTGCTGGAGAGGAAGTGCGGGGAGGAGATAAAGGGCCAGCTTTTCAGGGTGGACGACGGGAAAACAGCGCTCCGCTTTGACCTTACCGTGCCGCTTTCGCGCGTGGCATCATTGAACACTTTCAAGAAGCCCTTCAAGCGCTACTGCATTGCGCCCGTGTGGCGCCGCGAGGAGCCGCAGAAGGGAAGGTTCCGGGAGTTCTACCAGGCTGATGCGGATATCATAGGCTGCCCTACAGTTCGCGCTGAGGCTGAGCTCATTGCGTGCGCAGTGTCCGCCATCGAGGCGCTGGGCTTTTCTGGCGCCACCGTGCTTCTCAATGACAGGCGCATAATAACCGCAATTGCAGCCTCATTGCTTTCAGGCAAGGAAAGCACTGTGCTTCGGATACTTGACAAGCGCGAGAAGATAGGCGATGCTGCCTGCGTTGAGCAGCTCGTGGCTGCAGGCGCAAAGGAAAAGGATGCAAGAAAACTCCTGTCTGACCTGACGGCAGCCAAAACAAATGCCGAGGCGCTGTCAGTTGCGGAAAAATACTCAAAAGAGGGGGCGGAGAGCCTGAAGGAAATACTGGCACTTGTGAAGGAGTATGGCAAATATGAAGTAAGAATCGACTTGTCGCTTGTGCGCGGGCTGGATTATTACACAGGCGCGATATTTGAAATAACACTTGGAAAGGAAATGGGAAGCGTGGCAGGCGGAGGGAGGTATGACAACCTGCTTTCCATGTATGGGCAGGCGGACAGCGCAGTGGGCATCTCGCTTGGCTTTGAGCGGCTCATGGTGCTCATGGGAGCGCGCGCACCTGAAAAGCGCGGTGTATTCGTTGCAGCCGTGAAAGACGAGTTCTATTCTTACGCGCTCCAGGTGGCTGGAAAGCTCCGCGCGCAAGGCGTGGAGGCGCAAACCGACCTCAACGCGCGCAACCTGAAAAAGCAGATGGACTATGCCGCAGGCTGCTGCCGGTTCATTGCTGTTGTGGGCGAGCGCGAGAAAAAGGAAGGGAAAGTGACGCTGAGGGACTTGGAGTCTGGGAAGGAAGAAATGCTTACAGTCGACGAGGCTGCTAAGAAAGCAGTTTAGCTCTTCATCCGGATTAATCTGCTCCGCCCCTGCCCGCTTTGCACGGCTTCTACCGCCAATATGCCGATTTTCTCCAGCCTGTCCACGCGCTGCCTAAGCGCGCGGTCGCCAGACACCCTGCTAAGTGCTGCGTAAAGCTTGCCGCTTTCCATCCCCGCGTCCCCTGCCGCGCGCACTTTTTCCACTATTTTCTGGTCCAATTCGTCAAGTGTGGGAAGCTTTCGCTCCACTTTGCTGCCGGAAGCTGCCAGCGCCTCATCCTGCGTGGCGCGTACATGCTTCACTTCCACGCGCGCGGCGTTCTCCCGCTCAGCCGCCTTTCCTGCCGCGCGAAGCAGTGCAAAGGCGATTCTACAATCTCCGCCGCGCTTCACTGCAACTGCTGCGCAAAGGGGCACCACTTCAACATCAAGCGCGCCTTCGAAAAATGCCTTGGAAGCGCGCTGCTGCAGTATTTCTTTCAGCTGCGGCACAGAGTAGGCCGCGAATTTGTAAGCATGCTGCACAAAGGATGAGCGCACGCGCGCGTCAAGCCGGGTGTGGAATTCCTCGTCGTTTGTAATTGCAATTACCGCAGTTTTCAACGAATGGATTTCACCTGCGCGGCACAGGTCATAGAGTATCTGCACCCCGTCGTCAGATGCCTCCAGCCTGTCGGCCTCGTCCAGCACCACGATGGGGATGCGCTCGTCCTTCTTTGCAATCTCAAACACGCGCGCAAGAATTTCGTCTGCTGCGATTCCCCTGCGGGGAAGCATTTCGCCAAGCTCGGTTGCAATCGCGGAAAGTATGGAAAAGCGGCTTGGCGATTCCCAGCAGTTTATGTAGATGGGAAGCGGGCGCGCGGAATATTCTGACAATTGCTTGAGAACGTAGCGCGCGCAGGTTGTCTTGCCTGTGCCCGGAGGCCCATACAGCAGCGCATGCTCTGGCTGGCGGTTTTCAGAGGCAGGCTGCAGGCAGTAGACCAGCTCCTTCACCTCGTGCTCGCGCCCAGGCAACTCGCCCGGCAGGTAATCTGGCAAAAGCGCGTTCTCATCACGGAATATCTTGTTTTCTCCGCGCGGTGTGCGGAAGATGTTGGTGAGTGCCATCAGAATCTCCTCAGAAGCATCAGCCTGAAGGGCCTGAAGCCGGCTTTTTTGTAAAGCGAGCGCGCTTTTTTGTTTCCCCCGTCAACCGTGATTGAAACGTTGGATATGCCTTTCCTTTTCATCGCAGCAAGGCTTGCTGCCAAGAGCGCCTTGCCGATGCCCTTGCCACGATGCTCTTTTGAGATAAAAACCACTTCGACATAAGCTGAATTGGGATAGTATGTGATTTTTTTCTGCCCGAAAACTGCGCCAATCGGTTTGCCGCTTTCCTCTGCCACAAGGCACGCCCCGGCAACCCGGTTGGCAAACGCGTGCGCAAGCGCGACCCCCATCTGCCGAGTCTCAAGCTCAGGGAAAACCTGCTTGCAAAGGCGGGTAAGCGCCGGCAGGTCCGCGCGCGTTATCTTCCTTATCTTCATGGATGGTAAAGCGGCAGGGAGTTTTTTAATTCCAGCCTGCCAATTCCTAATGGGAGGAACACAATGGCTATTTCACGTTTGCTTATGCCGGCATTGTTCACAATTGCCATCCTTGCGTTTGGCTGTGCCGGGCAGGCAAGCCCGCAGGAGGGGGGCAGCAAACAAACGCCCCCTGCGCAGGCGCCGCAGCCGCCTTCCGATGAATGCCTGAAATACAAGGGAAATTCGACTCTGAAGACGGATATCTGCTATCTTGCAAAGTACTTGGACACGGGGGATTCCGGATTTTGCAGCAAAATCCCGGGGGCAGACAGGAGGAACTACTGCATGGGCAGGGCAAAGGAGGACATGGGGACTTGCCTGCTGATTTCGGATGCAAGCCTTCGCGACGGCTGTATCGAGTATGTCGCGGAGGCCAGGCAGAATGAAAGCCTATGCGACCTGATGTCTGGTTACATGTTCGAGTGCATATCGAATATTTCCATTGAAAAGGGCAATGTTTCAATCTGCAACAGGCTGAGCCCGCAGCCAGGTTACGACTACGCAAGCGGCAGGGATGTGTGCTACATATCGTATGCCAGCAGCACGAAGGACCCGTCGCTTTGCACGCAACTATGGTGCAACCGCTCAGTTGCCAACTGCGACTGGAATGTTGACTACTGCTATTGGAGTGTTGCGCGTGATTCAAAAAATGCATCGCTTTGCAGCTTGATATATGACGCAGAAACAAGGGAGGATTGCATCAATCTCTCGCGCTGAAGGGCAGGATAGGCGGGTTGTATGGCATGAAGGCAGTCGCTGATTTGCACATCCACTCCAAGCACTCGCGCGCGACGTCGCCGGGCATGGAGCTGGAGACGCTTTCCAAGTGGGCAAAGATAAAGGGCATTGACATAGTGGGAACTGGCGACTTCACGCACCCTGAATGGTACAAGGAGCTGCAGAAGAAGGCTATCGAGTCCGACTCCGGCTTCCTGCAGCATGGCGGCGTGAACTTTTGCCTGTCATCCGAGATTTCCTGCATATACACGCAAGGAGGCAGGGGAAGGCGCGTGCACATCGTGGTGCTTTCGCCCTCGCTTGAGATAGTGGCGCAGATAAACGAGGCGCTTGGCAAAAAATATAATTTAAAGTCGGACGGGCGCCCCATAATAGGCGCAAGCGCGATTGAGCTTGTGGATATCGTGCACGGCATTTCGGACAAGAACCTCGTGATTCCCGCGCACATCTGGACGCCGTGGTTTTCTGTTTTCGGCTCCATGTCGGGATTTGATTCCTTGAAAGAGTGCTTTGGCGAAAAGGCGCGAGATATTTATGCAGTTGAAACGGGCTTGTCATCCGACCCTGCCATGAACTGGCGCCTGTCAGAGTTGGACAGGGTGCAGCTGCTTTCAAACTCGGACTCGCACTCTCCTGAAAAAATTGGCAGGGAGGCGAACGTGTTTGACCTTGACCACCTTACTTATGAGGAAATGTACGAGGCAATAAGGCACAAGGAAAAGGGGAAGCTTGGGTGCACCTATGAATTCTACCCAGAGGAGGGGAAGTACCACTATGACGGGCACAGGCTGTGCAAGGTGAGCATGGCGCCCGAGGAAACAAAGAAGCACAACGGGATTTGCCCTGTCTGCAAGCGCCCGCTTACCATTGGCGTGATGAACAGGGTGGATGCGCTTGCCGACAGGCCGGACGGCTTCAAGCCAAAAGGCGCAGCGCCATTCGAGTCATTGGTGCCCCTGAAGGAAGTGCTGGGAGAGGCAATGGGAAAGCCTGCAGCAAGCAAGGCGGTGGACGAGGAATACTTCAAGCTCGTGCGCGCTTTCGGGAACGAGTTTGCCGTGCTGCACGCTCCCCCCGCGCGCCTGAAGAAAGTGGCTGGCGAGCGGGCGGCAGAGGCTATAAGGCGCGTGGAAGAAGGCAAGGTGAAGAAAGTGGCGGGCTTTGACGGCGAGTACGGGCACATAATAATTTTCGACAAGGAAGAAAAAGAGCGCGAAGTCGGGCAGAAGACGCTTTCGGAGTTCTAGCCCCGCCCGCTCATTTGCCTTACCTTGAGTTCGTACACGTGCATTTCATCCTTATATGCGGTATTTTTGCCCCAAATGACTCCCCTGGCTTTCTCGCCAATGACCCCATCGCTGTACTGATGCAAGGCGCGCGCGCTTTGATGCGCGTTTTCATATGCCCACATGGTGCGGTCGTCAAGCGATTGCTCGGCAAGCATGTGCAGCCCTTCCTGCTGCTTGCAGTCTCTTGCCAAAAGAGTATGAGTTAAAGCCTGCTCGTAGAACTTGAATTTCAGGGCAAGCCACCAAAGCGCCTTCTTTTTCTCGAAGAAAGAAAGCCCCTCGAACTTTTTTGTTTCCAATTGGGCAGCTTGCACGAATTCCCGGAAGAAAAGCATGGCGCACTTTGAATAAAGCTCGGCTATGGCAAGGTTGGCTTTGAGGTATTCTGGACCCCCCTGAAGAACAGGAAACAGCTTCAGCCAGGCATTAAGCGCATCAAGGCAGGCATGGCGCGCTTGTTCGTTGTTTTCCGGATTCCTGGCAAATGAAGGATTGGCTGCCGTGTGGCTGGAATTGCCAAAAAGCCCCCTAGCCTGCAAAGTGAGGCGCATTGCATTTTGCGCGGATTCCGCTCCAATCATTGCAGAAGCGCTCTTGCTGAAGGCGGCAGTGGAATCCAGGGCCAGGCATTTTTGGGCCTGTCGAGCAAATGAGCTAATATACAAATATACACCTATAACCACTATTGTACATGGAAGCCTTTATATGCGTTTGCAATGCCTTCCGCGCCTGAGAGGATTTATTTCCCGGGCGTCTCGCGCGCAGAAACCTCTTCGCAGTAGTCAGCCACCATTTTCCTGACATGGGACTCGAACATGGGCATGCAGCGGCTTGTGGTGATGAGATTGGAAGCCTCGGAAGCCGCATCCTGGCTAAAGCCCGCATCAGGGGTTATCCCAGCGAGAATTTCGGCAAGCGGCTTGCTGTCGGAGAGCATCCGAAGGATTGCAGTTGCGGACGCTTGCGCCTCCCCTGTCATATATGGGTAGCGGTTGGCATCTGCATGAAGCACGGCGCTTGCATTGTCCAGCGCAGACTTGGCTTCGGAGTAGCTTCCAATCTTTGCCAAGAGATTCTTGCTGGCCCGAAGCCTTTCCTCTGCATTGGAGTGAAGCTGGGAAGGGGGCGGCAGGAGCAAAAGCGCCGCATTGTAGCCATCGCGCGCGTCCTGCGCAAGCCTTGCGGCATGCCCTGCGTTGCTGTCGAATATCGCATTCCACGCGGCATGGCTTAATGCCAGGGATGCGCGCATTTCCTCGAAATATGCCTTTGCCGAGCGGAGATCGGCGTCGGCGGCTTCCTTCTTCGCGCGCCCGCGCTCCTCGGGCGTGAGAGCGCCTTTTGGGAGGGCGGGCGCTTTCGCGCCGTCCTTGCGGTGCAGCCACGAGGCAGGGTTGAGTTTGCCGAAGAAACGCTTTGCCTGGAGAATTGTTGCTTTTTTCATCCTAACACAGGATGAAATCTTGGCAGGAGGGTTTAAAATGCGCGCGACGCTTCAAGCGCGGGAATTGGGAATGCCTTTCAGCGCCTCGATTTCCTGCATGGTGCCGATTGCGTACGCTTCCCAGTGCATGTAAAGCGCGCTCCTTTTGCCTGACTGAGGCAATTTGTCCAGGGAGTCGATGCACTTGCAGATGGTATCCGCCCCGAACCCGTGCGCGTCGATGAGCAGCCCGATTATTTCTTTCATTGCCGCCGGCGAATCCGGCTCGAGCCTGTGGAGGGCTTGTGTGTACAGGCGGACGGCCTTGGCATAGAGCAGATAGGCTGTCTGGAGGCGGAAGCACTCTTCCTCCGGAGACAGCAAGGCGCCGGGATTTTCCGCACTTTTGCGGGTTTTGCCTGCAATCCCCATGAGCTTTTCCGCTTTCAAGACGCACTCAGGGCTTGCCAATTTTGAAATGAGTGGGAGGGCCCTGCCTATGGCTTTGCTTATCTCAGCCGCGCTTAGGATCCGCGGGGCGGCATTGCGCGTGCGCACAGGAAGGAAAAGCATGCTGCCGGTTGCGCCAACACCATTCACGCGCAAAATACCCGGTTAGAATTTAAAAACTTAGGCGCAACCAAACCGAGCCAATTTATAAGCTTTTGAGCAGTGTTTAGCCACGGGATAAGGAAGGTCGGTACTATGGCAAAATCCATTGAACTTAAGGTCGCAGAGGCGCTCCAGAACGACGTGGGGCGCGGGCTCATCCGCATCGACTCCAAGGCAAGGAAAGACCTGGATGTCAACACGGGGGACATAGTGGAGCTCAAGGGAAAAAGAAGCACCGCGGCGCTTGTCTGGCAGGCGCACCCGCAGGACGAGGGCATGAACATAGTGCGCATGGATGGCTACCTGAGGCAGAACACGGGCGTGGGATTGGGAGACAAGATTACACTCAAGAAGGCGGAGCTGAAAGAGGCGAAAAAGGTGGTGCTTGCCCCAACGCAGCCCATGAAGTATTCGCCGGGCTTTGACCAGTTCGTGAAGAAGAAGATGGTGGGCAGGGCGATAAACCGGGGCGACACCGTGTTCATCGGCGTCTTCGGCACATCGTTCCCGCTCGTGGCGGCGCTTGTGCAGCCCACCGGCATTGTCATGATAAACGAGAGCACCGAGCTTGTTCTCAAGGAGGCGCCTGAAAAGGAGACTGCGCAGATAGCTTCTATTACCTACGAAGATGTCGGAGGGCTCAAGGACGAGGTACAGAAGATACGGGAGATGGTGGAGCTTCCGCTTCGCCACCCAGAGCTTTTCGAGCGCTTGGGAATCGAGGCGCCCAAAGGCGTGCTGATATATGGGCCGCCAGGCACTGGAAAGACGCTGCTTGCGAGGGCAGTGGCATCCGAGAGCGAGGCAAATTTTGTCCACATTGGCGGGCCCGAACTCGTCAGCAAGTTCGTGGGCGAATCCGAGGAGAGGCTGCGCCAGCTTTTCAAGGACGCGCAGGACAATGCGCCTTCCATCATTTTTATGGACGAGATAGATGCCATTGCCCCCAAGCGCGAGGAGGCGCAGGGCGAGGTGGAGAGGAGGATGGTATCACAACTCCTCACCATGATGGACGGGCTGAAGGCAAGAGGGCAAGTGATTGTCATCGGCGCCACCAATCGCCCCAATTCCATTGACCCGGCGCTGAGAAGGCCAGGGCGGTTTGACCGCGAAATCGAGCTTGGCGTGCCTGACAGGCAGGGAAGGCTGGAGATACTGCAGATACACACCCGCTCCATGCCGCTCTCCGAGGACGTGAACGTAGACGAGCTTGCCGCAATCACGCACGGGTACACTGGCGCGGACGTTTCCGCACTCACCAAGGAGGCTGCAATGAAGGTGCTGAGGCGCATATTGCCAAAGATCGACCTTACGCAGGAGTTCATCCCCCCTGAGATACTGGACAACCTCAAGGTTACGCGCGAGGACTTCTTCAACGCATTGCGCGAAGTGCGCCCGTCTGCGCTCCGCGAGGTGTTCGTGGAGCGCCCGAACGTCCGCTGGGGCGACATCGGGGGGCTTGAGAACGTGAAAAAGGAGCTCAAAGAGGCAGTGGAGCTGCCGCTTAAGAGCCCAGAGGTCTTCACGAGGATGGGCATACGCCCTGTGAAGGGCATACTTCTTGTGGGCTTGCCAGGCACCGGAAAGACAATGTTTGCAAAAGCAGTGGCAACCGAGACCGAGGCGAACTTCATTTCCATCAAGGGGCCTGAAGTGCTTTCCAAGTGGGTGGGGGAGAGCGAGAAGGCGGTGCGCGAGACTTTCAGGAAGGCACGGATGGCGACGCCCTGCATAATTTTCATAGACGAGATAGACTCCATTGCGCCGCACAGGGGAGGCGGGGACGAGGGCAACCGTGTCTCTGAGCGTGTGGTGGACACGCTGCTCACGGAAATGGACGGGCTCACAGGCCTTAAGAACGTGGTGGTGATTGCCGCAACCAACAGGCCAGAGTTATTGGACATGGCGCTCATGCGAGGCGGCAGGTTCGACAGGATTATAGAGATACCCGTGCCGGAGGAGAAGACGCGCGCGGAGATATTCAAGCTCCACACCAAGTCCATGCCGGTTGCCAAGGGCGTAGATGTCGCCGAGTTCGCCAAGAAGACTGACGGCTACACGGGCGCGGACATCGAGAACGTGTGCCGCGAGGCTGGGATGGCGGCGATAAGGCGCGGCATCAACGTTGACAAGGTGGAGGAGAAGGACTTTGAGGAGGCGCTTTCCGTGGTGAAGCCCTCGGTCACCAAGTCCTATGTGGAAAAGATAAAGAAGTTTGCCAAAGGGGACTCAAACACGATGTACAGGTGAACCAGATGGCAAAAGAAATGCGGTGCTCCCATGGTTAATTTGGATAAGATGAAAATCGACAGGCAAGAGGCGTTTGACCTCGTGGTGTCTGTGCTCGCCGTGGCACTGGTCTTCACGTTCTACCAGCTTGGCCTGAAGCTCGAGCCCTCCACCTTCCTTTTCTACATGGCTGCGGCTGTGATTACGCTTGGCTCCGGCTTTGTGCTCCATGAGCTTTCGCACAAGTACTATGCCATAAAGTACGGGGCGCGGGCGCGCTTCGTGGCATGGCCTGCCGGCCTGGCGCTTGCCCTTGCGCTTGTGGTGGTCCCGCAGATAATCTGGGGCCCCGGCGCTGGCATATTCTTCATTGCGCCAGGCGCGGTCTACATCTACGCCATGCGCCCGATTTCCATCAAGGAGAACGGCATCATCTCGCTTGCAGGCCCTGCCGCAAACTGGATGCTTTGCCTGCTGTTCCTAGTTCCCCTGATGTTCCTGAACCTGCCGCTGCAGCTTGCAAGGATACTCTCGATAGGGTTTGCGGTGAACTCCTGGCTTGCGCTTTTCAACCTCATACCGTTCTATCCGCTTGACGGGAGCAAGGTGCTTGCATGGGACTGGAAGGTGTGGCTCGCCGCGGTGCTATTTTCGTTCTTCCTCGTGGGCCTGCCCTCGATTGCGTAATGGGTTTTCAAATGAAAGGTGCAGAAGCAATCCTGACAAAAACGCACGTTCTAGGCTTTGTGGCAGTGGAAAAATTCCGCCCGAGGAAGGGATACCGCGCTTCTGCGCTTGACGAAAAAATAAGGCGCGAGCGCACGCGCCGAGAGGCAAGGCTGCTGGCGCGCGCAAAGGGGGCGGGCGCCATCTGCCCTGTTGTGTACGAAGTTTCAGATTTTGCCATACGCATGAAGTTCCTTGAGGGCGAGATGCTGTATCACGCGATGAGGAAGCGCGCGATAACGCCGGGCGAGCTTTCCTCTGCCGCGCGCATACTTGCTGCCCTGCACTCCGTTGATGTCGTGCATGGCGATTTCACGCCGGCGAATCTCATGAACACCCAGGCAGGCATGGCTGTGATTGACTTCGGGCTGGGGAGCATATCCCATGACGTGGAAGACAAGGGGACCGATGTTGTGATGATGGAAAAGGCGCTTGGCGGCAAGGCAGGCAGGGCGTTTGTTTTGGCATACTCGCGCGCAGGGGGAAAGCCTTCCGTTGTGAAGATGAGCGAGGAAATAGGGAAGCGCGGCAGATATATGGAGCGAGGCTAGAAAAACGAAAGCGAGAGGATGGCAGGCGGGGCGGGAAAATGGCGGAAAAAAAGAAAATTGCATCAGGGGATGACAAGGCGAGGATCGAGTCGGACATACGCCAGTTCGACGAGAACGTGGGCGAGGTCAAGATTACGGACGAGACAGAGGATGTCGTGGAAATGGCAAGACAGTACTGCGAGGACACGAAGTACTTCCTGGAAAAGAAGGACTATGTCACGGCGTTCGGCTGCATAAACTACGCGCACGGGCTCATCGACGCGTACCGGAAGAAGTGGCCGGCTTAGCCCCTCGATTGAGGGCCAGGGGGCCTTATCCGCGGCAAGATGCCCCGGCTTCCCGCAGGCGCTTTTGTATATCTTAGCCGAGCCCGGTGGCTTCTGCAAAAAAGCGCCCACAGGTGCTTTTTTATACCTGTTGGTCAATAAAAGTGCCACTGACGAAGAAGAATGTTCATTAGGTGACTTATTGGGATCAAGACCTAGGAAATGGAAAAAGAAAGGGCGCATGCGCTGGAAGTGGCTCAAGAAGAGGCGCAAGCGACTCAAGCGCAAGCTGAAGCGCCGCGTGGGCGAGCTGTAAGGCTCGTTGATTGTGCAGGCCGGGAAATGTATCGTGCATAGCGCGAGCTGCCGCTCCAGGCAGGAAAACATCGCGCATGGCACGGGCACTGGCCACTATGGAATTTTATCCAGGCAGCGCGCGCATTACCTCACAATCGCGCCAAGGGACGCCAGGTCGCGGAAGAAGTCCGGGTAGGTGCTTGCCACGCACTCGCTGTTGATTATGGTTGTGGGCCCGGACGCGCACACCGCGGCCGCTGCAACGGCCATTGCCACCGCGGGGTCGCTCCCAGGGTCTATTTTTGCGCCCGCAAGCTTCCCGCCTGTTATCACGAAAGAATCGCCCTCGCGCCCTATTTTCGCGCCCATCCTGCCAAGCTCGTGGCAAATCCTTTGCGCGCGCAGCATGTGCCGCCTGGGAAGGGAATGTAGGTTGCCTATTTTTGTCGTTCCGTTTGCCGCGCTTGCAAGCACAAGCGCGTGCGGCAGGAACATGCCGGCATCCATCGCGTCGATTTCCACGGGGGAAAGGGAGCCTGTGGACACGCTGATTTCATGCTTGCGGATGGAAACTCCCGCCCCGAACTCGCGGAACATGCCGCTATGGGATTGCCAGTCGCAGCTTCCAGCCAGCGTGGCTTTTCCCGAAAGCGCGCCTGCGAGGAGCAGGAACGAGGAAAGGCAGGGGCTTGAAGGCACCTGCATATCGCCAGGGGGGGAATATGCCTGCCCGCCCGGAAGGGAGATGAGCTCGTCCTTGTCTGAGTAGAATTCCATGCCGTATTCCTTCATGAGCGAAATTGTGCCCTTCACATGCTGGAAGCCAGGCACGCTGCCGTCCAGGCCGATCGAGACGTCCTGCGCAAGCAAAGGCGCGCACATGAGGATGCCGGACAGGAACTGGGAGCCGAGCTGCCCGGGGTATATCTGCTCCTCTGCAGAGAACGGCCCCTTGACGCTTGCGGGGAGCGAGCCTGCGTATGCAGTTTCCGCCTTTGCGCCATCAAGGAAGCCAAAGAAGGGGGAGAGGTCCTTTTCCGACAGGCGCAGCGACCCGGTGATTTTCACCTCGCTTCCGAACGAGGCTGAAAGCGGAAGGAGCAGCTTGAGGGTGGTGTTGCAGTCCCCGCAATCCACCGCGGCTGGGGCCGCAATCTCCTCTGGCCCGAAAACATCCGCCATGCCGCCGCTTTGCACGATGTCCGCGCCGAAAGCGCGCAAGGCGGCTATTGTGGATGCGATGCCAGGCAGTGCGGGAAGGTTGCTGACTGCGGTCTGCCCGGGCGCGAGGGCGGAAAGGAGCAGCGCGCGGTGCGCCATGGGCGCGGACGGCGGCGCTGCAGCTTCGCCTGAAATGATTGAACGGCGTATCTCGGCTTGCATGCAATATGCCCGCAGGCAAGTTTTTTATTAGAATGCGGGCTATAGGGGGGCATGGCAAAGGCAACCGTGGAGGGCAAGGCGCGCATCTCGCTTGCTGCAGGGGTGTTCTTCAACCCCGAGATGGAGCTTTGCAGGGGCATTTTCTCCCTTGCTGTCGGCGCGGTTGGCGGAAAGCTTTGCGTGGTGGACGCCATGTGCGCAAGCGGCGCGAGGGGATTGCGCTACAGGCTTGAGAACAAGAATGTCGGGAAACTTGCGCTTGTGGACGCCAACCGGCAGGCAGTCGCCTGCGCGAGGAAAAATGCAGCCTCGAACAAGGCGAGGTGCCGCGTTGCGCATGCGGATGCAAACGAATTCCTGAGGAAAAACGCGTTTGATTTCGTGGAGCTTGACCCGTTCGGCTCGCCGCAGCCTTTCCTCCATGACACTGCCCGCTGCCTTGCTGCGAACAGGGGAGGCTATTTGTCGGCAACCGCCACCGACGTTGCAGTTTTATGCGGCGCGCACCACGCGGCGTGCCTGAAGAATTATGCCGCAATCCCGCTGAACAACGAGTTCTGCCATGAGAATGCGTGCAGGATACTCTCAGCGGCGGTGGCGCGGGAGTTCGCCCCCCTGAACCTTGCTGCAACCCCGATATTCACCCTCTCGCACAGGCACTATGTGAAAGTGCTTTTCCGCGTGGAGGAGGGGGCGGAGAAGGCAGTGGAGGGAATGAAAAAAGCCGGCTACGTTTCCTACTGCCCGTCCTGCCAGTGGCGCGAGGGCAAAAGGCTTCCCCTGCAGAAAAGCTGCCCGCACTGCGCAGCGCAGCTGCTGCACGGCGGCCCCATGTGGCAAGGCGCGCTTTGGGACGGCGCGCTTCTCGAGAAGATGCTTTTGCTCAATGCGGAAAGGAAATATGCAAAGGCAAAGGAAATCGAAAAGATTCTCGCCGCCATGCGCGATGAGAGCGCAATCCCCTCGTTAGGGTACTATGACCTGCACGTGGTCGCGAAGAAGCAGGGGGCGAAAATCCTCTCCATGGACGACGCCATTGCAAAGCTGAAGGCGTCAGGCTTTGCAGCCTCGCGCACGCACTTCTGCCCCACGGCGGTGAGGACTGACGCGCCGCACGGGAAAGTGCTGGAATTGCTTGCCGGCAAGCGTGGCTGACCACCCATTGCAGGCGGCAGCCGCTTTAAATATGCAGTGGCTGCTGTTTCCCATGGCAGGGTGTGTTGTTGGGGCTATCGGAGTTCGTCGTGATGTTCCGCGAGGTTTTTGAAATATGCATAGTGGTAGCGATAATCCTTGCCTGCCTTTACAAGGCAAAAAAGCAGGAGCATGCGCCGCTTGTCTATTTCGGCGTAGCTCTTGCGATAGCTGCTTCTGCCGCGGCCGCAGGCGCGTTCGAGATGCTCGCAGGGGGGTTTGAGGAAAACGACGCGCTGTTCGAAGGGGCCACCATGGTGCTTGCGGCACTCCTTGTCACCTGGCTTGTCCTGTGGATGCTTTCCAAGAAGGATTTCTCCGGGGAGATACGGCGCGGGGTTTCAAGGCGGCTCGAGAAAAACGAAAAAATCGGCTTGCTGGCGTTTTCCTTCCTGGCGGTTTTCCGGGAAGGCGTGGAAATAGTCCTGTTCCTGGGCGGCATCGCGCTCGGCACCGGGGGGCTGGACGCGGTTTCGGCCCTTTTGGGCGGAGCTTTTGCAGTTGCCCTGTCCTATGCGGTTTTCCGCCATATGGTAAAGCTTGAGCTGAGGAGCTTTTTCCTTGCAACCGCGGTAATCCTGGTCTTTTTGGCAGCAGGGATGCTCTCGCAGGGAGTGCACGAGCTCCAGGAGGCAGGGGTTATCCCCACCGCGATGGAGCATGTGTACGACATCACCCCGCAGGTGAATGCTGACGGCACCTACCCCGCCATGCACGAGAAGGGAGTTGTGGGGGCGATGCTCAAGTCGCTTGTTGGCTATGCCACCTCGCCCTCGCTGGAGCAGGCCGTGGCGTATTTCGGCTATTTGGCGGCGGCCTGCCTCGCATATGCAGGGATGAAAAGGGCGCCTTAGATGCGCAGATTATTCGGAATGAGATGATGGCATACTGTGTCCAAGCACCCTTTTTCACGATATTCTCAGGATTTTCACATAATCCTTGAATCTGAGAAGCTTGTCTTCAATTCCTGCATTCTTGTCAGTCAGGATTACAAGAGGGGAGTAGGACCTGAGCTTTTCCCCGAGGCTGCTTTTCAGCTCTGCGATGATTTCCGGGACGTGATGCATGCCAGTGATGGTTGCCAGCGTGTCGATGCTGCTTGAGGCGCCGTTTGACAGCCAGGATGATGCATATTGTGCCTGGATAAGGGAACGGATAGACGGGATGGAATCAAAAATGAGATTTTGCGCCCCATCAAGAGTGGCCATGCTCTTCAAGCGCGGCCAGTTCCGGTCGATGCCAGTCTGCGTTTTGAAGAGAGAATCGAACAAGCCAAGGTCTGCCAAGCGTTGAAGGTTTGAATAGAATGTTTGTTCGAATTGCCCTCCAATGGTCAGTGCCGTATGCAGGCTTCTCATGAAGGAAGACATCAGCCCCATGATAAGAAGCTCCCGGCTGTGGAGGAGATTTTGGGGGACCCAAGACCTGAGGGTTGCCTCAAGCCCGCTTGCCTGCGCATCAAGCATGATGACGGTCTTTTCATTGATTTTGGCAACTTTGCCATAATATTGCTCAAAATGGGAGGGAACCGCGAAATCCGAGGAAAGGCTTTTGCGATAAGCGTAATAATAAAAATTGCATCTCAATGTCAGTTCCCGAAGCGGAGTGGACTCTATTGGAGACGATGAAACGCCAGCAATGGCGTTCAGCGCCCGGGCATCGGAATATTTTGTTTGGCGCCGGTATTGGGAAAACCCGTCAACCCTTTGCTTGAATTCGTAAACCAGAAGGTCGCTGGGCTTTTTCGCAAAGCCTTGGCCCGTAATTACATCAGTCTCGTTTCCTGTTAGGCAATATGCCTCAGTCAGGAGCTTGACCCTGTCCCCCTGCCTGAATTTGTTGATGGCGGGCCCGATTTTGGGGAGCTTAGGCGATGTATGAGACTCGCCAATCAGCAGCAGTTTTATCATATTTTATCTTAAAATACAACAATTTATAAAGCATGCCCCCAATATGCTATTCTGAGGAACAAGGAACGCTTTATTAACGTTTTTCCTTATATCGTCCATTGCGCCACTGTAGCTCAACCTGGGAGAGCAATCGGCTGAAGTACCGCACGGCAACCGCCGGTGGTTTCGACACCGATGTGTTGCTGGTTCAAATCCGGCCAGTGGCATGGATTTTTTGCTGGAGCAAAAAATCTAGAAGTCGAGCCAAAAGGCTCGACTAAGATCGTCATTTTGCAGCAGCAAAATGGCGAGACGTTGGGCAACGCCCAACGAAAATGGCAAATTCGCAAGCGAATTTGCCTAGATTTCGAGCTGCGGCTCGAAAATTCGCCAAATCTCTCTGGAGATTTGACGATGCCTCGGTAGCTCAGTCGGTAGAGCGATGGACTGTTATCGCGCGCATGCGCGGCTGCAATCCATAGGTCACAGGTTCAAGTCCTGTCCGAGGCGTTGCTAAATCGCAAGAGCGATTTGGCAAATTGTCGGGCGACGGCAGTTTTGCACAGCAAAACTGCGCCCATTCGGGCAAAGCCCGGATAGGGAGCCCGACATGTTCGCAAACTGCGCAGCAGTTTGCGGGATTGCATTTGCGAGGTTTTGCCATGGCAGAGAACAAAAAGAAGGAAGAGAAAAAAATCGATTTTGCAAACGACGACAAGCTCGCCAAGCTCCTGGAGAAGGTTGACGCCGAATTCTCCAAGGAGATGGCAGGCAGGCCTTACCTCCTGGTTGCAACTTCAGGATACGAGATAGGCAGGGACGGCGACAAGTCCACGCTTGCCTCGCAATGGAGCTGGCGCTCCAATGTGCTCATCGGCACCGAGGATTCAGGCAAGATGGCCGAGTTCCTCGCCAACCAGCTCAAGGACGTCGCAGACCACCCGGAATACGGCGTGAGAAAGAAGTACAGGAAGTAGGGCATCCGCTTTGCTCTTTTTTTCCCAGGGCTTTTTTTCTTTCCCGGTTGCCTCTTTCCCAGGCCCCTTCCTTTTGCGCGCTACTTTGAGAAATAGAACTGCAGCGAGCGCGAGACTATCTTTATGCTGGACAGTATGAAGCCCGCAAACACGATGATGAGCACCTGCACGCCCATGTCGGCAAAGAAATAAAGGAAGATGGCCGATGTGGAGGGCAGGACATAGGCGAGTATGGAAAAATTCATGAGGTCCTCTATCGACTTCGACGGCGTGCGGAGCGAGGCGGAATATTCACGGGTGTTCAGGCGCCGAAAGACGATATACTCGTTCCCCGCGACAAGCACCACGCCAAGCGCAAAGAGCACCACGCCAAGGCTGAAGTTCGCAAACGCCATGCAAAGCGTGCCGATTACCAGGAGTATGGAAAATGAAACAGTGAACAGAAGGGAAATGCGCGAAAACTGCTCCCGTTCGCTTGTCCACAAAAGCATTGTTTTACCTCTTGCAAAAGACCTATAGCACGATGCCCGACGCGCGCGCAAAGCTGCCGGAGGGCAGCTCTTCCTCCATCTGCAGCAGGCGGTTGTACTTCGCCGTCCTCTCGGCGCGGCAGGGCGCCCCGGATTTTATCTGCCCTGCGTTCAGCCCGACCGCAATGTCCGCAATCGTTGCGTCCTCGGTCTCGCCCGAGCGGTGGGAGACGACCACGCCGAGCCTGTTCTTGCGGCAGAGCATGGCCGCGGAGACCGACTCGGAAAGCGTGCCCACCTGGTTCACCTTGAGCAGGAGCGAGGAAAGCGAGCCGCATTTGATTGCATGCGAGAGCCGCCCCACGTTCGTCACCGTGAGGTCGTCCGCCACAATTTGCACTTTTCCCGACAGGCGCTTTTTCAGCAAGGCAAAGTCCGGGAATGCCTCCTCGCAGAACGGGTCCTCCAGGCTGATTATCGGGTAGCTTTTTGCAAGCGAGGCATAGAAGTCGGAAAGCTCGCCTGCGGACATTCGCCTGCCGTCCACGAAGTAGTGCGAGCTTTTTCCGTCGTAAAACGACGACGACGCGGCATCCATTGCCAGGAGCACCTTCTTTGCATAGCCGCACTCGCCGATTGCCTTCTCAAGCAGGTCAAGCGCGTCCTCCGTGCTTTTGCACGGGGGGGCAAAGCCGCCCTCGTCGCCCACGCCGGTTGATTGCGCCCCGTATTTTTTCGCGATTATCCCGCGCAATGAATGGTAGACCTCGGAGCCTGCGCGGAGCGCCTCGGAAAACGAGGGAAAGTGGAGCGGGAACACCATGAACTCCTGGATGGAGACGCCGTTCCCCGCATGCATCCCGCCGTTGAGCACGTTGAGCATGGGCGCGGGGATCTTCCTGCCCCCAAGGAGCCTGTAAAGCCCCACGCCTTCCTCGCCTGCGGCGCATTGCGCGCATGCAAGCGAGACCGCAGTGGTTGCGTTCGCGCCGAGCCTTCTTTTGTTTTCCGTCCCGTCAAGCCTGCAGAGGAGCGCGTCAATGCCGCGCTGGTCGGAGACGTCAAATCCGTGCAGCGCACGCGCAATTTTGCCGTTCACGTTCGCAACCGCGCGCGATACGCCCTTGCCGCCCCATTTCTTCCCGCCGTCGCGAAGCTCAAGCGCCTCATGCACGCCGGTGGACGCGCCAGAGGGTGCGGACGCCCTGCCAAACCCGCGCGCAGTATGAACGTCAGCCTGCACGGTCGGGTTGCCCCTAGAATCGAGAATATGGCGGGCAATCACGCGCTTTATGGCACCTATGGAAACACCGAAACTAGTACGGAGGCATAGTTAAAAAATGATGAGGGCGCGCATTGCAGGTATCAGCACGTCAGTTATTCCTTGCCGTATGTTTCCATGACGCTTTTGAAGTTCTTGGTGTCGGATGCAACACGCCGGCTTATCACGATGTCAGCAGCGGCTATGGCCGCCGCCAGCGTTGTGCCTGCTGCGAAAAGCAGTGCGTCCTTTGCAATGCTTCCCGTCTGGGCGCCCGCAGCACCTAGTTTGCTTGCTGCAAGGGAGATTTTGTCAATGAGCGGTGGCAGCGCTATCAAGAAAGCTGCGGCAATGCTGAATATGGCTGCTATCTTCCGGACGGGGCCCATGCTCATCCGCTCCTCTATCGCGGCCTGCACGGGCACATCTTCATACCCTGCGCCAAACACTTTCTCATTCGCGATGGTCCGGCCTGCCTCGTCCAGCCTGGCTTTCGGCGGCTCGAGGTCCACTATTCTCTCCTTAGTGTCAGCGTCCCTTTTTGCCTTGTTGAACCGGCTGAGGGCAACTCGATAGTTCTTAAGTTGCAAAAGCAGCTTTTTGTTGGTTTCCCCGTCATATCCGATGAGCACGACACCGCTAGCCATCCTATCACCGGCACTTTTTGTGCTAAATAAGCAATATAAGAGAGGTGGTTTGCCGCAGGAGGCAAGGCACTGCCTAAGAGAGAAAAAATAGGGAAAAAAACTCACAGCGCCTTGAACTTGCTGCGCGTCTTCATGTTGGTCCAGCAGTCCCTGCAGATGACGTAGCGCGTCACCTTTTTCACGCGCTTTGCGCTCTTCTTGCACGACTCGCAGACCATCTTGCCGCATGAATTGCACTTCTCAAGCGTGTATTCCTGCCCGCTGCACCTTTCGCAAATCAAACAATCACCGTTTCTCTTTCCTCGATATAAGGGAAAATGCATATAAACCTGCTTTTGGGGGCGCCTGCCCTGGCACGCGGCAGCCCGCGCTACTTCTTCTCAATCGCAACGGTCAGCGCAGCCTCGCCTATCTCCCACTCCTTCTTCGCGGCGTGAGCTGGGATGGAAAACGACACGGAAGAGGCGTTCACCTGGCGCGCGATTTCGTCCGCGTGCTTCTTCACTATGGCGGACAGCTCCTTGTCCGGCGTGTGGAGGTGCAGCGCGATGCTGTCGGACTCCACGAGCTTTTTCTCCTTGCGCATCATCTGCACGCGCCGGCAAACCTCGCGCACCATTGCCTCCTCGTAAAGCTCCTTTTTCACGCTTGTCTTTAGGAAGACCTTGCCGCCCTCGAATGGCGCGATTGCGAACCCGTCCGCGCTTTCAATCATCTCCACCATTTCGCGGGTGAACTCGAAATTGCCTGCCTTGAAGGTGCCCTCTTCCCCCGATAGCCACTTGCCTATCTCATCGGGGGCCACCTTGCCGATTGCCGCAAGCGCGGAAACCGACTCGCGCTTGAATGCCGCGCCCACCTTTGCCTTGTTCACCACCACCTCAATCGAGGTCTTGGGCTGCTTGGCGTTTTTCACGCTCCTGACGTTTGACATCGTCTCCACAAGCTCGGAGAGGTGCTCCACGGCAGACAGGACCTCGGTGGACTCGGAGGCTATGCGCGCCTCCTCGAGGGGCCAGCGCAGCGGCAGAACTGCCTTCTGGCGCGCGCTTGCGCATGATGCGGAAATGGCCATCGCAACCTCGAAATGCCGCTCCAGGAGCGCGTCACGGCGCTTCTTGCCGGCCTCTGGCCAGGGGTGCAGGCTGATGGACGGCTTGCCCTCGTGGCGCATGAAAAACGAGCGGTAGATGTGCTCGGAGATGAATGGCGAGAAGGGCGAAAGCATCCGGAGAGAATCGAATATTGCATGATAGAGCACGCCGACTGCTGGGCAGGATGCGCCCTCGCTGTCAATCCTTTTCTTCGCAAGCTTCATGTACACGCGGCTGACGTCCTCTATCAGGAATGCGCGCACTGCCTTTGCGGCAATGTGGGGGCGGTAAGTCTCGAATGCGTCTGTGCACTCTTCCGTGGTCGCCGCCAGGCGCGACAGCAGCCACTTGTCCTCGGGCCGCAAAAGCGTTTCGTCGGGCAATGGCGGCTTTGCGTCGGTTGCGCAGAAGCGGGAGAGGAAAACGCCCAGGTTGTAGACAGTCCCTATTGCGCGGTGCGCCTCCTTTATCTCGTCCCAGTTGAAGCGCAGGTCGTCCCAGACCGTGTTTGACAGGCACCAGAGGCGGAATGCGTCCGCGCCGTACTTGTCAAGCACCTCCTCCAGGGGCACGAAGTTGCCGACCGACTTTGACATCTTCTCGCCTTTCTCGTCCACGAAAAAGCCGTGCATGAGGAGCGTCCTGTAGGGGATTTCGTTGTTGAGCACCACCCCTGAGCCAAGGAGCGAGTAGAACCATCCGCGCGTCTGGTCCTTGCCCTCCACGATGAAGTCGGCCGTGGGGAACTTTGCGCGCTCGTCAGGTGCGAGGGATGCCCAGATGGCGTTGCCCGAGTCGAACCACACGTCGAGGATATCAGGTATCCTGTGCGCGGATGCGCCGCACTTCTCGCACTTGAGCTTGACATGGTCTATGTACGGGCGGTGGAGCTCCTCCACCTTTGGAAGCTCGTCCCTGGAGCCTATCACCTTGAGGTGGCTGCAGCTTCCGCACTTCCAGATGGGAAGGGGGATGCCCCAGTAGCGCTGCCTGCTTATGCACCAGTCGGGCGCCGTTGCGACAAAGTCGGAAAAGCGCGTCTTGGCAAATGGCGGCTGCCACTCGCAGGTTTCTATCTCGGAAAGCATCTTCTCCTTGAGCTTGGTTATCGAGATGAACCACTGGTTGGTGGCGATGAAGATGAGCGGCGTCTTGCAGCGCCAGCAGTGGGGGTAGCGGTGCGCCACCTTGCCCTCGTGCAGAAGGGAGCCGCTTGCCTTGAGGTCCTCGATGATTTTTGCTGATGCCTCGCGCGCAGGCATGCCTGCATAGGCGCCCCCCTCCTTTGTGAATTTGCCGGTGGAATCTATCGGCGAGAATATCTCGATTCCGAACCGCTTGCCTATTATGAAGTCCTCGGGTCCGTGCCCTGGCGCGCAGTGCACGAGGCCGGACCCGTCCTCAAGCGTGACGAACTCGTCGGAGAGCACCACGGCGCGCTCTGCCTTTTTCCCGATTTTGCCCTGGAGCGGGTGCTCGTAGCGCATCTTTTCCAGCTTCTTGCCTGACATCTCGCCCATTACAACCGCGGATTTGCCCGTCAGGGACATGACGTGGTCGAGGCGCTCCTTTGCGATTATCCAGGTCTCCTCGCCCACCTTTGCCTTCACGTAGGTGTAGATGGGGTGCACCATCACCGCCATGTTGGCAACAAGCGTCCAGGGCGTGGTGGTCCAGATGATGAGGTATTCGTTTTGCGCGCCAGAAGATTTGAATTTCACATAGATGGACGGGTCTGCCTGCTCGCCGTACTCCAGCTCGTAGTTTGCCAGCGTGGTCTCGCAGCGGCTGCAGTAGGGCACCACGTACACGCCCTCATGCAGCAGCCCCTTTTCATGCGCAGCTTTCACAGTCTGCCAGGAAGCGTCAATATAGCTATCCTTGTAGGTGACGTATGGCTTGTCCCAGTCCATCCACACGCCGCAGCGCTTGAACTGCCCGGAAATCACGCCGATGTACTGCGTGGCGAATGCCTTGCACTTTTCCACGAACTTTTCCACGCCGTACTTTTCTATCTGGCGCTTGTCGGAAAACTTGAGCTCCTGCTCCACCTTGACCTCAATGGGGAGCCCGTGCGTGTCAAAGCCCGGCTGCGCCCGCACGTTGTAGCCCCGGGCGCGCCTGTAGCGGCACACCGCGTCCTTTATGGACTTGTTCCACGCGGTGCCAGGGTGTATCTGCCCTGTCGCGTAGGGCGGGCCGTCGCAGAAATAGTACGGCTTGCCGCCGGAGAGCGAGCGCTTGACCTCCTCGTAAATCTTGTCCTTTTCCCAGAATGAGAAAATTTCCTGCTCGAGCTTTATCTGGTCATGCAAGCACAATCACCCTGAAATGAAAACCTCGTGCGCCACCGCAGCGATGGAAGGGAGGCAGAACAGTGCCGGCACGAAGACAAGCGCCAGAAATGAGCTTGTGGCACTGAAGAGGAGCGCTGAGATGAAAAAGCAGGCAAAGGACGCAATCACAAGAAGCGCCGCAGCCCATGGGCCTGCCACCAGTGCCTTCCGAAGCTGCAGGAAGATGAAATAGCCTGCCTGGGAGATGGCGAATAGCGTGAGCGCGAAGAGAGGCGTTGCAGTGCCTGAGAGCGCAAGCACCAGCACCGAGGCTGCGCACACTATAAATGAAAGCGTGAATTCATCCATATAATCGGTTTAATACGAGAGGGCAAGCTTTTAAGTCATTTGGGGCTAAAGTGTGCCGGGAGAGGCATGGCAGATTACATACCCTGGACAGAGAAATACCGCCCGCATTCACTCAAGGATATTGTGGGCCAGTCGGACATTGTGAAGCTGCTTTCAGCTTACGTGAAAGAGAAGAACATGCCTAATCTTCTTTTTGCAGGGCCGCCTGGCATTGGAAAAACGACTGCTGCAATCGCGCTTGCGCGCGACCTGTATGGCGAGAGCTACCGCGACTGCATTTTGGAGCTTAACGCGAGCGACGAGCGCGGCATTGACGTGGTGCGCGGCAAGATAAAGGACTTCGCGCGCACAGTTTCCCTGGAGTCCGTTCCCTTCAAAATCATTTTCCTTGACGAGGCTGACTCGCTCACCAACGACGCGCAGAATGCATTGCGCAGGACAATGGAAGTGTACGTGAATGTGACGCGCTTCATCCTCTCGGCAAACTACTCTTCCAAAATCATTGAGCCCATACAGTCGCGCTGCTCGGTTTTCAGATTCCGCCCGCTTCGTGATGACGAGGTGAAGCTCATGATTGCGCGCGTGGCTGAAGGAGAGGGGCTTCACGTGGACGACAAGGCAGTGGAGGCGCTTCTCTATATCTCCGAGGGAGACATGCGCCGCGCGATAAACGCGCTGCAGGGCGCGTCCATGCAGGGCAATAAGGTCACTTCAGAGATGGTGTACAAGAGCGCTTCGCGCGCAGAGCCTGCGGAAATAAAGGAAATGATGGAGCTTGCCCTCGCGCGCAAGTTCATCGAGGCGCGCAAGAAGCTTCACAAGCTCATGGTGGAGTACGGCATGAGCGGGGAGGACGTGCTCCTGCAGATGTATCGCACGGTCGACCAGCTGTCGGTCGACGAGCGCCAGAAAGTCACCATAGTTGACAAGATTGGCGAGTACAACTTCAGGCTTGTGGAAGGCGCGAACGAGACGCTGCAAATCGAGGCGCTGCTCGCGCAGTTGCTGATGGTGAAGTAACAAAGGTCGCTTTATGGACGTCTACTCAGGCTGGAAAAGCACCTGCCGAGCCATATTCGGGGAGGAAATCGGCGAACTGGATGCCTTCCGCTCGTATTTGCTTGAGTACCATTATCCTTGCGTGAAAGGGAAGTCTGCGATTAGCGGAAAGGATGTGGCACTTTCAAGCAGCCGCTATTGCAAGGGGGCATCAGTCATATCCCAGGACGAAGTAAACTTTGAAAAGAAATATGCGCCATTGTCCATAAACGAAATCAAGGACATTGACTCCTTGCTTTCGGCACTTTCTGACAGGTTTTACTACTGCGGCAACAAGATTTTCAGTAATAGCAAGTTCGTGGAAGGCTCGGACAACTGCGATGACAGCTTCTTTGTGAAGGATTCCCACACCATAGTTTCTTCAAAATATGTTGCCTATTCCTCGTTCATAAGGGAAAATTGCTCATCCGTTTATGGCTGCGTTGGACTGATGGATTCTAGCAATATAATACGCGGAACCGGACTTCACAACAGCAGGAATTTCGAATCCATCCATTGCTTCAACAGCTCGGACATGCTTTTCGCCTATTACTGCGCAGGCTGCACGCAATGCATGTTTTCATTCAACCTCCGCTCGAAGAAATACTGCATCGGCAACCTTGAGCTTCCAAAAGGCAAATACCTGGAAATGCGGGAAAAGCTCGCAAAGGAGGTTGCGGCTGAATTGAGGGAGAAAAAAAGGTTCCACCCCATATTCGATTTTGCCGCGCCCACGCCGCAAGAGATTGGCAGAATAGGCATGCCGCGCTTTGCAAAAAAGCCAGCAGACGGCAAACGCCTGGAAGAGGCGTTCCGAAAAACCTCTGCTCTTGTGCTCGGAAAGGAACTTGAAGGCGTGAGAGCGCATGAAAAGTTCCTTTCAGGGCATTCGCCAAAAACCATGAGCCTGCCGTCCGCTTTCGGGAATGAATGCGGCTATTCGGACTACTTTTCAGGAAAGAACGTGCCCAAGGAAAGGCTTGTCACTGTTGAGGAGTCCAGAAGGATGGCGCAAGAATGCTTCCCTGTTGAAGAAGAGGATAGTGTGCATGATATTGTAAGGAAAATGGGCAGACTTGCGTTTTATTGCAGCGAAATAAAGGAAGAAAACAGTGCCAACAACACCGAAACCCCGTTGGAATACGGTGCACAGGACTGCCACAGGGTGGCCGTTGCAACGCATTCCAGGCGCTCGGCATATGCCGCGCACCTCCAACGCTGCGACGCAGTATTCGGCTCAGGCATGCTGATGGTCGATTCATCGTTCTGCCTCCGCTGCCATAACTGCGTCAAAGTGACCTGCAGCATGGATTTGGACAGCTGCACCAATTGCGCGCGCAGTTACTTCTGCCATAATTGCGAGAATGTTCACGATTCGATGTTTTGCTTCAACACGAAAAACCTCAGCTATGCAATCGGGAATGTTGAGGTCGGCAGGGAACAGTACATGGAAGCAAAAAAAATGCTGCTGGATAATATTGCCAGCCAGCTGAAGGAAAAAAGCACGATAGGTATCGACATCTGCAGCATGGGCTGCAACTGGAAAGGGAACTGAATGGCTGACAACATCCTTTACAAGCGCCTGGATTCGCAGTGGAGGAGCGCATGCAGGCTGCTTTTGGGAAGGGAAGTGGGCGAGCTTAGCCGCTACAAGGATTGGCTCTGCGAGGGCCTCGAGCCTTTTGAGAAAAGGAAATCCTCGCTTTCAGGCAAGGAAGTGTACGCGGTCGGAAAATACCCGCCTGGGGCGCCTTTCATAAGCTTTGATGAAATTGATTATGGCAAGAAATTCGCGCCGCTGTCCATCAATGAAATGAAGGATATTGACTCCATAGTAGAAGCAGTGCAGGAGCGCGCGGCTTTCTGCGGAAATGCCATCCTTGGCAATTCCTCTCATGCAGAAGAAAGCACAGGCATGGAGGACTGCCATTTCGTGCTTGGCTGCCATACCTTCCACAAATCGCAGGACATGGCCTACTGCGCAATTGGCAGGGAAAACAAGTCGTGCTTTGGAAGCTCGGTGATAGGCGAGTCCACCTTCAACATAAAAGGGCACAACACCTGGAGGACAAGCAGGTGCTTGTGCGACCAGAGGGTATATGAATCGAATGACATTGCCTATTCCGATAACCTTGATGGCTGCACCGAGTGCATGTTCTGCTTTGGCCTGCGCGGCAAGCGCAGGATGGTTGGCAATGCACAGTTGGGAGAGGCAGAATATGCAAAAGTAAAGGAAAAGCTTATCTCAGACATTGCAGACGAGCTGGAGGCAAAGGGGCGCGCGCCATCCATTTTTGAGCTGGTTCCGAAAACTCCCCTTAAGCTATCAAAACCCCTGCCAAAAGCAGCAGAGCCTCCATTTGATGAAACCAAGGTGCAGACGGCATTCGACGAGGCATGCAGCATTGTTCTTGGCAGGAAAATCGGGAACTTGAGGGATTTTGGGGGCTACCTCACGCGCCATATCAGGAACATAAGCAGCATGAAATCGGCTGCAAGCGATGAAAAAGTCTTTGTGGGGGGCTACTCAATAGATATGGCAATGGCAAAAAGCGGCAGGGCGGTGAAGCTTTCGGAGCTTTATGAGCTATGCCAGCCGAGGCAGGCGCCGGAGAACCTGCTGGCGGGCAAGGCAACGCTTTCAGATATAGGCAGGCTGATTGACCCTGTTGCCGTTTTTTCCACAGAGGAATATAGCCTTACCAGCAATGCAGCGGAGTGCTCCACTGTGCATTACGGGAACAACGTGCTTTGCTGCAGCCGCGCATACCATGCAAAAGACTGCGCGTATTCCTGCTGGCCTCGCGACTGCGACCATATGTTCGGCTGCGACGCCACGAGAAACTCGTCATTCTGCTTCCATTGCTATAATTCCTACAAGCTCACGCGCTGCTTCGAGGTGGATACTTCCCAGAATTGCACTGGCTCATGCTTCTGCCACAACTGCGAGAACGTGCATGACTCGATGTTCTGCTTCAACGTGAAGAACCTGAGATATGCGATTGGCAATGCTGAGGTTGGCAAGGAAGCATTCGAGCGCGCAAAGAAGATTCTGCTTGCCGAAATAAATTCCTCGCTCGAGAGGACGCACGATTACAAGCGAAGCATTTACGGCATTGCGCGCGCAAGGAAGGCGCGCTAGCGCCGGTAGGCGTCATCGTGGTGCATCAGGCGCACGAAAAGCACGTGCCTTTCCTTCTTGAAGACCTGGAACATCAGCACGAAGCTTGAGTCGATGTGCACCCGCTTGTAGGCGGACAGGTCATGGCGCAGGTTCTTGTAGTGCTCTATCCCCTGTTCATTGCAATTGATGATTTCACGGATTTTGCCGTTTATTATTTCCGCGCGTTTCCGGTCCTTCTTTGAAAGCTTGCGCATCACAAGCCTGAGTTCGTCGGACAGGTCGAAAGTGAACATGTGCCGCCCCTATTTCCCTGTAAGCTCATCAAGCTCCTTGAGGGACATCTTGCGCATGCCGTGCTTCTTGATGTGCAACTGGCTCTCGGCAATCACGCTGCGCGCGACATCCTCCGGAACCTCGCGCTCAAGCACTGAATCGCCGTTCATTTCCACGAACTTGCGCAGCGCCTCGCTCTTGTCGCGCAGGCCGAACATTTCCTTCACCACGCCAAGCACACGGTTTGTGTAGCCGTCCACGCGGAGATTTAGCGTCACTTCGGGCATAAATTCACCACTAGAAGTTAGTTTATATAACTTTAAATAACTTTCTATTTCCTTTCAGCCAATTTCCACATCAGCCAGAAGTACTTCCTGTAAGCGTCAGCCACGTGCTTGTCCTCCACCACGAAGGCAACCGGCTCGTCCAGCCATACCACGTTGGTGACGCAGTTGCCGTAAATCCACACCACATTGGGAGAGTATTCCCAGTCCGCAGGGAGCAGGCGCACCGTGCTTATGGGATAACGCGAGGCTGGCTTTTCCAATATCCGCCTGTTGGAAAGCAGTAGCCACTTGTGCCCTTTCTTCCTCGCGCGCGGGATGTAGCTTTTCTCAAGATAGCCGGAGTAGCGCTCGGATGCCTGGCCTGCTGCGCCGATGAAAAGCGTTTCCGGGTGGTTCAGCGTCTCCTCCATTATGGCGCGCATGCCGGAGTCGCCGCGGTAAACGCGCGTTTTCTCGTCAAACAGCCTGTCGAACGTCTGGCGGAATGTTTTTGCAAGATGCTCGTCTTTTATCAGAATGACGGTGGGCTCCTCGTGCCACAGCACGAGCGCAAGCCTGTCCGCATACGTCCACCAGATACCGGGCGATGGCGCTGACGGGTCGATGAACTTTGCCTCGGAGAGGGGAATCATCGCCGCCCTTTCGCGGGATTGCGCGGTGTCAAGGAGCATCATCCTTGACTTTATCCCCAGCTTCTTTTTCTTGGCATAGAAGATTTTGATGAATTTTGGGAGGGCGTCGTGGATTTGCATCTGCCCGTAATAGACGCAGTAGTCCGCGCGGAGCGCCAGGATGTCCTCAACAATCGTCTTCACGGCTTGCCTGCCGTGCATCACCGAGGCAGAAGTGGATTTTTCAGCTTCGAACACGCGCGAAAGGGAAGGCATTGCCTGCTCCATCGCATCGCGCTTCTCGTCAAGGAAGGACAAAAGGGAGGAAGGTGGCGAGGGAGTGAAGGTGAGCACTCCCCCGACCGCAGCCTTTCCTACCATGCCTTTTTTTGCAAGCTGCGCAAGCGTGTCGTAGACGACACGCCTGTGCATGCCAGATTTGGTCGCCAATCCGGTCGCTCTTGCCTTTCCGCCTTTAAGGAGCAGCAAATAGAGCCTGGCCTCGTTTGAAGTCAGGCCAAGCCCCTGCAGCGCCTCATTTTCCCCTGCCATGCGCACACTTCTTGCACTTCTGTGGTGTTTTAACTCACCACAAATTTATATATACTTCGGGCATCAGAAAGAAGTTATAGGAGGTGGGAAAATGATGATGGAGACAACCAAGAAAGCCAGCTCAACGCTACAGAAGCTTGAGAGGAGAGGCAAAAAAATCGAGAGCCTACCCCCCATCAGGCAGTACCTTGCCAAATGCGCCATTGCAAAGGAGAGTGGAGCACCCAGGTGGGAGGCAGAAGGATATGCCGTGCTGGCGATTGATGAAGCTACCAATGCTGTTAATTGCGGGCGAAAAATTGAGGCGCGTCTTCCGATGGTTCCAATCAGGGATATTGTTTATTGGCGAAGCTATCCGGACAGCATTTCAAACGGCCTTGCCAAAAAAGAAACGATTGCCCTTGCCAACGACATAGTGCGCTACGATTTTTTCAACCATCCAATTGTCTCGTTGGTTCGGAGGAAGCTCGCCATAACCAAAGGAATTGCAGGAGAATTCTTCAAAGCACTGTGGGAAGGGCTTGAGACATCATCGAAGACCGGAAACTTGAACCACGAGGTGGGAGAATGATGACATACAAAAACAAAACCAAAGAAAACACAGGAAAGCGCGTATCTGAATGGAAAATCTCGCTGGAGAGCGCAAAAAGCTGAGTGAACTCGTGAATGCACACGAGAAATGCAGGGGTTGTGTTTACGGAATAATCAGGGAGCAAGACATAACGCCCGGTTGGGAGAGCATGCTTGCCAATGCATGGTACCATCACGAACGGAGCACGATTGAGATGTTGGCAATGTTCGAAAAAATTGTCGTGGACATCTGCTCTGAGGAAAAACTTGCAAACAAAGCCAGCCCTGTCACAAAGACTGAGTTGACGGACATCGCTTTTTCCGTGTGCAAGAAGCTGTTGGGTGATGATGCGTCGGGAAGAAGCTCGCTACTCAATTTAATTAGAATTGATGAACCGTGGCGGGCGTACGGCTCGAATGCCCTTGTCAAAGCAGTCAAAGAAGCATTTGACAGCATTAGAAAACGGATTGAAACCGAAAATGAAGGCGGAGTGGCGTGATAAATATGGAAAAAATAAACGTGGATTTCAAGAAGACGTGCAGGATACTTTTCGGGCAGGAGATAGGCGAGCTTTCCGAGTTCGCCCCCTACTTGTCCGAGACGAACTGGCCGTATGTGATGGGCAAGTCGTGCGTTTCAGGGAAAAGCGTCATGCTTTCAGGCCCGCACTACCTGGCAGGGTCGAAATTCGCACAGCAGGATGAAATTGCCTCGCTGAAGATTGCGCCCGTTTCCATAAACGACATCAAGGACATTGACTCGCTGTTTGCCGCAGCCTCGGAGAATGCAGTCTACTGCGGCAACAAGATATTCGGGAAAAGCCTGGGCGTGGAAAGCGCTGACAACATAGTGGACGGCATAGAGGTGCACAAGTCGCACGACATATACCAGTCAAAGTACATGGCGTACTGCTCGGTAGGGCGATATGCGGAAAGCAGCTATGGCGTGAACAACTTCCAGTTCGCGCGCAACTGCTTGAGGTGCCACGTCTGCTTCCTCAAGGGAGCGCAGCGGTGCTTTGAGACTTACCTTACCTGCGGCATATCAGACTCCTACTATACCATGAACTGCACTTCCTGCACTGACCTCATGTTCTCATTCAACCTGAGGAGCAAGAGCAACTGCATAGGGAACCTGCAGCTCACGCGCGAGCGCTATCTAGCCCTCAAGCAGAAGCTGGTGTCGGAAATGGCAGAGAAGCTGAGGAAGGACAAGCAGCTCTTTTCGCTCGCGGACATGTTCAGGGGGGCATCCGGCGAAGAGAAGGAGCGGGAAAGGATTTCGCCAGAAACTGAAAAGGCGCTTTCCACTGCGCTGCGGATTGTATTGCAGCAGGAGCACAAGGAGGTTGCAAGGCTCACGCCCTGGCTTGAGAAAAGGGCGGTAAAGGTGAGGAGAACAAAGGGAACAGGAGGGGTGGAGGTTCTCAAGTATGAAACGCCCACTCTGAAAGGGTTTGCATCAGGAAAGCTCGCGCCGCTTGAGAAGGCGCTGCAATCCTCAGCAAGCTGCATGGAACTCGGCGAGGGCGAGATGCCTCCGCTTGATGTTGTGGCAAAAAGGGCGGCAGCAGCTGCGCTTGTCACACTTGAGATGGATGAGGGGAACAACCTGAACGTGCGCCAGGCACCGGTGACATATGACTCCACGGACACTGAGCGGCTTTGGTTTTCGCTGCACTCCAAGCACTCAGGCATGTCCTCCATTGTCACCGACTCGGAATACTGCTTTGGCGGGTACATACGCATACTGGAATGCCAGTTCTGCCTAAGCTGCAACAACATCACCAAGTGCAGCGGATGCTTTGAGTGCGACTCGTGCTACTCGTGCAGGAACTGCTTCTTCTGCCACAATTGCGAGAACGTGGAGGAAGGGATACTCTGCTTCAACCTGAAAGGCGCGCGCTATGCGATACTGAACCAGAGCGTGAGCAAGGAGGAGTACATGAGAGTGAAGAGGATGCTGCTAGAGTACATCAATGGCGAGCTGGAAACAAAGGGCGCGCTTGAGAGAAGCATATTCGCGCTTGGGAAAAATCTTAACAATGAAAAGAGGTGAATTTATGATATCGATAACAACTGGCCCAATTCTGAAATCTCCTAATGGAAACCTTGAAATTGTAGCAATTTTTGATAAAAAGGACAGGAAAGATCCAAACAGGGCCCTAAGCTTCCCTGAAATGTTCAAAAAATATCAGGGCAAACTTGCAACTTTCAAACAGTTGAGTCCGTTTTTTGTTGATAGCACACTTTGGAACAAGAACAGGGGCATTCTTAGAAAAGCAAAACCAATGGTGACTCGCACGGTTGGTGCCCTTTCAAGGAAACTCCCTCTTTGCGAATTGCCAACTGAAAATGGAAAAATCTACATCGAAAAAGAATTCAACGGAAAAACCCGCTTCGGAGGCTTCACGGTTGACCAGCTTGTAAAGGCAGGCATCAGAGTTGATGTTCCAGGTGTATTTCTTGCCATGGAGCAAGGCTATGTGATTGGAGATGTAAGCGCAAGCGGCAGCAACTATACAATGCACATTCCCTCAGATGTGCCACCAGAGCAACTAAAGACATTCCTCCACGCATTCTACGGCGATTTCGAAAATGGTCAGCTAAGGCGCACAGATAATGCCCTTTCCATTCCAGTGGGAGCTATCCTAGAAGGAAATAGAGGGCAATATTCCCCAGGTCAAGACGCTCTTTATTTTGCTTATGACAAGCCAGGTCCTGCCAGCCAGAGCTTTCCCGATTTTTACGACTGCGGTGGTAGAGGATATGGAGTACGTTTCGGTTCATCTATGCCAGGAATACGTCGTGGCGGCGCGGTGATAATGCAAAAGTAGGATTGAGAAGAACATTCTCTTACCGCATCTTGAAGCGAAGAAGCGCCGCAAACCCCCCATACCCGTCTAGCTCGCGCCCGCCGTCAGACTCGTGCGAGAAAACGGTGAGCTTTACTTTCCGCGCCTCGCCTTCTTCTACGATGCGTTCTATTTCCTTGTCCGTGCGGAGAAGCTCGTCAAGCACTAAAATGGTGTCCACTGCGGATGCCTGCACTGCGGCTGCCATTTCCTTTTTGCCGTATGCTACAAGCCCGGAATCTTTCCTCAGCTCTGTTGAGAATTTATCCATTAGAACAAGCTCGTTTTCCGCGCGCTCTTCCGACGCCACTTTTGCCACCACGCCACGCTTGAGAAGCTCGGTGATGCCTGTCCTCTCTGCATAGGAGCAGTGCTCGAGCACAATGCGCGCGGCGAGTTTTGCATCTTTCTGCCTGATGAACTTGAGGAGATTTTCCTTGCCAAAGCCGGGGCCGGCAACTATTATTTTTCCAACCTGCGAGGATTGCAGTTTCTTCAGAATCTCCCCGAAAAACGACTGCGTTTTCTCGTCGAACTTGTCATCGCGCTTGCTTGCGTGGTTCTCAAGCTCAAGCTCGTATGCCACGCCATATCCCCGCAAGGTGGCATAAATAGCTTTATTCTCATCGAGAACAAGCATGCCAAGCCTGGGGCGCTTTGTCTCGGAAATCGCCTGCTTTATGCGCGCCATGTGGTGGGACATCCAATTGTCCTTGATGATGGAAACCGGGAAGTGCTCCTCAATGTCAATGGTGTGGTATGCGCCCTGCTGCACGTATTCCTCAGGGGTGCCCTCGATTATCTTGCCAGTCACCCTCAGGCGATTTGCGTGCGGGGAGAATTCCACCTTTTCCACGCCAAGCTTCATGGTCACAGCTTTCTTCTCGCCAGCGTCATCCTCTGTCGCCTTGAAGCGGCGCCACGTGCGCGCAATCACGCGGTCGCCCGGGCTAAGCAGCCTTTCAATGTGCCACAAGTCCTCGGTGTTTTCCGGGGTGAGGCGGATCTCGCCCTCCTTTGGGTCCTGCTTGCCGAGTTTCATAAGAGGAAAAAGGAGAAGAAGGAAAATAAAAGACTACTGGGATGCAGGCTTTGGAGCCTCGGCAGGCACCTGCGGCGGCTTTTCGCTGCTGGCAAGAAGCACTGAGAACGCCTCTCCTATCTTGCTGCGGAAGGCGCGCCAGCGCTTGACCTTAGCCTGCGCGGGAACCCCATTGAGCAGGCTGTCTGGCAGGGGCAGGTGGACCCCGTATTTCTGCTCCATGTCCTTCACTATTTTGTGCGCCTGCGCGTGCTCGGTGTCCTCCGTAATCTTGAAGGGCTGGAAGCTGTACACCTTTGCCAGCCGGTCGTATTCTATTTCCACAAGCCGAAGGACGTTGAGGCGGATGTCTTCCTCCTTGCCATCAATCACGCCATTTTTGGCCATGTACTTGTCAGTCAGCTTTGACCTGCGCCTCCCGACCAGCAAGTCTATCCCATAGCTTACCCCGCCTATCAAGGCAAGCCCTACGAGGTTGACCACTTCCTTCAAGATGCCCGGGAGCTTGCCAGTAAGCGCCTCCCAGATTCCAGTTCCAAGCACTGCGCCTCCAACAAGCGGTCCGCTCAGTATGGGAATGTATTTTTGCACCGACTTCAGCCAAGACCGCTGTAGCCTGTCCTCCAGGTCATTTTGGATTCTTTCCTTGTCGGTATTGAATGCCTTTTTCTTCCTGTCAAATGTCCTGTAAAGGGTTTCCACGTATTCGAACAGCTCAGAGAGGAAATTGACCTTGTTTTGGGCATCCTCCTCGGATGCAGCGTCCTTGGCAAGCAGGGCATTGTCTATCTTCTTTTCATAAAAAGAAATTTTTTCGGAAACCTTTGCCTGCGCCTTCTCAGCCAGCATGGCCTTCTTCGGGTCGGTTGAGCTGAGGTCAAGAATGGCATCTGCCCTCGCCTTTACCAGCCAGAAAGGAAACGGCGGCTTTTGGAGTGCCTGCCCGGGCGCTTTGTTTTGGTTTTGCAATAGCTCGGCCATATCAATTACCTCCCACACCCTTCTTGTCGTTTGTATGGTTAAATTGTGGGTGCAAGGCTATTTAAACCTATCTTTACATTTTGGGCAACATAAAAGAAAAAAAAGAAGAGGGGGCTAGGCGACCGCGCACAGGTCGTATGCGTTCAGGCAGCCCGCCCTTGGCTCGAAATATGGGCCAGGCTGCGCGCCATTTTGCCCTCCAAGCCCCCGAAACAGTGTTTCAAGGCGCGCGCGCAGCGAAAGCGCGGCTTTTTCCAGGAAACTTGTGCGCTTCCTGTGGAGGAGCGGCCAGATTGCGCGCTCCACCTCGCTTGGTAGCGGCAGGTCGAACCCATGCTTTGACTTGACCTCGAACACCTGCTGCTCCATCTTGCGGTGTATGGTCTCCTCGCTTTCCACCGGCGCGCCTACCTTGATGCCGTTTTTGGTGGCAAGGCGCTGGTATTCCAGCACCACCAGGCGCACAATCGCCCTCATTATCTCTTGCTCGCTGCCCCCGATTGCCTTAAGCGACGCTATGCGCCTTTTCTCGATGGCGTGCGTGCGGTGGATTGCCGCCTTTGCGACCAGCCCGATTGCGGAGGCGGCAAGCGCGAAGCCTATGAATGCCGCCGCGTTCTGCTGGAACGCGGGGCCCGCAGCGCCTATGAGGCCTGCGAGCCTGGCTGCCGCCCACGAGGCAAAGCCGCTGGCTGCTGCCGCCCCGCCGGTAAGCAGGCCCACCGCCCATGGCAGCACGTTCTTCTCGAGGAAGCCGGCAAGCCCGGCCTTCTTCAGCTGCTGCTCGGCGTTGAATTTCACGTCCGCGCTTTCCTGCGCCAGTATCTCGCGCGGCCCGCAAAGCGAGGCGAATGCCTGCTCATAAATGCGCAGCTGCTCGAACGTTCCTTGGTAGATTGAGAGCATGTTTTCCATCCTTATGCGCTCTGCAGGGGAATAGCCGGCTGCGTATGCCGCGTTCAGCTGCAGCTGCAATCGCGCGGCTACGCCATTCAGGCTTTCAAGCACTGCCTTTGCCTCGGGGCTTAGCCTGCCGCACTCTGAGTTTGCCTGTAGAAGCAGCCACGCTTTCTTCTCAAGCGCGTCACGGCTCATGGGCGTGAAGCCCAAAAACTCGTTTTTTTGCAGGCTTGCCGGCGACCCGGATTTGGTGCCTTCTGCCTTGGCACCCAGACGGAGCGTTGTCATGTCTCCCACCTCCCTGTTGCCAATTGAGGTAATAATGCATTTTCCCCGTTTAAAGCTATCGCCGCATTTGGGACAAATTTATAAGGAGCCGTGAGCGGCGCAATACTAATAAACGGATGTATCAGAATAAAACAGGGCGAAAGCCATGGAACAGAAAGGCAAGACAAGAATAGCCATAATCGACAGGGAAAAGTGCACGCGCGAGAAGTGCGGATACCAATGCCTCAAAGTATGCCCTGGCGTGCGGATGGGCGACGACACAGTCACCATCGACTCCGAAGGATACCCTGTGATATCGGAGATACTCTGCACGGGCTGCGGCCTCTGCCCGAAAAGGTGCCCGGTGGACTGCATCACCATCATCAACCTTGCAGGAGAGACGGGCTCCCCTATTTACCAATACGGGGAGAACACCTTCAGGCTTTATGGCATGCCATTGCCGCAGAAGGGAGTGGTGGGACTCATCGGCAAGAACGGCATCGGGAAAAGCACGGCGATAAAGCTCCTTGCAGGGCACCTGCAGCCGAATTTTGCCGAGTTTGACCGCAAGCACACGCACGAGGAGATAATGTCGCGCCTGTCGCCTGACCTGCAGAACTACTTCAGGTCAATCGGGGAGAAAAAAGTCAAGATATCCCTCAAGCCGCAGGATGTTAACAAGCTGACGGAAATTTTCCGCGGCACTGCGGAAGAGTTGCTGAAGCTCTCCGACGAGCGGGGGGCAAAACAGGAAGCGATTGAGCGGTTTGACCTAAAAGAGC
>JBAZYD010000001.1:0-139456 GCA_041659465.1 Candidatus Micrarchaeia archaeon | reverse complement strand
CCGCAGGCTGGCAATGCGCAGGGCGCACAGCCTCCCGAGCGCCCTGAAAGCGCATATTCGCAATCAACCGGCGCGCAGCAGTCATCCGCAAGCTACAACGTGCGCTACGGGGCGGAAAAGAAGCAGCAGCCCCCTGTTTTCAAGGACGAAAATGAAGAGAATGAAGGCGATTCTCCCAAAGATGAAGGCGAGGAAAAAAAGCCCGCAAAGTTCTCGGACGAGCTCATGGGCATGAAGCTTGAGGAGGACTCGCCCATAAAGCTGCGCGAGGACGAGGAGCCGCACGAGGAGGAAGATATCGAGAAGGAAATCGCGGACAAGGAGGAGGAGCTCGCGCTTGAGGACGACCCAGCATACAAGCCGATATCCGGGGACGAGGAATCCGAGCCTTCAGAAAAGGAAGAGGAAAAGCCTTCAGATGAAGAATCCCCATCCGAGGAAGAAGAGATGCCCCCTGACGATGAAGGCGAAGCGCCATCGGAAGAGGAATCCCCCCTGGATGACGAAGAGCCTGCTCTGGCGCCAAAAGCCAAGAGCAAGCACAAGCCCATTTACATGCCCGAGTACGAGCCAGTGCAGGAGCCTGAAGAGGCGGAAAGGCCTGCAAGGAAGGCGCGCACCCGCACAAGGGAAGAGCCGGAAAAGGCGGAAACATCTCCTGCAAAGCGCATCCGCAAACTCGCAAAAGAGGAGGAAGAATCCCCGGATGAAGAGGTTGAAGAGCGCTCCCTTCTGCAAAAGGAGGAGGATGAGGACGCCTCGCTTGCCGACAAGCTCAAGCGGATACGCGAAAAGGCCGCGGCGCGGGCGCGCGAGCGCACGCCCATTGTTTCCATGCCGGAAGAGGAGGAGCCCGAAGAAGCAAAACCAGCACCTAAAGCAGCAAAAGCCGCGCCTCTCAAGGCAAAGCCGAGCGCCAAGAAACCTGCGGCAAAATCCAAAGGCAAGAAAAAGTAGCTACTTCTTCGCGCCAATATTGTAAATGCTCCAGCTTAGGCTCTTTTTTGCCTCAAGCTCCTCTCCCAACAGCCCAAGCACCCTCTTTTTCATTTCCATGAACCTCTCGCGCCCCACCTCGGCATTCCCAATCGCATATTTCAAATTCTTGGCATTGAAGCAGAACATGGCATCCTGGCAGTTTTCCACATTATGGCAATAGTAGCAGCCAGAGCAGTCGCGCGAGAAGTCGACCTCGAAGCACCTTGCCAGCTTCACCGAGTTGAAGCACCTGATATTGAACTCCGAGGACAAGAGCGCGCCGCAGCCGAACGAGTGCTCGGAAGAGCGCGGCCAGAAGCAATAGCCTGCGTATTTTGAAAAAACAACTGGCGTGGAGCGGTAGCAGTGCGCGGAATCGCCCGATGTCGCGCACTCTATGATGTTCAGGTTCATGCCATCCCTGTACTCCGGGCAGAAGAACGCGATGCCGGAAATGCGCTCGTGCGCATTTTCAACGGTGAGGCTTTCAGCCTCCTTTTCCGCAATCTTCAGCCTCTCGCCGGCTTCGCGCGCCTCCTCTTTCAAAAGCAGCCTGTTGGCAGGCAGCTCAAAATAGCGGCAATAGTCAAAGCGGCGCACAGGCTTTCCGCTCGCGGCGGACTTTTGCGTTTCGCTCTTCCTTATGTTCCTCTTCAGCCACTCTGCATAATCGTCAATGCCGCCCGCCAGCCTTTTTCCCAGCACGATATCGCACGTCTTCGCAAATGCCTCCTCAATGACCGGCTTGTCGGTTTTCTCAGGTGCTGAGGGGTCAGAAAGCGCAGGCGCAGCAGGCTTGCCGCACTTTGCAACTATTTCCATAAGGGAGGGAAGGCGCTTGTTCTTGCGCAGGGCTTCAGCCATCTCAGCCTGCAAGCGCTTCTTTGCCGCGTAGTACTTCTCTTTCGGCAGCTGCACATTCCCGATGGCATGCCTCAGGTTCTTGGCATTGAAGCAGAAGAAGCACTCCTGGCAGTCGTCCAAATTATGCGAGTAATAGCAGTCAGAACACGAGCGGGACTGCCAAAGCTCGAAGCAGCGCCGAAGGCGGAAGGTTTCGCAGCACTTCACGCACATCGCCGACTCGCCAATGCCGTCCACGCCAAAGCAGTCCTCGCCCAGCCTCCCGATGATTGAGTACGCAGTGTACTTGCACTCGGTAAGCTTGCCTGTCTCGCGCATGTAAAAGCAGTCTGTGATTCCCGAGCTTTTCTCCACATGCTGGGAATTTCCCAGCACCGCGCTTCCGGCGTAATAAAACCTGTCCTGAAGGGTGGAAACCAGCGCATCCATGCTTTCCGTTCCCAACGCCGGCAATTCCTTTGCTTTCCTGGTGAAATCAATCTCGTCAAAGCCAATCCACTTGCTCCCTTCCCCATAGCCGGAAATAGCATACGTCACTTCCCTGCCGGAAACAGAGGACTTCCTGTGCACGAGCTTTTCGCTCATTTCCAAAAGCCACATGCCGAACTCCGGAAGCGCGCCCACCTCGGAACCGAAAAGCACCCTGCAGGTGCTGTCCCACCTCTTCTGCAGGATTGGCAGCGCAGCTGATGCGTTTTCCATGTGCAAATTATGGCGCAGCCTCATCATAATGCTTTATTGGGCATATGCCCTGCTTTTTGCCTATTTCTTCTTCTGCAAATAGTCCTTCACGAGATGCGGAAACAGCTTTGCCTCCGCGCGCCGCAGGCGTTCCTGCATGCTCCTCCTGCTGACCTTTGCCGCGCGCGCAAGCTCCACCAGCCCCACGCCGCGCGGCCAGGAGTAGTAGCCGTTCATGAGCGCAACAGCAAGCGCGTCCTTCTGCTTGTCTGTAAGCGATGGGCCTGACGCCTCGCTCCTATAATCGCCCACTCTCATGATTTTCACATCGCCAATCGAGTCCAGCTCGTGCGCGAGCTTCTTTATGCTTTTTGGGTCTGGCGACACGATGCTGTATGTCTCAAACCCCTCCCTGGCAACCACTGGCGCGGAGGGCATGGTGCCGCTCTGCAGGACTTTTTCATAGCTAGATGATGGCATGTATGCGTTCAGGAGTATGAGCGCCTGGTTGCCTGATTTCTCAAGCACGGTTATCCTTTTGGTGTCATTGTGGCGCTTGATATATGTGAGGTACTCGTCCACTTCCGAGGCTTTGTCCGCGCTCACATTCCACATCAGAAGGTAATCGTATTTCTTGGGCTTCCTGTCCAGGTAGACGACAGGGCTTACCTCGTCCAGCCTGATGTGCGGGAATTTCTCTGTGCTGATGGAAGTCTGGCAGTCCTGGTGGTAGAAACCGATGGTGGCTGCCTTGACCTTCCTGTCTTTCCACTTCCTGTTTATCTCGTCCTGTTCCTTGCTCATTTCCCCGCCCCGATATTGTAAATGCTCATGCCCAGCTTTTTATCCTTTGCAAGCTTCCCGCCAATCTCACCCAGCATCGCCTTCTTGATGCGCGCGTACTCCTCCTTGCCGACTTCCACGTTCCCCACCGCGTATTTCAAATTCTTCACATTGAAGCAGAACATGCAATCATGGCAGTTTTCGGCATTGTGGCAAAAGTAGCAGTCCGAGGACGCCCTGCACGAGTCGCATTCGAAGCAGCGCTGCAGCTTCACCGAATGGTAGCACTTCATGCAGAAGGAGCAGTCCCAAAGCGTGTCAAAGCCGAACACGCGCTCGCAGGAGCGCGGCCACATGCCACATGCGCAGTATTTCGAATAGACCTGCGCGGACGAATGGTAGCAGTAGGAGCACTCGATTGTGATTGCGCAGTCCGTGAGGCTGCTGTTCTTCCCCTCGCGGAACTCGAAGTTGTGGAAAGCGATTTTCCCGATGCGCTGGTGCGCGTTTCCAAGCGTCAGCTTCTTGGCGTCTTCCGCCGAAATCGCGGAGTGCTCTCCCAGCCACGCAGCCTCCTCCGCGGTTATCACGCGCCGCCTGTCGATTGCCGGAATCGCAAGCGCGTAGGGGAGGGTGAGTATCCTCTTGCCGCTCGCCGCAGATTCCATCTCCTCCATCTTGTGCGTGTGCCGCTCCAGCCATTCCAAGTAATTGTCCACTCCTGAAAGCCCAACGCCTAGCACAAGCTTCGAAGTCTTTGTGAATTCCCGCTCCACCGCCTCCTTCCCGCCTGAGATGTCCTCATCCGCCTGGGTGGGGATTTGCGGCTTGGCATACCTGGCCTTTGCCACTATCTCCATGAGCGAGGGAAGCTTCCTCTCTTTCTTGAGGGTTTCCGCCATTTCAAAAGCCAGGCGCGCCTTTGCAGCCCCGTATTCCTTGGGCGTCAGCTGGCAGTTGCCAATGCAGTGCCGCCTGTTTTTGAGGTTGAAGCAGAACATGCAGTCCGAGCAGTTCTGCAGGTTGAATGAGAAGTAGCAGTCGGAAACATTCTGGCACATCCAGCACTCCAGGCAGCGCCTTTCCCTGTAGGTCTGGGTGCAGCGAATGCACATCTGCGACTCGCCGGGCCCGTGCACGCCGAACATGTCCTCGGACAGCCTTCCCACAGTGCATTTGTAAAGATATTTTGAGTCTCCGTACTGTGCGGAATCATAAACGAAGAAGCTGTCGGATATGTTCGTGCTCTTCTCCACATTGCCGCAGTTGCCAATGACTAGGTTGCCGCAGTAAAGGAAGCGGTCAGAAAACTCCGAAACCGCCTGCGCCAGCCCTGACAGCTTCCCATGCTGAGCCTGCGGATATTTCCTTCCAAAGTCGATTTCGTCAAAGCTTATGAAGCGCGCATCCTTTGCATACTCCTTTATGCCAAGCGCCACGTCCTTGCCTGTCAGCGCGGACTTTTCATGCCGGTTTTCATCTATCATTCCCGACAGCCATTCGTCATATTCCCAAACATCGCCGATTTCCTGCTTGAAAAGCATCTTGCATGCCGCCTTCCAGCGCCTGTTGAGGATGCCGAGGGTTTCACTTCTTGCCATGCTTTTCACCGACCGAGTAAATGTCACGCTTCAGCTGCCTTGTTGCCTTCAGTTCCTCCACCATCTTTGCCAGCACCTTCTTTTTCATAGCAAGGTACTCCTCGCGCGGATATTCAACATTGCCTATTGCATTTTTCAGGTTCTTGGCATTGAAGCAGAACATGCAGTCCCTGCAGTTCTCCACGTTGTGGCAAAAATAACAGTCCGAGCAGCTGCTGCTCTCGTCCACCTCAAAGCAGCGCTGCAGCTTGCTGGACTGGCGGCACCGGATGCAGAAATTGCAGTCATCCAGGTCGGAGCAGCCGTGCACGTGCGCGCTGGTGCGCACGTCATAGCAGCACGAGGCGTACTTGCTCCACCAGGAATAGGATATGCGGAAGCAGTGCTGCGTGGGGCCATAGCACGTGCTCTCAGCCGTGTCAAAGTTCTCCCCGAACACGACATTCGGGCAGGTGGTGCTGATTTTTGAGAGCGTGCGTGCGGCGTTTGCAAGCGAGAGCCCCTCTGCCTCTTTTTCGGATAGCGCCCGCTTCCCGAGCTCCAATGCCTCCTCTATCCCTGCAATATTGCCCTGTATCCTGGCATAGGCAGGATGGGATATCACAAGCACGGGCCTTTTACTCACACGCGACCTTACTACTGTCATCGGGAATGGCAGCCCCCGCTCCAGCCAGATGGCATATGCTGCCAGCGGGGCAAGCTCGGCGCCAAGGATGAGTGCCGTTGTGCTTGCAAATGACTTTTCAATCTCACTCATGGCTGCCACCTATTATTTCAAGCACCGAGACCGCCCTTTTCTTCGATGAAAGCGCCTCGCGCATTTCGCCCAGAAGCTTGCCCTTGAGCGCGGAAAACCTGTCTGCAGGCAACTCCAAATTCCCAATTTTGCGCCTTGCGCCGCGCTGGTTGAAGGAAAACAGGCAGTCGTGGGAGTCATCCATGTTGGCGCAGTAATAGCAATTGGAAGACGTGTAGACCCGCAGGCATTCGAAGAGAACGCTTGCCTCGTAAATGCCGTTGCTTTTGAGCGCAAACCTGATTTTTGCAATGTCGTCAACTCCGAATACCGACTCGGAGTATTTCACGCGGCGCGAGAATGCAACGTACTTGCTGTAGACCACGTTATGGCTGCTGTAGATATAATGCGAATACAGCACCCTGTTGGATCGCCCGACATGGCTGGACTGCCCCTGTATCACATTGCCTGCGAATACCGCCACCTCTCCCATGGCGCGCGACAGCGAATCAATGTCCTTTACATCGTTTATGGATACCTTTGGCGCTTTCGCAGTTCCTTCTTTCATAATGCTTGCATAGTCCGCAACCCTTGCGCCTTGCGGGATTGCCATCAGCGCCACCACTTCCTCGCCAGTTTCCGATTCCCTCGTGGACGGGCGCGCAACGCCCGAATAAAGGTAGTCCTCAAAATCCAGGGGCCTGCCAATGGGCGACCCGAAGATGAGCTTGCAGGTGGACTCCCACTTTCTCTCAAGTGCGCCCAGCGTCTCATTGTCGCTCATCTTTTCGCCCCGATATTGTAGATGCTCAGCGGAAACGCCTTGCCCTTTTCCAGCCTGCCAGCAATTTCCTCCTGCACCATCTTCTTTATCCTCATATAATCCTCGCACGAAAGCTCCACATTGCAAATCGCATGCTTCAGGTTCTTCATGTTGAAGCAGAACATCGAGTCGTGCACGTTCTCGCAGTTGTGGCAGAAGTAGCAATCGGAGCAGCCCACCGAGTGGCTCACTTCGAAGCAGCGCGACAAGTTGACGGAGTTGTAGCACTTGAGGCAGAATTTCGATGAGAAAACAAAGTCAGAGCCGAAAGTGTGCTCGCTGCTTCTCGGCCACATGCAGTATGCGCAGTATTTTGAATATACGAATGCGTCGCCATGGAAGCAGAAGCTGGAGTAGCCGTGCTGCGCCACCTCCTCGACCTCGATGTTGTCGCCAACATCCGACTCGGCTGCGTAGAGCTTTATGCTTCGCAGCACTTCGGCTGCATTTGCCAGGCTCAGCCGATGCGCATCCTCCCTGGAAATCGCCTTTTTCCCAAGCTCTTCGCCCTCGGCAAGCGTGACCACCTTGCCTTCCGTCTGCTGGAAGAACGAGAAGAAGGAAAGGTAGACGTCTGCTTCCGAAAGCGCGGACTTGTGCGATGTCAGCATGCGCACATCTTGTTCCAGCCATTTGGAATATGACTGCAAGCCGCAAAGCTCGCGCCCAAGGAGCACCTTTGTGACTGAGCGGAAAGCGGCTTCAATGGACGGGTGCATTGCCATTCTAATCACGTATCAGCTCTATTATCGATGGGAGCGATTTCTTCCTTGCAAGGGTTTCGGCCATTTCGGCAACCAGCTTTGCCTTCAGCCCAGCATATTCATCTTTCGGGAGCGCGAGGTTGCCGATGAGGTTGCGCTTGCTCCGCTGGTTGAACGAGAACAGGCAGCCTGAGCAGTCCTCAAGGTTTGCTGTATAGTAGCAGTCGGCAGATGTGAACGTCCTTAAGGTTTCAAAGCACCGCGTGAGCTTGTAGGTGTCATAGGAAGTAATGATGAACTTGGATTCGCCGGTGTAGTTGCAGCCAAACACGCACTCGTCGAACCTGCCGTTGCTGGAGTATGCAATGTATGATGCGCCATAATAATCCGTGGAGCGGAATACGAACGTGGAATCCACGCAGCTGTTGGACTGCTCCACAAACTGGCTGTTGCCTGTGATGAGGTTGCCGCTGTAGGCGGCATGCCCGCCCAGCGCCTCCAGGATGGAGTCGATATCCTTGATGTCATTGGCTGTGAATTTCACGCTTGCTAGGGATTTGGCGTACTCGCCCGCCTCGTCATTGCTTATGAATGCAGCGCCCTTGCAGAAATTGGGCAGCGACACGTAGGTTGGCTTTCCCGAAATGAACGACTTTTTCTCGAAAATGGGCTCGACATATTTGGTAAGATACCCTTCAAATGCTTCCAAGCCTCCCACTTCCTTGCCAAGGAGAATCCTGCAGGTGGACCTCCATTTCCTGTCCAGCGTCTGCAAAGGTTCGCTCATCTTTTCGCCCCGATGTTGTAGATGTTCATTCCCAGCTTCTTGTCCTTCTCAAGTTTCTGGCTGATTTGCGAAAGGAGCGCCTGCTTTGCTTTCGCGTATTCCTCCTTGGAATACTCGACGTTGCCGATTGCATTCCACTTGTTCTTTACGTTGAAGCAGAACATCGAGTCGTGCACGTTCTCGCAGTTGTGGCAGAAATAGCAGTCGGAACAATTGCTGCTTGAGTCCACTTCGAAGCATCGCTGAAGCTTTGCGGACAGGTAGCAGCGCATCACGAAACTCGATTTCCTGACGGAATTGCAGCCGAAAACCGACTCCGACTCAAGGGTGTAGAAGTTGTAGGCGCAATTTTTCGAGTATAAGTTCAGTATGCCCTTGAAGCAATTCACTGCGTCCAGGTTCACCTGGCTGTCAATGATGTTGGACAGTTTCCCGTGGTCGAAGCCTGGGTGGAAATAGGCGATTTTGCCAATCATCCCGCCCGCCTTGGCCAAATCAAGCCCATCAAGCCCCTCCGGGCCGACTTTGAGCGATTTTCCAGCAAGTTCCGCCTCTTCCTCTGTCAAAAGCCTGTTTTTCGGGTAATCCATGTAGCGGGCATAATCCGCAACCGTTATCTGCCCGCCGCTCATCGCAGATTTGCACTGCACGGTTTTCCGTGTGTATTCGCGAAGGTATTGCCCGTAATTTTCCACGCCCTTGAGCCCCTTTCCAAGGACAACTGCGGTTGTTTTTTCAAATGCCTCCTCAATCGCATCCTGTCTTTGCTCATTTTTCCGGCAAGGCGGAAGCTTCTGCCTAAGCGCCGAAAGGGCGCGCAGGTCCGGCTCGGAGCCGCCGACCATTTCAAGCAGGCTTGGCAGTTTCCTCTCTTTCCTGAGAATCCCTGCCATTTCGGACAAAAGCTTCTTTTTGAGAACAGCATATTTTTCCGGCTGGAGCTGGAGGTTGCCAATGGCATTCCTTGCATTCCTGAGGTTGAATGAGAAAAGGCAATCCCTGCAGTTGAAGAGCTTGTGGGAATAGCACAAATCAGAGCTTTGCTCAGAGCCATATGTCTCAAAGCAGCGGCTAAGGAAGTTGGAATCGGATATCCTTATGGAATTGTTGCAGTGCCCGTGGTTTATTGTCCCAAAGACGCTTTCCGCATATTCCATGTTGTATCCGTAGGCAACGTATTTCGAGAAGCTGATTTGGGCAGAGCGGTAGATGTAGAAGCTGTCAATGATGTCCGCGCTCCCGTCCACAAACTTGGAATTTCCAAGGACTATGTTGCCTGAATAGCACACCCTTTCCGAAACCGCCCTGATGACGGAATCAATGTCCTTTACGTCGTTTATTGATAATGCCCCAAACTTCTTGTTGAAATCCACCTCGTCAAGCGAGGCAAACTTGGCGTCTTTCTGGTAATACGGCAACACAAACGAGACTGCCTTGCCGGAAGCATTGGATTTACTGGTGAAAAGGGGCAGCGTGTTTTCCGCAAGCCACCCGCCATATTCCTTCATGTCGCCTATCTCCTCGCCAAAGACTATCCTGCAAAGGATATTCCATCGCCTGTTGAGCTCCAAATATGCTTCTGATTGGCTATCTTTACCCATGCAACAACCTCAATCCGTATTCACGATTTCTTCGCCCCGATGTTGTAGATGCTCATCTTCAAGCCGCGCGTGGCGTCCAATTCATCAGCCATTTCCTTCAGGAGCGCGTCGCGCGCTTTTATGTATTCCTCTCGCGTCAGCTGCGTGTTGCCGATGCAATGGCGCGCGCCTTTCATGTTGAAGCAGAACATGCAGTCTGAAAGCCCCTCGCAGTTGTGGCAGAAATACGAGTCCGAGCATTTTGTGCAGAAGTCCATCTCAAGGCACCTGCTCAGGTAATTCGAGTTGTAGCACTTTATGCAAAACTCGGACTCCAATATCCATGTGCCGCCATAAATGTACTTTGCGTTGAGCGCGCACGAGGAATACGCCTCGTTCTCCACAGCGGTGGCGTCGAACCCCTTGTACGTGTTCACTGCGTTGTACGCGCATGGCGTCCCGTTTATGTTTTGGTTGGTGCCATCGTAGAACTCCGCAGTGAAAAAGAAGTTTTTCGCAACGAAGTCAAGCACGCCTTGGAGGGATTTCCCGCTGCCCTCGCCCATCGGGTGCTTGCCAAGCTCCAGAAGCTCGCCTATGGAAACCACCCGCTTCCTGGGCAGCTCCCCGAAATAAGCCCAGTTGGTGGGGCAGGGCGTGGTGCAGCCGAACGGCGTTTTCACGTTTTCCACGGTCACGGTGTGCTCCTCCAGCCACCCCGCATATCTCTCCATCGCGTGCTTTGGCTGGCGCTTGAGGATTATTGCGTATGCATTGGCAAATCCCCTGCGCACAAGCTCGGGCTTTTTCTCGTCCGGAAACAATGCCTGCGTGATTGCGGGCCTTGGGGCATGCGCAGTGTTTGGCACAAGGGAATAAAGCGCAGGCAGCTTCCTGTCTTTCTGCAGCCTTTCGCAAAGCTCCTCCAGGAGCCCTGCCTTGATTGCAGAGTATTTTTCCTTGGGGAGCGCAAGGTTCCCTATCATGTAGCTTTTGTTCCTCTGCCCGAACGAGAACATGAGGTCATGGCATCCGATGCAGCTGCTGCAATAATGCATGTCGGACGAGCTCACGCAGTAGTGCGCCTCAAGGGAGCGCTTCAGCGTATGCGCGCCGTCTATCCTTATCAGGAATTCGCCCTGCGCCAGCCAGTCCGAGCCGAAAACATACCTGCTGCCCTTGCGCACCATCCAGGAAAGGTAGACGTGCGAGGATTTCTCCACATTGGCTGACTTGGCAACGTACTGGGAATTGGTTATCAGGTCTGACGAGTCGGCAAAGGCAGTGTTGCCAAGATACCTGTTGCCGGAATACTCGCATTTCCCGGAAAGCGCAGGCAGGAGCGTGCCGAGGTCCTTTATTTCGTTAATGGAGAGCGCATAGTCCCTGTTCTGCGCCACTTCCTCCGCAGAGGCAAACCGCGCAGTTTTCGGGTACAGGTCGGATGCCAGGATGACTTCCTTGCCGGATATGTGGGATTTTTCCCGCGATGGCATCTGCATCCTAAACGAAAGCCACCCTTCATAGTCCTCCAGCTGCCCGATTTCCCTTCCCATCACCACGCGGCATGTGGCATCCCAGTCCTTCTGAAGCTGCCTTGAAAGCTGTGCGTCCATGTTATCGGAGCATTTTTGCCGCTAAGTGTTAAAAATCGGAAAGGGGAAATGGGCGGATGATTGCATGGTGAAGCCAAATCCGAAAATAGTCAACTCCTGCAGGGAGTGCAATGCAAAATGCTGCCGCGGGCTGGCAGTGGTGCTTACCATCCCCGAGGCAATGCGGCTGGTGGACAACACCGCGATGCGCCCCGATGAAATACTGGAGTTTTCCAGAAACATAGACTCCCGAAAGACGCCCCATTACCCGCTGCTTGTGAAGCATGAAAAGGGCGTGGAGGAGTGGTTCATCATCATAAGGAGGCTGGGGCGCGACTGCATTTTCCTCAACGACGACTACAGCTGCGGCATATACCATTCCCGCCCCTTTGTTTGCAGGCTTTATCCCTATGAGCTTGACGGAAGGACAACAAAGAAGGGCGCGCTCTGCCCAATCAACTTCGTGCGCGAGGAGAACATGGAGTCCGACGCAGTGAAGCTGAAAATGGATTTGCTCAAGCACGAGGTAATGGCAAGGAAATGGTGCGTGGAGCGCGGAAAGCACGGGGAGAAGCCCGATATCCGGAAGTTCCTGGAGTATTTTGGCGAGTAGGGCGGATTAGAGGCGCACAAGCAAAGTCGTCCTGTAAAGGCGTTTCCCATTCTTCTCTCCAGCAAGCTTCTCGGTGCGCTGGAAGCCCAGCTTCTGCGCGTTCAAGGAGGCAATCGCCTCGTTCCTGCTTCCGCAATAAATGTCAATCCCTTCCTTCAGCTCCTCAATCTTGGGAATGAACGAGCGCGACTCCACGCGCTTGGTGAGGATTTCCACCATCCTTTCCACTTTCAGCCTGTCATCTCCGCGCACCTGTATTATCGCCTCGAAATACTGCGAATTCGAGCGCGCGCAGACCACGCACTGCTCCTTTCGCACAAGCAACAGCAAATCGCGCTTTATCCTGCCTGTTGGCGTGTCATATTCCACCGATGTCATGTCTTCAGCATAAACAGGCGAAGTGCCCTTGAGCTTCAGGAGGCGCGTGGCCTCTTCCTGGACAGTCGTTTCCTTCTTCTTCCTTCCCTTGTCCAGCACTTCCCCGCATTTTGAGCAGACGATGACCTGCACATTAGGCAGCTCGCCTATGGTCGCCTTTGAGCACTCCATGCAAAGCTCGCCGTGGAATGGGGCGTCAGTGTCTGGTTTTCCGCATTTCGGGCAATATCTGGCCATGAACATCAACAGGGGACTGGGCCCCAAATGGAGCTTTTCTGTTTGGCTTCTGCCCCCTAGGGGTATATATATCCATATTGCCTAACGTCAATGGGAGTTTTATGGATATTGAAGACGAGGACAGCCTGAGCGCGAACTCGGAAATGCGCTATATTTCGCTGGAACTAATGAAATTGGCGCAAAAGTCGGGAAAGACATTCGAGCAGGTGGCGCGCGAATACATGAAAAACACCGAGCTATTGCAGGAAATGATAATCGGCGAGGACGAGGCGAATACGTCGCAGAAAAAGAAGGGGTCGTCGAGCCGCGAAAACAAGTAGGTGGCATCTTCTATGCAAGAGGCAAAAAAGAATGCAATCGCCCTTTCGAAGTACTTTGTCTCATTGCCGCACCCGGCCAAGACCGTCATCGCCATCTTTGCGCTCTCCTTCCTTTTCGGCATATTCTTCTCAATGGCAAGGAGCAGCGTTTTCACCCCATTGGGCGCAATCGCTGGCGGCTTTGACGGCGTCTATCTCCTCGCATTCCCATCAGTGCTTTCCGCAGTCGGGCTTTTCGCGCTGAGGAGAAAAGCGATATTCCGCCGCGCATCCTTCCTCGCCCTCCTCACTGTCGCGGTCTACGGCGCATTTTACCTTGCCTCCCTCCTGCTCTCAAGCGTGGTGAGCGGCGCCCCGAACCTTGTCTTCGTGGGCTTTGGCGTCTCGTTCGCGCTATGGTATTTCCTTCTCATAATAGCATTCGACTTCCGCAAAAGTGCGCCCATGCTGGCACTGATGCAGCTTGCCCTTTTCGCCTTTTTCTTCCTGACCGGCGCGGGCTTTGGCAGCCCGTTCGACCCTGCCGGCGTGCTGCTGCGCGTCTTCCTCTCCTCGTTCGCCTTCATCTGCGGCATTTACCTGATGTTCTACATAATCTCCGCGCCCATGAAGAAGAACCTTGGCGTCTCCTCCATGGATGCGCTTTCCATGTTCCTGTCCCAATGGCTCTACGGCGAGAAGGACCTTGAGGAAGTATTTGACGAGATAGGCGAGGACGCGGAAACGCTTGTGTGGCTCTCGCGCTTCTCAGGCAAGGGGGGCGAAACCCTTTTCGTGGTGCCCTACATACACTTCGGCCCGTTCGGCAACCTCGGCGGGAGCGAGTTCACGCACACCATATCCGACGCGCTGTCGCAAGGCGGCAAGCGCAATGTGTTTGTCTTCCACGGAACCGCAACTCACGACTTCAACCCTGTCACCTCCGAGGAGGCAGGCAAGGTGATAGCGGCGTGCAACCGGGCGCTTTCGAAGCTGCGCCTTGCCCCTGCCAAGCTGTCGCACGATGTCTGCAGGATGGGAAGCGTGCGCGCCTCTGCAATGCGCATCGGCGGCTCCGCATTCCTCTCATATACGCGCGCGCCCGAGACCACGGAAGACATAAACCTGGGGCTTGGCCTTGCGCTTCTGGAAAAGGCGAAAAAATACGTCAAGGACGCATGCGTGGTGGACGAGCACAACGCAGAGACAGGCGACATCTCCTCCGTGGAGGTGGGCAGCCCCATAGGCTTCGAAATGCTCGACGCCACTGAAAAGCTCCTTTCCTCGCCTTTCAGGCAGGCGCCTTTCCTGTTCGGCAGCGCCGAGGCCAAGATGTCGGTTGCCACTCTTGGCAGCAACGGGCTGAAGCTTGCGCTTTTCGCGCAGGGAAAGAAGCTCACCGCGCTATTGCTTGCCGACTCCAACAGCGTCACGCCGGAATTCCGCGAGTCGCTCATATCCCTCCTGTCCGAGCTTGGGCGCGAGCACGGCTACTCCTGCAACGGGGAAGTGATGAGCACGGACACGCACCAGATAAACACCGTGCAGGGCGTGCTGCACCCGCTGGGCGAGGACGACCGCGGCGCGGTTTTTTCCGCCACGCGCAACCTTTTCTCGGATGCGCTTGAGTGCATGGGGCCTGTGAAGTTCGGGGCCTCGCAAGAGCGCTTCAGGATACGCGTGTTCGGAACAGGGCAGTCCGCGGAAATAGCATCCACCATAAACGCAGTGGTCGCGCTCCTCAAGCTCGCGCTTCCCATCATGTTCATAGTCGGCGCGGCGCTCCTCGTCTGGGCGCTGGGAAAAATCTGATGATTTTTCCCTGATTTTGGCGCAAGCCAAAAAAGATGGGAAAAATCTGATTCACGGGTGCCAGCATGGAAAGCTATACTTATCCCGACGCGCTCATATACGAAACCGAGCTTAAGGACAAAATCCGGGGCGCAGGCCACCAGGTGAACCGGGCGCTTTTCTGGGCGCTTGCGGCGATGGACGCCTTGGTTTTCATCGGCACTGCCTTCCTGTTCCTGAACGGCGGCATAGACCCCCGGGGGCCGCTAATTTTCATTGCAGTCATGACTTACCTTGTTTTCACCATGGGGCAAAACCAGCCCATCCGCAAGGTTTCCTTTGACAATGAGAAACTAAAGGTGGAGCACTGGGTGCCTGCCTCAGAAACATACAAAATCGCGAAATTGATGAGATTTCGGCTAATCGGCGACAAGGAGCTGAAAAAGGGCGTGCGCGCAATCTGCGAAAAGGAAGGGCTTTTCTGCTTCAAAATATACTATCCCACTCCCAGGCGCTCCGGGCCAGACCTTCCCATGCCCCTTGAGCTCTTCCTTCCGCTGCGCCACAAGGAGCGGATAATCTCGCTGCTCTCCGGCAAGAGCGCGCCTGAAAAGGAATTGGAAGAAATGATAGGCTAGCGTGCCGCCCCCATCCCATTGTCGAAAGGCATTTATACTTCGCGCGCCTCTTCTTCCTCATGATTTGCATCATTGATTGCGGCACATCCTACATGCCAGTTTTCCAGCAGCGATTGCGCGAGCTGGGCTGCCAGTTCAAAACAATTCCATTGGCGGACGTGGGGAAATCCGACTTTTCGCCTTTTTCCGGAATAATCATTTCAGGCGGGCCAGCCATGCTCTCCCAGGTTGACCGGCGGGAATTCCTCGCCCCGTTCCAGTTTGTCAAAGAGTCGGGCGTGCCCATTCTGGGCGTCTGCCTCGGGCACCAGATAATCGGCCTGCTGCATGGCTCAAAAATCTCCCATGGCGCACAGGTAAAGAAAATGGAAGCGGTGGAAGTTTCAAAGGATGACGCATTATTTGCCGGAGTGGGAACAGGCTCGCTTTTCCAGGAATCGCATTTTGAGCACATAACCCTCCCTGATGGCTTCACGCTGCTTGCAAAATCGCAAAGCTGCGCAAACGAGGCAATGAAGCACAGGCAAAAAAAGATATACGGGGTGCAATTCCATCCCGAGGCGTCAGGCGGCATTGGCACGGCTGTTTTGAGGAATTTTCTGGGAATGTGCGCCAAGCCGTGACGAGCCGCGCTACTTGCAGAACCGCAGCATCTCGTTCATGTCGTAGAATATCCCGCAGAAAAAGCCGCATGCCGCCTTCAGCTCGTCCCTTCCCTTCTTCGTAAGGGAGTACGACTTGTTCCTGTCAGCCGCGATAAGCCCCTGCGCCTTCAGCTCCTTCAGGGCCGGGTATATGGTCCCGGGGCTGGGCTTGTTCCCTTTCCGCCTCTGAAGCTCCTCTGCAAGCTCAGCCCCAGTCATGCTTCGCTTGCCCAGGCTCCAGAGCACCAGGTAGGACAGGAATCCCTTCATCCCGCAGCATTTCATGATTTCCATTTGACCGCCGGGTATTAAAAGCACAGTTATCGGTTAACCGATATATTTATATGGATGCCCTCCCCCAGACTATCGGATAACCGATATCTGGGGGTGACAACATGGAATGCAAGGAATGCAAAATAACGTGCGAAGGCAAGGAGGTCGCGACAATAAGCTGCGGCAAAGACGGATTTTCCGTGAAGTGCACGGAAGAAGGCAAGGAACTCTGCAAGAAGTTCAAGGGCTGCTGCTAAAACAACGGCCTTTTTTCTTTTTTTTCTTTTTGAGAAGCGCCTCAGCCCACTTCGTTCCCGCTTCCCTCCCGCTTCATTCCCGCATCCGCAAGCCCTGCGCGGTACCAGCTGCCGTACTTGTCGCTTGCCTGCTCCTCAATCGGGCGCGCGGACGCCAGCGCGAATTTCACGTCCTCGCGCGTTATGAGCGGCTTTTCTTCCGCAGAAGCCAAATCCCCTGCCATCTTCACCGCGCCGGAGAGCATGCGCAATCGCAATGTAAGCCCTGACTTGCCGTCCACTTCCTTTGCCTTCCTGCGCGCGAACGTGAGAAGCTCCGAGATGGCGCCGTCATCGGCGTGCGGGATGCGCCCGTCCCTCACAATCTCCTGCGCAAAGAACTGCACAAGCTTCATCTGGTTTTCGGGCGTGTCATCCATGTGCGAGTTCATCAAAAGCTCATACCCGTTGCCCAGTATTCTCGAGCGCAATGGCGAGAGTATGTTCTGCACATCATTGAAGTTCACCGCGGCTACAAGTATGAAGTCCGACGGCACGGAGTCCACGCGGACTGCGGAGCCAGTGGACGTGGGGTTCCTGCCAGTAATGGGATACTTTTTCTCCTGCATGGCAGTGAGCAGGAAGCGCTGGAGCTTTCCCAGCGCGGACAATTCGTCGATGAAAAGCACGCCCTCATGCGCCTCGTGCACCGCGCCAGGCACCACGCGGGTATATGGCAGCGAGCCTATCTGCGGGTGCGACCCGTACGGGTCATGCCTCACGTCGCCTAGCAATTCCGTCTCAGAAGCGCCCGTTGCCTGCACGAACACCGCCCTGTCAAGCGGAAGCAGCACCTTGTACTGCGCCTTTTTCTCAAGCTCGGCAATCTTTGAAAGCTCCTTTTGCGTAAGCAATGCGATTTTCTCCCCGCGCCTCTCAAAGACAACAAGCTCCTCCTTGCCGTCGCGCACGCGGGTGGTGTTCACCCTGTCCTGCCTCTCCACTGCCCCGCCTACCAATAAGTCATCAAACGGGCCACGCACGCGCCTGTACTTGTCCGCGCCGCAGAAATAGCACGATGAAGCGTCAGGCGACGAGAGCCGCGCGCAGCGCCTGCAGCGGAAGCCCAGCTTTTCCGAGACAAACGCAGGCACGCTGAAAGGGTCAAGCACCTCGCACGCAGGGCGCTTGTCAGCCTTCTTTGAAGGCGCCAGCCTTACCTGGATGAGCGGGCGCTCGGGCTTCTCTGGATTGTGCAGCACCAGCACCTCCTCCTTGGGCTTGGAAAGGGTGGAGGCTATTGCCTGCGCAAGCATGGACTTTCCAGTGCCTGGCGGCCCCACAAGGAGAAGGTTCCTCCGCTGCTTTCCCACCATCCTCCCAATCTTTACCGCCTCGTCCTGGCCGATAATCTGCTGCAGCGGGTCGGACGGTATCTTCACGTCCGCGGTTGACGAAATTTCCGAAATGTCCATGGCATCTTCTCGCAAAAATATTGCTTTTTCCTTCCGCGCCTTCCTGCCTCGCTTCACCCGCGCGGCTTTTTTCTTTTGCAGCTTCTCTTATTAACCACAGCTACTGCTTCCAGAGGAACACGCGCATGCGCGCTGGGTGGCTGTTGCCGCCCGCGTCCCTGAAAGTCACGCCCCGCGTTGCCACGGCCACGTAGCTGGCATTGGCTGGAATCGGGTAGCTGCCTATCTCCCGGAGCAGGCCGCCGCTGTCGTCAGCCTGCTCTATCAGTATGAAATAATCCCCTCCAGCGCGCAACAGGTTGCCTGTTGCCTCGTAATAGCCGCTGCTGAGGTTGGCATATTCCTGGAGCTTGTCGACCTTGCTCATGTTGAGCTCATTGCCGAACCCTGTTGCAATCCCCGCCTGCCTTACGTCGTTTATGCTGTAGGATGGGCCCGCCCAGTCCGCAGGCGAGCCTGGCGACAAAAGCGACTCGGCCACCCTGTTCGCATCCGCAAGCCTGCTGTATGCCCTGGACTCCACCACTGCCTGCGCGCCGTACCAGTAGGCGACAAGCGAGGAGAATGCAAGCACCATTATCACGGTGGCGATTATCGCGTCGAATGAGAAATACTGCCCCTTCATGGAACCATCTTACCCTTTCCGTATCTCTATCTTCCCGTTTTTATTGGTGATGTTGACCATGTGCGGCTGCATGGCGTCTATCACCACGAATTCCTTCCCGTTGGAAGTCGTCCTGTTGCCCACGAAATTGCCGGCATCCCCCACGTACAGGTAGTCCGCGGTGATTGTGGGCGCGGAAAAGCTCGAGTTCCTCCCGTTTGACAGCCATTCCACATAGACAAGGCCGGTTTCATATGAGGCTGCGTCGGGCGAGTAGCTCACCATGAGCCAGTAGCGCTTGCCAAGTATGTCCCGGGGCACGCTCACGCTCTCAGTGAAGCCAGGCCCTGCCACGAATGCGGTATGGATGCTGTCCGCAAACCCATAGGCGATTTCCTGCGCGTATGCGTTTTCCGAGCGCGACAGCTCCTGGGTCTGCACCTGGATGAATATCGCCACGGCAGTCACGAACACCGCGAAGAAGAACGCGGCATATGCGAGAAGCTCGACAGCCGCCTGAGCTCGCTGCAAGGGGCCTGCGGCTGGACTGGGGCTCGACTCAACCGCCGCCTGCCCTCGGGTGGCAGCGCTGGTTGGGCACAGCTTCATGCCCGCCTGCGCGCGCTCACTGTTGGTATGTGATATTGACAATGCCATTCTCATTCACCAGTCTTATCGTCTGCAGCCCCGCCCCGCGCCTGCCGGACAGGTTTCCCGTCATGTTCGCAAACGTGGTCGCCACGATGTCCTGCCTGTAGCCGTTCGAGTCCAGCGTGAGCACCACCGCCCCGTTCCCGGCGCTTGCGCCCATCACCCCTTGCGGATAGTTCACCACGACGTATTTCCTCGCGCCAGGCCCCTGCAGGTAGATTTCGCCCGCGTTGTCCGCAATCGCGCGCGCGGTAGCCTTTGCCTGCATGACCGAGGTCTTGGAAAGCTCGTTGCCAGATGCCGACAGGAAAAGGAAGGCAATTGGTATGATGAACACGAGCGCAAAGCCCACCAGCACAAGCATTTCCGTGGTCGCCTGGCCGCGCAAGCCGCAACGGCGTCCATGCACTGTGTTTCCATTCATTTTTTCACCGCTATTCGCAGGGCGCATGCTGCGCGGCATTGCTGGAGGAAATCCCGGTAACATTGTACCTTGTGGCCGATATGCCGGTAAGCCTGAAGTGCCCGACCCCCAGCGTGGTCGCATTGCTGTTGGCCCCGGTGCCCGCGCACATCTCCTTGCTCTTGCAGCCCATCATGCCCTTTATCTTGACGTCGTTGCCATGGTCAGTGTCATAGAACTCCCAGTCCAGCCGCGAGTCAAGGTCAGCCGCATAGTCGCCTTCCGGGTCGTCCGCGCCGCCGGCCCACCTGCCCACCACAAAGCCTTCAATGCCCAGCTGCGGGTTTGGAATGGACTCCGCCCCTGCCAGCATCCTCTGGAAGAACGACGGCCCCTCCCCCTTGACATAAAAGCCGCATATCGCCATGTCGCGCAGGCGGGTGATGTCCCATACCCTGTGATACCCTTCCCTCTTGTGATCCCTGTTCTCGTATTCATTGTCAATCAGCACATAGTGGTCCACGACGTCAATGTTGCCTACGTCCGCCCTTGCCACGCTCGTGATGTTATCCGTGTTCCAGCCGTTCACCACTATCACGGGCACGTTCACCGGGTTGTTGCCCGGCGAAAAAGTGCTCCAGGCTGTCTCGGCGCAGCCAGGCCCGCCTGCCTCGGTTTTCCTCATGCAGTTGAGGCACTGCGTCTGGGTCGTGACGTTGCACCCGTTCGCATCGACCGACCTCACTGGCACCGGGGTCGTGGTGACAATCACCGCGCCATAGGAATTCGCAATGCTTGCCAGGCTGCTGTTGGTGGTGTTGTAGGAGTGCACAAGCACGTACTGCTTGAGGTTGTCTATGCTGGCCCCGAACGTCCCTGGGCTCTGGGGCAGCTCGTCCAATGTCTGCGAGGTGATTGGCCCGAAGAACCAGCCATTGCCTTCCGGGCCTGCGCCGTCGCCCGTGGAAATCGTGTCGTGCTTCAGGACCGGCGCAACATCGGAGGGCACATTGTACTCGTCCAGCTTGAAAATCTGCTTCTTGGTCGCCAAATCCCAGTCCCCGCCGGTGCGGCCCATGTCATTCCTGGTTATCATCGGGTCCAAAAAGCCGGAGATTGAAAAGTTGCTTTCCGCGTGCATGGCCCTATTCTGGCGCATGGTGCCCTCCATGTCCGTGATGTTCATGTCCATGTCGAACGACACGCCCACTGTCCATGCATCTATCTGCCTGTAGCTGAAATTCCTCACGCCCGAGAAATTTATGCCAAAGCCCATTGCGTTTGCGGCGGCATTGAGCTTTCCCTGCCAGCCCCTAATGGTGTATGAGCTGTTTTCCTCCGAGCTGTATTCAACCGGCCTGCCTGCATTAGGCTCGCTTTCCCCGTTGAGCATGAGCTCGAAGATGGTCTGGTTCACCATCCATGTCTTCGGGTTGTCAGGGTCGCCGCTTGGCACCATGGTCCCCCCCAGGCCACTGTTCCAGTCGGATGTGTAGTTCACCAGCCTGTATGTCGCGTAGAACGCCGATGCGTTCGCAAAATCCGCAAGCGTCCTGTCCGACAGGCTGGTGAGGATGGACCTCACGGCCTCCCCCTTGAAGCGCTGCGAGGCGCGGTAGTCCGACTGCTCGAATGACATCACCCAGACCTGCACGGTCATGAGCACCAATGCGAGCATGGCCAGCGCCATGACTGCGAAGAAGAAGCCGCCCATTGCCCTTTTCGTTGTTTTTTCCATGGCATCATCATGTGTAGACTACCAGCCTCACCACCCTCACGGTGTTGTTGCCGGCGCGGAAATTCGAAGTGGTGGTGTTGCAGGGGGTTGCATCGCAGGGCACGGCATAGGTCGGCTCACCCGTCATTCTGTTTATCCCGTATCCTTTGCACCCTGCGTGGCAGAAAGGCGACTCGCCAGGCATCGGCGGCCGCGCATAGGCCGACAGGAACATTGTGGAGGATGCCTGCAGCTTGGTGAAGCTCTTCCCGCACCTGTCCGATCCATAGGGGCAGCCATCGGTCCCTGCATCGTAAAGCGCTGTCCAATTCTCATCTGCGCCCGCCTGCACGATGTCCAGGTTCAGGTATTCCAGCCTGTAGCCGTACCCGCCCGGTATTATGGGGCGGTACAGCGTGCTGTTGCCTCCCGCCACCTTCACCATTATGCCGTTTATCTCAGCCGGGCTCGCCCCGCCAAGGATTTGCTCAAGATAGGTCCCATCAGGCAGGCTTCCCCCCGTGGCGCCGCCGCTTGTGGCAAGCACGGCAAGCGTGTCGTGCGCGAGTATGTGGGCGGCCTCAAGCTCGGCGTAATACGGCTTTGGCGTGCCTATGGTGAAGATGAGCAGGTTGATGGTAATCATGATGAGCACGAATGCCACAAAGGCGTCCAGTGAGAAAACAAAGCCCCTCGCACACATGTTCACGAATTGCGCAAGAATAGAATATAAAGCATATGCCGCTGCGCCGCCGTAGCCGCCCCCTTCCCGCAAAACAAAGCGAAACCGTTTTAAAATGGCATATTTTAATCTCCTTGCCTCGCAGCATGCAAATGTGCGACTGTAGTCTAGCCTGGTAGGACTCGAGGTTGCCAAGGCTTTCCGGCGTCGATTGTTGCGGAATTGGCCGCATAAATCTCGTAACCCGGGTTCAAACCCTAGGGGGCTTAAGCGCATCAGAAGATCCCCCTGATGGTTCACCCCCACAAGGAAACCTTGTTTGGGCGAACTGGTGAAAATCCCGGCGGTCGCATTTATTCTTATACTGTAATCCTCCGCCCGTGGCACGTGTGTGCCACATTTGGCAGGACGCCTAAAATTACCCCCTGGCCGGAGGAATAGCCATGGGAAATTTCGAGGTGCACCGGAGCCAGAAGGACGTTGATCTGGCATTGAGGCGCATGGACAGGGACAGCGGGGTCAACTCCAAGGACAAGCCTTTGATCCTGACCTTTTCCAGGGAGCGCCTTGCAAAGGGCGTCGGAAGGCTGCGCACGGGCAAGGTGATATACTGCCTGCGCTACCTCTCAAGATGGCACAAAAGGCCGTTTGAGGAGGCGACCAAGGAAAGCCTGATGGACCTTGTGAGCGCGGTGGACAGCACGGAGCTTGCGCTTGCCACCAAGCACGACTTCAAGACCATCCTCAAGATGTTCTTCAAGTGGTACAAGGGGAACGACGACTTTTTTCCGCCGATAATATCGTGGCTCAAGCCCCGGCTCAAGAACAAGCACAAGCTGCCGGAGGAGCTTCTTACCGAGGACGAAGTGTTCCAGATGGCAAAGGCCGCCGACCACCCCCGCGACCGCGCATTCGTGCTCGTCCTCTATGAAACCGGCTGCCGGATAGGGGAAATGCTCACCCTGAAGATAAAGAACGTGCAGTTCGACGAGTACGGCGCGGTCCTGCGCGTCACGGGCAAGACAGGGGACAGGCGCGTGCGGATAATCAGCTCGGCGCCGGCGCTTGGCGAATGGATGCAGATACACGCGAAAGCGAGCGACCCGGAGACGCAGCTCTGGCCGCCCCTCTCGAACAGCCACAAGTACCATGACCGCGTGATGGATTACGTCTCGATGTGCTCAGTCCTGCGCAAGCTCGCGCAGAGGGCGGGCATCAAGAAGAGGATTTACCCGCACCTTTTCAGGCATTCGCGCGCGACCGCGCTGGCCGGGAAGCTCACCGAGGCGCAGATGAAGGAGTATTTCGGCTGGGTGCAGGCAAGCGACATGGCCTCGGTCTATGTGCACCTGTCAGGCAGGGACGTGGACAGCGCCATGCTTGCGCTCCAGGGCATGGTGAAGCCCGAAGACAAGAAGGAGGAGAAGATGCTGGTCCTGAATTGCCAGCGCTGCCAGGAGAAGAACTCGCCCATTGCGAAATTCTGCCTGCGCTGCGGCACGCCGATGAGCATCCAGACTGCCCTCAAGATAGAGGACGAGAAGAAGAACGGGGACGACATGCTCAACAAGCTCATGCAGAACCCCGAATTCAAGGAGTACCTCTTCAAGAAGGTGGTGGAGATGGGGCTTGACAAGAAGCTCTCCTGATGGCTAGGGCATACTCGCAGAAAAGTGGAAAGAGCAACCAAAGGATGATGCTTGAGTCTGACTGATAACTGTGGAGTTGACTCGGCGTCAGACGCTTGGAAGATGGTGTTTCCAATCAGGTGCCAGAATAACGCTTCAGAACGAGCCCGGCTTGGCTATCCCTGCTGCAGTCAGTTTTTTTTCACCGAAAAGCCGCACACCTTCGATATAGAGCGAGGTCATTTCGGTTCTGCTTGCCACTTTGGCAGCGACACCAATAGAAAGCACATTGTAGTAAAGGCGGAGCGCCTCCATGCAGGTTTGATTGTTGTTTTTATTAATCTCCCAACATTTTTTCGCTTCATCATGAAACTTTGAATACTTGACATTATCCTTTGCCAGTTTTGGATTCTGGAATAATTCTAATGTCCTCTTCATGATGGTTTGTAAGTAGCTAAGATCCCACAATCTTACCGTCATCCGAGGGGCACCAGGATTGAGGGAATAATCGCTGTTTGTCTGTTCCCACAAACCAGACGGGTATACGCAACTATTGCTTTTCATTCTTTCCAGGACCTTTATGCCTGATTTCAAATCGGCAATAGATTTGTTCTGCTGGCTCACCTTATCCGCAGGGAGATTCTTTAGGCTCTGGAATTTCTGCAGCAGATCTTTGTAATTGGTTAAAAGGTCATTTATTTTTGTATTATTTGTCTTCATGCTTTCGTCATACATGGCTAATGTAGTTTCAACATAATGCGTAATCTTGCCCTTGCCATAAGCGACTACAACATGGCCAGCTGGCTTTGCATTGCCAAAAAGAAGACCGCTCGACAAGCCAGGGCTGGGGAGGGTGACCGCAGTCAGTGAGAGGCCAACCTCCTTTCCCAGCTGCATAAACATGTATGAGGAGAGGTCGCAATCCAAGTGGTTGCCAGCCATGCCCTGGGCAGAATTTGTTTCTTCCAAGTAGCGGATCTTATTTTTGCCCATCGAATAGGCGAATGCTTCGCCTACGATGTCAATCTCCGACATCTGTGAATTTATGCCATATTTCTTTCTCAGTTCGTTGTATTTTGAAAGAAAGTCGTTTCGGACTGTGGAGAATTTCGTGAATGCGGCAATTGCCATTTCTCGGATGGCATCGTCTTTTTTTCCATCCAAGCGCAACAGCGCTAAACCTGCCAGTATGTTTTGCCCAAAATCACCATTGACTAGTTTGAGGATTTCTGGAACATTCTGCAGGTTTCTTTTTGGGTCTTTTCCTAAAATCAGATATTCGAGATTGAATGATGCTAATTGTGCCTTAAGCTGAGGTTCGAGCGCCAGTTGAATCTGGAACAGTAGCATAGGAATTTATTGGCAGATAGAGGTTAATAAATGAATACGCACTTCTGAGCTTATTTCCAAAAAGTGCGGATACGCAGACATGCATTGACGAAAGTCAGCGGTAAGAGTAGCGCATGATACTAGATACAGGGGAGGGCAGCGCTACTCCTGCTTTTCCCGATTAGCTTGCCCATTGCGCGCACTGGGCTGAAAATACCGCAGCGGAAGGGACCACCCTTTCATGCGCAGGGCATCCATTTCTTTTTCCTCCTTTGCCCTTTTTTTCAATTCCCAATACCAAGACGGGAGGAACGGCCTGAGTTCTTCCAGCGTCAGCTTGCTTTCTTCCATGCTGTTTTCTTGCGCAGGGCGTCTATTATTCGCTTGCGCAGAATTCGGCACGCCCCAACCAAGCCCAGCCTTTTCCTAGGAATTCCTAGGAAATTTCCTAGGAAACACGCCGTAAGCCCACACCTTTCCTAGGAAAGCTACTGTCTGCGGTCGCGCAAAAGAGTTTTTCCGCGCACAAGGCTAACCATGCTTGGACGGATTGATGAAAATGTTTTGGTGAAGCTGTACGAGCTTGTGCCCTTCGAGAACACGAGCGTGCACCAGCTCTGCTGCAAGACCGGCATGGACCACCGGACCATCAAGAAGTACGTCCAACTCATCCTTTACATTCAAAACTCGCAAAGGCTGAAAATAGAGACAATCGGCCTGCGCGTGCTTGTGAGGCGAGAAAAATGACAGGACAACAGACGCAGCTGGAAATCGACGCTAAGGGAAAGGGCGCGCCGGACTACGTGGTCAAGGCGCCCACGGACGACGGCAAGTGGGTGAAGCTCGGCGTGGCTTTCTTCAACCCGAGGAGCCAGTCGTTCACCATCTACTTTGACATCCTACCGGACAGGCAGAAGGCGGTGATGTTCAAGAGATGATGCATTGTCCGCTGGAAACATACATGGTGCCACTTAACAAATAGCCATATTGAAAACAGCACGCGCTCAGCGGATTAGTGTGGCTTTTCCATTGTTTGGCAGCACTCGTTTTACGTATGCAGCGTCTATCTGCGCGCGGGAGCCGGGTTTCGTGTTGAACTTGATCTCCCTGAATACCTGGTTGCAAATCGTTTCAAGCGACCTGGCGCCCTTGTTTATTTCAACCGCCTTGAGCGCCATTGGCTCAAAGGCTGACTCGTCCACATTGCAATTTATCTTATAGCCCTCTGAAAGAAGGCGGAGCTGCTGGGCAAGCGGAGAAGAATCGCTGTTCTTGAGAATGTCTATGAAATCGTCAACCTTGAGCGGGCGGACAAACGTAATCACCGGGAACCTGCCCACGAGTTCTGGCCTCAGCCCGTACTTTACAAGGTCTTCCGGAATGACCTGGGCATAGAGTTCCTCGTCAGGCATGTTAAGTTTTATTGCGGGCACAATTTCGCCGCGGATTATCTTGTCCATGTCTGGCACCCTTCCGCAGGCATTCAGCCTCTCCCCGATGATATAGTTGAGGCCGATGAACGCGCCCGCGCCGATAAAGAGCATTTCAGTGGTGTCTATGGGCTGGGTTGTCCTGGTGCCAGTCTCGGCACGGACCATGCTGCTTTCTATATAGCTAATAAGCTCGTTTTGAAGCTGCGAGGCAAAGCCCTTATCATCCATCACCAATGAAAGTTTGTCTATTTCATCAAGGAGCATTATGGCGCGCGCCAATTGGCGTGGGCTGGCTGATTGGTCAAGAACATCTTGGAATATGGATGAGAGATTGTCGCCGCGATAGCCAGTTGAGCTTTTAGTGCTCATTTTGGCTTCCCCGAAAGGCACTCCAAGATATTTGGCAGATATCCTGCCAAGGAATGTTTTACCGCAGCCAGTCGGACCCAGCACCATAATGTTTGATTTTTTCACTCCGGCGGGCCTGCAGGCATGGTCTTTGATGGCTATTGCAAATGCCTCGACAGCCTCTGGCTGCCCGCGGACGCTTTTCCTGTAATGTTCAGCAATTTCTGCGGGCGTCGCATCTGTGTGAGAGATAGTTTCAGCTATGCTGGTTGGCTGTTGCTCTTTTGACGAGGTTTTTACAGGCTTGCGGTCATCCGATTCGTCTACTGATACGTTTGCCGTATGTTTGACAGTGGATGCGTGAAGCGGCTCGTTTTGCTTGGCATCGCCAAAGGACATGTTATTCTGTTTAGCAAATAGCCTTTCTATTACCTTGGAGACAGTTTCTTTCGGCATGCCCCAAGCAAGCAATGCCTCTGAGGCGCTTTGCCAGGATTCAAGGGCAGATGGGCAAGTATTCGGAACCCACAAAGTAAAAGATCCATAAAACGGCTGGAACATTTCCAAAGGATATTTGCCTGAGCGAAGGAAATCCAGAAGGAACGGCCCAGCTTCCTCAAGCATCCTAAGTGCGTGATTTCCATATTTTTTACTGCATGCCAAAGCAACAATGTGATTAGACATTGAGAGTATATCCGATTGTTCATAGACGGTAATCTTTTGCCCTTTCATGGCACGAAGAACTGCTGTTCTGGCCTCGTCGAAGCTGACTTCGTAAAAGCGCTCTGCATAATCCACGGCCACTTCGGATGACGCTTGCATGTAATTCCTCTTTTATTCACTTTTGTTTAAGTCTGTTTATTGGGCGAAGAGTTTTTAAAGGTGTTGTAATGTGGTTAATTTTATTGAAGCTGCTCGTTTTTCCCCAAATCCCGCGCAATAATGCCGACTCCTTATTGGTTCATTCCTCCCAAATCCTACACAATCAATAATGGCACCCCTGCCCTATCAATATGGGCATGGAACAAAGACACCTCGTTGTAATCGGCGACCCGCGAAAGATGGCCGAAGTGCCCGGCAGGAGCGCGCAGCTCGTGCTCACAAGCCCCCCTCGTTTTGAGGGCGGCGGCTGCGAGAAATGCAACTGTCCGGCAGAGGGCTTCGGCAACTACCTCCAAAACCTCCAGCTCGTCTTTGACGAATGCCACCGCGCGCTAGGGGAAGGGCGCTTCATCTGCGTGAACGTCTGCGAATCCATCAACAACAGCTGCAAGTGCCCGGCGCCAGCGCACTTTGCCATTCTTTTGCAGCGCGCTGGCTTTGACTACAGGGACGACATGATCTGGAGCAAGTCATCCCCTTCATCGCCATACCTCGGCCACATCCTTGTCATGCGCAAGGGAAGGCCGGACTTCAGGAAAGTCTCGCAAAAGGAAAGGCAGCAGGCCATTTTTGACATCCGGCAGGCAATGCGCGGCTGGGACGGCCGCTCAGTTCTCCCAGCGTCGATTTGCGAGATTCTCATCCGGCTTTACACGTACGAGGGGGAAACGGTGCTGGACCCCTTTCTCGGAGACGGAGCAACCACCAGGGCGGCAGCGGGCCTAAATCGAAATTCCATAGGCTACACGCTGGACTATTCCGCCCTGCCCTCTCTGAGGCGCTCGTCCGGCATCGCCCCACACGAACTTGAAGTGATTGAAAAGGAGGTGTTCTGAATGAGAAAAGCAATGCTGCTGGCAGGGTGCGTCCTGTGCCTGGCAGGGGCGGCTTTCGCGGATTTCACGATTCCGCCCGACCAGCCGATATGCAGGCTATACGGGATGATACAGCTGTTCGCAGTGATAGGGGGCATAATCGCCGCCTCTTACGCCGGCTTCCTGCTTGCTACGACCCACGACCTTGCGGAGCGCAACAATGCCAAGATGCTGATTGGCGGCGTGGTGATAGGGCTGATAGTCATCTGGCTTGCCCCGCTGGTGGTGAAAAGCCTCGTGGATGCGGCTGATGTGTGTGGGTGGTGAGCTTGGCATTCGACTTTGTTGCGCTTGCAGGCTACATGAAGGCGGTTGCCGTGCTCTTCGCCACCCTAGCCATTACCTTCGCGGGCTTTTCCCTCGCTACAAACATGAACCCATCGGAGCGCGAGGAATGGAAGGAGGTCATTGCAGGTGCGCTCATCGGGCTTGTCCTCCTCTACCTCGCGCCCATCATAGCCGCGCAGCTCAGCGGCGGCTCGTATTGCGGGTGAAGAAGTTTGCTGCCCGGAAGGCAAAATACCTGAGAAAAAACAATCAGCGCTCAATCAAGTCTCGTTTTCCCTTTGGCGTTTCCTCATTATGACTTCTACAAGGCAGCATAACATTGCTGCCGTCATGAACCAGAATGCCGCAGCCACGGCCTTGAACTTGACTTCCGCCTGGCGGACATACCATAGATCTGGGTCGTTGTCGAAAGCCGCTGCCGTTGCCTCGGCTTTAAGTTCGGGGTTGTACCCAAGTAATATCACACGAAGGTATCCCAAAATCGAATGGTCTTTGTTATAGATGTGAGCAGCTTCGTGCACCATCGTATGTCCTGCACAACCGGAGTTTCGCATTTTGGGCATCACCATCTTATTTCCGTTCGCAATGCTTACCATCCCAGCAATATCCAATGTCCTCATAAGTTGATCATTGCTTGTGAATACTATCTTGCTTGAATTGGCATTAACAAAATCCTTCCAAGTCGGAAAAGGTGCTATGGGACAAGGCTTATTCATATTTTTCAATGCCCCCTCGACAGCTTCGACATGGTCTTTAATCCCGTTAGTATCCCCTTCGAACACAATTGGGATGACCCTCTTCATGCGGAGAGCGAAGGTCCGTTTTTCAGCCGCAGTGGTCTTTCTTTGAAGCGATACCTCATCCATCTTCATCTCAATTCTTTTGATGTTCTTCTCGCTTGAATCGTATCTGTCTATCAAAGGAGGCAGTGTAGCCGCAGCGAACATGCTTATGCCAGCCGCTATAGTAAAGGCAGCACCCAGCCTAGTAGCCGGGCTCCATCTTCGATTAGGTGCCTTGTGCATAGCATGATATGGTAGATAATGTTTATATATGTATCTATGCCCCCTGCAGGTTAGGGGAAAGAAACAATATAGAGATTAGGACTTTGAGAAAAATGGATCGGAAGAGAGTAACTATCTCTAACAAAATAATGCCCAATCGCTCACGAACAAACGTCTGCCCAACAGAATATGGTTCATGGCGACCAAATCCTGCACGAACTATAATGGCACCCATGCCCTATCAATATGGGCATGAAACCCATCATCCTCGCGCTTCTCGCGCTTTTCATCCTCGCAGGCACCTCCCACGCAGATTCCACCAACTCCACGAACTACGGCGATCTCATAGGCTCGCTCACAAGCGCGATTGCAAACCTTCCTGGCAGGATAGTGGAAAGCTTCTTCACCTACACCGTTTCGGGTCTCGCCGCATCATCGCAGCAGCTCGTGGACTCGTCATTCAAGTTTATGTTCTCAAATCCTGACCCGGCCTGGTTCTGCACTGCCTACAACGGAGTAATGGCGATAGTTGAGAGCCTCTATTCCCTCTCGCTCATGGGTCTTGCCCTTTACTTCATACTGCGCTCCAACGACGCGGAAGGGCGCGCGAGCGCGAAAAAGTGGATGGAAAACATGCTGGTGATGATAGTGCTCCTGGCGTTTTCCTTCCAAATATTCAAGGTGATGCTCGATTTCAGCTCCTATCTTGCTGCAAGCGCGGCGAGCGAGTCAATGAAAAGCATGTTCTCAACCCCCCTCAGCTTCTCCTCGTCCATTTTCGCGCTTGTCATTCTCCTCCCGGCAATCGCGGGCATGCTCCTAACCTTCCTGACGCTCCTGCTCCGCTATCTCCTCATTCCCTTCCTGCTTTTCCTCTTCCCAATCGCCATCTTCCTCTATTTCACGCCCTTCACGCAGCGCTGGGGAAAGGCATTTCTGAGCGTAATAGCCTCGGTAATCTTCATGACAGTACTCGACGCCCTCATACTGTTGGGGCTAAGCTCGTTGTTCAACTCATCAGACCCCAACCTGGCGGATTCGCTTGCGCGCGCGTTCGCCGTGCTTTTCGGCTTTGCCGCGATTGGGCTGGTCAACCTTCTCATGTTCGTGCTGGCAATCCTCTCCATAATCTTGCAAAACAACACAGTAAGGAGTATCGTTGGGTTTGCGGTGGCTGGGAAGGTGCTGACGAGATGAAATCAGGTTTATATAGCCCCGAAGGCAGAATTAACTCATGTCTCAGAGGGTGGCTCATTTCAGGCGACAGGCAGGCTACGTATCCACGCTGGGCGCTGCCATTTTCCTTACAGGTGCTTTTTTACTTACTTCTGGCATATTTACAAGGGCATACTCACAGGATAAGAAACCAAAAGGGGGTGACACCGTGCTGTTGATGCAAACCAGCTCGTCTTTCAAGACGCAGGAGGCAAAGAAGGACACGACAAAGACGATGGGTACTATCCCAACAATAGTCGTCCCGAAATACTACAATCCCTGGCCAGGCGTCCTGACGGATTCCATGTTCGTAAACAAATCGCCCGATGTGCAGGCATACAAGGAAACTTGGATGACAATGGAGGACAAGCATTCCCCCTTCGGGTGGCCAAAAAGCAAGATAGCTCCGCGCATGGAGGAGGTAACGGCCGCGTGGGAAGATGCAAAGATGATGCTGAGGATAGCCTTCATTAGGGGGGCACCACTATCAAAGATTGACCTTAAAGCGTATTCCAAGGATGAGCTTGACCAGATTAACACCGAATGGAACGCGATAAAGAGTTCGGTAACCGCGCCCCGCGAGCCGTTCTATACAGCGCCCGGCAGGGGCGACCAGCACCGCTAACGGGCCTCTTTGGCGGGCGCTCCAGAATTCTCAATGCTCTTTCCAAGCATTTCCCGCAATTCGAACATTTCGCCGTCTTTTTCCTGTGAAAGCCCGTCCAGCCTCTTCTTTAAGCCTGAAAATGCATCCACGGCTGCATCCTTGTGCCCGAACGCCGTATAGACGTCCCACAATTGCGTGTAATAGCGCATCTCAAACGGTGCCTGCTCCACTGCGGCTGTCGCCCGTTTCTCCGCCTCGGCATAATTCCCGTGGTTCCAGTAATAGCGCGCGACCTTTGAGTTCGCAAACGCGCTCAGCCCGCCGCCGTTTATGGCATCCATATAGTCCTTCTCGCCTTTCCTGAACAGCTCCATGCCAAAATCGTTCAGCTCCCGCCCATCTTCATTCGATTTCTTATCGTCTGCCTGCATGAGCTTGCTTGCGGCGGTGACAATCGGCCTGCTTTGCTCCTTGTAGATTTCCCCGCGCATCACAAGCGCGTCCCCGCAATACAGCCCGTTTTTCTCGGCAATATCTATGGATTTTGTCAGCGCTGGCAGAGCCTTCTCGCTGTCGCCGCAGTTCACGTAATACTCGCCCTTCTTGAAGTAATAGTAGCTCTGCGCGCCTTCTTCCCCCTCGAAAAGCCGCAACTCCACCAGGCTAGCGTTTACCAAGTTTTTTTCTTTGCTGCTTGCGTTAAGGTGCGTTACAAAACCGTCCTTCAAGCCTTCCACGTCCGCCTTTTCGGGTGCCACGCCGAGGTTTTTTGTCGTGGTATTGACTGTCATGTCAACAAGGAAGGTGGCGGCTGCCTCCTTTCCACCCCCTGTCGAAATCTGGATAACGTTGGCGTGCCCGAGCACTTTCTTTTTCTCGGGATTGTAATAGCCTGCCACGGCAAGTTTTACGCTCGCAACGTCCAGCTTGCCCTCATCCTTGAGCAGCTTGGCGCATGCCACATACAGGAGGGCAAGGTCGTCACAGTCCCCGCTTTGCTTGGAAAGCGTCTCTGCCGCCTTTTGGATATCATGGTTAGCCGGGTCTATGCTCTTCCGGTATGCAAAGCCAACTTCCTGCCCTTCGGCAGCGTTGGGCGAGATTGCACGCCTTATTACATCCAGCCTTTCCTCAGTGGAAAGCACGTCGAATTTCCTTCCCCCATACGCAATTTCAGCCGTCTGGTAGATTTTATCCTTTAGGACAGACCACTGCTGGGGAGTCAGCTCGATGGAGCCTGCTTTTTCGAGTTCCTCTGGAGTGGCGGCGAGTGCTTTGCGTTCCTTATTGGTGAGCCTAAGCCACGCAATATCAGTGGTGGACTCAGTGGCTCGATTTTCATTCTGGGCGACCACAGGTTCTCTTTCCTCGTACCTTCCACATACGATGTAGAGTTTTCCCGGCTTGGTTTCCTCAAGCTGGATGTCAAAACTCTCCCTATTCATTATCAGTTGTTCATTTGCCCTGCTGACAGCCTGCCGATAAATCTCGTATGTCTCCTTTTCGTGCCCGGGCGTTGCCGTCACAGTGAAGGAGCTTATGACCTGGAGGTTTTCGAGCTTTGCCTTATCGGTGCTGATTACGCTTTTCGATTTCTCAAGAAGAAGATTGACTTCCTGTTTTGCCTGAAGAGTCATCTTCCGCGCGTCGAACGCCACGCTGGACACGGGAGCCTGCTTCTGCGCAGGGTCTAACTGAACCATCTCTGGTCCCGGCATGAGCGATTTTCACGGCGGGAATATATAAAGAATTGCCGAAGATTGTTCGGAATATGGTTCATAATTACCAAATCCTGCACGAGCCATAATGAGACCCTAAACAGCCATCTGTAAGCGGATGGTTGGATGAGCTACGACATTCCCGATGAGATAAAATACAGGGAAAAAATAGTCTTCGGGCTTGACCTGAAGCAGCTGTGCTACTTCTGCGTTTTTACCGTGCTTGCGTTCCTTTCCCTCAGCCTGCCACTTGAGGGCCAGGCAAAGCTCATCCTGCCTTCCTTCTTCAGCATCCTTGGCGCAGGCTTCATCTTCCTTAATCTGGAAGAGCGCGTGCTTGACGCCTGGCATTACTACAGCGGCGTGAGAAAAGCATCCTCAACAGACAGAAAAGCGCAGCAATTGGTGGGAATTCGCGCGATTGAAAACGATCAAATCGTTCTCATGGACGGCTCATCGCGCGCAGTCTTGCAGGTCGAGCCCATAAACTTCAGCCTTTTAGATGAGGGGCAAAAGACCGCGTTCGTTTCCAACTACCGGGAATTCCTCAACCATCTCACCGACCCCATACAGGTACTCGTAAGGACGGAAAAATCCGACGCGGAGGATGTGTTTGCCGAAGCGCAGGCCGGCCTGGAAGGGGCAGAGGTCGAGATAGCCTCGCTCTTCCGCGACTTTTTCACGTTCGAGCGCGAGTTCATGGAGGCAAACAATGTGAAAAGCAGGCGCTACTACCTCGTGGTGGCGCAGCCTCCGCGCACCATGCTTGGGAACGGGAATGCGGAGGAGGAAAGAAAGCGGCTTGACCAGAAAGCGAAGATAGTGCAGGAAAAGCTCCTAGCATGCAATCTTCGCTCGGAGCGCCTAAGCAGCGCAAGGCTCGCGCGCCTCTTCACTTCCTATTCGATGGCGGAAAACGAGGAACAGGGGAAGGAAGCAGAACCGAAAAAGGCCGGAACATTTGTCAATTCATTAATCTGGCTTTTCATCAAGGCCAGGATGGATATTGAGGCATTCTTCCCCCCAATATTTGCGCATGCAGCCAAAAAGGGAAAGCAAGCCGAATCCGCCTCCGCATCTTCTTTTATTGAGGAAATGACGCCCGACTTCGACATCGCGCGCGAACACGCAAGCATCAACGGGATACTCCACCGTGTAATAAAGGCGGTGGGGTATCCCCGCAATGTGGAGGACGGCTGGCTGAAGCAGTTCATGGCGACCAGCGAGCCGTACGACGTTTCCATGCACATCCATCCCGCGAGCATCAGCCGCACCCTCGCAAACATACACAGGCAGATAGTCAGGCAAACATCTGACTTGCTTTCTGGCAAAAACGAAGGCATGCCCAACCCAGCGTTGCAGATAAAGCGCAAGGACACGCTGAAGGTATATGGACTCCTCTACAAAGGCAAGGAGAAGATGTTCGACGTTTCGCTCTACGTGGACAGCCAGGCGCGCGGCAAGGACGAGCTTGCGCTCATGGAGGAGCGCTGCAAGGCGAACATGAACGCGCTTCTCATAGTGCCGAAAAGGACGGACTTCAGGATGGCTGACGGGATAAAGTCCATGCTGCCCGTTGGCGTGGATGCGTTGGGCGCGCGCAGGGAATTCCTCACAAGCTCGCTCTGCGCCACCTTCCCATTCCTCTATCCTGTGGACTCGCGCGGCAAGGGAATCTTCTTCGCACACGAAAGGAGCACACTCAACCCGCTTTTCATAGACTTCGATGCCATGAGCAACAAGCACTTCTTCCTGCTAGGCATTTCCGGCTCGGGCAAGAGCTATGCTGCGAAATTCCTCCTTATGCAGCACATCCTCTCAAGGGAGGCGAAAATCTACGTGCTCGACCCGAACGGGGAATATTCAAAGCTCGTGGGGCGGCTGGGCGGCAGCGAGATAGTGCTTTCCAAGGATTCGGACAAAATCATAAACCTTTTCGACCTCGCGGGGGAGGATTTCGGGAGCAAGATGCTCACGCTCATCTCGGTATTTGACATAATAACGGGAGGATTGACTGAAAGCCAAAAAGGAGTGCTCAACGAGGCGCTGGCAAGGGTGTACAAGAAGAAGGAGATAGAGGCGACCGACCCGGCAAGCTGGGGGAGGAAAGCCCCGACGTTTTCCGACCTGAGGCGCGTGCTTGAGGAAATGAGGGCGAGCGTGCAGAAGCGCGCGCAGTCGCCGGAGGAAAAGAGCGTGGAGGTGCTGCTGAACCGTGTCAGGATGTACTCGCGCGGCGGCTTCTTCGGTTTCCTCGACAGGGGGACGAAGGTGAACCTGGGCAACAGGATGCTGAGCTTCAACCTGAGCGACCTGCCCCCGCAGGTTAAGCAGCTCGTGATGTTCTCCGTGCTTGAACTGATTTCGCGCGAGATGAGGAAGGACAAGAACCCCAAGGTCGTGCTGATAGATGAAGGCTGGTCGCTACTGCGCAGCAAGGAGGCTGAGGACTACATATTGGAATTCATCAAGACCTCTCGCAAGTTCAACGCTTCCATAGGCTTCATAACGCAGGAGATAGAGGATTTGATGAGAAGCGAAGGGGGAAGGAGCATACTGAACACGACCTCCACAAAGATACTGCTGCGCCAGAACTCGAGTAACCTTGACCTTATTTCAAAGACGCTTGCGCTCAACGAGAAGGAGAGGAATTACTTATTGCGCGCGGAAAAGGGCGAGGGGCTGATGATAAGCGAGCAGGGGAGATATGAATTCATGGTGAAGGCGCCGCCAATGATTAACGCGCTAATTACAACGGACCCGAACGAGAAGCATGAGGAAGGAATGCCCGTGCTGGAAAAGGAAAAGCCGGTCAAGCCTGCAACAAAGCCGCCTAAGAAGAAGAAGAAAGCCAAAGGGAAGGGGAGGAAAAAGAGGATTGATTGCGCGCGCGGGTTCTACCTTGAAAGCGAGATAAGCGATGAACAGAAGGACTTCCTCCTCACGAAAGGATTTGCCTATCATCCCAGCCACCTGTTCGATGCAAGAGGATGCCACAAGTTTATGGTGAAGCGGCAGTCGAACGAGTCTGCCGAGCACGCGCTTTTGTGCTGGGGGATTGCAGCAGAGATACGGAAGCATGGCGGCAGGCCGAAGGTGAGCGCCACGGTGGAGGCGGACGTTTCGGCAAGGATTGGGGGCAAGAGGGTCTGCTTTGAGGTTGAGACTGGCGAGAACGTGGAGTGCCTTGGGGAGGATTACGTTAAGAAGAAAATGCTTGAGATAAGGAAGAAGTGCGACAGGCTCATAGTGGTGGTGACCCACAGGAGGCTGAAGGGGAAATATACGCGCCTGCCAGGAGTGAAATGCATCCTGAGGACTGAGGTTCCTGCGGAAGTAGCGGGGCTGTTTGGGTAAAGGATAGTCTATGTTTTTATTAGGTTTTAGGTGAAGATATTTGCTTGAAAGGGGGCGATGAAATGGGATATTCAATGGAAATATATATTTTTGATGAAAAAAAAGCAAAAACGCTCCAGAAGAGCGAAATTCCGAACGAAAATTTTATAGGAGAGATAAAGAAACTAGATGGAACCAAATTCATTGATGTGTACGAGTTCAATCATTTTGAGTATAACTACTTTTTCGATTCCCTGGAGGGTGCGGCGCAAGGCAAGAAACCAGAAGGGTTTTCTCTGCTTGAGAGCTTCCTTAAAACAAAGCCAAAAACAATTTATGGCATGGTAGTAAACGAAGGCGAGCCGCTGGGCATCCAAAATTACGTAAGCAGTATCCAGGTAAAAAAAGAGGGAAGCGCGGCGCTTAAACTTCTGGAGAATCTAAAACTTGACAAAGATGACCAACATCTGTTCCCAGAGGGAGACGGCAACGAAGCTGAAGTGGAGCGATACGCCAGCGCAAAAAAGAAAATAGTCGATGCCTTGCATTACGCATTAGAGAAAGACTATGGCCTCATCGTCTGCACCTTTTGAATGAAAAAATTTATTTGCTACTGGATAGTACTTAAAGTCAGAGATACTCCATAAATATTTCACGGAAGGCTTGCCGCACGATTTGCTTGTTTGCCTCGAAAATGACCTGTTTCCTGGATTCGGTTTCATTGAACAGGCGCACGAAGCCCTTGGCATTGCTGTCCTCGCTCCCATCAAGCTGCGCCTTATGTGCCTTAAAGCTGTCCAACCCTCCGCCAACATCATAGTACTTTTTCCTAAGATGGGTGAATACCTCTTTTCGATCTGCTTCCGGGATGTAAAGCAGTCCTTCTTTCATGCGGGAAAAAATGGGTAAAATTCCATCAACTGAACTCTGCCGCGGATCTGAAACCGCATCCTTGTAGCGGTAAAAATTGCCATACAAAATCCGAATCATACTTTCGAGGTGCTCTTCACATAGGTATATCGTGTTTGGGCTTATTTTGGTGTCGCTTGTTTTTTCCAAGATGTTGTATTCCTTGCCAATTTCGTATTGGCCGCCTTTCAGCTTGGAACGAAATACTATGTCCAGACCGAGGACTTTTTTTGCAAGGTATTGATCTTCAAGACCGTATGCTTCGACGTGCCCGCCAGGCGCAACTCTTGAGAGTATTTGCGCCGTGAGAAGAGTGCCTTCGGGTGAGCGATGCACGGTGGCATAGTGCGCAATCCCGCCAGCCAGTTCTGGAGGGCTGAATTTCGCAAAAAGGTCTTCTGATTTTGCACTATAGCAGACAATCGTCTTTTCCTCGCCCATGAATTCGAACCTATACACCCATTTCCCGCCTTCTTTTATGCTGCCTTTTTCTTCGAATGAAATAGAACCCGTCATCTTTTTGGCGCGCGCATCAAAATAATGGCGCCGATCCTCTGCGAACCCGGCAAAGCCGTAATAGGGGTCAGCAAACACCCCCACAACTGCGCCGGATGCCAGGAAGTCTTCTATCGAATCCCTTGCTCCTGCATAGAGCATCGGCTTGCCAAGATTGCGGTTAGCCTCGACTATCTTCTTTGCCTGCTCGAATGGCATGCCCTTGTGATATATGCTAGATAGCAGCTTTGCAGATGCATCGACCAGTGCGCGTTCGCTCTTTTCGTTCCAGTTGCAGTTTTTGGACGGTTCCTTCCCCTCTTCGTACAACCTGTCTTGGGTTTTGCCTATTTTGAATTTCGGTTTTTTTGTTTCGCCTATCTTGAACTTTGAAAGTTTTTGGCCTATTTTGAATTTTTGCGGCTGATTCATTTCTTTCGAGAAGGCGTTAATCACCATTTTCTGTATTTGCTTTGCATGCTTTTTGCTCATTTTTGTGCTTTGCTGCAAGGAAAGCTCGTAGAGCGCCCTGAGGCTTGAAAATAGACCGTATTCTGAGAACTCAGCCGCCTCAGGCTGAAGATAAATATCAGACAATTTCGCTATGCTTTCTATATGCTCCGTGCTGAGCGAAGGCTTTTTTTGCCACAGAAAATCCCATTCCGGCTCGGCTGGTGCCTTTGGCGTGCTCGGAGGCATGGTAAAATAGTGTCGTTGGAGGTATATAAACGTAATCGAAAAATACGAGACAGGACCTTTCGTGGGTTGCTCTCCCCGCATTCTGCATGATACTATAGGTGTACCGCTGCCTTCCGTTGATTGCCTGAGCACATATTCGTCGGGCGTCTTGCTCGATACGCACAGAAGTGAGCCCTACTTTTTCAGAAGCATGAAAACGGAATCGTGGTATTTTCCGCGGTGAAGGAACCAGCCTGGCAGTCGTGCGATCTCACGAAATCCGACTTTTTTGTAAAGGTTCATTGCCGGCTTATTGCCATCAATTACTGATAGGTAGATGTGTTTTGGCTTCAATTTTTTCTTTACAGTGGCGATTGTCCTGCACAGCAGAAGCTCGCCCAGACCCTTGCGACGGTAATCTTTCCTTACCATCATGCCGAGCAGAACATTCTGCTTTTCTTTGCCTGTGCCCCTATTTGCCGCACAGGAAGCAACAATCTTGCTTCCAATCCACGCATTAAACATCACGATGTTTCCTTCTTTTATTCCGCCAAGTTGGGCTTTTAACCAGGTCTTCTCGGCTTTCAGAGTGAGTTTCTTTTCGCGCAAAATGTAAGTGTCCTCAGCAATCAACTCATTTATGATGCTTAGAAACGCTTTGGGCGAGTCGCCTTCCCGTGGCGGGCGTATTTTAATCATGAATAAATAAGTGTATTTAAAGCTTAAAAATGTGCGACCGTCAACGCCTGCTGGCTTCGTCTTTATCGACAATATGAGTATCGCAAACCTCGTCAATCCATCATCCCTTCAATGACAAGACTAAACGTGGAAACGAAAGCCGGCAATTTCTCGCTATAGAAGTTATAAAGCTGGCGAATGTAATCTCAAAACTCAAGATAGACTGGTGAAAAAATGAATGTTTTGATAAGAAAAGGGGAAGAAAAAGACCTGCCAGAAATTATTGAGAACTGGGAGGGGCTTATACGCTCGAATGTTGCTTACAATCAGACAATATTCAAGCTCAAGCCAAACTATATGGCATTGGGCAGGAAATTCATAAAAAAGAACCTTAGGGCAAGAAACATCGCTGTTTATGTTGCTGAAGTCCGGGGGCACGTTGTCGGTTATATGATGGTCAGCGTGAAAAAAACTCCGAGCATATATGCAATGGACAAGGAAGCTTACATCGGAGATCTGTTTGTGAAAAGTAATTTCAGGCGAAAGGGCGTCGGAACTCTTCTTTTAAAAGAAGCAGAAGAATGGGCTAAGCACAAGAAGCTTCTCCAACTTAGCCTAAATACAAATGTAAAAAACCATTTGGCACAAAAAGCTTACAGCAAGTTTGGATTTGATGAACTCAACGTTAAGATGGTCAAGTTAGTTGTTGCCTGACTGCGCTTATTGAGCCAATCTTGCGGTCGTTGCGCGCGCGTGCTTTTCCTGATTTCTTATTCGCCACGCCATTTCCAGCCGCTGTGCACCTTGTTGAAGAATACTTCTTCTTTTTGGGTGCCTTCATTCGTGGTGTACATGCTTGTATGTATATCAAACGGCATGCCGTGCTCCTGTATCCACTTGACGTCAAGCGTCAGCACAGTCACGCCAGTTTCTCTCGTATTGATTTTCACCCCGTCTGGAAATAGGTAATGGACCAGCTTCTTGAGATGCTCGGGCATGCCAAGCTTCTGAAGAAAAGGGGACAGGGTTATGCTTCTTTTGTACTCATTCTCACTCTTGAAGTCACCGCCGAACTTGAACTTTTCGTAGAACGCATAATCCTTACCGCCAAGTGCGTTCTTCCTCCCCAAAAGCGTGGTGGTGCCGAAAATGTTCCATAAGTCGAGCCTCTGCGGGTCATCTTTATACTCCGTGGTGCCTGCGTTCATTGTTACCGACAAGTTTAGCCTGCCCATCATGCTATCCCAGCCCTTGACCTTGGACTGCCTCCATTTCCTATCGTAAAACACACGGAGCATTTCGCTTTTGTCTTTTTCTGTTGTTTTTTCTAATCTGTAAGGTATGCCGCGCGAGGTTGTGATATTGCGCACTTCGCCGGGCTTCATCTCCTTAAAAAGGCGTTTCATATCTATCCAATCTGCTGCAAACTCATCCGCGCCGCTTAGAGGACGATTATCTATACTTATTCCATCTCTGCACGAATTTATGAACAAGAGATTGCGCACAGATTCATTTTTCCAGTCCACTGGCTTGGTCTGCTTGAGTACATCCCACCATTCCTGCGGCGACAGCTCTATCTCCAGCGGCTTCCCGCTGCCGTTCAGATAGTGCACAAGGCACTTCAAGCCCCTCCCATTGCTCCCAGTCAGTTTGCCAAGAAGAGCATCAGGGGCATTCTCTACCACAAATCTCCAGAAATTTGATAGCGCCTTTCTATCTTCTTTTCCGCCCTTGAACCATTCATCATCATGGAAAAGTGATTTGACTGCCATGGTTACAGCTGCCACCGTCATGCCTGTTGGTAGGTTTGCAAGTGCCCAAGCAAGAAGACCAGCTTCCGCTGCCACAGTTGCACCGCTGCTGCTTTCAGATGGTTGCGCTTTAGTCTTCTGTCCATTGCCCATCTTATCCCGAGCCTTTTTTGCATAGAAGTAGTTTTAAGGTATTGCGAAATGCTAGCCGGTATCTCGCGAATGTTGCGCGCGCGTGCTTTTCCTGATTTTTTTACAATAAAATAATTGCTTACTAGCATATCTATTATTCCTAGGAGCTTTTAGGAGGCCTGGAAAAGGCGTTTTTCAGTCGTAAAGAGCCTGAAAAATGTCGTGTAAAAGTCGTGTCATTTTGCTTATATACCCTACACGACATTGGCAGCATGGAAGTCGTGTAAAAGTCGTGTAAAAATTCACAAATCCTGTGCCAATGCCGCACCCACTCCATTGCTGAGTTCAATCCTTTTGGTATTGAGCAACGGGCTTACACCCGCCACTGTCTGCACCCGCAGCAGCTGCCTTGACTCAAGCCTTCCCACGTAATTCCGTATCGCCCTTTTCGAGCGCTGCATCCTTTTGAAGAACTCAAAATACAAGTCGGTCGAGCTTTTCGGGCCCGTTTTGACGATATCGATGATTATCCGCTCCTCCTCGCTCAGGCTCGCGGGGGAAGAATCGTCCGCATCCTGCCTCTCCGCCACGCCTTCAAGCATTATCTTCCCATCCAGCTGCGTTGCCTCGTAGCACCCGAATTTCGTGCCAATCCTGGCGCGCAGCCTCGCATCGCCAGTTATCCCGACCACGCCAAACAGCTTCTCCTTGCCGCAGGCATCATCCAGCAGCCTCTCTTCGCCATTGTGGAAAAGCCCCTCCAGCCCGTCTAGCACAAGAAGCATCCTCGCGCCGTCCTTTTCCATCATCTCAATTATCCTGTCAAACACTTCGTCCCTCGCCAATCCCCTGCGCGGCAGCATCTCGCCAATGGCGCGCGCAATGAGCGAATAAACCGCCATCCTCGTGGAATGCCGCCAGCAGTCCACATAAACCACCTTCACCCGCGAGCTGCGCTCAAAACCCTTCAGGACGCGCATAACGCTTTCATTTAAGCCCGTTCCCGCCCCGGCACGAAGGATAAGGTTCCTTGGCTGGCCGCCATCAAAAAACGGCTTTATGGCATCGCGCAGTTGCACTTGCGCGCCTGCTGTGGCTTGCGCTGGGGTATTTTGCATCATCCCACTCAAAGCCGTGCCAATTTAACCCGGCACGGTGATATTTATGTCCGAATTTGCAGAATGATTTTGGATAACGGGCTGCGCCGGTGCGTTGCAGCTCGCCTTGAGGGTGGCATAGTTCTCACAGCACTTGGAGCACGAATTGAACAGGCTTTCGCCATTCGCAAACGTTTCATAGGCAAGATAGGCGAAGAGAAGCACGGCAAGGCACACAAGGAAGAGCAAACGCGAGGCAACTGCCGGTTTCTTGGTGATTTCAAGGTATATTGCCATGCCGTTGGAGACTACTACGGCATAAACTCCGGTCGCAATCAGGAGGATTATCACTGCATAGTCCGCGTTCTGGAAAGAAATCAGGTAAATCAGCGCGAAGAAGAAGATTATTTCCAGTGCCTTGAAGATGTAAAGGTGCGCGCGCCGCTCCTTGAGCAGCATTCTCATTAGCGGGTTGGCCTCCAGCTCGTGCCCCTTCTTTTCCGTGCTTTTGAGCGTGAAGAAAAGGTCGGCTGCCCATAGCAGCAGGAAGAAGGCGGAAAGGATTATTACAAAGGGCAGAATGAACACACCATCACCTCTTCTTGCTGGTTTTCTTTTCCTTCTTGTAGGCTTCCTTTGCCTTTTCGAACTTGCCAGCTTTCGCGTAATACTCGGCTGCGTTCTTGAAGTCCTCCTTGGAGTCGCATATGCGCGCGGCTTCCTCGAATTTTCCTTCCTTAATGAGCTGCCCGAGCTTGCCTGCTGGCGCTTTGCCCTTTTCCCGCTTGGCTCGTTTCTTCCAGAACAGGAAGCCGACCCCTGCTGCGGCAATCACAACGGCAACAGCAATCCCGTACTTCATGTATGCGTCCATTCTCGCAGAGTCAGCCATCTGTCTGCTCGAAGCGGCCATGTTGTCCACTTTCTGTAGCTGCCCGAACGCATCAGCGGATCTGTCAAGAAAGTCTGAGAGGCTGGTTGCCTGCTTCGCGGTTGCCACTGCGCCCTGCGCGCCAAGAAGTACTGCCTGCGCCTCTGTGAGCTGCTGCTGAGCGTAGATTGTCTTGGCGGAGTCTGCAAGGAATGTGCCTCCCGCGCCTGCTGTGGCGCTCTTGGCGGCCTCCACACTGCTTTCAGCCTGCATTGAGGCGGCTTCAAGCGCGTCAACTATGGTATTCTTCATCCTTTCAGCCACCCTGCTAAGCTGATTGTTCGTATCCGCAGCGTCGTTTCTTGCGCTTATGGCGCTGTCCACGGACTGCTCGCAATAGCCTGCCGAAAGCTGCGTCTTTGCCTGCGAGTTGGCATTCTTCGCCTTGTCCAGCTTCTGTCTCTGCGCCTCCACGTCCTGCGCAGCTGCGTCCGCCTTCATCTCGGGCGGCAGGCTCTGAACGACCAGGGCGAGTTTCGTATAGATGACATCAGCGTCTGATATCTCGGCCTGAGCGGAGATCATCTGCCTGAAAGCCTCCTTGCACGTCTCAATGTTGCTGTTCAGCTTTTCGTAAGCGGAGCTTGCCTTCTCCCCTGCCTGATTGGCATACTCGTTAGCCTTCTCCGCATCGGCTTTTGCTTCATCATCGCTTGCGGAAATGTATGTCTGCGCGCTTTGCAGGTAATTCCTTGCGTTTTGCAGCAGCCCCTTGGAGGTTGCCACTGCAGCGATTTCGTTCCTTGTATCCATCCCTATGTCAGAGGCATTGCTGATAACGCCATTTGCCATGTCAATCCACGTCTGTGCGTTGCCTATGCTCTTGTTTGCCTGGTTGATTGCCAGGCGCACCGGGTCGGGCTGGTATTGCACCTGTATGGTTGTCTGCCTGCTGCTGCTCATATAGCTGCCAACCGAGCAGGAAACGTCCACAAGGAACTGCATTGTGCCGTTGCCGCTGGGCGGTGCCTGTATTGTGGCCTGGAAGTTCTGCATGCCGGAGGGAGGAACAATTCCCAGCTGTTGCAACGGAGTCTGAGATGTCAGGTAGCCACAGTCCAGCTTCCGGTTGTCGCGAGATGCCAGCCTGATAAGAACAGTGGTTGAGGACCCGTCGGCAAGCTTGAGGGTAGGTGTGTCTGTTGTTATTTCATAGTTCAGGGGCGCGGTAAGCATGGAATTGAGCAAAATTGTGGAGGAATCTGCTATGGCACCCGCCTGTGATGCGTAGCTTTTCGCACTTGATGCGTCATTCACACAGGCATCATATTCCGCGCCTGCGAAATCTGCGCTTGCAGAGTGTTCTGCGGCTCTCGCCTTGGTTAGCAGGCTTTGTGCGCTGGTGGCTGCCGAGGAATGAGTTGGGGAAGAGATTCCATACATATTTGCGTCCTTGAGTATGCTGTTCAGGAAGTCCAGTCTGGATTGCGCATCCTTGATTGGCGGAGACATGGCATTTATGGCATTAAGGCAGTCGCTATAGGTGGCGGCAGAAAAAGCGGTCGGAATCAGCATCATCAAAACGGCAAAAGCAGCGATGTTTGCGTGCCTATTCATCTCACACACCTCCAATTAGCATCTTTACCAGGTCTCCGTAGTCCTCCTTGAGTATCCTTTTTGGCTGGATGAAGAACGTTTCGAGGCCCGAAACGGATGCCCCGTATTTGCGCCTGAATTCTGCAATAAACTCGTTGTAGTCCTCGAAGTCAACGAATGCCATCTTGGCAATGTACTTGCTGTTCGGGTTGGAACCTTCGGCAAAATAGATGATCTGGGCCGTGGAAGTGAAGTCCATCTCCATCTTTTCGGTAAGCTTCCTGTCCGCAAAGGCATTCCACTGGAAAACAAGTACGTAGTAGAAGCAGATGCCCATCTTCTCAAGGTCAAGCTTGGGCGTGGCGCCGGCAAGCAGGCCTTCCTCGCTGAGCTTCTTCCTGATGCGGGAGACGGTGGCTTTGCTCACTTTCATTTCCTTGGCTATCTCAGAGTCGTTCTTGTCGCCACCCTTCGTGAGGCTGATTAGAAAGCGCCTTTCTGTTTTCGTCAGCCTTATGGAACTTTGTTGCATATTATCAGTTTATAACGCAACATATTTTAAATATATCGAATACGGCGAGGGGGGTTGCTGAATAATTAGCTGGTTCGGTCAATCCCAACGGTCTTCTTTTGCATAATCTTTGAATATCTGAAGGAGCTTTTTCGAATTTAGGTCGCATTTTTTCACCACATAGACATTTACTTCTGCAAGCTCTTTCCCACGATATCCATTGTCTTCCATTCTACCTGCGATTATCCTTGAAAATCTCTTGGTTTTATCAGCCTCTTCATTATTTTTTGCAACGAAGAAGACTTTTGCAACATTCTCGACAAGATATGATTGGATAATGTCTGCGATTATTAAGTTGGGTTCGTCCGCCTGACTGTCAAGAATTTCAAATATGTATTTCTTGCCGTTCTTGGTTACAATATATATCTCTGGCTGATACATCAACGGCGTCATTGGGATGTCTGGGTGGGGGATTGGAATCTTCCTTTCTTTGCATACTTTTCTATGTTTTTTTGATTGTTTTGCAATAGCGTAAATGGTACTCTTTATCATTCGATGGTATCTGTTTTCTGCCAAGGTATCACTTCTTCTTTCTCCTTGCTAGAAAAGTAACCCGGCCACTATTTGTCCTGAATGACACTCTTATTCGTTTAGCCAATTCACCACCCTATTTTGCCTCGTTCTCAAGCCAAGCACCAGCAAGCAGTTTTGTCTGCTCAAGCACCGTGTCGGTTGCCTTCTTTTGCTTGTCCGGCGGATAGCCGTATCTTCGTAGTATGCGTTTTACAATGACTCTCATTTCAGACTGCACACTTTGCTTGAGCGTCCAGTCAATGGAAACACTGTTCCTAACTGCCTTGACCAATTCCCTTGCAATCGCCTTCAGGGTGTCGTCCCCAAGCACCTTTACCGCGCTGTTATTGGTTTCAAGCGCGTCATAGAACGCCAGCTCGTCATCATTCAGGCCCAAATCCACTCCGCGGCCCGTTTCCTCATTGATTTTCTTAGCCAAACTGATAAGTTCTTCCACAACCTGGGCAGAGTCAAGGTTCCTGTTCAAGTAGGCGCGGACAGCCTCTTCCAGCATTTCCGAGAATTGCCTTGCCCTTATCGCGTTTTTCTTCGCCATTTTCTTTGTCGCGTCGTTTATCAGCTTTCTCAAGACTTCAAGTGCAAGGTTCTTCTGGGGCATATTTCGAACTTCCTCGAGGAATTCCTCTGAAAGGATGGATATGTCCGGCCTTTTCAGCCCCGCAACTTCGAAAATGTCAATTACCTGGTCTGAGCTTATCGCCTTGGAAACAATCTGCTTGATGGCTGCATCGGTCTTTTGGCTTTCACCTGATGCAGTTATCGTGTATTTGACAAACTGCGCCTTTATCGCCTGGAAGAATGCCAACTCGTCGCGTATTTTCGTGGCTTCCGGGTGGGGATAGGCAAGCGCAAACGCGCGTGAAAGCATATCCACGTTCTTCATGAACCTGTCCTTTTGCCCTTTTTGCGAAAGCAGGCGCTCGATGGTCTGTATGACGATGTACTTTTCCTTAAGGGGAGACTTGAGGAACTGCAGATAACTGACACCATGCAGCATATCCTTCACTATTTCGTACTTTTCAAGCATCGTCTTGACGACCTTTTCCTTGTCAATCGCAGTTTCGCTTCTGTCCTCCTTGGTGTAATTTGCAAGCGCGACCTTGAGGTTTTCGGCAAGCCCGATATAGTCGACAACCAAGCCGCCTGGCTTGTCCCTGAACACCCGATTTACCCTGGCAATCGCCTGCATCAGCCCGTGCCCGCGCATGGGCTTGTCAACGTAAATGGTGTGCAGGCAGGGAATGTCAGTGCCTGTAAGCCACATGTCGCGGACAATCACCATCTTTATCGTGCTTGCGGGCTTTTTGAAGAGAAGCTCGATTTCCTTTCTCCTCAGCTTGTTCCTTATGTGCTGCTGCCAGTCCAGCTTATCTGTCGCAGCGCCAGTCATGATTACCTTTACAACGCCCTTCTTGTCGTCTTCATTGTGCCACGCCGGGCGAAGCCGGATTATCTCATTGTAAATATCAACGCAAATTCTCCTGCTCATGGCTACGACAAGCACCTTGCCTTCCATTGCCTCCTGCCGTTTGTCATAATGGGCGAGCAAATCCTCCACGACCTGTTTTATGCGCTTTTGGCTGCCCACCAGAGCTTCCAGCCTGCTCCATTTGCTCTTGAGCTTTTCCTTGTGCTCAACTTCCTCCCCTTCAGTAACTTCCTCGAATTCCTCATCCAGCTTTGGCTTTTCTTCTTCCTTAAGCTCTATTTTGGCAAGCCTGCCTTCATAGTAGATTGGAACTGTTGCCTTGTCTTTTACGGCCCGCTCAATACTGTAAACATCAACATCTTTTCCAAAAACAGCCCTGGTGTCCCGGTCCACAAGCTCGATTGGCGTGCCGGTAAAGCCAATGAATGTGGCATTTGGCAGCGCGTCGTGCATGTGCCTTGCAAACCCGCTTATGAAGCCATATTGGCTCCTGTGCGCTTCGTCAGCGATAACCACTATGTTCTTCCTGTCTGAAAGCAGCGGATAAGCGGTTCCTTTCTCATCCGGGAAGAACTTCTGGATGGTGGTGAAAATAATTCCTCCCGCGGGCCTTGAAAGGAGTTTCTTCAGGCTGTCCCTTGAATCTGCCTGGACCGGCGCTTGCCTAAGGATTGGAGCGTTGGCGCAGAAAGTGTCGAAAAGCTGCCCGTCCAAGTCGTTTCTGTCGGTTAAGACAACGACAGTGGGATTGTTCATCCTGTCATCAAGGAAAAGCAAGCCGGTGTAAAGAACCATAGTAAGGCTTTTGCCAGAGCCTTGCGTGTGCCAGACCACGCCCGCCTGACGGTTTCCCTTCGCGGAAGTTGCCTTTATTGTTGAGGCGAGCGCGGCTTTCACTGCCCTGTATTGGTGGTACTGGGCGATTTTCTTCTTCAGCCCCTCCTCAGAATCCTCAAACAGCACAAAATGCCTTGCAAAATCAAGCAAAACCTCTTTTTTCAGCATTCCCCGCAGCATGACCTCCAAGGGCATTATTGTCGGGTCGTCCACTGTTTCGCCATCAAGCAGTTTCCATTTCATGAACCAGTTCTGCTCGCTTGTTATTGAGCCAACGCGCGCGTCTCCTGCGTCGCTGAGCATGATAAGCTCGTTGTAATGGAAAAGGGAGGGGATTTGCAGCTTGTAGGTCTGTATTTGGTTGTAGGCTGAGCTGATGTCAGCTCTTTCATCGGCAATGTTCTTCAGCTCAATGACCGCCAAGGGAAGCCCGTTCACGAAAACGATTATGTCCGGGCGCCTGTTGTTGTTCTGCTCGATTATGGTGAATTGGTTTATGGCTGCAAACTCGTTGTTCTTCGGGTCTTCAAAGTCGAAAAGCCAGAGCTTTTTGCTCGCCTGCTTGCCCTTTTCCTTTACCTGAACGTCTATTCCATTTACAAGGAGATTGTGGAATGCTTGGTTGTTCATTACCAAATTCTGGCTTTCCGCGCGCTGGAGCTTCTTTACAGCGTCGTCAATTATCTCTTCCGGCAAGGTCGGATTAATTCGCTTGAGCGCGCTTTTGAGCCTCCCCGTAAGCACAACCTGCGAATAGCTTTCGCGCTCAGGCCGCACTCCGTCAGGAGCAGGTGCGATGTCGGGTCCATAAACTATCTCATATCCCATGCTGGCGAAAAGCTTGAGCGCGTGCTCCTCGATTTCGGATTCGGTTATGTAGGCAGTCATTTTTTCATCCGTTCATACAGTTCTTTGTACTTTTTGAATTCTGAATCAATACAGTTTGGTCTCTCCATAAGGGTTTCAATGTCTCGTACTAAGTTTGCATCAATCTTTCTTATTAAATCAACAGCAGATTCAATGCCCTTAACGTTTGTAACCAAGATGGGCAAGTAATACATCTCCTTCGCAGTCAATGGTATTTTGTCCAAATCCCTCGCTGCCAGCAAGTAAATAAAATTGTCAACCTCTTCAAGCTGGATATTTTCTTCCCCAACGATTCTTATTAGCTTTGCATCAGTAAAGAATACGGGAAAACATGCGTGATAGATAAGATAATTATCAGTAGGCCCAAGAAACTCACGTTTATGAAAGTATTCGCATGCTAGAGCAAGATTACTTGCTGTTTCAAAAATAAGCTTGTTTCCTTTATTCTCATAAGCTTTGATTTCTGGTTTATTATCAGGCCTCTTCGGTTCCAAGACACATGCAATCTTTGAGAAGGGTATGCTACCATAATCTGTTTTAAAATCTAAAAGGAGTTGATCCCCACCTAAAAATTTCTGTAGGCTAAACCCAGAATTTAAGAGGTTGGGAAATCTTATTCCGAAGTTTTCAGGCTTTTCATTATCCAAATCATAGAAACAGATAGAATAATCCGAGAATTTCTTAACTTCGCCCACAAGTCGCACGTTCAGAGAAGCCGAGAATCTCTTATCTTTTGTACTATAAACAGGATGCTTGAGTCGTCCAAAAACATCCAGCTCATTTGAAACTCCTTCACCCGCTTCATTTCTAATAATATATTGCGTTGACTGTGTATCAATGTTCAATTCTTTGAGTTTCTTTCTAACCATTCTCTCTAAAGGAAAGCCACTGGCTTCAATCGCAGTCTTTATCAATTTCTCGTCATTGTCATTCAAACAGACACCCGTATTTTTCCAGACATAAGTTTTGGAAGAAGAGAATCACGGATTGATGACAGTGACCTCATTACGTTATGATTATCGATCAATTTTTGCAATACAGATGAAAAGACGGCAGACGTTTCGTTTTGAACAGTCATAGGCGGAACTGCAAGTCTGTAACGCTTAAGATCTCTCATTCTAATTCCTTTTTGAACGCTACCACTTGCTAATTGATGGGCATAATCTTGAAAATTTGAACTTAATAATAAATAATAAAGAATTTCTGTGGAGATAAGCCGAGTGTTTGCTCTCAGAGTGAAAATTGATTCACTGACGTTCCAATTAGATGGAGTCTCGTCAACAAAAAAGGTTTTACCTATGGTGCCTATCCCTGAAAATAAAATATCGCCCTTCTCAAGTTTTGACCTTGCATTTATTTTAAGCAAGGCGTTATCATCCACTTTATCGCATCGCTCATCAAGAATTATGTTTTGATTTCCGATATTTTTAATAGTCACATAAAAATTATTTCCATTTCCTAACTTAAAGTTGTTTCTTGGATTTAAACCTGTCGTGAATTTAGATGTCAACTCATCAATGTTTTTAATTTCCCACCCTTTGGGTATCTTTCCCAGCTCGCTATCAACCATTGCTCCACCGCTTGATTTGTAGGGCTTGCCGTTCTTGTCTGGAAATTCAAAGTCCACAAACCAGTACTTGAAGAGCGCTTGCACCATTTCTTCAAGTTTCTTGTTTGTCCGGCGATTGAGTTCGATCTTTTCGTCGAGTGAGGAGAGGATTTTTGTGATGATGGTTTGTTCTGATAAATTTCGGGGGAAACAAAATCCGTATTGTTTTATTCTATCCGGTGAAGTATGTTTAACAGTTGATCCGGTTGCAGAGCCAACAATAGATGAATGATATTTCTCGGTTCTTAATGTCCAATAAATAAAATCAGCTGAGACTTCTTTGGATTTAAACTTCAATAATCCGATTCGCTGATTATGCAGATATTTTTTATCTTTTGAAGCAGGAACTTTTGCAGAAAATCCGAGAGTATCTCCTTCTTTGCTTAAGTCAGTCATTGTAACGATTATTTCATTCTTTTTCAGGACATACTCTGAGGAAGGTTCTTCGTTGGTATATTTTAGTTTATCGTCTTTAAATCCTCCTCCTATGTTGAAATTTCCAGGTGTCAACAATATATTTTCAGTCGGTTCATCAGAGAAATATTCACCCTTAAACGCGTAACCATGTTTGATGTCCACAAAGTCGCCTATTCTTTTAACTTCCCAGTCTTCTGGGATTTTTCCTATTTCAGTTTCTTTGAATTTTTGAATCATGTTGACCTACCACACAGTCTTCTCTCGATATCCATTATTGTTATATGGTCGATGGTTCCGTAGTTCTCATCATCTTCTGGACTACTGGCTGCTAGATCGTCTATTATTGGCCACTGCTCATCTTTTTTGTATGAAAAGGACGCCTTACTCTCAATTAACTCGCTTCCATTAATATGAATGGAGAGATGCATCGCTACCGGTAAACTTAACCAGTGCGTCTCTATCTTATGAGGGTGAAAAATCACAATTGGCACATCGTCAAGGAAATAAGTTGGAAGGCTCGCAAGCGGTATGGCGCGTTCTAATGAATCTAAGTTCACTTCCTTGAGTTCGAAGGTGCAGCAGACATCTATAGCTTCTTTTGGCGCCAGGTTTATCGGAATGCGCGGATTACGTCTAGCAGGACGAATGGAGAAACAGATTGGCGCGCCGTAATCCTTCAAATGTTTTTCATCATATCTTTTTTTATCGTAGAGAAAAGTTCCAAAAATGTCAGTTATGCATACGTTTTCGTCTTTTTCATTTATGACTGCAATATGAAGAATACCTTTTAGATTTGTCAATTTATTATCGGACTTTATCTTTAACCCAGCCGTCGGCAACCCGCCTTCCAAATACAAACTTCCAATAGCATAAGCAACCTTTACTCTCTTGGTCATTTTTTTCCATAGAGTATGGACTACTTGGACCGCCGCGTAAAGCCCACCGACTATTCCCATTCCAGTGTAAATCTCTTCATAAGTCATATCCGATTCCCTTCAAACTCTTTTTTATCTCGTCTTCCAGTTCATTCGATTTCTTGAACTGTTCGGAAAGCTCTGATGTCAGGCGCTTCATCTTCTTATCGAATTCCTCACTATCTTCCGCTACGTCTTCGGCACCTACATAACGCCCAGGCGTCAGATTGTGTTCATGTTTGCGTATTTCTTCAAGCTTGACTGCCTTGCAGAAGCCCATCACATCTGCATATTTGCCACCTTCGCCGCGCCACGCATGGTAAACATCAGAAATCTTCTTGATATCTTCATCAGTAAGCTCCTTGTGCCGTCTATCAATCAAATGCCCCATATTGCGCGCGTCAATAAACAATACTTCGCCGCGTCTATCTCTGAATTTGTGGTCTTTCCTGTCTCGTGAAACAAACCAAAGACACGCGGGAATCATTGTGTTGTAGAATAGCTGGCCTGGCATTGCAACTATGCAGTCCACCAAGTCGGCTTCAACAATATTCTTGCGTATTTCGCCTTCACCAGAAGTATTGGAAGAAAGCGAGCCGTTTGCCATAACAAACCCGGCAATTCCAGTGGGTGAAAGATGGTGGATGAAGTGCTGAACCCAGGCGTAGTTGGCGTTTCCAGTCGGTGGAATGCCGTATTTCCAGCGGGCATCATTCCGTAGTTTCTCCCCTTTCCAATCAGAATCATTGAAGGGAGGATTTGCAAGCACGAAATCGGCTTTGAGTTCCTTGTGGTAGTCGTCATGGAAAGAGTCGCCCCAAGCCACCACACCCTCAATGCCACGGATGGCAAGGTTCATCCTGCACAGCTTCCAGGTGGTGTGGTTGGACTCCTGCCCGAACACCATTATGTCCTTTATCCTGCCTTGATGGGCATTTATGAACTTCTCGCTTTGAACGAACATGCCTCCCGAGCCGCAGCAGGGGTCGTATACGCGCCCCTTGTAGGGCTCAATCATGCCAACAAGGAGCTTGACTATGCTTGCAGGGGTGTAGAATTGCCCTCCGTTCTTGCCTTCTGCGTCCGCAAACAAGCCAAGGAAATACTCGTAAATCCTGCCAAGAACGTCCTTTCCACCGTCTTTATTGGAGAAGCCGATGGTGCTTATCAAATCTATGAGTTCGCCAAGCCTGGACTTGTCAAGTGATAAGCGGGAATAATCCTTGGGAAGGACGCCTTTCAATGCGGGGTTGTCCCTTTCTATCGCGTCCATCGCTTCGTCCAGAACCTGCCCAACGTCTGGCTGCTTGGCGTTTGACTGTATGAATGGCCAGCGGGCCTTCTTTGGCACCCAGAAAACGTTGAATTTCCTGTATTCGTCAACATCCTCCAAGTCGGCTTCCTTGTCTTCCGACAGCTTCTTGCGGACCTCCTCGAACGAGTCGGAGATGTATTTCAGGAAGATAAGACCAAGGACAACATGCTTGTACTCGGCAGCGTCCATGTTGTTGCGGAGCTTGTCTGCCGCTTTCCAAAGTGTCTGTTCAAAGCCGAGGTTTGCGCCGTTTGATTCTTTCATATAAACACCTTATTTTGGCCGCTCTATCTTGTCATATGCCCCTCTTATATCTCCAGTTGTCAAGTCCTTCTTTACATCCACAATGAAACTGCTGAAATCGGGATTTTTGCTTGCAAGCAGATTCAGCGTGTCCCAATCAAGCTCAGTCCTAGCCCGTGCGGGAAACAATATCTCGCTTTCCTCCGGCTGTTCCTCGTTAAGCTCGATGACGCCGATTCCAAACGATGTGTTCAACCGGCCCAACTCCTTCATCAATTCGTTGTCTTTGTCAATTTTCAATACCGCTAAGTAGCCTTCGTGCGCCCAGCTCGAATTCGACACTGCCTGGAAGTAATACTCCCTCAGGCAAGAGAAATTCAGCACTTTTTTCAGCTCGAATGAGTATATCTTGACTGAGCTGGACGCGAGGTGCTTCTGAAGGTCGATGGTTGCAGGCTCATATTCCCCGAATGGAAAGAACACGCCTACAACGTCTGGGTGCAGCCACTCGTTAAGCCCCCGTTTGCCCTTGGACGATAGCTCATGGAATATGGTCTTTGCTTTTGACTTGAATTCAGAGTCTATAAATCGTGCCAGGAGGGGGTGGTATTCGCGCTCATTCTTCATCTGAAGCGGCGCAGCCTCCTCTGTTTCCGGCGCTTTCCAGTTTTCCAAGGCTTTTGCGTATTTCTTCAGGGAGAATCGTGTCGGTCTTGTGCTGACTTTGATAAAGATTGGATCGGTTTTCTTGATATTGTCATAGAGATACGCACCAATGGTGTCCCACGGGGTTTTGCCTATGGACCCTAGTTCCTTGTCAAAACCGAGTTTTTTTGCTTCCTCCCAAATCTCGCGGGTTGTCAGGGGTTTCTTCGTCTCATCGAGTGTTTTTTCTATCAATCTGATGAATGTCATTCGTTCCATCATCTCACCTCTACTTACGAGATTATCTTATTTTCTTCGCTTTCCCAACTTCGGAACATATCTCATCGTTCGCGTTTTTTATTGTCTTCAGCCCGCGCTCTATGGAATCTGTCTTCTCGCTTATCTTCTCAACAATTGAAAGCAAGCTCTCAATAACCTGTTGCAGCTCCTGTGCATCACCCTTCTGCAAATCGCTATTGTATTTCTCTGCAGTGAGGTAGGCTATCACAGAAACGTTGGAATAGCTTGTCAGAATCACGTTGTTTGCAAGCGCGTAGCTCGAAAGCTCGGGCATCAGCTCGTAAACCTGGTCGGGCACAGCCATTATGCAGTATCGGATGGTCTTTGGTAGATTTTGATACTTCCTCACTTCGTCTATGCTGCCCTCGACCTTCCTCTTTATCTTGTTCCTGTATGATTTCTGCGCCTCCGCATCTTCTGCTTCGGTCATTGATTTTACAAGCTCCTGCACGTCATGGCACTTGCAGTCTATGGGGAGATACTTTTCATCCCCCAGCTTCCAAGCAAACTCGACTTTCAGGTTGTTCCCCACACTAACATCCGTGTCCACAAGACCCTGCTTGATGAGGTCTTTCAGGTATGACTTGAGAACGTGTTCTGCCGCGCTCCCGCGCGATTGGGTGCCAAGAAGGAGCTTTTGGAATTGCCCCACCTGTTCCACGGCCTTCTGAACCTGCTCCATCCTGCCTTTCTCGTTGGCGGTCGTGTTGTCCAGTATCTGCTTCCAGCTTTTGTCCCGTTCGCCTTGCAGAGTGGTTTGGTGTTTTTCGTGCTCAAGGCGCGCCCTCTCAATTGCCTCGAATTTACCCTTTATCTCGGCGAGCTGCTGGTTTATGTTCACCATTGCCGCGCCAGACTCGGAACCAGTCATCTTCTTTCTCTCCTGTTCGCGCCCGATGTAATAGCCTACAACTCCCGCAAGTATTACTGCGGGCAGACAAATCGCCGCTTCAGCCAAATCCATAAGCTCATCTCACAACAGCGCCACTCTTCCGGCAAGCGTTATCTTGAACTTCTCATCCACATACCCGCCTTCTTTCAGCTCCTTGAGGTGCTGGTAAAGCATCCCGGGCGTCTTGCCCAGCTTTCTTGCTATTTCCGCTATCGGCTTGCCGTTCCTTCGCTCTATTTCGCCCAGAAGCTCGCGCTTCGTCTCTGTAAGACCAAAAGTCAGCTTCGGAAGCTCCACTAGCTTGTTGATATCTGGAAGTTCGTTGCAGACTATCCTTTCCACGAGCGCGGGCCGGGCATAGCAGCCGTAAAGCACGCCCTGCGCCATCAGCTTCCAGCCGCCGGATACGTTCACGATGGTTCTTCCGCCGTTCTTCTCAAGAAGCTCTACTGTCTTCTTTGCAACTGAAAAAATATCCGACTGGTCTACCTCAATTTCCTTTATCTCAGCCACCTTGCCGTACAGCTCGTGGACCTTGGCGAGGTGCTTTTCGATGTTCTTCACCGAGTCCTTGGCTATTATGAGCTGGATTCGACTGGGCGAATAGGCGTGTGCCGCTGCCACGAACGGCTCGAAAGAGTAGAAAGTGGCTATCAGGTTGGTATCTCCCACAGGTGCAAAATTCTCCGGAAACATATAAAAAGTATATTGTGAGCAAAGCTATTTAATTGTTAATGTTAAAACTATACACAATAGTTTGGAGGTGGAAACATGGGAAGGGGATGCAGAAGGACAGTGAGCCGGGTGGTCGACGGAGACACGTTTGTAGTCAGAAGGCGTGTCGGAGGCTCACGCTATGTCAGAATAGCTGGCATTGACACGCCAGAGAGGGGAGAGCGCGGCTATGCCACTGCCAAAAGGCAGCTCCAGCGCAAGATTGGGGGCAGGCGAGTGGCAATACGGCCGGTCGGGCGCTCATACAACAGAATAGTTGCAGTGGTACCTGCAGTAAGAAGGACAAGGAGAAGGTGGTGACATGCCTGATGAAATGGGCTCAAAATTTACCCATGACTACACAGATGCCGTTTTTGTTGGCCTGGGCGGCTGCGGGATAAACAATATCTCTCGGCTGAGAAAAGCGGGTTTGAAGGGCGCCAGGACACTCTGCATAAGCCGTTTTGAGGAGAAGCAGCTTGTCAATGGGAAAGATGTCGTCAATTTCACCTTGCTCAAAGGGATGAGCGCTGTGCGGGACCATCAACAGCCGGTTTCTGCGGAAGAGCGCGCGAATGCTGAAAAGTGTGTCAGAGAGACGATTAAGGGCGCGAAGAAGGTTTTGCTATTCGCGGGCCTTGGCGGTTTCACTGGCACTGCCCTATCACCTGTAGCAGCAGCTGCCGCCAAAGCCGAAGGCGCCACGCTGGGGATGGCTATAACCTACCCATTCAGAGTGGAGAAAAGGAGGTGTGCAATTGCCGAACAGGCTTATCCCGAACTTCAAAAAATGGCCGACGATTTTGTTTTGATGAAAAATGATGATTTGGCGCTCATGTTTCGGGAAATGCCTATAAGCGAGGCGTTTGGGCTGCGGGATAAGGAACTTGCAGCCGCCATAAGGGCTGGCGGGGCGAAAGAGTGAAAAACGGCAATATTCTAAAAACGTTTCTTCTTGTGCGCGAGGGTGCGCGGCAGTTCGCAGCAATACTTGGCGCGCTTTTTGTGGCAATCGCCCTAGTTTCCGTTTTGGTTGCTCTACAGCACGTAGTGCACGAATTCGGGCACCTTGCAGGCTGCCACCTAACAGGCTTGATTTGGAACCTGCCAGTGAGCTGCAGCATCAGCAACATACGGATGATACCGATTTACCCGGGCATACTTGAAATTCCTGCCCCGCAGCAGGTACGCTCGGAGAACGTCAATGGCTCGCCTTTGGTGTATTTTGGCGGCCCATTCTTGAGCATGGCAGTTCTCACGCTGCTTGCGCTTTTTGCCAGGGAGCGGCTGGAAATCAAAAACAAGGCATTTTGGCTTCTCATATGCGCGATTCTGCTCAACGACGTCTACGGGAACATTCTTTGCGGGACAGACAACCCGACCGGGCAGCCATATGGGATGTGCGCCGTTCCAGCCTTGGCATTCTTCAACCAGTGGGGCATCGCTGCGCTGGCGGTCTTTTCGCTGACCTGTATTCTCTACCCTTCGACCCTGAGAGCTTATGAGTGGCTGGATGCGAAAGTGCAGGCGTTTTTTCATGGCAAGGCAGCAGGGCAACATAATGCCTTATATGGAAAGAAACGAAAATAACGATGGTGGGAGTATGCTTAAGGCAATTCTGTTCGATTTGGACAATACTTTGCTCGATTTCTCGGGCTTCAAGCGCGAGAGCGCGCACGCGGCTGCGAAGGCAATGAAAAAGGCAGGTATTCCGCTGTCCGAGAAGGAACTCTACGAGCGTATCTTCAAAATCTACGAGGAAAAGGGCATCGAGTACCAGCGAACGTTCGGGGATGTGCTGTATGGATTGGAATTGACGCAGCACGAGCTTGAGCGCGCGCGGCAGGCGGCGATAATCGCATACACCAAGAAGAAGTACGAGTGCGTTAAACCTCGCCCGAAGGTAATCCAGGTGCTCTCATCGCTGAAAAGGAAGTACAAGATAGGCATTGTGACTGACGCTCCGCGCGAGAAGGCCTGGCAGCGACTCATACTTGCCGGTTTGGACGGCTTTTTCTATCCAGTAGTGACTTACAACGATACACTGGAGCACAAGCCTTCCCTTAAGCCGTTTGAGCTTGCGCTTTTCCTGCTCAAAGTTAAGCCAAATGAAGTGCTTTTTGTTGGCGATAATCCGGAAAGGGACATAATCGGCGCGAAGAAGGCTGGGGTGCACACGTGCCTTGCCAAGTATGGGTGCATTGGCTATACCGAAGAAATGGATATTGCAGACTATCGCATCGAGAAATTTGAAACACTCGCAGAAATCGTCAAGGAAATCGATTAGGTGTGTCTATGGTAAAACTCACTTTCTACGGCGGCGTGAACGAAATCGGCGGCAACAAGATACTGCTCGAAGACCAGGACACCAAGATATTCCTTGACTTTGGGAAAAGCTTTGGCGTTTGGGGCAAATACTTTGAGGAATACCTGAAACCGACTTCATCTCGTGGCATCGAAACTTTCTGGAAAACTGGCTTGCTGCCAGACATTGAAGGTATTTACAGACCCGATTTGCTGGAATTCGCAGGCGCGCCCGTCCACAAGGAAACGGCAGTCCAGGCGGTTCTGCTATCACATGCGCACTTTGACCATGCCGCGTACATTTCATTCCTTGACAACGACATAACGATTTACTGCACGCCCACTACTCAAAAAGTCATGGAAACCGTTCAGGAAGTGGGGCAGCGCGAGCTTGAGAATGAGATAACCAACTACAAGCCGCGCCCTCTCTTGCGCAAGGACTACAAGAAACCGCCCATCAAGAGGAAAATCGAGGCTGTAACCAACAAGTTCAAAATCGGGCCGCTTGAGGTCGAGCCACTGCCGGTCGACCACTCGGTCCCGGGCGCTTGCGCTTTCATCATCCACTGCTCTGAGGGCGCGGTTGTCTATTCGGGAGACCTGCGAATGCATGGTATAATGGGGCACCTGACGCAGGAATTCGCGGAGCATGCCGCCATAGCCAAGCCGGAGCTGTTCCTTTGCGAGGGCACAAGGATAACGTCTATCGAGAACCACGGCGAGCCTTACGTTAAAGCAAATTCCGCCAAAGTCATTGAAGAAACCAAAAACATAGTATTTGCGGACTTCTCGTGGAAGGACACCACGCGCTTCCTTACCTTCTACGAATGCGCCAAGGCTGCGGGCAGGAAGCTCCTGATTCCATTCCGCACTGCGCGCTATATCCAAGTCCTCAAATCAGTAATTCCAGCCCTGCCGAACATAAACGATGCAAACATACTCCTTTACCAGGAAAAGTGTGGCTCCGGCACTTATGACGAGTCTGACTATACGGAACAGTGGAAAAAGTCCATGCTGAACGCTTCGAACGTTGCGCGCGCGGATTACATCCATGCGCATCAGGGCGAAATCGTAGCTTGCCTTGGTTATTTTGACATGCTGGATATGATTGACATTAAACCGGATGCAGGTAGTGCCTACATCCACTCTATGAGCGAGGCTTTCAATGAGGAGATGGCGTTTGCCGAGTGGGGCTGCAACCACTGGCTTGAGTTGTTTGGGCTGCCGAAGCATCAAATCCACGCTTCTGGACATGCGCCACAGCCGGATTTGGTCAAGGTGATAAACACTGTGAAGGCAAAGACGCTGATGCCGATACACACGGAACACAAAGAGGAATTCAAGAAGTTCCATGCAAATGTGCTGTTTCCCGAAAAAGAAAACGTGGTTAGGTCCAAATAGATTTTATCGAAAGCAACTCATAAGGGGACAGAAATGAAACAAAAGGACACGCGACTCTTGGAAAAAGTGGCTCAACAAATGGGCTTGGAGTTAGGGGATGCGAGCTATGCGACATTTGAGGATGGCTTGTATGATGTAAACAATAGGGTGCAGAACAGAAGCCACCTCCAGTACAATAGGGGCAGAATTACATGCAAAATACTCAGCAACGTGTTCAAAAAGAGGAAAGACATTTCTATTCGCTATAAATATATCAGAAAAAATAGAGAAAAATTGCTGGTGGGCTTAATCACAAAGACCACGATTAGGACAGTTTCGAAGAGAGTCAGAGATGAAGAAGTCTTTACACCTAGACCGTTCACCCTGTTTTCTATATCCAACAAACATCATTTTGCTTATGTCTGCGGCAATAAAAGAATCTTCAAGAATTCGGTTAACAAGCAAACCGAGCACAACGTTCACCTCTATGAAAAATACGTATCTGCCAAGAAAGATTGGGGGCAGGTGGAAAAAGCACTGCTTGAAACGAGTAAAACGCAGCCTAGCATAAAGATATACGAATTGCACCTCAACCAGCTAGACCGGGGCAAAAAATTCAGAGGAAGAATATACGCAAATAAAAACAGTGACGCGGATGATTTTGCCAGAAGGTTGCTGAAAAGCGACAGCCTTGACTTGTCACTGGACAAGATAATGAATATCAAATATATCAGAAATCAAGAGAAATGTGAATTGGCTGTCAGACCTTTGAACGAGAACAAGCATCTGCTGATTTGGAAGAAGAAGGGCAGCAGCAGCCTACGTGACTTCATCTCAAACGTAGCAGGAATAGAAACAAGCGAAACTGCCCTGTACAAGCAGACTGATGATTCAACAGTCATAAAGACATTCTTCCGCGAGCCGGAAATAAGCCCCTTCTATAAGCAACACGTTTACCAGAACATTCTAGATAAATATGCTGCATATGGCGTCTCAATCGATAATGGTAAAGCGGTGTTAAAGCACCAGCCATTTCTAGAAAATCTTTCAAATATCTTAAGAGGTCAAAATGCATCACTCAGACTGCTTTACCTGCAAAGGAAGCATGGAATGTATTTTCCGTCTAAAAAATACGCTGGAGTTGACAATAAAGAGTTAATCGAGGTGAAGGTGGATGGCAAGATCCACCAGTATTTGCTAATAAATCACGAAGCTGTTTATAATGAAGGGCTGCCTGATGTCATAAGAAAATACTTCGCTTTTATCCCGTTCCTCATATTGGACTTTAGGGAACAGCCGCCCCTGTCTTTCCAGCCAGAAGATGACATGCGTTTGATAGAAAACAGCGGCATCTTCATCTCAAAAATGGCTAGTGACCCGAATTTTGTTAAACGTATGATATTGGATTACCGGCGCACCAAGATTACCCAGGAACTCTTGGTGGAATATTTCAAGATCGGCTGCTCAATACTGAAGGATATCAACAAAATTAATGCCGGCTTAAGCCCCCAGCAACGTGGCGCGTTGTTTGAAACACTGTGTTTCTGCACATTATCCCGTTTGCTCCTTACTGATAAGCTCGGAGGGCCATACAAAGAAGATGGCAGGTTCATCCTTGAAGACGAGGAGATTCTCTACGATGCAAAGAATCTGAAGGGCTATGGGGGGAATCAGTTGCTCAAAAGCATAACTAGGAAGAATGGAAGATTGAAAGACTCAGAATACATACGAAATTCGGGAGCCAGAAACTACGTCTTTATCCTGAAAGAAATGCAAACTCCAGCGCATTTTGATGAAGTCAAGCAAAAAATAGAGTCGGAAGTTCCAGGCTGCGTTGTCTCAGCCATAACTCTCTCAGCAATAAAGGACATGGCAGAAATTTACAGCCAAGATGACCGAGCGGTAAAAAAACAGAAACTAAAGAGCGTCATATGCTCCGGCACACTCAAAACAAAAATCAATAAAGAAGAGATAACATAGGTAAATTTCCTAGGAAATGCACCCCTACCCAAACGTTTATTAACGCCGTAAGAAGTGGGGCGAAATACGCGCTCGCGGCAAGAATCGGCATAGGGATATAAATCCCAAATGTTACATTATCCAACAGTCAGAGGGGTAAAATAAGACGTAAGCTCCAAGCATAACGCTTGGGTTCCGGCGGTCGCACTTATTTTATCTTCATTTAGCTTATCCCTTACAAGCCAAAAAGTACGCGCACGAAAGCGTGTCGCCCAATCCCACCGTTTCCACGGGCTTTTCGACGAATTTTGCTTCGTAACCTTCCAGCTCGGAAAGCGTGGCGCTTCTCCCCTTCTCCGCGCGGAATGACGCGCACTTGCGCGCGAATGCGAGCGCCTCCCCGTCCAGCTTTTCCTTCGGCAGAACTTCCTGCGAGCCTTGCGTGTGGAAAAGCACGGAATTCGCCTTCTGCGAAAACTCCTCCAAGCCCACCCCGAACGAGGACAGCTCGGTGTCGTTCAGCCCCACCATGTCAAAAATGCGAAGCTCTTCCAGGAAAGCGTCCCTCACCTCTGCTTTCTGGAATTCGCCTATTTCGCAGAAAAGCCGCAAGCGCGGGTTGGTCTCCTTCCACGCGCGCATTTCCTGCAGGAATTTCCCCAGCCTTCCCACCGTCGGGAGAAGATGGAAGCCGCTCACGAATGCATGGCTGACTGTTGGCAGCTCCGCCTTTATTTTCTCGCAGAACAGGCTGTCAGGGTGCAATGGCTGCGGGTCGTACGACGCAATGAAGCGCGTGCGCGTTTCCGCGTTCTCAAAAACAAAGTGGTGGGCCTCGGACTTTTCATTCTGGACAGTGTCCGCTCGCGCAAACCCCCTCTCGGTTGCCACCATCACCTTTTCAGGATGGGCAAAAAGCCCCAGCAAGCCCTCGGAGCCAAAATTGGTGTGGAGAAGGCACTCCACGCCAAGCGCGGACGCCATCTGCGCGCCATTGCCAGCCTGCCCCCCCATCATCCTTCGCGCGCGCTTGAACTCTGACAGGAGGAAATTGCACGCCTTCGTGTCTATCGAGGCCTCGCGCTGCACGCCGTAGGCAAAGCACTCGTCAATCTGGCTGGCAAGCGCTGGGAGCGCGTCCCCCACGCGCTTGAGCTCTTCATCAGTTGGGAAGCAGTGGTGGTCGATGTTTGCGTTGAACGCGAAGATGGCGCGGGAGGGAAGATGCATGAGGGGAGTTTGTGCATGCTTTTTAATATTGGTATTCCCGAATTAGCCGCAGCTAAAGCTGCGGCTATGGTTCATCGGTAGAATTCTGGCTTCCCAAGTCAGAGAGCGGGGTTCGATTCCCCGTAGCCGCATTTTTTCCCTGCGGGGAAAAAATTGGCAGCTTTTTCCAAAGGAAAAAGCACGCCGCAAATTTTCTTCTCTCTTCTATCTCTTCAGGTCCAAATAGGCGTACTGCTGCGCTTCCAGGTTTGCGACCGCCGATTTGTACTCGGGGGTTTCCATGAATTCCCTGGTCCCCATCTCAAGAAGGCGCTCCACTTTCGCCTCCTTCAGGAAGCGCTCGAACGAGAGGACGCCGCGCACATACCTCGAATTGACATTGACCTGCGCGTGCTCCCCGTTGTTGTATGCGGAATATGCCTCAGGCCAGCTCCCGAACTTCTCGTAGAGGTGGGCAAGGTATGCCACGCCCGCCCGTATGTTGGTGTCTGCATCCACCCGAAGGTGCGCCGCGCTCTTGAACTCGACCTTCATCATCTTTGCAGTGCCTGGCTTGACCTGTGCATAGCCATATGCACCCGCATACGACTTCACCCCGTTCACGGCGTACGACTCAAAGCACACCACTGCAAGCGCGGACTCAAGCGGCACGCCTTTCTCCTTGCAGCGGCTTGCGGCAACCTCGAGCAGCATCTTCCCGTTTTTCTCCTGCCGCAGGCGGTTGAAAAGGCCGGTGAAGCCGATTTCCCTCTTCCGCTGCATGTACGGGACAACCTTGTTGTCCGTCGTATCATACCTCTGCTCCTCTTTCAAAAGCTCCCAGAGGCGCACAGAGGCATCGTCCATCGCAGTGCCGTTTGCCTTGGCTGGGGTTGCCTTGAGCAGTGCAATTCCTGCATTTTCCGGCGCGGGCATTCCCCCTTCCTCCACCCGCTCCCCATCTGCCAGCCCGCCCTGCGTTTCCTCTTCCTTCACCGGCGCGGCATTCCCGGCAATCCTTTCCATCCGCGCCCCCTTCGCAGGAGCGCCCTCCTCTGCCATCAGCCCGGCCTGCGCTTTATCCGCCTGCCCGCCCTGTTTTGCGCCCTCCAGCCCGATGCTCTTGACAGGCACCAATTCTAGGACGATTTTCCCGGTTATGAATTTTATCTCCGTCCTCCCAAGCTCGCGCTTCAAAAGCAGCTTCTTTACGCCGGCTTTTGCCACCCATGCATCCTCCCCGTCCACCCATGCCTTCGGGCTGCCAACGTCCTTCTTCCCGAACCTGTAGTCAAAGTATTTGTTTTCCTTCCCGAAAACAAGGCGCTGGTGCGTCTCATCCTTCATGTTCAGGTATGTGAAGATGAAAGGCGAGGCCCCTGCCTTCAGCGCATCGGAAAAAACGCCGCGCGGGACATCGCTGAACTGCCGCAAGTCCTGCTTGCCCTGCCGCCTTGCGCTTGATAGCGCCTGGAAAATAAGCATGCTTTACAATGGTGCAATCGGATTAAATAATAATCGCATGAAAATCCGGTGTATGAAGCACATCCACGTCGCAGCGCTCGAGCCTGATGCCGAGTTCGTGAAGAAAATCGGGAAGAAGGGCAGCGAGAGCGATTTCACCATCTACAACTGCAAGGAAGGCGACAAGGTCATCTGCCTATACCACCCGAGCAAATACCCCGAGAAGATACAGCCCCTGCTCTACGCGCTCTCGCTTGCCGACATCGCATACTTCCGCCCCTCCGCGATTGACAAGTTTGCTGGCGAGATGCTAGTGGCGTGCGCGGCTTTCGGAAAAAGCCTCATCGTGATATCCGACCGCGTGGGCAGGGGCGACATCGAGCCGCTCATCAAGTCGGCAGGCGTGCAGAAGTACGAATTCTTCGACGGCGACGCAAACGCGCTGCGCGAGAAGCTCATCCTCCTTTCCTCCGCAAGGAAAGGCGACGGGAAGACCGAAGTGGTGGTCGATTCGTGCTTTGCCGTCAAGGGAATAGGCACGGTGGCGCTTGGCATTGTCCAGCAGGGCATGGTGAAGGTGCACCAAAAGCTCGCGTTCCTCCCGTCTGGGCTTGAGGCGGAGGTAAAGTCCATCCAGGTGCAGGACGTGGACGTGAAGGAGGCGGAGGCAAGCTCGCGCGTGGGGCTTTCATTGCGCGGGGTGGAGGCAGAAGATGTGAGCAAGGGCGACCTCGCTGTCGAGGAGAAATTCCCCTCCGCAAACAAGGTGGAGGCAAGCCTCGCGCTCACCAAATTCTACAAAGGCGACATTACGGTGCCGCAGTTCTTCGTGCTCTCCGGCCTCAAGTATGTTGCCTGCAAGGCAAGGAAGCTTGACGCGGCAGGCAAATTCGAGATAGAGCTCACCGCGCCCATGTGCCTGCGCCAGGGCGACACGCTGTGCGTTTTCCTTGCCGAGTCCATGCCGCGCGCGATAGGGAGCGCGAAAGTTGAAAGAATATTGGCATAGGGCGCGCAGGTTTCCATCTTCTGCGCGACAGGGGGCGCGAGAGTGACAAAAATAATATCTTAGGGGTATTCTGGATACTCTTTCTTCACCCCGTATATCTCCAGGAAAATCCTTGCCAGGCGCGCCTGGTCATACTCTCCGAACAGCCTGCTTATCCCCGAGCCGTCCTGGAATTTCACCTTTGCCGTGCCATCTATGAACTGCACGAACGGCTCACCTGCAAACATTTTTCCCATAACGTGCTGTTTTATCGTTTTCCAGTCCACAACGTGCGGTATCCTCGTCATTATGCTGATGAGCTGCTGGTCAAAGTACGGGGATTCCAGCCTAATTCCATATTCTGCGAATATCTTGCCCATCCTGGCAAGCGCATGCTTGGGCAAGCCGCCCCTGCCCAGCACAAGGTCGCTTTTCTTATCCCCGAAAGTCAACGCCATCCTGAATCCAATATCCCCCGCATCCTGCGTTGCATAACCGTACGACTGCGGATTAAAGCCATAGTCATTGAACATCTCATTCGGCCCTTCCCCGCAGAAAACCGTGCTTATGCCTTCTGCCGCAACGGCCTTTCCAACCAGGTACATTGAAAGCGAGCACAAGGCGTTGTCCTTTTTCGGGCTGCCCCCGGCAAGGAGGGCTTTCCTGACCACCGAATCGGCATCCATGCAGCTTTCAGTCTCCCTTTCATAGGCAAGCCTCCTTCCAGGGGAATATTTTTGCACCGATATCAAAAGCCCGCTGCCATTTTTCCTCACGCCGACCTCCACCAGATTCAGGCCGAAAACGCTTGCGAACTGCCTGCTTTTGACAATATCCGGGTCGTTCTCATCCACTTTCAAGGTGAACGCGGTAATCTTTCGGTCCTTAAAGCCGGAAAGCACGTAGCCGACGCTCATGCTGTCCAGCCCGCCCGAAAGCAGGAGGCCTATCCGCTCATCAGGGATTGTGGAGAGCCGCTGTTCCACAGATGCCTGGAACATGCCCCTCAGTTTCTGGCAAGCTGCCTGGAGGTTGCCCGGGTCAATGTCGGCAATGCTGCCTTCCTGCAAGGTCGGCATGATTTCCTCCTCTATAGGGCAAAGCGAGCCAAACGACCTGCTGTCAAATGCAAAGCGCGTGTTGTTATGGACTGCGCGCACGCGCTCCCATGAGAATTCCGCGCCGCTCTCTTCCCTGTATTGCTTGATGTCGCAGATATTGCTTGCCACGACCAGTTCCTTTCTTTTTACATCCGGGTAATAGTGGATGGGGTTTTCGCCAAGCCAGTCCCTCGTGAGCGCAACCTTCCCATCAATGCCTTCGACTTTCCCGTGCCTGTAGAAGTTGTTCGGGAAAGCCTTCAGGTTCATAATGTCCGTAGCCACGAACCCTCTCGCTTCAATTGTTTCTTTTCTGGTTATCATGATGCCCACCTCATTGTTATTTTAGGTGGTATAATGTAGATATATTGCTTATTATAATTATTTATTAAATTTTTTGTCAAAACCGCCTATATTATAAATTTTAACTAAAAAAGACTGAAACATGGCAATAAAGCTCGACCTGAAGGACAGGAAGCTCCTTTATGGGCTGGACAGGAACGCCCGCGCCACCTATAGCGAGCTTGCGCGGCGCGCAGGCGTTTCGAAGCAGGTGGCAAGGTACAGGCTGGGCCTTCTTGAGAAGCAGGGGGCTATAAACACCCATTTTGCAATCATCGATGTTGCCAGGCTCGGCTACACCATCAGAAAGGCGTTCATCAAGCTTCAGAATGCAGATGAAAAACAGGAAGGGGAGCTGATAGGCTGGCTCAAGGAAAACCCCAACGTGGTATGGCTGGCCTCGTCGGACGGGCAGTTCGACATCTCTTTCGGCATGCGCTCCGTCAACATCGAGAAATACACTGAGCAGCTGGCTGAAATCGACAACAAGTTCGGGCACCTTTTCCTGGAGCGGCAGATTGCCCCGATTGTGAAAGGGCAGTATTTCTACCGCGATTACCTCATAGGCAAGGAGGCGGGAACAGAGCGCGAGCTTGCCTTCGGCTCCGTGCCCCTCATGCCCAAGCTGGACGGCAAGGACTGGGATATCCTTGTGGAGATTGGGAAGGATGCGCGCACGCCTGTTTCCGATATCTCAAGGAAAATAGGCATTTCGCCAGATGCTGTTTCCAAGAGGCTTCGGCGCATGGAAGGCGTGGGCGCGGTGCGCGGCTACGTGCTGGTCCTTGACAATCCCGCCCTTGGGCAGCTGCATTACAAGGTGATGGTGCGGCTCAAATCGGTAACACAGAAAAGATACCTCTCTCTCGTGGAATTCTGCAAAAGGCACCCTGACATTTTTTACATTGTGAAAACCTTTGGCGTGTGGGAGTTTGAAATCGACATGGAGGTTCCAAACGTTGCGGCATTCAGGGCAATCATGCGGGAGATGAAGGGGAAATTCTCCGACATCATCCGCGACTACTCGTATATCAGCATATACAAGATACACAAGTACAATTTCTGCCCGAGCAAGCCGGAAACTGGTTCCTAAATTCTCTTCTGCATGTACGCGCCGGAAAGGGCGTAGCCCGTCTTCCTGTAGTAGCCGCGCGCGCCAGGGCCTGAAAGCACGGATATTTTTTCCATCCCTTCCTCGTCCCGCGTTATCCTTTCAGCTTCGGAAAGAAGCGCGGTGCCCAGCCCCCTGTGCTGCTCCTTTTGCTTGCTCCGCTCGCCAATCGATGCCTCCTGCCCGTACACGTGGAGCTCGCGGACGACTGAGGATGATGCCAGCTCTTCGCGATGAGGGTGCGCGGGAATCCTCAGGCGCAAAAAGCCCGCAATGAGGTCCTTTTCCACGTCCTCGAACGAAAGGAAAATCTCCCTGCCTCCCGCCGCTGCATATTCCTGCCTGCGCATCTCAAGCTTCAGCCTGCTGCTCGCAATCCCCTTCCTCTCCTCGCTTCCAATCTCCCTGCAGCGTATGCAGCGGCACTTCTCGCCGCGCTTGCGCAGCAGCTCATCCACAATCTGCCGCAAATTCGAGTTCTTCACGCCTGCCGCGACCAACGGGGATGGAATATCCCGCTGTATTCTCGGCACGCGCACATATGGCGGGATGAAGCGAGTGGCATCCGCAATGACTTGTGCTGCCTGCTCAGTTGTGTACGGCTCAAACTCGCCGCGCTTCCACATGGCATGCAATGGGGTGCCTTGCATAACCAGCACTGGATAAATCTTCACCATGTCAGGCTGGAAGCGCGCGTCTGAGAAAAGCGTCTTGAAATAGCCGACATCCTGCGCAGGGGTTGCAAACAATCCCGGCATCATATGGTAGCAAATCTTGAAGCCCGCGTCGCGCAGTATTGCGCTTGAGCGCGCCACGTCGTCTACCGTGTGCCCGCGCAGCACTTTGCGGTACACGGCATCTGATAATGTCTGCACGCCAAGCTCCACCTGCGTGCCGCCCATGGAAAGCATGGCGTCTGCCTCGCGCGCCATGCCAAAGTCAGGGCGCGTCTCGAACGTCACGCCAATCGCGCGATGGGGCGCGCGTTCATTTGCATTGATTGCAGCGCGAAGCGTGCGGTTTTTCCTTCCGTTGAGCGCGTTGTAGGCATCCAGCATGAATTTCTCCTGCGACTTTTTAGGTGAACAAAGGAAGGTGCCGCCCATCACGATGAGGTGGCACTTGTCCGTGCCATGCCCCTGCGCGGTGTATTGCCCTATCCTCGCCTCTATCTGCCTCCTCGCAGAGTACCCGCACTCTATCGCCCTCATGGTGGTGGGCTCATACCCGGTGTACGACTGCGGCGCATTCTCCCCCTTTGGGCAGTAGATGCATTTGCCAGGGCAGGGCGCTGGCGGGGGCATGAGCGCGATGGGCGACACGCCGGAAAGCGTGCGCGTTGGGGACTTGAGAAGGAGCCTGCGCAGCGCAACCTTCGTTCTTGGGACAAATGCGAGAATCTCGGAATTCTTCAGGTAGCTTATGCCGTGCGCGCGGGATATCCTGTTCTTCAGCCGCTCAAAGCTTTGCGCCGGATTTTCCAAAAGCGCCCCTGCCGCCTCCTTTGCAGCGCTCTTGCGCCCGCTTCCGCCGAAGCTGCGCTCCTTCGGGGAAAACTGCGGCAGGCTACCGTCCCTCTCCATCAGCCTTGCGGCTGAGCGCGCATTGCTTGCTTTGGCCATATGTCATCACGCCCCATCAGGGCAAGAAGTTCGAAAGCAGCCCCACTATGAAGTACAGCGGCGCCTCGGCAGAGGGGAACAGGAGCACGCCGCGGTTCACTGCCTTGAAGTCCGAGAGCAGGTCGGTGTTCACGCGGAGGGTGACTGGCACCTCGGCCCCTATCCTGTCGCTTGAGGACGAGCGCGCCCATATCTTCACGTCATAGTCCGCCTCGTCGTCCCCCACCACCTCGTAATTCAGCGTCTTCGTGGTCTGCGAGGGGATGTAGATGCTCCTGCGGAACTCCCATGTGCGGACCCCTGTGGAGCCCACCACGAACACGTCGTTTGCCATCCCCTTGTTTGCAATCGTTATGGTATACCTTGCCGGCTGCCCTGCGCCGGTGCTCAGGCTTATAGGCGAAACCGACATGTCCATCACGTCGTGCGTGACTGTCACGTTTGCCGTGAACTCCACGTCGGGGCCAAGCCCCTTGTCACCCGCCTCGTCCCAAAGCTTGAGCGCGACCACATAATCCCCGTCGGGAGCGTCCGACGGCACGCTGATGTCGGCCTGGAGCGGTGTCGCATAAATCTTGGAAGGCGCGGATGCCCACCCTGCAGGAAGGGCGCTTGCCGAGAGCTGGTCGTACGAGCCGCCTGTCCCATACGGCCCGCCTGTCGCCACTCCCGGGTCGACCACAATCGAGAAAGTCTGCCCAGGCCCCACGTTGCCTATGGCAATCGAGGAGCCCTGCTCCACCTGCGCGGAAACCGGCGCAAGCACGTTCAGCGCGAACGCGCACGAAAGAAGCGCTGCAAACGCGGAAATGAAAACCATATGCCTCATATCATCCACTCCAGGCTGATTCCCACGCCAAGGATTAAAACCATTGCTGGCGGAATTTTTGCATGAAACCGTTCCCACCCGCAGCCGCCCTGGCGCTGCTTCTCCTCCTGCCATCGCTGTCCGCATCCACCCCGCTTGAGAATTTCATCTCCGGCTCGTTCGAGCCAGGCTCAATCGTGGCATCCTCCCCCCTCCTTTGCCAGGGCAATTACTACCTTGTAAGCCTGGGCGGGAATGAAACATACGTGGTGGACGGCTCAAGCGGAAAGGCCGTGACAGACATTGCCGCGCTTGATGCCCTGCTTTCGGAGGACGCGCGGAACCGCACGGGCTATGCCTCGAAGGTTTCCTCGGCAGCGGCATTCCCGTCCGTTGTGGACGCGGCAAAGAACGCAAGCGAGGCAAAGTGCCTGCAGTACATAGGGGATGACGGCGACCCGGGCTGCATTGACAGGCAGACCTGCATCGTCTCCTGCTATTCGTCGCCCCAATGCTCCCTGATAATACAGGCGGACGGCTTCATCGATGCCGTGATGGACTGGGACGCCAGCCGCAAGGCGTTCTCCTCCGCCCTCGACGCCTACTCTGGCGGGATAGGGGCGGTAGGCTCCGACCCTGCCGCAATCGACAGCAAAATAGGGATTCTCCAAAGCCTCTCCCTCCTTGCCCAAAACATGTCCAACAACACGATATTCCTCACCAAGGGCGACCCTGGCTGCTCCGGGGCGAACGCCACCCGCAAATGCTTCGAGTACTGCCCCAAGATAGACTACTCCGCATCGCGCATCGCCTCGCAGGCGCAGGACCTTGCCTTGCTCAAGGCAGCGCTTTCCACAATCGCGGGCCAGGGCCCCCGCGCCGAGGCGATACTGAACCGGACATCTGCGAACGACGCCTACCTGTCCTCGCGCGGCAGGGACTATGCGGAATTCAGCATGAGGATGCAAAACAGCATCCGCAACCTCAAGGCGAACAGCACCGCGCTTGCAAAAAACGTGAAAGACCCTTCCATCGCGCCCATGATTTCGGCGCTTGAGAACATCTCGGCGCTTTCGCAAAACCTGTCAAGCCAGGGCAAATACAGGCCAGCGCTCGCTCTCCGCGCGCAGTTCGACGAAGTTTCCAGCGGCGCAGCATCGGCAATCGCCTCGGACGCCAAGCGCTACTCCTCGCTCCTCCTTGCCATGGACGGCTTTTCATCCAAGGTGCAAAGCAGCGCCTGGCTGATTGGCAAGCCGTCCGCAGGCAGCTACCTTTCGCAGCTCGCCTCGCTCAAGGCAAACTACAGCGCCCCGCTCACGCTTTCCAGGATATCCTCGGCAAGCGATGCGCTTTCTGAAATGGGCAACGCGCTTGATGCGGAAATCTCAGCCAAGGCATCCTCGGCCGGGAATTCCACCTCCCCGCCTCCGCCTGTGGGGCAGCCGCCCGCCATTCCCTGCCTCCCCTCGCTCATCGCCGTCCCGCTCCTGCTTTTCGCCTTTGCCTGCGCGCGGCGCAGAGTTTAAATAGGCTTGCCCCAATAGATGACATGCTCCGTCGGGGGCATTATCAGGAGGTTTTTACAATGAAAGGCATTCTCTCAGGCAACAGGCGCGGCGTCCACACTGCATACACCAACCAGTTTGTCGTGAAAATAGACGGCGTTGCCGACAGGGCGTCTGCAAACGGCGTCATCGGCAAGCGCGTGTGCTGGAAAACCGCGACCGGCAAGGAAATCGTGGGCAAGATATCCAAGGCGCACGGCAACTCCGGCGCGGTGCTCGCGCGCTTCGACAAGGGCCTGCCCGGCCAGGCGATAGGCACCGAAGTCGATATTTCCTGATTTTTCATTTTTCCTTTCATTTCCCCGGTTTTTTCCCTCATTTTATAGCAATGCAAATGCTATGCCGTTTATAATTTTTTAGATGCATAAGCCAAATGGTGATGGAATGGTCTTTGTTTGCCAAGTGACAAAAGTCAAGGTTGCCGTGGAAGACAACGTAGGGAATGCGGTGAAAAGGGAGGGCATTTCCAAAAACGACTTGGTGCTCGTCCAGATTAATGCAAAACCGCTATTTGGCGAAAGGGGGAACTACTATACCATGGGCCAGGTGAACGAAATCACCCCCAGAAAGGACATATATGCGCAGACGTCAGTTGGCTTTACAGGGTGGGATGTTTCCGTTGTAGGCTTCGGAAAAATAATCGACATGAACAAAATAACCCCCGGCGTCACCAATGCCACGGTAAAAACCAAGGACGGCAGCAGCGTGACAGGCCTTCTCATCCCTGCTGATGATAGCATGAACAAGCCGCTCATAGCCGCATTTGACAGCAACAAGGAGCGCAAGGACATATCTCCCAAAGTGATTTATATAAAGGAAGAAAATGGGACATTGAACATCGTGCGGTTGATAGATGTGTCAAAAATCACCATCAACCGTGAAAAGGCGTTTTGATTTTTTTATTGTATTCGTGAATTCTATCGAATTTCCGAATGCGGGCAAATTTCTCTTGAAATTTGTCCTTTTCTTCCATTCCTGTTTGTGATATGATGCAGAAAGAAAAGTACCGTTTCCTGGAGCACACCGCCGACATAATGTTCGAGGCATACGGCAAGTCATACGAGGAGGCGCTTGAGAATTCCGCGCACGCCATGTTTTCCGTTTTCGGCTCGGCAGGGGAAAGCGAGCGCGCGACATTTTCAGTAGCCGCGCACAACATCGAGGAGCTCACCGTGCAGGCGCTTGCAGATATGCTTGCCTACATGGACACAGGCGAGCTGATTTTCTCCCGTGCGAAAGTGACGGAATACGATGCCGCCCGCCATTCTGTAAAAATCGAGGCATTCGGGGAAAAGAAGCAGCCGCGCGACACGGTAAAAGCTGTCACCTACCATGAGCTTATGGTGAAAAAAGACAAGGAAGGCTGGACAATCAGGATACTTCTCGACGTTTAATGCTACTGCTTCTTCCCGTTCCCTTCGCTTTTCTGCTCGGGCGCTGCCGCCTGCGCCTTTTTCTGCACAAGGGGCAGCTTCACGTAGTATATCTCGTCCTCGTCCTTCAGGACTACGGGGTTTTTTGAAATCGCATTCACGTCAAGGATGAACACGCCCTGCGTGAGGACTTTTATGTTTTCAATATCGTCGTTGGTGAACGATGTGCGCGCGAAATAGGATTCCGGCACCTTTCCTTCCTGCCCATCGGGCGCTTCCTGCGCCTTGCCCTTTGCGGTTTCAGGCACCGCAAAAGTCGATGGCGCGCCCATAACGGCTGCTGGATTTGCGCTGCCGCCATTGCCTGATGCGCCTGTTGCCACCGCGCTCCCATTGCCGTTCCCGGGCGCTGCGCCTGCCGCCCCTGCTTCGCCTGCAAAGCCGCCGTTCCCTTCAAATGCGGCCGGTGCAGCGGCATTCCCTTCAACAACAGCCTGCGCAATCTGCCTGTCAAAGATGAACACCTTGGAGCCGCACGGGCAGCCCGCGTCTATTTCCTCGAGGCTGGAGGCAGCCCGTCCGCATTTTGAGCATTTGTGCATGTAAATCCGCCCTGCCTAGGAAAGCTTGTTTGCGATGGTGGAATAAAGCTTGGTGAGGTTCTCGCCTGTCATTGCCGAGACCTCCACGAACTCGTAGCCCGGGAACGCCTCCCTTATCCTTTGCGTGTTGGCATTGGGCAGGTCTATCTTGTTAGCCACCACCACGATGGGGATGTCCCGCGCCTCTATATTCCCTATTATTGTAATGTTGACCTGTGTGTACGGGTCTTCGGTGGCGTCGATGACGAAAAGCGCGGCGTCTATCTTGTCCAGGCTCCTCACAGCCTCGACCACGCCTAATGTCGCCTCGCGCGCCCTCTTCTGCGCCTCGTCCTTGGGAATGCCATACCCCAGGAAGTCGCGGTAGTCCACCTTCACTGCAATGCCGGGCATGTCAAGAAGATTCATGGAGAGCGTGAAGCCCTTGAGCTTCAATGTCATGTTGTCCTTTTTCTGCACGCGCCTTGTCTCGTGCGGCACCGGGCTTACCGCGCCCATGGGCTCGTCGGCCAAATCCACGCATATCCTGTTTGCAAGCGTGGTCTTCCCGACGTTCGGGCTGCCGTAGATGCCAAGGCTCACCGCCTTTTTCTTCCTGAATATTCCCTTGAGCCATCCCAGCAGCTTTTCCAGCATCATACCACGTCTATCCCTTGTTCCATGGTAAAAAATTATAAAGCAGGGCGCGGGGCTTGCGGTTTTCGCAATTACTGCCTGATTTCGCCGCGTGCAATCTTCCCGACAACCTCTGGCAGCCCGACATGCTCCCTCTCCAGTATCTTCGCGGCAGCCTCGTCCGCGCTAATGCATCCTGAAATGTCCACCTTCTCCTGGTGCAGTATCTTCCCGCCGTCAAGCGACTCGTCCACAAGGTGTATGGTGTAGCCCGACACTTTCTCATGCGCGTCAAAGGCGTCCTTCTGCGCGTGCGCGCCAGGGTATTTTGGAAGGAGCGAGGGGTGGATGTTTATCATCCTCCCCTTGTAGCGCGAAAGAAGCTCGGGGTTCCTGATGATTTTCATGTAGCCTGCAAGCACCACGAGGTCAGGCTCAAGCTCGGACAGTTTTTTCATCACGCCCGCATCCAGCTCCTCCCTCGAGGCATGCGGGATGAAGAACGCGGGTATGCCGTTCTTCTCAGCCCCCTTCATGGCAGGCGCATCAGGGTTGTCGGTTACCAGGCCAGCTATGAAAACGTCCAGCTTCCCGCCTTTCACAGCATCCACTATGGACATAAAGTCGCTTCCCCTGCCCGAGGCAAGCACTGCCACGCGGAATTTCCTGCATCCTGCGCCCGCCCCTGCATTTCCGCACCTTATGGTTTCACTTTGCGTAACCACCATGTCCACCGCAACGTCATGCGGCTCATCAGGCACATGCCCCACAATCTGCATGTCGTATGCAAGCCCCACCTTGCATCCCTTTATTCTCTTCAGCAGTGAATCGTAATAGCCCCTGCCATAACCCAGCCTGTGCCCGCGCCTGTCGAACGTGACGCCAGGCACCACGACAAGCTCCACCTCCTCGGGCTGCACGCGCCTCTCAGGGTTCCTTGCAGGCTCAAGTATGCCAAACGCCCCCTCGGACAGCTCGCTTATGCTTTTTATCTCGTAAAGCTCCAGTGCATGCCCCTCCTGGACGGTCACGGGCAGCGCCACCTTCTTGCCAAGCGAAAGCGCCGACTGGATTATCCCGTCAGTGTGCACCTCTCCCCCTTTTGAGGCATAAAGCAGCACGCATTTTGCCGAATTGAAGCAGGGAAGCCGCAGGAACCTGTCCATTATCTCGATGCAGTTCACGTGCCCGCCCGACGAGTGGTGGAACTCGCGCTTTGCAAGCATTTCCTTCCTCATTGCATCCTTCATGTTCCCACAACAACCCAAGCCCGAAGCCCCCCTATTCGAGCCTTTGACTCGAATGGGCCCATTTTTGCCCGAGGGCAAAAATTGGGACGCATGTCCGGCGTGGGTAAAGGCAGCTTCATCGTCATCACACATTTTTCATAATCTATCAGCAAGCCCAGGCCTTTAGGCTTGGGTTGTTGACGTCCACCTATTGTGCCAATCGTATTTTATCCCTACCGTACAGCTCGGCAAGCAGGTATATCGAGCCTGCCACCACTGCCAACCCGCCCTTTCCAGCCCGCCCCTTTGCAAGCAGCAGCGCCTTTTGCGAATCGCGCACAATTTCCGCCTGCGCGCCAGCTTCCTTTGCCGCCGCCGCAAGCTTTTCCGCCCTCTCCCCCCTTTCCAGCTTCACCTCGGCAATCACGACTTCATCAAACAGCGGGGCCAATGTGCGCAGCACGGACGCATAATCCTTGTCCCTCATCGCGGAAAACAAAAGCACCCTCTTCCCTCGCACCCCTATGCGCGCGACCTCGTCTGCAAGCGCCGATGCCGCCTCGGGGTTGTGCGCGCAGTCCAGGAGCACGTTCCCCCTCCTTTCCAGGCGGAATCTCGGCCTGCATTGCAGGAGCCCGCGTGCAATCGCCCTTTTCCCAACGCCAAGCGCTTCGCAGGCTGCAGCCGCAACGGCTGCATTCGACTTCTGGAATTCGCCTTCCGCAGCCACCCTGCCCCTGTATGGGGAGGCAAACTCCTCTTTCGCGCCTATCCTCAGGCATTCCTCTCCCACTGCTCGCTTTGCCTCCCTGCCCAGCTTTCCGCAAACCAGTATCTTCCCTTTCCTTGCAATGCCGCACTTCTCATGCGCGATTTTCCCAATCGTGCCGCCCAGCACATCGGTGTGCTCCAATGACAGCGACGTGAGCACTGAAACTTCCGGCTCCACGGCATTGACAGCATCAAGCCTCCCTCCCAAGCCGACCTCAAGCACGGCATAGCCGGCTTTCCTCTCAGCAAAAATGGCAAGCGCCATCGCAGTCACCACTTCGAAAAATGTCGCCTCTGGCGCAACATTGTCCGCAGCCGCCCTAACACGGGCATAAGCGCCCGCAATCTCTTGCCTGCTTGCATTTTTCCCATTGACTCTGAACCTTTCCTCAAACCTTTCTATCTGCGGCGAAAAATAAGTGCCCACGCGCGCGCCATCCTCCTGCAATATTGCGCCAATCATTTCTGTGGTGGAGCCCTTGCCGTTGCTCCCTCCCACGAGTATGCATTTGTATTTCCGCTGCGGGTTGCCCAGTTCCTTCAGGATGGCGCGAATCCTGACAAGCCCAGGCTTGCTTCCGAACTTGCCCAGTGAGTAGATTTCCTTCAGGGCGCGCGGGTAGGCAATCGCCACGCGCTCACTTCCTCTTCCTTCTTTCCTCGTAGCAAACAAGCGTGTTCTCGATGAGCATGGCAATCGTCATGGGCCCCACGCCGCCCGGCACGGGCGTGATGAGCGATGCCTTCTTGGCAACCGCCTCAAAGTCCACATCTCCGATGAGCTTTTCGTTCTCCTTGCTGGTGCCGATGTCAATCACAACCGCGCCCGGCTTTACCATGTCTGCCGTGACAAGGCGCGGCTTTCCCACAGCTGAGCAAATGATGTCAGCCGTCTTTACAATTGCAGCCATGTCCCTCGTCTTGCTGTGGCACACTGTAACGGTGCATCCCCCGTTAAGCAGCAGGAGCGCAAGCGGCTTTCCCACAATCCTGCTCCTGCCAATCACCACTGCGTGCTTTCCCGGCAGTGGCACGCCGCTTTCCTTGAGCATGTAGGTGACTCCCTTGGGCGTGCAGGGCGCAATATTCCCAATTCCCAGCGCAAGCCTCCCGAAATTCTCAGGGTGGAACCCGTCCACATCCTTTTCGCGCGCCACTGCGGCAAGCACTGCATCCTCATCAATGCCGTCCGGAAGAGGGAGCTGCACAAGTATGGCATCCACTTCAGGGCTCTCATTGAGGTGCTGCACCTGCGCGATTATCTCCTTCTGCGTTGCGCTTGCTGGAAGCCTCACGTTCTTCGAGTCCATCCCCACGCGCGCGCATGCATCATGCTTCTTCTTCGTGTACGTCTGCGATGCTAAGTCGTCGCCCACCAGCACAATGGCAACGCAGGGCCTGAAGTTAAGCGCGGCGACTTTCTCCGCCGCTCTGGCAAGCAGCGCGTCCGCCATCTTTTTCCCGTCGATGATTTTTGCGGCCATTACAAGCACCATCCAGCGAAGCTATCCTGCATTCATTCATCCAAGCTCAGGGTAAAGCGGGAACCTACCAGTCATCGCAAGCACTTCCTGCCTCACCTTCTGCTTAAGCGCAGCATCGGTGTGCGCGCTGCACACGCGCTTTATCATCCTCGCGATTTCCTTCATCTCGCCCTCCAACATGCCGCGCGTGGTGAGCGCGGGCGTGCCAAGGCGAATGCCTGAAGTGATGAAAGGCGACTGCGTGTCATAGGGCACGGTGTTCTTGTTGCAGGTAATCCCTGCCTCGTCAAGCGCAAGCTGCGCCTCCTTGCCCGTGATATTCATGTTGCGAAGGTCGATTAGAAGCAGGTGCGTGTCCGTGCCGCCTGACACCAGCACCATGCCCTGCGCCATCAACTCGTCCGCCATTGCCTTTGCGTTCTTCACAATCTGGTGCGCGTATTGCGAGAACTCCGGCTGCATTGCCTCGTGGAAGCAAACCGCCTTTGCTGCAATCGCGTGCTCAAGCGGCCCGCCCTGCAGCCCCGGGAAAACAGCCTTGTCAATCTGCACCTGGTATTCCTGCCTGCAAAGTATGATGGCGCCGCGCGGGCCGCGCAGCGTCTTGTGCGTGGTGGATGTGACAATATCTGCGTAGGGGAACGGCTGCATGTGCGCTCCGCCTGCAATCAGGCCTGCAATGTGCGCCATGTCCACCATCAATTTAGCGCCGCTTGCATCCGCAATCTCGCGGAAGCGCTTGAAGTCCACCTGCCTAGGATATGCTGTGAAGCCTGCCACTATGAGCTTGGGCTTTTCCTCCTTAGCCTGTTTTTCCATTGCGCCAAAATCAAGCAGGTGCGTTTTTTCGTCCACATTGTAAGGCACGACATTGTACACCTTTCCAGAGAAATTCACTGGCGAGCCGTGCGTCAGGTGCCCGCCTGATGACAAATTGAGCCCCATCACCTTGTCGCCTGGCTGCAGAAGCGCGAAATATGCCGCCATGTTCGCCTGCGAGCCTGCGTGCGGCTGCACGTTTGCATGGTCTGCATGGAATATCTTCTTCGCGCGCCCTATGGCAAGCGCCTCGGACTGGTCGATGAACTCGTTCCCTCCGTAGTATCTCTTGCCAGGGTAGCCCTCGGCGTACTTGTTTGTCATCACCCCTCCCTGCGCCTCCATCACTGCAAGCGAGGTGAAATTCTCGGAGGGGATAAGCTCAAGGCCCTCTCGCTGGCGCGAAAGCTCCAAGCGCATGATTCCGTAGATTTCCGGGTCCATTTTTTGCAAAAACGACATGTGCTCACCAGCCCCCACCCTGCGCCAAGTCTCAAGGCTAGGCGCAGTTAAAATCCCTTCCTCCCAGCAAGGGCATTTCCACTCAAGAGCTTAAAAAACGTGCACACTGTTCCTGGATGAAGGCGATTCTCCCGTCATCCAATTTTTTACATATTACCACAGCATTTATAAATTCTTTGCCGCTGATGCGCAGTGGAGGCGTATCACATGTCAAACGTTATAGTGCTTGCACAGTGCGGCAAAGGCAAGGGGCTGGCGCAGGACGGCCTAATCCGGATAGCAAACGGAACCCCCATAAACAAAGTCATTTTGGAAAAAAAGCATCTTTTGGAATTCACACGCCTGCTCAATGTTGAGCTTGTGAAAGCGGGAATAAATGCAATTGAGCCCGAAGGCTCGATAAAAGGGAGGATTTTAAGCAACAAGGAATCCGACAGGCTCCACAACCTCCCTGATGGAAATATGAATGATGCCTGGCAACTGTATAAGGAAGCCCTCCCTGCGCGGAACGGCACGCTCGTGGCTTTCAGGGAAGGCGGCGCAAAGCTTGGCGACTTGGTGGAATACAAGGACTCACGAACCGAGATATCCTACCGCCTCGAGGTCCCAATCGACTACCGGAATGAAAAGGATGCAATCCTTGCCGTGAACCACGGCTTTCTTGCAGACGGGCGCGAGCTCATCATCCCACGCAAAAAGGGAAGCACGATAACGTATGATATCGTCGACAAGGGCAGCATCCGCCTTTTCCGGCACTTCCCTGCCGGCAATGGGTATTATCATGCAGGCAATGATTTCGGTATCCCTTTGGGCGAGGAGATTTCCCTGCCTGGCAATGATGTCCGGGTTCTGGACAGGCTACCAAAATATGTCGGCCTCCTGGTCTTCGGGCACTATTCTGCCCACCCGCACTTGAGCGTCTGCACGCTCCCGCCCAGCCTCCCTGCTGGCGGGATAATCAGCTTGGAAGCCACTGCCAAGCAGTAGGGCGCTCTGCCAGCAACGGCTTCCCAAGGCAGGCACGCGCCAGCCTATTCAAAACAAGGGGCAGCGACGCTTCCAAAAAAGACGGGCTGCTGCTCCATTCCTATTCCTTGATTGCCGCCTCCACGATTTCCTTTGCCTCCCCTATGTACGTGTGCGGGTCGAACAGGCGCGCCAACTCCTCCTTTGGGATGAGCGAGGTGACTTCCTTCCTCGCGCAAAGGACATCCAAAAGCTTTTTCCTTCCCTCGAACGCCTCGATGTTGCAGGTTCTCATGAGCTCGTGCGCCTCCTGCCTTCCCATGCCTTTTTCAGTGAGTGCAATCATCACGCGCTCGGAAAGCACCGCGCCGCCGGTGAGGTTTAGGTTTTTCTCAATGTTCCCAGGGTAGAACGTGAGCCCTCCCAGTATCCTGTTCATCTCCAGTATTATGTAGTGCGTGAGAATGAAGCTGTCAGGGAAGATGAACCGCTCGTTTGCCGAGTTGGTGAGGTCGCGCTCATGCTCCAAGGCGATGTTTTCCATCGCAACCGCGACATTGCCCCTCACCATGCGCGCAATGGAGCACACGCGCTCGCTCTTGTGCGGGTTCCTCTTCTGCGGCATGGTGGACGAGCCCACCTGCTTTGCTCCGAACGGCTCTGCAACCTCGAGTATCTCGCTTCTCTGCAGATTCCTCAGCTCCTTGGCGATTTTCTCAAGCGTGGCGCAAGTGAGCGCAAGGGTGAACATCACCTGCGCATGCCTGTCCCTCTGCACCACCTGGTTGGACACTTCGGCTGCCTTCAAGCCGAGCTCCTTCATGACAAGCTCTTGCATCTTCCTTCCCTTGCCGCCAAATGTCGCCATGGTGCCTGTAGCGCCTGCCATCTTGCCCACCGAGATGATTTCCTCAGCCGCATCCAGCCTGGCAAGGTCGCGTTTCACCTCGGTGTACCAAATCGCGAACTTCATGCCGTATGTGGTGGGCACTGCGTGCTGCCCGTGCGTCCTTCCAATGCAGACAAGCGAGGCAGTTTCCTTTGCGCGCTTCCGAAGGATTGCCTTTGTCTCAAGCAGCTCCTTTCGCACAATGCCAATCGCGCGCTTCATTGTCAAGCCTGTAGCAGTGTCCTCAATATCATAGGAAGTTGCGCCAAGGTGCACAAAGCCCCCGTATTTCGGGCATTTTTCGGCCAATGCCTTCACCATTGCCATCAGGTCATGGTGTATTTCCGCCTCTATTTCATTCACGCGCGAAAGTGCAACCTTTTTTGCCCCCGCCGCGATTTCCTCAGCGGCGGCAGATGGCATGTTGCCAAGCTTGGCATGCGCGCGCGCAAGCGCAACCTCTACCTCCATCCATGAGCCTATGCGCGCAGACTCGTCAAAAAGAGAGTTCATGCCTGTACTGTAACGGCTTTCAATAGGCGACACCACCATGGAAAAACCTCCGAACGTGGAAAAGTCCCCAGGCTAGACCAATCAATTTGCCTTGCCGACCCCCACAAGGCATTATGGCGGCAGCAGAATTTAAATGTGTGCCTCTTCAGCCGTATAAAAATAAAATGCGGATGCCGGGATTTGAACCCGGACCTTTGACTTTCTTCAAGCAGAACCAAATTATGGAAGGCCAAAATACTAGCCAGGTTATACTACATCCGCATGTTAATGCGGTGCCCAATGCCTGCAGGCATGCGGACATCCGCGCTATTCGCCTTTTGCGACCAAGGTATTAAAAATTCACCAATCAGCCGGTATGTGCGGGTCCAGCCTGCGCATCTGTGCCCGGTGGAATTCCTCGTTCTCAGCCTGCGCGTAAATCCTGTGCACTGCCGCCTTCATGTATTTCTCCGCCCTTGAGCTGCCAAGAAGTGAAAGCGCGCGCTCAAACTCGTTTCTTGCCCAAACGTTCATGTCAAGCGTCTTGCCCATTGCAAGGTACGCCTGCCCGATCCCGAATGCCACTGCCGCGCTTTTTGTGTCAAATCCAGCGTGCGCCATCCCGGCTTTTACCGCCTTGGCGCTTTCGCCGTCCAATTTGAAAAGCATGCCTTTCTTGCCGAGGAACTTTATCGCCGCATTCGCCACGCGCTGCGACTTTGAGCAGAATTCCACCACTTCCAGGTGCTCGGGCGCCTGCCTGTGCGCGAGGTTGTGCGAAAGGCACAGGTTGAATTCATTTTTTGCCTTTCTCAGCTTCCCTTGCATGAGCGCAGCCATCCCGCTCCGAAACAGGCTGTCCGCGTCCTCTTTCTTCTTGCGGTCGGCAAAATCGTGCTTGTTTTGCCCTACATAGCATTGCCCAGGGTCGTTCCAGTGCTTTACTTCAACGTTCCAATGCCCTGTTTTTTTGCTGTTGGAATACATCATCTTCGCCCCGCTTTTGCAACCGCCTGTATTGCCGCAGGCGCGATTATCGTGGTAAGGAACGCCATGGACGCAATCGTTGCATATTCTGCCGCGCCAAGAACGGGCGCGCCTGATGGCGTGAGCGCGGTAAGCCCGTACAAGCCGATGATGAGCGCAATCTCTCCCCTCGGAATCATCCCAACTCCTATCGCAAGCGAGTCGCGCGCCTTCACGCCGACTGCAAGCGCGCCTGCGCCGCAGCCGATTATTTTCGTGATTATGGCAATCGCGGTTATGGCAAGTATGGGCAGCCAGTTTGCCGCAAGCGCGTTCACGTCAACCAGGAGGCCAAGCGAAATGAAAAACACGGGCGTGAAAAGCGCCTCAAGAGGATAAAACATCCCCTGGACCTCGCCCACTTTCCTGCTGTAGCCCATGCTGATGCCTGCCACGAACGCGCCCACAATGGCTGACAGGCCTATGTATTCCGCAACATACGCATAGAAGAGAAGGTACATCAGCATTGCAAGGAATCCCCTGCTGCCGCCCTTCCCCCCTCCGGCCATGGGGTCAAAGTAGTTTTCCACCACGAACTTCCCGAGCAATATGCCTCCCACCACGAACACAAACGCAGTGCCTGCAATCGAGGCAAGCGCGAAAAAGGCGCCCGCGCCCGATGGCGCCTGCAAGACAAATGACAGCACAAGGAGCGCCAGCACGTCGTCTATCACCGCCGCGCCCAAAAGCGCCTGCGCCATGTCCGACTGCATGAGGCGAAGCTCCTCAAGCACCGCGACCGTCACGCCAACCGATGTGGCAGTGAGCGCAGCTCCCAAAAACATCGCATAGTAGAAATCATGCCCGCCTGCAATTGCAAACAAATAGCCGCCAAGGAAAGGCACAATGACGCCGCACGCTGCAATCGCGAGGTTCTTCAGGTTGAAAATCTTCCTGGTTTCCGAATGGAGGCCAATCTTGAAAAGCAGGAGAATGGCGCCAAGCTTTGCAAATATCATCACAATCTCGCTTGTGCCCACAAGCACAGGCGCGCTTCCTGTCCCGCCCAGGAACGAATAGGCTGCGGAAATCATGGAAGGCGAGATGGCAACGCCCACAAGAAGAAGCACCATGACAAGCGGCTGCCGAAGGTAGGATACCAGCATCTCAGCGGTTATCGCTGCAAGGAAAAGGAAGGAAAGCTCGAACCAGATTTTCTTGCCCTCGGAAACATCCGTGAAGATGCTCGCGCGGAAAACCGACAGGAACAAGAGAAGCGCAAGCGCGAAAAATAGCAGCGCCGCGTAAAGCTTTGCCTTGCCTGCAATCTCGTCCTGCCTGATTCTTGGGATTCCCATGCTATCGGGGTGCAATCGGGCTTTTCAAAATTATATACCTATGCCCGGGCGCCCTCAAATCTCAATCCACTTCACTCCCTTCATGGGAACTATGCTGCCCGCAGTTTTCGAGGCTGCAATCAGGCCTGCCCTCTGGCCATCCTCCAAGCCATGCGTTTTTTTCGCAACATTCTCATCGGAGAGCAAGCTGCACATTTCCAGCTTCCATTCCTGCGAGATGTCGCTGCTGAGGTGCCTGAGCCTCTCCAAATTGGAATTAATCGCCGACAGCATCACTTCCTGCGCCCCTTTGCCATTTTCAAACGCCATGAACCCCCGGGCAAGCTCAAGCAGCTCCTCGGGCTTCATTTCCTTTGGCAATAAGGCGCCGGTTTCGCTGCTTGTGAAATATCTCGCTGCCGCCTCATTTGCACCCTCGCTCTGGTATGCCTCTGCAAGCGCCTTGATTATCCCCACCTTGCCTTGGATGCCTTCCTTTTCCCCTGCGGCGATTATCTTGCCCAAAAGCGCCGTGTCAATGCCCATCGCATCGTTCAGCGCGCCGAGGCTGCACATAAGCGCTGTCAGCTTTGCAATCTGCTTGCCGCCAAGCTCGTTCGCGCGCCCCTCTTTCAGCTGCTCAACCAGCGTGTCTGCAATTTCCCGGATGTTGGGCATCGTAAATATGCTAAGGCTTGGCTGGAAATTTTCCACAAACTGTACAAAGTTATCCCTGATGTGGTTGTGGACCAGCGCTTTCGGAAGATATGAGAGCGCGACAAGCGCGTTCTTTTTATCATCCGGCACCTTGTTCCAGAGGATGAAAGCGGCATAGTAGTTGGTCACCCTGCCTGCCTCGAGCATCTTGAAAGCAACGTCGTTTCCGTCCAGCAGCCCGGATTCATGCAGCTTTTTGGCATATTCCACCTGCGCGCCCATTGTGCTCCCCGCGGTGGCGCGGCTTTCCTTCACCCCGCGCATAAGCTCGCGCGCCAGCTCTCCCATGGCATAGGTGCCGCTATTGAACTCATCAAGCCTGTTTGGGCTGTACTGCATGCCCCTGAAAAAGCAGCCCAATGCAGTCACCTTGCTTTCCTTCCCGTTCTCCCCCTTGAAGTAGACTCTCTGCTTCTCGTATTTCTTTCCGCGTATTTCAATCGTTCCTTTTGGAATTGCGCTAATCATTCCCACACCTCTTGCGCGAATTCGGGCACTATCCGCTTAAAATACTATCTTAAACCACTCTTTCGCAACTCTTTAGCCTACAATTTAATCCTTTTCGCACAAAAAGGCGGATATGGCATGGAAACTTGACGAAATCGACCGCAAGATTCTCGAAATCCTCCGCGAGGATGCGCGCATTGCAAACGTTGCGCTCGGGAAAAAGGTCGGCCTATCCGAGCCTGCCGCGAGAAGGCGCGTGGCAAACCTGGTCACGCGCGGCGTGATACGCCGCTTCACAGTTGATGTCGAGGAAGGCGGCGCAGTCCAGGCGATTGTCTTTGTCACATTCCTCCCCTCTGCGACTTCCGAGAAGATAATAAAGGAGCTCATGCACGCGCCCGGCATCACCGCGCTTTTCGAGATTTCCGGCGACACCGACCTTGTGGTGCGCCTCGCCGCGCCAGACATGGAGGAGCTCAATCGCAGGATAGACGCGCTGCGCCACCACCCTGAAATCACGGCGACAAAGACAAACATGGTGCTCAAGAAGTGGAAGTAATCCCCAAGCAAAAGCGATAATGTCCCATATAAAACATCCTGTTCTTCTTCTGTCTTCCCTGCCACGGAGCTTTTAAATCCGGCTCTCTTGACAAGTCTGCCTCACAAATCGCCAGAGGTGGTTTTGATGTTGCAAGGGAAAATAGAATGCCCTGACTGCGGGGCTGAAAAGGAATTGCCTGAAAAGGCCGAGACTGGGGAGATAATGTCCTGCGCGTGCTGCGGCACGCTGCTCGAGATACTCTCGCTCCAGCCGCTGGCCATTGGCAAGGCTCCTCACATCGAGGAGGACTTTGGTGAGTGAATGCCATCCAAGATAGGCATGGCTATCACCATGCTCACTCCCGAGAACGCGGCGATAAAGTCGGCGCTTGAGAACAGCGGGGCGGACGCCGTCCTGGTAAACGACGAGCGCGAGCAATTCATGCTCCACGCGCTTTCCGAGGAGCACGCCGGGCTGGACGCGCTACTTTGCCGCTCCAGCAGCTTTTCCCGCTCGCTTTGCCTCTCATTCCTGCTTGAGCAGCACGGCATCCATGTCATGAACTCGCACGCCTCCCAGCAGGTGTGCGGGGACAAGGTGCTTTGCAGCGCAAAGCTTTCCAAGGCAGGGATTCCCACGCCTAAAGTGATGCTGGCGTTCTCCGCGCAGTCCGCGCTTGCAGCTGCGAGCAGCATGGGCTATCCCTGCGTCATCAAGCCGCCCATAGGGAGCTGGGGCCGGATGGTGTACAAAGTCACCGACGCGGAGTGCGCGCAGGCCGTGGTGGGGCTGAAAAGCTCCCTCGGGCACTTCACCGACAAGATATACTATATCCAGGAATACGTGGACAAGCCAGGCCGGGACATACGCGTGCTCCTGGTGGGCGATGAAATAGCTCTTTCAGTATTCCGAAGCGCCTCCACGCCCGATGCATTCCTCACCAACCTGAATGCCGGCGGCACTGCAAGCGGATTTTCCCTTTCTCCTGAAATGGCTGAGACCGTGCACAAGGTGGGCAAGCTGCTAGGAAGCGGCATCTACGGCATAGACTTGATTGAGGACAAGCAAGGCGGGTTTTTCGTGCTTGAAGTGAACCACTCGCCGGAGTTCTCAAAGTCATCAGGGGCGAAGATACACGACGTTGCGCAGAAAATCGCGGCATTCGCAATATCATCTGCAAAGAACTAGGGCGATTGCATGGATTTCCTCAAAATCTCGGATGCCTCCCAGCCGCAGCTTATGGAGATGCTCTCGCTTTCTTCCTCCCTCAAGGCAGCGCACAAGCAAGGCAAAAGCCAGCCATTGCTTTTGGGCAAAACGCTCCTCATGTTCTTTGCCAAGAACAGCACGCGCACGCGCGTCTCGTTCGAGACGGCGATGACACACTTGGGCGGGCATGCCATATTCCTTTCCATGTCAGACTCTCAAGGTTCGCGCGGTGAAACTCTTTACGACACCGGCGCCGCTGCAGGTGCCATGGCCGACTTCCTGATGGCGCGCGTGAACTCACATTCGGACATCGAGGAGCTTGCAAAAGGCTCCCCTGTCCCCACCATAAACGGGCTTTCCGACATCGAGCACCCGTGCCAGGCGCTTGCCGACCTTCTCACGCTGCAGGAATGCGGCAAGCTCCATCCTGGCGCAAAGCTCGCATTCGTGGGCGACTGCAAAAACAACGTGGCAAACTCGCTTCTGCTTGCGTGCGCCATGGCAGGCGTGTCGGTCTCTTTCACAGGCCCAAGCACGCACGCGCCCCTTTCCGAGTATGTCAAGAAAGCGCAAGCATTCGGCGCAAGCGTGGTTTTCTCCGAAGACCCGCAGGAAGCGCTTTGCAGCGCGGACGCAATCTACACCGACACCTGGGTGTCCATGGGAATGGAAAAGGACGCAGCCTCGCTCATCGATGAATTTTCAGGCTACACAGTGGATGCCAAAATGATGTCCTACGCAAAGGAGGATGCAATATTCATGCACTGCCTGCCTGCGCACAGAGGGCAGGAAGTGAGCGCAGGCGTCATCGACGGGCCGCAAAGCGTGGTGTTCCAGCAGGCAGAAAACCGGCTGCATGCGCAGAAAGGACTCCTTGCCTGGCTTGATTTGAACAAATCAACTAATTTAGTAATTTGAAATTTCAAAAATGACTAAAATAGTTGAAAAAACAACTTAAAAATACGCTTTTGTTCATTCGGGCGAAACTCATATAAACCATTTGCCATACAGCCTATCAGGAGGCATGATACCATGGCAGATGCAGAATGCCCTGAATGCGCGTCACCTATATCAATCGCTGCGAACACCGAGGTAGGCGAGATACTTTCCTGCCCTGACTGCGGCACGCGCCTCGAAGTGCGCTCGGTGGCTCCTGCAAAGCTTGAGAAGGCCCCCGGAGTGGAAGAGGACTGGGGCGAGTAAGGAGTGGGAAAATGCAATTTGTCTGGAACGAGGAAAAGCAATGGGGCGACGATGAATGCGACTAGCCGCAGCCTTGCTTCCCAACCGCGAGGCGAACTGAATGAAGCTAGCCCTATGCTACACCATAGTCTCTGCCGAGAACAAGATGCTTTTTGACTCCGCGAAAAAGCGCGGGGCGGAACTTGAGCGCATTGTGGACGGCGAGGCGCTGCTTGCGATTACTGGGAACAAGAAGAAGGAATACGACGCCATCCTCCAGCGCTCAGTCTCATACTCCCGCAGCCAGGCGCTCACCTACTACTTTGAGAAGCAGGGCACGCTCATGATGAACTCCTATGATGCCGCGCGCATCTGCGGGGACAAGATGATAACATCAATAGAGCTTGCGGCAGCAGGTGTTCCCACCCCCAAGACATATGTGGCGCTTACGCCCGAAACCGCAAGGCAGGCTGCGGAGAAGCTAGGCTTTCCCCTTGTGATGAAGCCTACAACCGGCTCGTGGGCGCGCATGGTGCACAAAATCAACGACAAGGACGCCCTTGACGCTGCGCTTGAATCGCGCGAGGAAATGGGCAGCCCTTCGCAAAAAGTCTATTACCTCCAGGAGCACATCAACAAGCCTGGCAGGGACATCCGCGCATTCGTGGTGGGAAACGAGGTGATTGCCGCAATCTACCGTCATTCCACCGAGAAATCAGGCTGGATTACAAACACCGGCAGGGGCGGCACGGCAAGCAACTGCCCGGTAACGCCCGAGCTTCGCGAGCTTTCCCTCAAGGCGGTTTCCTTCCTCGACGAAGGCATTTACGGCGTGGACTTGATGGAATCCTCAAACGGCATGGTGGTGCATGAAGTGAACCACACCACTGAATTCCGCAACTCCTCGCCTGTCACGGGCGTGGACATTGGGGACAAAATGATTGAGTACTTCATAAAGCGCGCAAAGAGGTAACGTTTATGGCCAAAAAGAAAATCGCAATCATCGGCGCATCAGGCTACACAGGGGGCGAGCTCCTTCGCTGGGCGCTTATGCATCCTGAGATAGAGGTATCGCAGATTACTTCCGAGCGCTTTGCAGGGCAAGCGGCAACGAAACTCAACCCAAATCTAAGGGGCTTCACCTCACTTGCATTTGTGCCGGTCAAGCAGCTGTCTATAGACATTGACGCCGTTTTCATCTGCACGCCCCACAAGGCTGCCTCGCCCTACGTGAAGCAGTTCTGGGAAACAGGCGCCAAGATAATCGACCTGTCCGCTGACTTCCGCCTGCACAACAAGGACACCTATGCAAAATACTACCAGGAGCACCCAGCGCCAGAGCTTCTTGACAAGGCAGTGTACGGAATACCCGAGCTCCACCGCGAGAAAATCCGCTCTGCAAAGCTCGTGGCATGCGCAGGCTGCCTTGCAACATCCATCATCCTTCCGCTTGCCCCCCTCATAAAGAACAAGCTCATTGCAACGGAAGGCATAATCGCGGACAGCAAAATCGGCTCTGCAGCAGGCGGCGCCTCGTTTGACATTTCCACGCACCACCCTGAGAGGAGCGGGACAGTGCGCTCCTACAAGCCGCACGGGCACCGCCACACTGCGGAAATTGAGCAGGAGCTTTCCGAAATAGCCGGCTCGCCGATATCCGTTGGCATGACCCCCCACGGGATTGAAATGGTGCGCGGCATCATGTCCACAGTGCACGCTTCCCTTCCCCAGGAGGCAAAGGACGTGGACATCTGGAAGGCCTACCGCAGCTTCTACACAGGCTCTCCCTTCGTGCGCATAGTAAAGGACAAGGACACGCTCTACCGCTACCCCGAGCCCAAGCCAGTGGTTGGCACCAATTTTGCCGACCTGGGCTTTGAAATCGACCCTGAGAAAAAGAGGATAATACTCATGAGCGCGATAGACAACCTTGTGAAGGGAAGCGGCGGCCAGGCGCTGCAGTGCTTCAACCTCATGAACGGCTTTGACGAAAAGCTCGGGCTCTGGCAGCCCGGCTTCCACCCGCTCTAGTTTCCGGTGTTCTAATGCTTGTGCTAAAAATAGGCGGCAGCATTCCATGCAGCCGCGCGATAGGGGCGCAGCAATAGGTGCTATTATGCTTGTACTGAAAATCGGTGGCAGCATGGCAGACAATGCGTCAGCACTTGCCTCAGACATAGCCTCCCTCGTTTCCTCCGGCGAAAAAATCGTGCTCGTGCACGGCGGCGGTCCCCAAGTGTCCGCGCTTGAGAAAGCATCCGGCAGGGAGCCCACTTACATTTACTCAAAAGATGGCTTCAAGTCCCGCCACACTGACAAGCAAACAATGCAAAACTTCGTGATGGCAGTAGGGGGCGGGGTGAACACGTCCCTTGTGCTCCAGCTCAGAAAAGCCGGCGTGAACGCAGTGGGCGTCTCAGGCGCCAGCGGAATAGTGCACGCAAAGCGCAAAATCCTCATAAGCGTGGAAAACGGCAAGGAGCGCATGGTGCGCGACGACTACTCAGGCAAAATCTCCCGCATAGACGCCTCGCCACTCCTTGCGCTCCTTGAGCGCGGGTTCGTTCCCATTGTAGCTCCCATTGCACTAGGAGAAGAGTTCGAGCCCCTGAACGTGGACGGCGACCGCGCAGCAGCGGCAATCGCCAGTTCCCTCAAGGCGCAAAAGCTTATCCTTTTCACAGACGTGGAAGGCTATTTCCGCAACTTCCCCAACGACCTGGTGGCGCGAGCCACCAGTGCGGAGATACCGGACTTCCAAAAAGGCGCCTCCGCAGGCATGAAGCGCAAGCTCGTTGCAGTGTCCGAGGCTTTGTCCGGCAGCGTGCCTGAAGTGATAATCTGCAGCGGCACAAAAGACAAGCCGGCAACAAGCGCGCTAGCAGGCGCAGGCACGCATTTCGTGAAATGAGGAATGGAACGTGGTACTATGAACAATCAAGAACTATGCGCACAGGAGCTCAAATACGAAATGAACCTCTACGGCAAGCGCGGCATTGCTTTGGAGCGGGGCGAAAAGGAATTCGTCTGGGACATAGAGGGCAAGCGCTACATAGACTGCAACACCGGCGTGGGCGTTGCCATCATGGGGCACAACCACCCCGCAGTTGTCTCAGCAGTAAGCTCCCAAGCAAGCAAACTCATGACCTGCCAGTCGCCATTCGCCAACACTGAGCGCGCTCGCCTACTTGAGCGCCTCAGCATGCTTTTCGGCACTCCCAGCAAGGTATTCCTCTGCAACAGCGGCACCGAGTCAATAGAAGCCGCGCTCAAGCTTGCCCGCAAGAAAACCGGCAGGAAGGCATTCACAGCGGCAATGAACGCATTCCACGGCCGCTCCTCAGGCGCGCTTTCAGTCACCTTCAAGGAAAAATACCGCGCCCCCTTCGAGCCACTGCTTGGTCCAGTGGTGCGAACGCGCTTCAATGACATGGAGTCCCTCAAAACTACAGTGACTTCCGAAACAGCCGCACTCATACTTGAGCCCATACAGGGCGAGGGCGGCATCCGCCCAGCAACATCCGAGTACATGAAGGCGGCGCGCGACATCTGCACTGACAAGGGCGCGCTTCTCATCTGCGATGAAGTACAGACAGGCAGCGGCAGGACAGGCAAATTCTTCGCATTCGAGCACTTCGGCATCCGCCCTGACATAGTATGCCTAGCAAAAGGGCTTGGCGGCGGAGTGCCCATAGGCGCCACAATCGCGGCAGAAGAAGTTGCCGCCTTCACGCCGCTTGAGCACGGCAGCACCTTTGGCGGCAACCCTCTTGCCGCAGCAGCGGCAAATGCCGTGCTTGACACCATTGAAAAGGACAAGCTGCTGCAAAAAGTGAGCGAGGACGGCAAATACATGATGCAAAAACTGTCCGCCTCCCTTTCCTCAAAATCCCAGTTCCGCGAGGTGCGCGGCATGGGCTTCATGATGGCAATTGAGCTCAAGATAATGGCAAGAGAGCCCCTTGCAGCACTCCTTCAAAAAGGAGTGCTTGCGCTTCCCGCCGGCGAGCAGGTGGTGCGGCTGCTTCCGCCCTACATCATCTCGCGTGGCTCACTGGACAGTGTTGCCGCAACAATCTCCGAGGTCATCCAATGAAACCAGACTCCGTGGACTTTCTCGCCTCCCTTGTCTCCACCCCCAGCCCATCAGGGCAGGAGCAAAAGGTGGCAAAGCTCTGTGAGTCGTACCTCAAACAGTTCCCCTTTGAAAAAGTGTGGATTGACGCAGCAGGCAACGCAGTTGCCACAAACTACCCTCACCAGAAAGGCGACTCGCCAGACCTCCTACTCTTTGGGCACATGGACACCATATCAGACCCCATGCCCTACAAGCGCGCGGAGGGCAAGATATACGGCAGGGGCGCAGTGGATGCCAAATCCCCGCTTGCCGCGCTTCTCACGGCAGGCGCAGAGAGCTGCAGCTCCCCTCTCAAGATAATGGTGGCAGGCGTGACAGAGGAAGAGGCGCCCACCTCAAAGGGCATCCGCCACCTTCTCACCTATGCCAAGCCAAAAATGGCAATAAACGGCGAGCCATCCAACACTAATGGAATAACCATAGCCTACAAGGGAAGGCTTGTGGTGGAGTGCCGCACGCACGGCAAGTCCTCTCACGCAGGCATGGCGTCGGAAAACCCCATTGAGCGCACAATAGAATACTACCAGCGCCTTCGCGCCACCTACCCAGCGCACAAGAACAACTTTGACAGCGTCATCATGAACCTCACCCAGATAGCAGGCGGCTCGCGCGATGCCATAAACGTGGTCCCTGCAACGCTTGACTTCGTGATAGACGTGCGCGTGCCCCCGTCCATACGGAACAGCGATGTCACGCGCACCTTCCGCTCGCTTGCGCCCTCGTCCGTGTCCGTGCAGGTGCACGAAAGCCTTCCGGGCGTGGAGACCGACCCCAACCACGCGCTCTGCCGCGCAATGGTCGCCTCCATGCGCGAGTGCGCGCTCTCCCCGCGCTACGTGAAGAAGAGCGGAAGCGCGGACATGAACATCACCATACACGCGGGCATCCCCACAATCGCCTACGGGCCTGGCGACTCCGCGCTCGACCACACGCCCAACGAAGTGATAGACATCGCGGATTACAAGCGCGCGATAGCTGTCCTCAAGGGCGCGGTGAAGGGGATGGTGAAGAAGAAGGGTTGACAAGTCTGGCATCTCCAGCTCTTTTTTCTTGCTTGAGGCGGTGTTTGCCTGCTTTGGTCTGTGACGGGTTAATCGGAAGGGGAAGAAACAGTCTCGGACTCTTCTTCCTTTACTGCATTTGCATAGAGCTGGGCAACTTCTGTTTTACATTTCTCATAACTCCCGAAAAAACTAACCGCTTCATTTGACGCTGGTTCGGAAACTACGCGGTTGTTCACCAACAGAATCGGTATGTATTCACTTTCGTCTACTTTGGAATATTCTTCAACACATTCCCATCTGAAAAACAGGACAGGGCGAATTTCATAATCCATTACTTTTTTTCCATCGTCAGTATCTTCCTCTATGCACACCACTGCGAAAAAATCTTTCGGAGCGGCTACTATCTCAATTCTTTTTTCATCCGCCATAAAATGACCTCCATGCCCCATCACACATAAGCCGTTAAAAAGCTATCTTCTCGCCGTAAAGGTAGGGACAAATATTGCTCGGTGGCATGGCTGCCAGCTCGCATAGGGAAGGTTTTTATGGTTCGGAAGCCCACACGCAGAAGGGAGAGTAAATGGCTAAAACAAAAGCAAAGAGAGGTCAAACTCAATCTTTAAAGATGCCAAAGGACAAGAATGCTTTTGAAGCTCTTCTTTCTCAAGGCGACTTCACTACAAATCTTCTCACTGACTCTACCTATCAGCAAATGGGGGTTTTCGTTGCTGTTCTTGGCATAATACTACTTGTGGTTGATGCGCTCTCTAAACTTCAAGGAGCGTGGGCGGGTGACCCGTCCGCTTCAAGTTCTGCCATCCATTCGATGGTGTTGATATATACCTTGATTTGGATTTTATTAGAATTAATCCCATTTATTCCAGCCCAAGGGCTCATATATGCAAAAATGAGACATAAATTTGTACATAAACAGTTCAAGATAGCCTCTTCTACGAGAGCTGTGAAAAAACTAGATGCATATATCTCCAAATTGCTCAGTCAAAACGACCCTCTAGATTCTAGTAACTCAAAAAGAATGTCCCTATCTATATGGGGCGGAATCTTCCTTTTCTTCGTCATCGCTATTACTTACAATTCCAATATTTTAGTCGATGGATTTGTTTCCGGCTTCTTTATTATTTTATTGATGTTTCTGAGCTATACAAAGATATTGGAAAGAAGTTTAATTAGAGAGCCAAGGTAGCAAATATGGGGGTCTTTATGGGAGAACCTATGGATAGGAGCATGAGAGTTTTTGGAGAGTTAACTACATTTGATAAAGCATTCCCAGCGCTAGAAGATGCGATACTCGAATATCGCGAAACTGGCTATGGAACTTATGAACAATATCAATCCGAAGAGGAAAAAAAACGTAAATATGACCGCCAAGTTTCCATCAAAGAACGAGGGGGACTCTTACGGTGTAGTAATCCGTCTTGTCGTCGTGGAGGATATGAAATCGACTTCGCAATCAGCGCGATGACAGGTTCCAAGCAAACTGAAAAGGAGGGTTTTATAGTGTGCCATGGAGACGAAGGCACGCCCAAGGGGAGAAAAATAGGCCGTAGGTGTGTGAACACTATCCACTACAAGTTAACTCTGACTTACAAGGAATCAAAAAATGAGCAAACACCTGCGCCGAAATCGGTTTAAAAAAATGTTTGGCTTATATTGGGTCTGTTTTTAATTCGGCTCTTGAGTGAACGCCAGCAATAACCATAATCGTTAGACTAACTATCAGTCCAATAACTGTCAAATGATATGGGTCATCAAGATTTAGAAAAAATACGAATGAGACAACATTATTTGGATTTATCCAACTCCCCCAATCATGAAGACCCAATAGATTACCTATTGCTGGCAATAGAATCACAATGCCAACAATAAACACCACTAATTCCATAAGTTCACCTTGCTTAATTGATGCAACTTCTTCTAATAGGCCTGAACCGAAATGGATTACCGCGAGTCCAATAATAGCCGGAATAACAGCTACAATAGTGACTCCGCCCAATACAACAAGTGTGATGAATATTTGAAAGAAATACACCACAAAGTCTTTGGAATATGCCTCAATTGATGTTAATATCGAAGTTAAAGATATAGAAAAATTAAAACCAGGGGACATTAAAAATTCGGCGAGCATCGACAGCAATAAACTAACCACAGTTAATACAAGAAATACACAAACCACAATAATGAAAATAACAGCCGCGGTTACTAACAAGTTCCAAAAAAGAACGATTGCATCTGGGAATTTCTCATAAAAACTTTTATGGTCTCTAATCTTTTTTTCAATCTCTTCCGCATTTGATAGGTGTTTAAAACCAAGATATAGTGATAGTAATGCAACAGGAAAGGTTCCATACATTAAGTATGCTATTTGATGAAAATTGTAAACCCATCTCGAATCTTTTTGGGCTGGAATCGTCAGAGCTGAAATAAACGCAAGAAACAATAGGCTCCCAGTAACCATGTAGATATTTGCAAATTGAATCTCTCTATCCATCCGGCTGTTTTTTTTGTCAGGTGCCATTGCTTGCAAGCTATTGAGTATATTTTGAAGTATATTTTGATATTCGGGGATTGGTTCAGTTGTTGGAGTGGCAGGTGGAACTTGCGGCATCTGTCTTGCGGGTTTTGGCTTGCTTTGCTTTTTCTTTCCAGCCATGCAAAATCACCAAGTAGTTATTCTTCCTCCTCTGCGAGTTCAGCCAAAATATCCTTTAGCGTTTGCTTCATCGTTTTCCCAGATTCATATTTCATCATTGTGGCGTTGAGGTCAAAAAGATCCTTACCGAGCGTGGCACTATACAAGATTCCTAAGATGAGGCACCAGAACGGGATAGCAGGGTCTAAAGTGATGTAAGCTGTCAACTGAATAATGCCTGATAATAGCGCCGCTAAAAAAAGAAGATATGCCCAGACTGTTTTCTTTCCAACTTCAAGCAACTGGTTCTGCAAATCTGGAATTATGTATAGTATCTCAGTCGCAGCTTCCAATTTTCGTACCTTGTCTTCAATCGGTGCATTCTTCAGCTTTGACAAAGATGTAATTATTCCACTATATCCCTTGTTTATCTCTTTTTGAGCAGCCAAATTAAACACTTTAAAGCGTTTTGTAAAATCGCCAGATATTACTACTTGAAATAGAATGAATCCTCCGCATAAGAAGCCAGAAGAAATAGTAATGACAATTTCAGGAGCCAAACCAACCATACACGCCCTCAAACGCTGATTGCGTTCAAAACCCGTAAAAACCTTCCCTTCTCTGTGTCTTTATGGGGAGGATAACCGTATGAGCCAAAATCCACGACAAATAAGGATTGAAATAGTTGCTCTTGGTGAGAACAAAGCTTACTCTGCCGGTGCAGTTATTATTACTCGTAATAGAGACGTATATTTCACCCACAACATACGCAACGGTGATTCTCACCTTTCACGCCACAAGTCTGGCGAAACTCATCTCATTAGCCGTTCTCTCAACTACAAATATTCTATGGGCAAACGCGTCCCTATTGAAAATTTTACAGGGATAGAGTTTCTTGGCACACAAGCGTTTGGCCTCGATAGTCTCCCTCATCTCTATTCTGACTACAAGCTCAAAAAATGTCAGGGTATTTTTGCAGTAGATATGCGAGAATACTCTACTGGAAGCTTCAATCTAACAGTTGCTATTCTTACAGAAGAAGGTTTGCCAAAGTTGTATGAAACTTGGCAAAATGAAACAAAAAGGCAAATCTACCTCTATGCGAACTCTAATCCGATGGTGGGCGTCGTTGTTGCAGAAATAGTGAGCATCAAGAATGCCCAAAAGAAGCAGAAGTCAGAGGTGCGTGCTGAGGCATAGGGCATCAAGTCCCACGCACGGTCGGGGCGTAAGAATAAACCACCTCGTCAGCCATTCAGCTTTACAATCTTTCTCAACCATCCCGCTCGCCTTCGCGCTCCCGCCGGCACCGGCTATCAGGCGTTTTTAGAAACCGTTTTAAACCATTCCCCCCAGCAAGGTTTCATGTTCCCCTGGCGCGAGGACAAGCAATGGGATGAGTCCGAGGATTCAGAAGAAGACTAGTTCTAGCCATTGGCGCTGCTGCTTGCTATCCGTCCAGCATTTCCTGCACGATTTTCGGCATGCGCGCCCAAAGAAGCAGGTAGTCCTTCTTCGACACCCATTCGCCTGCGCTGTGCGCGCTGCCGCCTTCCAGCCCGACGGTGATTATGGGCATCCTCTTCCCTTCGGTCGAAAGCACGTTCTCATCCGCAACGGTAAGGCCGTAGGAAAGCGCGTAGCTGCCGATGTGCTTTTTGTAGGCTGACAGGAAGCGCGCGGCTGACGGGCTTTCCTTCCTTATTTCATACGCGGGAAGGTAAGGGGTTTTTCGCGCGGGGATTTCCACGCCCCATGAGCAGCCGGAAGGCACGGAGAACTTTGCGCGCGCGAGGCTCCTCCTTATGTGCGAAAGGAAGCTTTCCTTGGTGAACGGCGGCACATAGTGCACGTCCGCCTCAAGCACTGCCTCGGTGGGCACTGAAAGCGAGCGGGACTCGGACGAGAATTTCCTCACAAACAGCCTGCACGGGCCTGTTTTCCCATCCGGCATCGGGATTGCCTCAAGCGCGGCTGCAAGCCTCATGGCAAGCACAAGCGCGGACTTCCCGCCATCCCCTGCCGCGTGCGCGCCCACGCCGTTAACGGAGAATCTGTATACGCACCTTCCGCGCCTGCCAAGTATGATAGGCGGCCTCTCACCTGCGCGCGGAGGCCTTATGGCATCGGGTATCTCGTGGCAAATGGCAGCGCTGCAGTTGGAAAACTCCCCCTGCTTCTTTGCAAACCACGTGCCCTCGGAGATGTTCTCCTCGTCTGCCGTAAGCACAATCCGCAGCCCCTTCTTTCCAGGGGTGCATTCCTCTGCGCACCTGAGCACAAGGGCAAGCCCTGCCTTCATGTCCCATGCGCCAAGCCCGCGCATGCGCCCTGCCTCCTCCTTCAGGGAAAAAGGGTCGCGCTTCCCGTAATTGTAAGGCGGTACGGTGTCCAGGTGCGAGGTAAGCAGCACCGCGCCTTCCCTCCTCCCTTTCTGCGCGATGACATTGTGCCTGCCGGGCGCAAACTCCTGAAGCCGAACGCTGCAGCCGCAGCGCTTGAGGTGCGCCGCAGCGAAAAGCGCAAGCTGCCTCTCATGCGGAAAAACGGAATTTATGGAGACCAGCCTGCGAAGAAGGGGCATTGCCCCGGCCTGCCCATCCCTTTTCATGAACATCCCCTCACTGCTGCATGCGCATCCTGCCCATCGGCTGCGCAACCGCCCTGGCGGCTGGAGCACGGAGCGTGACGGCAAGCGCGCGCTCCCCCTGGAACGCGCGGTTCATTATCCTGTTGGCGGTTATAAGCTGCGCGGTGCTTTCCCTGGTGATGAATGCGCCAAGCCCGTGCGCGGCAGCCTCGTTCTTGGTGGCATAGTTCCTGATGCGAAGCTCGTGCACGCTGTCGGAAACGCTTATCGGGGTGCTCCTTAGCATCGTTACCGTGGGCCCGTGGTCTATAAGCTCGTCCACCTCGTGCACGGTCGCGCCTGTGAAAGCATACCCTATGTTGCTTTCCTTCACAGGCACATAGTTGTAAGCGCCATCCTGCTCTATCTCCACTCCCTGCTTCCTGCAAATCCTCTGGATGCTTTCGTCGTACTTGCCGCGGCGTATTGCCACAATGGCATCGCCTGCCTCGATTGCGCTTATTATCCCCTGCCTCTCCGCGGGGTCATCCGTGAAGTGCCTTGCCCTTGCAAGCGCGTCGAAGTTCGGGAAAACGCCAGGCACTTCGGTTGCAAGCGCAGGGTGCACGTTGATTATGAGCCCGCGGAAGCCCGTCTTCTCATCAAGCATCGCAGAGTTGAACAGCACCACGTAGGAATCCGAGAAAATGACGTCTATGTCGTTCTCCCTCATGAATGACAGTATCCTCCCTTCGAACTCCATCTTGGCATTGTGCTTCTCTTCACTTCTGCTCCTCGGTATGCCCCTCCACCCTCTGGAGGGCTCGAGGTGGAAAATCATCCCGTGCTGCTCGCACGACTGCCTAAGGTAGGAGAATGTCTCGGACGGGGTGGTTCCCGCCCCGCTTCCAGGCACGCGCTCGCGCCTCTCTGTGCCGTCATCATCCACCATCACGGCTGCAATCTCGGCGTTTTCCAGGCCAGGCGCGCGCTGCGCAATCCTTTGCAGGAGGAAGCCAAGCGTGGGGGCGATGCGCGCGTCATATCCAACTCCCTCTCCCTCAAGCTCGCGCGGCGAGGTGACGTAGGCAATCCTCACTTTCCTCTGGCTGGAAGCCCCGGGCTGGGGAATCGCCTGCGACAAGGCTGAGCCTTGCAGCCCTTCCGAAGAAGGCAGCTTGCTTCCAAATGAATGCCCGTTCACCATGTTTCCACTCTAATCTTTTCTTATGGCATTCATTTATAAATAAATCGCTGATTTGTAACGAAATTAATGTGTCAATTCACATTTAATGCCTATTTTAGTTAAAATAAATAAAAAACAAGACGAAAACAAGCATTTAGGCAGCGCCACAGGGGAACTCAGGCGGGCACACTCATCTTTTTTAACCCCCCCGCGCAATTCAATGACGGTGTTTATTATGAGGTATCTCGCATTCGTTGCCCTGGCGCTTCTGCTTCTCTGCCCGTTCGCGTCGGCCTCGTTCGATTTCCTTTACATGACAAACGGCACCAATGCCGCAGACCCTGACGATTACTATGCGTTCGCCCAGCCTTCCTCGCTTTACCTCATGGGCGACATCTTGTATGTGGCCGACGGCGGCAACAGCCTGGTGTATGCGCTGAACGCGAGCGACGGCCTCTCGCGCATAAAGACCGCATCCAGCCCGTCGTCAGAGCCGTACCTTAGCAACCCCATGCACATGGCATTCGACAGCTACAGCAGCCTCCTCTACATTGCCGGGGGCAGCTCGGGCAACATACTTTACTACACTGGCCAGGGCTCCATGGTGGACAAGTGGAACAACGGCGCCACCAATGTGCAGAGGGCATCAGGGCTTGCCTTCTCGAACAGCACGATATACGTGACCGACGCGTCGCGCGGGCAGCTGGTGGCGTTCTCCCGCACCACCAAGGCATTCTCAAGCACCATCCTCCAGTCAGGCGGCTCTGACGGGCAGCTCACCTCCCCCCAGGACATCATCTTCCAGGGCGGGCTGGTGTACATCTCTGACTCTGCCAAGGGGCTGATTTTCGTCTATGACCGCAACTTCACGTTCCTGTACACCATGGGCAGGGGAAAGGGAGGGGTGAGCCTCGCCTCCCCGCGCGGCATGGACTTTTCCGACAACCGCCTCTATGTGGCCGATGCAAGCCTGAAAAGCGTGGTGGCGTTCTCGCTTGACGGCTACCCGGTGGACGTCCTGAACTCGTCCACCGCAGGGGGCAACCTGTCCTACCCTGAGGACGTGGTGGCGGCCAACGGCACCCTTTACGTGGCGGACACGCAGAACAGGCTCGTCAAGGCGTTCTCAATTACCAAGACGGGCGGTGACCCTGTCATCCTCCAGCTGATTTCCGACGCGAACGCGTCCTGCATAAGCCTCCGCACCATGCAATCCGTCGCAGCAAGGCTCAATGTCTCATTCACCCCCGACTCGGTATCCGACACCCTCGTCTCGGCCGCGCGGCAATACTACGACGCATTTGCATTCTCGTCCGCATCCTCGATTGCGCAGAACGCCAAGTCCTCCTGCACCTCTGCCCAGTCCGCGCTCACGCAAAGCGTGGAGCTTAGGGTAAAGTACCTCATACAGTCCTCCCAGGCAACGGTCGCGCCCTACAGGGCATTGCCCGCCACCAACGCATCCTATGTGGTGCAGTTCGACAACAAGGCTGCAGCGGCATCCTCGGCGCTTGCCTCGAAGAACTACGCGGCGGCGACAGACCTTGCGCTTTCCCTCCCCTCGCTTGCCGATTCCATCGTGACTGGCTCGGAATCAAGGGCGGCTGTCGAGGAGGAGAGGAAGCAGAACCAGTCCACGGCGCTTCTGGCATCCGAGATGACCTCTCTTTCCTCAAGGATTGCCGCCCTCCAGGCAAAGTCCGACGCCTACCGCCAGGGGATAAACCTCTCGGGCTCGCACGGCCTTCTGGCGCTTGCGCAGAAGAGCGCGGATGCCGGGGACTTTGCGGCCGCAAACCACTCTCTTGGGCTTGCCGGCCTTGAGATAACGGCATACGAGGCCACACTGGGCGCATCCATTAAGGACATCGACGCGGCCATTGCCTCCCTAGCAATCTCGGAAATAGAGCTCAACGCATCCGCAGGCCGCTCCATGCTGTTCGCCCCCGACCTGGCAAAGGAGCGCGCGCTCATGGCGCAGGCAAGGGAAACAGTCTATTCCTCCCCGTCCTCAGCCCTGCAGATGGCATCCCAGGCAAAGGCAGCGGCAGAGTCGAAATCCCGCGACTCGCAGGCCCTCTCGCTCGCTGCGGCCTCGGTTGCCGTGGTGCTGTTCTTCATAGCGCTCATAGCTGCAGGATTCCTCTTCCACATACTTGGGAAGAAAAAGCAGGGGATGTAGCATGCGCATACCCGAAGGCATGTTGGAGAACACCTCGGCGGCGCTTGCGCTTCTGGCCTTCCTCCTTTCGCTTGCAGGCATGGTGGCCTCCCTGTCGATTTATGCCTCGGCGTACTTTGCGCTGTCAAGCGCGGAAGCCGCACTGATGCCCCAGTTCGACTCGGCATCGGTGGCGCTTTCCGATGCAGGCGCGTCCGTGCTCATGATGTCAGGCTCCTCCTCATCGGCATACAGCACGATTAGCAACCTGTCGTCGGGCCTTCAGTCCTACTCGGATTCCACTGCCAAGCTTTCATTATCGCTTTCCGACATCGCAGCGCTGCCCCTTTTCTCCCTGGACACCCGCCTACAGTCGGCCGCGGACGACATGCGCACAGCATCCGCGCAGTTCTCCAACGCCTCGCAATCCGCGTCCCAGATGGCGGCCTCAACGCAGGCTGCCCTCTCCTCATTGCAGGCCGTGTCGGCAGACATCGACAATGCATCGTCCTCGCTTTCCGCCGCAAAGCAGAGCTTCAAGTCCGCGCTCTCGGCAATCAACCTGCTCGCGCTCCTCTTTTCCGTCTGCCTCTTCGCGCTCTTCTGCTCCGTGATGCTGCTGTCGGTTTCCGCGATGCTCTCGCACTATCCCAATATGCTGCAGCACGCTGAAAAGGAAAAGGCAGCGGCTGCAAAGCAGCAAAAGTAAGCAGCGCAGCTTGCTCAGAAACAGGCTCACTATCCGCTCCTTCCTGTTCAGAATGCAGACGGCTAAGCCTGGGCAGGCTGCGCGTTTTCCTTCCCGTGCAGCATGTCGATTATCCTCCTGTGCTGCCTTCCGTTGGAGCACAGGACCTTCTCGGTGGCAAGGCTCCACCTTTTCCCCTCAAAATCAGTCACAGTGCCGCCCGCGCGCTCCACGATGAATGCGCCTGCGGCAAAGTCATAGGGCTTGAGGCGGAAATCGAACTGCGCGTCCGCCATGCCGCACGCGACATAGCATTCGTTGTACACCGCCGAGCCCAAAAAGCGCGTGTGCTGGCTCATCTTCTCAAGCGCAAGCACAGGGTCCATGTAGCCCATTTCCTTTGCAAGGTGCAGCCTGCTGTCGCAAAGCAGGAAAAAATCCTCGAGCTTTTCAATTTTTGAAACCGATGCCCTTTTCCCGTTGCGGGTTGCAGCCTTCCCCTTCTCTGCATAGAAAATCTCCTTCTGCGGGACAAAGTGGCAGCCCCCTGCGGTAGGCCTGCCGCCTGAATAATGCGCAACCGAAATCCCCCAGAGCGGTATCCCCTGTATGAAATTGTGCGTGCCGTCTATGGGGTCTATGATGAAAAGCGAGTCATGCTCAAGGTCAGCCTTCAGGTAGGACTCCTCGGAAAGCACGACCGAGCCTGGGAATTCGCGCCTGATCCTGCCGACTATGAAGTTTTCCGCGGCAAGGTCGGCTGATGTAGCCATATCGTTCCTTGCCTTTGCCCGGATAGACAGCCCCGCGCGCCTTGCCTTCCCAATCTCCTGCGCCGCGCCAAGGAGGCAGCCGCGGATGAACGTTTCCATTTCCGACATGCACTGGTGAACGAAGGGAAACAATAAAAAGAGAGCTTCAGCATGCCGATGGTTTTTGGGCCGAGAACTTCAAGCGCCCGCCCGGCCCCCTGCTGCCTTTGACAGGCGCCTGGCTTCTGGGCAGGAAATCCCGAGAGCCCGCCCAAACCCCCTGCCAGTTTCAACATGCCGATGGCTTTGGCGCAGAAAACTTCGAGCACACCCATGCCCGAATCTCAGCCTCTGGCATCTCGCCCACGCGGTAATCCTCCCAGTTTGCCACGAATGTCGGGAAGCCCTGGAAATACCCCTTGGCGCTGTAATCCGCGTACACGGCCGCCACATCGGCATTGCTCCTTGACGCCTCGTTCCAGTAGCGCACCACGAACCTGTCCTTGGGTAGTTCGGACTCGAGCTTGGCAACAACAGGCTTCATTGCCTGGCAGTGGCTGCACCAGTCCGCATACAAAAAGTCAAGCGTAACTTCCTTTTTCGCCTTGGTGGCGTTGGCATTCGGCACCTGCGCCTCCCCTCCCGAGCCTGTGGCAACGCTGCCATTGGGCGGCATGTAGGAGGAATTCTTCAGGGGCTGCAGGCTCTTGTTTGCCAATTGCGCGCCTGCCTGGGGCCCGCCTGCATTGCCAGCGCCTCCTGCCCCTGCCTTGCCTGCGCCGAAATATGCTGATATGCCCAGCAGCAAAAGCGCCACAATCGCCACAACGCCTATGAGGTACGTGATGCGGTCAGCTCCTGGCTTTTCCGGTTGTTTCATGACATCTCACCTGTCTTGTGCTATAGTGCATTAGGCAAATATAAAAATGAAACTGCACCCTTTTTGCGCTCCAGGTGGGTACGCGCAAAAAGCGTGCTCGGAAAGGAAAAAAACAAGAAGAAAAAAAGAAGGAACGCGCCTAGTTGAACGCGTTCATGACTTCCTGGAAGTTCGCGTATGGCAGCGCGCCTGCGAACACTATGCCGTTGCCTGCCCCAGAGACCTCGACAACCGATGCGTCCACTCCGAGTGACTGGAGGTTGGCTGCGATTGACTGGAGCTTGGCGACAAGCGCGTCGCTCTTGGCGCTCTTTGCGTATACCATGAAGCCTGGCGTCCCGCGGATGCCTATGCCTGCGCCCTCGGTCTCCTCAGCCGCGACCTTTGCAGCCATCGAGCCGCCGTCAAGGCATGCGTTGAACTTGGCAGTGTCCATGCCGCTTATTGCCGCCGCGTAGCCCTTTATGTCGCTCACCGCGATTGCATCCTGCTTTGCGTACATCTTGTCATGGAGCTCCCAGAACTTGCCCTGCTGCAGCGCGCAAAGGGAGGCCTCTGCCGCCTTCTGCGCATTGGGGTGGAACGAGAGCGGGAACTGCCTGAAGATGAACTTCATGTCCGGGTATGCCGCCTTCACCTGCGCGATTGCCGGAAGCACCTTCTCGCAGTACGGGCACTGGAAGTCCGAGTACTCCACCATTATCACGCTTGCGTCAGCCTTGCCCTGGAACGGCGCCGAGCTGTAGTCGATGGCCGACAGCTTCTGCACCGTCGGGACGGTCGGCGTCGGGGTGGGCGTTGGCGTGGGTGTCGGGGTTGGCGATGGCGTCGGGGTCGTGCCCGAGCTCACGGTCAATTTGACCTTGCCTATGGCGTCGGTTATCGAGCCCACGCCCATGAAAACGGTGCCCGACACAAGAAGCGCGGCAAGTATTATCGCGATCCCTATGACGTATTCCCCTTTCTCAATTGCTTTGCCTTCCATTTTCTCTGCTGCCATCGTCTCACCTCCATAGTAAAAACGAATGTTTTCCCCATTTTCCGCGCAAGACTTTTAAAGCTGCACACTTCTGTCAGGTGTATCGGGGGAAAAAACAAAAAGGAAACACGAAAAAGGGAACAAGGCGCCGCTGCATCTTTCAGAAATAGTGCTCGGCGCCGGTGCGCTCTGGCTCTTTGGCATTGAGGAGGCGGGGCTGCATGGGTTCTGCAACCACATTCTCCTTTGCGAATTGGCTCATCGGCCCTTTCTTGTCATTCTGCTTCACTGGCACAAGCTTCACTTCCTTGCCGTTCATGTGCCAGTCCGCAACATAGGTGGCTTTCGTGGGGCCTTGCTGGAACTTTTGCGGCTTCTCCGCAATTGCACTCAAAGCGTTATATGGGTGTGACATAACAAACAATACCTCTTAGCTGGCTTCCCTTAAGGGGAAGGGAGTTGGGATGTGCTGGCACCTGTTTTTAAGGTTATCTACACGCGCTGACACTTTTCACAAAATTAGCGCATTCTGAGCGGCTTGAGGTCCCCTGCCTGCCGCTAAAGAAGCTTGAGGTCCTTGGTGTACTTGTTGATTAGCGACTCTTCCGCCGGGCCTGCGCCAAAGCAGGTGATTGTCCCAGGCTCAAGCTGCGTCTTTCCCGCGTCGCGTATGAGCGCGCAGGGCATCTCGCGCTTCATGCGCTCGTAAAGGGAAAGCAGCTCCTCTTCCGAGCCGACCTTGAGGACAATTTTCTTCTGCCCTTCCTCCTCCCACTCGCGCGCATCCTCGGGGCTGCGGCTCCTGGCAAGCGCATAGGCTGAGACCGAGGCGTGGGCCGTCTGCCCTGCCGCCTTGCCCTTTCCCATGCCAAGGTCGTTCCTGATGACTATCGCCTGCTTGAGTGCCATGCGGATAGAAACGGTTGCACAAATTATATTGCTATGCCTGCCAGCCCATGCGCATAAAACGATTGCGCTCATTATACTGCCATGCCCGACCGCTTGTCAGAAATAGCAGCGCAGATTGCCTCCACCGAAAGCGCGCGCGAGGAGCTTGCCCGCCGCCTGCGCTTCAATTCCGGGAAAATCGAGTACGAGGAGACGCTGGAGCGCGAGCTTGTGCACAAGGTGCCCCCTGTGCCTGTGGAGGGCACCATTGCCGCTGTGGACGGCGGCATCGCGGGGGAGGAGCTGCATGGCTTCAATTTCCTCCTCATGCGCGCTGTGGGCGCGCTTTTCACCTACCGCGCCTCAAGGACAGTCTCCTACTCCTATTTCCCCTCCCCATCGCCCCCGATGCAGTACGACGTGAGAAGCGGGCTGGACTCGCACGACGTGATGCTGCACAACTCTCTTTTCCGCCTCAAGGGCGAGCTCTCCCTTGCAGCTTCCCTCATCCAGAAGCACTCTCCATCCTACCTCATGATGGACGGCTCGATTGCGCCGCTCCTGTCCGACAAGCCGTCAGAGGATTCGGAGATGCGCCCGCTGTACGAGGAAGTGCTAGCAGCCTACCAGTCGCTCTACGAATCAGCCTGGAAATCAAACACCACTCTTTTGGGCGTGATAAAGGACAGCCGCTCCCGCCGCTTCATAGACATCGTGCAGAAGCACTCGCAAAACGAGCAGGGCTTTATGCACACGTCAGACACGAATTTCCTTTACTTCATGCTCGAATCTGGCGAGCGCACCTGCGCATTCCCCTATTCCTCCTCGTCGTCCAAGCACCCCGTGCTCAAGGATTTGGGGCAGTGGAGCGAAAAAATCCTCTCCTTCTACCTCAAGCCCGTGAAGGACGACAGGCCGCTTCGCGTGGAATTCCTGTCAGGGCAGCGCACATTCTCAGAAATCGCGTCGTTCGTGCATTCGCTTTCCTGCCAGCACAAGGCATACGCCTACCCTGCCATACTCATAGAGGCCGACCTGCGCGCGGCAATGCCCCCCGACGAGTTCGAGCGCGCGTACGGAAGCCTTTTCTCGCGCCTTGGGAGGAGCGCGTCCCTCATGCGGCTGAGAAGGAACGAGCGCCCATTCAGGTAAAACTGCGGCGCGGAAGATGCATAATGGCGCGGCGCAAGATGGCGGAGCACATACGCGCAGGGCTTGCAGCAGCGGGCGGCGGCTGCGCAGGAACGAGCGCCCATTCAGGTAAAACTGCGGCGCGGAAGATGCATAATGGCGCGGCGCAAGGCGGCGGAGCACATGCGCGCAGGGCTTGCGGCGGCGCGGTGTTCCCCCGGGAGTGAACCGTTCCCCCCGGAGCGCATTCTTGCGCCTGCCGCGCAGCGCGCTTCTGTCCCAAACAAAACACGCCCGACGTTGGGGCAATGGATAACATTAAAAGTCTAGCCCTGCTTAATCATCAACCGGTTATCTGTTGGAAAAACCACGTGATTCCATGCTCAAAGGCGTTTTCAATTTCTTCCTGCGGAAAAAGCCGGCCCCAAAGCCGGTTTCCGAGCACCATGCCGGCCTGAAGCGCGAATCCGTCCAGAAATTCAGCGCCCAGCTGCAGGAGCTCCGCGACACCGTGACTGACAAGAACGTCCACCTCAAGGCAAAGGAGTTCTACTCTCTTGTGAAGGCAGCTTTCCGCGAGGCGCTTGGCATAAAGTACGAGGTCACATTCCAGGAGATAATGGAGGAGATAGCAAGCAAGAAGCACTTCCCCCCCTCGCTTCGCGACGAGGTCAATGCATTCCTCGACGAGCTTGCCATGATGGAATACGGCTGCGAGGAGTTCCGCAAGATTGCCGAGGAGAAGCGCCACGCGCAGGAGAAGATGCTTCACCAGTACATCGCGGAAATGGAAAGCGAGGGCGACCACATCAAGGGCGCCACGAAAAAGAAGATATCCGGAATCGTCTCAGAGAACATCCCCCGAAACGACCGCGAGTTCCTGCTCTCCATGGCCGACAAGTTCAGGCTGCTTTTGCACCAGATTTTCTGATTAGTTTGCCTGAAGCAAACATTTCTCCTTAGGCTGGGCTGTTTTTTTCCTTGGGCTGCCGTTTCCCTTAAGGTATCGCCCTGTACCTTGAGATTGAAAGCCCCCAGTCGATGAACACGAACAGGAACGAGAGCATCATGAGCGGGATGGCAAGCGGCACGCTTTCCTCCCTCATGCCTGGCGCCACCAGGCTGGCAAACGCCGCCTTCAGGCCGTCCGAGTCGGATGCGCGGTAATATGCCCCGCCTGTGCCGTCCGCAACCTTCCTCAGGTCTGCCTCGTCAAGCGTGAAGACAGTGCCTGGGAGCCCTTCCACCGCCCCGCCTGCGGCGCTTCCAACCCCTATGGAATACACCTTCACGCCCCTGCCCTTGGCATAGGCAATCCCTTCCTCAAGCAGGCAGCCGGCATTGTTCTGCCCGTCGGAAACCAGCACTATGGCGCCTGGGTTCTTGGCGCTGGAAAGCCAGTTGGTGCCTGCCTTGAGGGCCTCGCAAATCGCCGTGCCGCCGCTCCTGTCCCCTATAATGCCCGCGGTCTTGAGCGCGGCCATCCACAGGTCGCCTGTCGGCTCTGCAAAAAGGTTGGCCTGCGAGGAGAACGTGACAATCCCCACATGCGTACCCTGCGGCAGCGCGGATACCCACCCTGCAACCGCAGCTTTCGACGCCCCCAGCCTGTCTGGCAGCAGGTCGGACGATTGCATGCTGTTGGAGATGTCCATGGCCACTATGTAGTCGTATGCTGACGCCTGGGCCTGGTAATGCGCGGTGATTCCCGATGCCGCAAGCGTGAAGCCCACCAGCGTGAGCGCCCTCATGGCAAGTATGAGGTAGTTGTTCGGCACCACCTGCCTTGCCTGCACTATCTTCTCAAGCGCCTCGAAGTTCGCGAACCGCATGGCTTTTTGGCGCACGAAATGCAGGCTGTAGAAGTGCAGCGCGACAAGGAGCGGGATAAGCAGGAGGAAAAGCAGGTAAATGCTGTGCTCGAATGTGAAGTCCATTGGATTGCCCCGGTATTACGTCATCCTATTTTCCCTTCCATGGCAAATGCCGGCAATGCGCCGCCACTGCATCATCTCATGCGCATCTTCCTTCTCTGGAAATAACCCACCACGTGCTTGGTGAAGTCCTCGTCCGTCCTCATGACAGGCACGTCCGCAATGCCGCAGTGGTGGAAAAGCGCCATGTTCGAGTCCAGTATCCCCTTTGCCGCGGCGGCATACTCGCCCCTTATCCCCTCGGTGTCCAAAAGCATCTGCTCGCCCGTGCTCGGGTTCTCCACCGACACGTGCCCCACCCCAGATGGCAGCTCGTCGTCGCGCGGGTCGCGCACCAGCATGAGCAGCACCTCGAACTTCCTGTTCGCCACCTTGAGGGGTATGCGCCAGTTCCCGTCCATGTTCACCCCGTCAGTCACAAGCACGAGGAGCGTCTGGGGCTTGAGCCTCTGCAGGCAGGTGCGCACCGCTGCCTCGAAGTTGCATGGCCCGTCGTAATTCTCAGGCCTGGCTATCTCGCGCAGCAGCCTTCTGTACTGCGCATGCCCCCTTTCGGGCGGAAGGAAGCCCTGCACTTTGTCCGAGAACATGCCCAGCCCCACAGCGTCGCCCCTGTCAAGTATCGCAAACGCCATGGACGCCACCATCTCCGCGGCATACTCGTGCTTGAGCTTTTTTTGCGAGCCGAACACCATGGTGTAGGACGAGTCCATGAGGAAGAACACGTCCAGGTTCCTCTCCTCCACGTATTCCTTCACCATGGTCTTGCCGCAGCGCATGGACGCCTTCCAGTCGATTTCGGACGCGTCGTCGCTGTTGCTGTACTCGCGGTATGACTCGAAAATCACGCCCCTGCCCCGGAACACCGACTGGTAGTCGCCCATGAAGTTGGACGTCACCAGCCTGTGCGTGGTCAGCTCCAGGTTCTCAATCCTGGGCTTCGGGTCGATATCTAGCTTCATCATGGTCTGCACCGGATTTTTCCATTCCTGATGTTCCGATTTACGGCACCCTTACCTTCTCGAGCACCTCGGTTATCAGCGCGTCGATGCTCACCATCTCCGCCTGCCCCTCGTAGTTCAGGATTATCCTGTGCCGCAGCACGTCGTGCGCCACATCCTTGACATCCTGCGGGGTCACAAACGTCCTTCCCCTCATCATGGCGTTGGCCTGCGCGCCCATGTAGATGGCAATGGACGCGCGCGGGCTCCCTCCGTACTCCACATGCCTGCCAAGGTCTATGCCCGCCCCCTTGTGGTCCCTTGTCGCGTGCACTATGGAGACGATGTACTCCTCTATCTCCTCGGTGCAGTATATCCTCTTCACGTTCGACTGTATCTCCAGTATCTCGGAAGGCGTCATGACCGGCTCCACGCCCAGCGACTCGAACGTTGCGGACGTTATGTTGTGCCGCAATATCGTCCGCTCCTCCACGGGCTCGGGGTAGCCCATGTTTATCTTGAACATGAACCTGTCCAGCTGCGCGGCGGGAAGGGGATATACGCCCAGCGACTCTATGTTGTTCTGCGTGGCAAGCACCACGAAGGGCAGGTCAAGGTCGTACGTGGTGCTCCCGATGGTCACCTTCTTCTCCTGCATGGCCTCGAGAAGCGCGGACTGCACCTTGGCCGGCGCGCGGTTGATTTCGTCGGCGAGGACGAAGTTGGTGAACACTGGGCCCTTGATTGTGTAAAAGCCCTTCTCGGGCGAATAGGATGTCACGCCCGTTATGTCCGAGGGCAGCATGTCTGGCGTGAACTGTATCCTCTTGTACTTGCAGCCCGTGAGCGTGGCCATGCTCATCATTATCAGGGTTTTTGCAACGCCTGGGTACCCTTCGATGAGCACGTGCCCGTTCGCGATGAGACCGCGCAATATGGCGTCCACCGCGTGCTCCTGGCCCACGACCGCCTTTTTCATGCCGTCCCTTATCTTTGCGAACTTCTCGGAGTATTTCTCGACCGTCTTCTTGTCAAGGTGCTGCTCGGTTGCCCCTGCCTTTTTCGCCTCGATTGCCATCCAAATCCCTCCAGAACGATAATATTGGAAACTCCATGCCCGGCGGCTTGCCATGCCATCCTGGATTTTCCCCAAACTCACTGGGCGCTGCCCTTGCCGTGGGTTGCAGCAATGCGCTTGCCTATGTCCCGCTTCCTCCTTTCCCTGCTCTTTGCGAACATGAAGACCACCAGGGCGGCTGCGCCTGCGGCCCCCATGAACGCCACAGGTATTGCCAGGCTTGCCGCAAGGTCGACCTGCGGCACCTTCTCGGTCTGGATGACGGCCTTGCCGCGCAGCGCCATAATGCCCGAGCAGCTGGATATGGTGCTTTGCGCCCTTGCCTCGGCGCTTGCGTACTTGCCGCTGCCTATGTACATCGCCGCGCTGGCAAGCCCCTCCTGCAAATCCAGGCACTCGGGGTTGTCGGCTATCAGCTTCTTTGCAAACTCTATCTTCTGCTGCGCAGCGAGCTTGTCCTTTTCAAGGCCCGCTGACACCATCACCGCTAATGACATCTCGTCCTTTATCTTTATCGATGGCGCGTCCGCGGCTATCCTCACGCTCGTGCTGCCTGTGCCTGCGCTTGCCTTGATGGCAAGCATTGCCTTTTCCGATGCGCCCGAAGCAAGGGTGAACGTGTCCCTGGAAAGGCTCGCCTCCACCCCGTCCCCGTGCTGCACAGTAAGTGTCACCGTGCCTATGTCCTTGCCCAGGCTGTTTTGCACCGTTATCTCGACATTGGTGGTTTCGCCCGGGTGCATCTCCACGCTTTGCGGGCCGGAGAGCAGCCGCACCGTGGTGTAGGAGGGCACGCTCACCTCTACCGGGACCTCGAATGGCACAGGGACGTTCTTCACAACCGTGACGTTTGTCTTGACCTCCTTAGTCACGGTGTTCGTGTTGCTCTGGTGCACTATATTGGTCACGGTTTCGGTCACTGTGACGGTCTGGGACGCCTGGTACAGGCCATAGACCCCGTATGCTGCCGAGTACTGCGCGACGGCTTTATCGGAGGCCGTGTTGATGGCGGCGGAAAGCTTGGTCATGTTGCTGCAGTTCGCCACGCTTTCGCATGCCCAGACCTCAAGCGCGGATTCCGACACCACGCCGCCAAGCAAAGCCGAGTAGTCTATCTCCATACCCGCAGAGCCAAACGCCATGCCTGTCGCATTTGCGGAAAACGCATACATCTCGCTCCGGTTGGCAGGCGCAGTAGCGCTGCCTGTTGCAAGGCTGGAAAACGACAGGAGGGTGTGGTTCCCGCCTTGCACCTCAAGCGAAGTGAAGCTGAATGCCACGCTTGACGCATTGACCTGCGCGCTGTAGTTCCCAGGGGTGATGTTCCCCTCCATGGTGGAGTTGCCTGAAAGCACGGCAGTGCCCATTCCCGAATCATAAAGGAGCGAGGAATTCGCCCCTGGCGAGGCAATGGACACGCTCTCGTTCGCGGCAGCCACCCACACCGAGGCGTTTGCGGTCGCATTCTGGCCGTATATGTCGTATACTGTTGCTGTGATGCCATAGCGCCCGGTCTCGTTCGCAATGAACGCATATGTGTAGTTGTAGTCATAGCCGCTCCCGTTGGCGAATGTCACGTTGGTCAGGTTCGCAACCGCCCCTGACGGGTAGGACAGGCTTGCCAGGGTGGAGGACAGGTTGACGCTCAGGGTGGCATCCAGGTAGATGGTGACATTCTCGCCCAGAAGCGTGTTGTATGCGCTTGGCGCAAGCCTGGTTATTACCGGAAGCCCTGCGTGCACTGTCTGGGTCACGGTCTGCGACGGCTGGTAAAGCCCGTACACGCCGGAAACATCCGTCATGTTGAACGTGACTGTGTCTGATGCCGTGTCGATTGCGGCATCCACCCTTGACATGCCCGAGCAGTTTGCAACGCTTGGGCACTGCCAGACCTCAAGCGATGGCTCGGATATCACCCTTGCAGAAAGCCAGGTGTAGTTTATCGCGGCGCTTGCATGCGAATACCCCGCGCTCAGGTTGCCGACGCTAAACACATACAGCGTGCTCCTGTTGTTGAGGGAGGGGATTGCGGAATCCGACCAGTTGGTGTAGTTGAGCACTGCCAGGCTTGCGCTTATCGGCAGCTGCAAAAGCGTGAACGTTACGTTCCTTGCGTCAGCGGCATACGTGTATGTTCCCGGGGGGATGCTGCCTGAAAGCACGTTGCCGCCCGAGAGAAGCGCAGTGCCGACCCCGGAGTCCACCACGCGCGTGGCTTCCATGCCGTACGAGGTCACCACCACATTGGTGTTGTACTGCGCGTCAAAGGAGCTTGTGGCAGTGGCGTTCTGGCCATAGATGTCCGTCACCACCGCGGTGAGCGTGTAGGTGTCGGGCTCGTTGGCATACACGACATACGTGTAGTTGTAGGTGTAGTTGGTGCCGTTGGAATACGTCGCGTTCACCAGCGTCTGCAGCCCGCTGTAGGGCTTGGCTACGGTGACCACGGCGCTTGACAGCTGGGCGCCCAGCGCGGCGTTCAGGTACACGGTCACATTGGTGTTCCTCACTGGGCTTGCCCTGCTTGGCGCAAAAAGCGCTATCTGCGGCGCAGCTGCCTGCACCGAGGTGCTCACCGTGTGCAGCGGCTGGTAAAGCCCGTACACGCCGGAAACTGTGGAAAGGTTGAACGTGGCGGTGTGGAGCGCTGAGTCGATTGTGGCATTCACCCGCTCCATGCTGGAGCAGTTCGCCACGCTTTCGCACTGCCATACCTCAAGGGATGCCTCGGACACTATGCTTCCAACAAGGCTTCCATACCTTATCGCCACGCTTGCCCTGCCATAGGCGGCGCCGGCAAGCGAGGCAGCGCTGAAGAGGCAAAGCCCGCTCCTGTTCGCAGGCGCAGCCACTGCCGAGGTTGACAGGTTGGTGTGGTTGATTCCATTCATCACCCCTGTCACCTGCAGCTGGTACAGCGTGATGTTTACAATCGAGGCATTTGCGGCAAACGTGTAGTTGCCAAGCGGCAGGCTTGCAGCAAGCAAATTCCCGCCGGTCTGCGCAACGGCGCCCGTCCCCGGGTCAATCAGGCTTGAGTTGTCCAGGCCGTACGATGTAATCATCACCAGGTCGTTGGCGGCTGCAAAGAATGTCGCGTTTGCCGTGGTGTTCTGCGCGTAGACGTCCCTTACAAACGCGGAAAGCGAGTAGGTGCCGCTTTCATTCGTGTATACCGTATATGTCAGGTTGTAGGTGTGGTTGGTGCCATTGGCATACGAGCTGTTCGAGAGGAACTGGACGCCGCCCGAAGGCCTTGCCACGCTTACATTGGCAAGCGACAGGTTGGCGCCCATCTCCAGGTCGAGGTAGACTGTGACATTGGCGTTCTGGGCGGCGTTTATCCTGTTGGCTGTGAACCTTGCCACCACTGGCAGCGGCGCCTGCACAGGGGTGGTGATGGACAGGAGCGGCTGGTAAATCCCGTACACGCCTGAAACTTCGGACAGGTTGAGCGTGGCTGTGTGCAGCGCAGTGTCGATTGTGGCATTCACCCTTGACATGCTTGTGCAGTTTCCAATGCTTCCGCAATGCCATGCCTCAAGGGCCACCTCGGAAATTATGCTTGGCAGGCTCTGCGTGTAGTTCACCCTCACCCCTGCGCCGCTGTAGTTCATCCCGGCGGCTGCAGCATCGAACAGGTAGAGCGCGCTCCTGTTGGCAGGATGGGTCACGGGCGCGGTGAGCAGCGAGAGCTCGCTGAAGTTCAGGAGGCTGAAGTTCCCTCCCAGCACCTCAAGCTGGTAAAAGTCAAAGCTGGCATTCGCATTCTGCGTGCCCAACCGCGCGGTGTAGTTGCCTACGGCCGCGCTTCCCGACATGGAGCCCGCGCCTGAAAGCACGGTTGCGCCTATCCCCTGGTCGAGGAGAAGCGAGGAAACCACGCCGTAGGACGTGATGTTCACTTCCTGCGCAGCCGCCAGCACGTGCGCCTGCGCGATTGCCGTGCCATTCTGGTGGTAGGTGTCGTTCACGCGCGCGGATATGTAATATGTTCCTGTCTCGTTCGCCACGAACGAGTAGGTGAGGTTGTACGTGTAGCCCGTGCCGTTCGAGAATGTCAGGTTGGTCAGGTTGGCTGCCGAGCCGCCGGGGTAGGTGATGTTGACCCATGCCCCAGACAAGTTCGCGTCCAGGTCCGCATTGAGGTACACCGTGATGGTCGAGTTGGCGATTGCGTACGAGGGGCTTGGCGCAAGCAGCGCCACCTGCGGCGGCACCACGTTGATTGGGATGATTATGGGGTCCTGGTATGCAGGCTCGAATATCCCGTAGAGCCCGCTCAGGTTGGAGACGCTGGCGTTCATTATCTTGGCAGGCACGCTGAGCGTGTAGTTCATGGCCGACCAGGTGCAGTTGTAGAAGTCCGCGCAGGCATACGCGTCCAGGCTGTATTCCGCAACCAGGCTGCCTGCCTCAGAGCTGTAGTTCATGCGCACGTCCACTGAGCTGAACCTGCCGCCCAGCACATGGGTCGAGAACAGCAATACGTTCCTCCTGTTGGTGGGCGGGAGAAGCCCCACGGCGGATTCGCGGGAGTAGTTGAGGAACACGCCGCTTGCCGAGGTCACGTTGAAGTCCAAAAACGAGAGCTTGGCGCGGCCGTACTCCTCCGCAACCATGGTGTAATTCCCCGGCGCAACCGACACCCCTGTCAGGTTGGCCCCGGAAAACAGCGTGCGCCCGCTGCACACGTCGTTCATGTAAAGCGCGTCAGGCCCGTTTGCCGACAGGCTCGCAGTCACGTTCTGCGGCACCGAATATATGCGCCTCGTGGAATTGGCGTTGTTGCCGTTCACGTCCGTGACGGTGGCATACAGGGTATAGTTCCCTGTCTGGTTGATTGAAAGCTGCCATGTCCTGTTGTAGACATAGTCGCTTCCGGATGACGAGGCAATGGGCGACAGGAGCGAGCTTGACCCGTTCGGGTAGGTGACGTTGAGGCTCATGCTGTAAAGCACGGTGTCAAGGTCCGCGGATATGCTTATGTTTTCCGTGCTGTTCGCCTTGAGGTAGGTGTAGTCGGGGCAGAAATAGCTTACGACGGGTGGCAGCACGCCCGAGCCCGAGGAGCGGGTGACCACGAAATCACGGGTAGCGCTCACGAACGCAGTGCCGTTGTATCCCCTTGCCACTATGGTGAGCGTGGCCGACACCTGGCTCAGGTCTATGGTGTAGTTGTACCCCCACTGGTTGGGCGATACCTCCACTGCCTGATAGGTGTAGTTGAACGGGTCGCCTTGCACCTGCACCGTGACGTTGTCTATCCACCCCTGCCCCCTAGTCTCGTTCACCACGATGTTCACAGGCCCGCCCTGGACAGGGTCGCCCTGGATGAAAATCTGCCCGGCATTGGGCGAGTCTATCGCGATGTTTGCCGAAATCAGGCCGATTGTCACGTCCTTGCTCTCGTTCATGGGGGTGTAGGTGTAATTCACGACCTGCGTTTCAGGGTGCGCCGCAGTGAAGTTGTAGGGGTCGTACGGGACAAGCCCGGAAAGGTCCTGGACAAACTGCGTGAGCAGGAACGTGACCGTGCCGTTCCCGTCCGTGGTGCCGCTTGCCGCCACGCTCCCGAACGCGTCCGTGGCGTTCACGGCCGAGCCGTTGACGCTCTCGCCCGCAAGCCCTATGGCATGCACGTACGCATACTGCTTCGAGGTCAGCGTGCTTAAGGCGTCCGAGTAGTCCACGGTCCCGTTGTCGAACCTGGTGCCTATGAACTGCGCCTGGGAGGTGGTGTTGAGCCTTGCCGCCCTCCCCTCCACGGTGGAATTGTGCAGCCTGAAGTCGGCCGAATTGTTGATGTACACCGCATAGGAATCAGCGGCGCTTGCATTGCCGGACACGAACGAGCAGTTGATTGCCTCTATGTTGTTGTACCCCGCCGTGTCGATGCCATAGTGCCCGTTGCCCGCCTGCGAGTAGTTGATGGAGTAGCCGTTGCAGTTCACGGTAAGCGAGTGCGCCCCGGCCACCAGGCAGGTTCCCGGGGAGTAGATGCCGTTCTTCAGCGTCATCGATGCTGTGAACACCCCGCAGGTGGAGGCGTTTATCGGGATGGATACCACGGAGTTCGTGGTGAGGTTCAGCTGGACCGTCCTGTTGGAGTTGCCCACCCATGAATAGAAGCTGTAGTTGCTGTAATACGTCGCGCCCGATGCGCCCTGCATGTACTGCGTCAGCGGCGGCACGCTTGCCGCGCCGTACGAGACCGCAAGCGGGCCGATGGTCGTGTTTTGCGCATCCGTGATATTCAGGCTGGCGGACATCACCTGGTTCCCTGCAAGGTCGGTGACGTTGGTGGAGACATACCACTTCCTGTGGAGGAGCGACGCGCCCGACACAAGGGCGCTTGAGTATGCGAAGCTGTCGTTGAGCGCGGTTGCGAAGCTGTCCGACAGGGAGAACGCATAGCCGTTCGCGCCCCCCTGCGTTGAGAACGTGCTGTTTGCGATGGTGGCATTGGCATACGACGAGAGGCACACCGATGCGGATGAGGAGGAGTTGAAGGCGCCCTGCGCGAACGCGCAGTTCCTTGCGGTTATGTTCGTGAACGAGCCGATGGCCAGCCCGCATCCCGCGCCCGTGCGCGAGTAGTTCACCGCATACCCGTTGCAGTCCAGCGTCAGCCCGTATGCGGCCGCGGTGAAGCAGTCCGTGCCTCCGTAGACAGGGTTGGTGAGCGTGTAATCCGACGAGAGCACCCCGCATGCCGTGGCGTTCATGCTTATGCTTTTCACCGTGCTTGCGGTGAGCGTGGGGAGCGTGTCGTTCATTGACACCGCCCCTATGGTGGCTGTGAAGTTGTACGGATAGAATAATGTATAGATATACGGGCCGGAGCCCGACTGCGTCTGCTTGTACTGCATGGCCGCCACCCAGGGGGTGAGCCCGGACGAGTCGGTGGCGTTGTTCGAGACCAATGCCCCGTTTGCGTTGTAGATGGCCACGCTTGTGCCCTCCACCGGGGCGCCTGCAAGGCTTGAGACGTTTGCCCTCAGGTACCATGTGAGGTTCAGGTAGGAATTGGTGTCCACATTGGGTATGTTCACCCCGCTCATGGTGTCGAACGAGGTGTTTGTCGCGACCAGGCTGGAAGGCTGGGCCGCCAAGTTCCCTATCACCATGTCATAGCCGCCGCTCACTATGGGCGCGGCGGTGTTTATCACGGAATTCACCAACTGGTTGTTCTGCGAGAGCGTCTGCAGCTGCATGCCGTATGCGTTTGTCAGCGGGCCGGCGTTTATCGTGGTGTTGTTGAATATGTTGTTGGCAGCCACGTAAAAGTACACGCCCATGCCGCCCAGGTTGGTGATTGTCATGTTGGTGAAGTTGTTGTAGTTCACCGCGTTGTAAAGGTACAGCGCCGCGGTCCCGCCTGCCGTGGAGTTGCTCTGGAGGTACCCGTGCCTGAACGAGTTGTAGTTGACCACGTTGCCGTTGCCGTTCAGGTCCAGCGCGTAGGTGTTGTTCGAGGTCGCGGAAAAGTTCCTAAACACGTTGCCCTGCACGTTCTGGAGCATGTAGATTGCGATGGACGTGTTTGAGAAGAAGGAAACGTTGGAAAACTCGTTGTTGTTCGCCACGTTGTAAAGGTAGGCGCAATAGGTGGCATTCGAGGCGAATGTCATGTTGGTGAACTTGTTGTTGTTTGCCGAGCCTGTCAGGTAAAGCCCGTACCCGCCGTTGGCGTTTATGCCTGTGCGCACGTTCATGTTGGAGAAGTTGTTGTAGGTGGACGAGGTCTGCACCGTGATGCCCGTCTGCCTGTAGGCGTCCACGAAGCCCCCGTTGAACGTGTTGTACTTCGAGGTGGTTGTCACCAGCACGCCATACCCCTTCTCCGAGGTTATGTTGTTGCCGTTGAACTGGTTGTACTGGCAGTTGGTGGTCACCTGGACGCCGTAGTAGTTGGTGGCGTTGGTGTAGACGATGTTGTTGCTGAAGACGTTGTTGTTCGCGCTGGTGGTTACCCTCACCGCGTCGCTGCCATACGTCCATATCGTGCCGTTCTCGAACCAGTTGTAGTTGGAGGTGACTATGTAGGTGCCAATCCTTGCGTCGAGCGCAGTCCCGCTTGTCTGGTTGAACACGTTGCCCGCGAAGCGGTTGTAATCGGCATTGGTCGCAAGGTACGCGGTGTAGGACGAGTTGGTCGTGTAGTTGCTGTTCGTGATGTTGTTGTAGGTGCTGGTGTAGAGGTAAATCCCGTTGTTCACCGCAGTCACGTTGTTGCTTTCCAGCGTGTTGTAATTGGACAGGTAGAGGTAGATTCCCGACGAGGCGTTGGAAACCACGTTGTTGCCGCTCACGTTGTTGTAATCCCCCATTATCTGTATCCCGAACCCGTTCGCCACTATGTTGTTCTCTATCACCTGGTTGTTGTCGGCGGGTATTGCCGCAAACGTCACCCCGTAGCCTGCGTTTGCCGAGGCGGTTATGCTGTTCCTGCTTATGTTGTTGTAGCTGCTGCTCATGCCGAAATATATGGCGTAATACGTGGGCGACCATATGGTATTGTTCTCAATGAGGTTGTACGACGAGTCGGAGACGAAGTACATGCCATAGTAGCCAGTGGTTGTGAACCTGCTCTGGAACGTGTTGTTGACAAAGACATTGCCGTTGGTGCCCGTGTCAGTGTAGAATGCATGCCCTGCGGCGCTTATGAACGTGGAGTTGTACACGAGGTTGTACGAGCTTTGGTGCACCCACAGCGGGTAGTTGAGCGCATTCACCGTGCTTCCGTTTATGATGTTGGCGTCGGATGCCACGCTCGCCTGTATGTATATCCCCGAGCTAGCAGTGGAGTTTATCCACGCCCTCTGGATGTTGGTCGCGCCGGAGCTTGAGACGATGTATATCCCGACCCCGCTGGAGTTGATGCTGGCGTCGCTTATGCTGTTGCCAGACGACAAGTCGATGTAGAACCCGTGCGCGGCCGCAGTGCCCGAGGTGTTTATCTGGGGGGCTGAAAAATTGTTCCCTGTCGAGCCGCCTGTCAGCCACACTGCATAGTTGGTGAGCGAGTTGAACTCGCAGTTGGTGAGATTGCCATTGGTGAATGTGTTCAGGTAGGCCCCGTATTTGGCCGTCCCTGCGGCCGACCCGTCCGCGAAAACGTTGTCAAGCGCGTTCGAGTCGCCTGTGTTCCAGTAAAGCGCATACGTGTTCGCGGTTGCCGTCTTGTTTATCACCATGTTCGCCAGGTGGTTGAAGCTGCTTGCGTCGAACCTCACTGCGCCGACGTTCTGGGTGGTGGCGAGCGCCCTCACGTCCGTGAAGCTATTGTAGCTTGAAAGGGCGTAGATGGCATAATGGCCGGCCGAGCTTATGTTGGTGTTCGTCACCGTGGTGTTGTTGGCGGTGGCGCGGAGGTGGAGCGCCCCCCATGCCACGTTGGTCGCGCTGGTTTCCGCAATGACGCAGTTCCTGATGGTGATGTTCTGGCTGTTGACGTCGATTGCCGGCACTGCCGAGCCCCCGTTGAGTGTGATGGTGAACCCCTGGCAGTCGACTGTTATGCCTGCCGTGCCGGCGACTATGCAGGCGGTAGTGGTGGCAGTCTCGTTCTGGGTCATGTTGTAGTCCGCAGACACCGTTCCGGGGCAGGCGGCATGCACGGCTCCTGAAAACAGCAGCAGGGATGCGAAAAAAACAAAAAATGGGGAAAAATGCGCGGAAAGGCCGCGCGCTTCAGGGTTGCCACTAAGGCATGCCTTGCCTATTTGTGCGGAATCGCTCATTTGCAGTCGCCTTGCTCCAAAAATCGCACTTAATATTTATATATGTGACATATAGTGCCGCCTGCGGCATATAGGGTGCCGCCTGCGGCATATTTGCGCCATGCTGCCCCGCCCCTGCAGCATTCCCCTCCCCGCGCGGATGCGGGCGCCTGCCCGGGTAATGATTTATTAATAATGGCGCGGAAGACTGGATGGGAGGTGGGCGCATGGACGGCATTGGACGCCCGGTTGAGGAGGGCAAGGAGTACGTTGTCACCATCGACGCAAAAGGCGCCAAGGGGGACGGCATCGCCCATGTCGAAGGGTTCGTGGTTTTTGTTGCCGGCGGGATTGTCGGCGAGAAGGCGAAGGTAAGGATAACGTCCGTGAAAAGGACATTCGCCCTCGGCGAAAAAATCTGAAGGGTTTGGGACGGGTATTTCCATGTGCGGGATAATCGGCTACATAGGCTTTCGGAAAGCCTCCGAGGTCATCTTCAGGGGGCTTCAGAAGCTCGAATACCGCGGCTACGACTCCGCAGGCATCGCCACGGTGTCGGGCAGCAGTATCTCCTCGATAAAGGACATAGGGAGGATAGACGACATCCACGCAAGGCAAAACTTCCTCCGGCTTGAGGGCAGCATGGGCATAGGGCACACGCGCTGGGCGACGCACGGCGGCGTCACGCAGGAAAACGCGCACCCGCACGCCGATTCTTCCGGAAAAATCCACCTCGTGCACAACGGCGTCATCGAGAATTTCGATTCGCTGCGCACGGCGCTCTCGCGCAAGGGGCACAAGTTCGCATCCGAAACCGATACCGAGGTGATTGCGCACCTTGTGGAGGAGGAAAGCAAGGCAACGAAGGATTTTGGCGCCGCATTCTCGAACGCAGTTGCAAAGCTTTCGGGCTCCTGGTCCCTCGTGTGCATGCACCAGGGCGAGGAGGCCATCTACCTCTCCAGGAACGGCCCGCCGCTCATCCTGGGCATCGGCAAGGGCGAGATGTTCTGCGCATCCGACGTCCCCGCGCTCCTCGAGTACACGAAGCGCGTAATCTACGTGGAGGACGGCGACCTGGTGCGCTTCACGCGCGAGGGCTACGAGATAAGGAACAGCGGAAAGAAAGCAAGGCGCAAAGTGCACACTGTCGCCTGGACCGCCGCGATGGCGGAAAAGGAGGGCTTTGCGCATTTCATGCTAAAGGAGATACACGAGCAGGGGGGGAAGATGCGCGAAGCCCTTGCCGCGGATGCCTCTGCCGCGGTCGCGCTCCTGCGCAACCAGCAGCAGGTGGCAGTGGTCGCCTGCGGCACCTCCTATTACGCAGGGCTTGTCTTCAAGCAGCTCCTCCAGTCCCGCGGCGCAGTGAACTGCGACGTGATAATCGGCTCGGAATTCGCATATGCGCGCACGGGCAAGGAGAGAGTCGTTGTGGCGATTTCGCAGTCGGGGGAGACTGCGGACACGCTTTCAGCGGTGCGCCTTGCGAGGAAAGGCGGGGCAAAAATAATCGGCATCACAAACGTGACAGGAAGCTCGCTTTGGCGCGAATCCGACGCATGCGTGAACATCGCCGCCGGCCCCGAGATTGCGGTGGTGGCGACCAAGTCCTTCACCTCGCAGGTGGCGGTGCTTTCAAAAATCGCGCTTTCGCTTTCCGGCGAAAAGCAGGGGCTTTTGCAGCTCTCTGACGCATCCGAAGCGATAGAGCAAATCCTTTCCCGCGCAGGCGAGCTTGAGGCGCTCGCAGGCAAGCTGGTCGCGCACAAGGACTTCTTCTTCATAGGCCGCTCGCTTTCCTTCCCGTCCGCGCTTGAGGGCGCTCTCAAGATGAAGGAAATCACCTACCTGCACGCAGAGGCATACGCGGCAGGCGAGCTCAAGCACGGCCCGCTTTCCCTCCTGCAAAAGGATGTCGTGGTGGTGGCCCTCGCCCCGAGCGACGAGTCGCTTCAAAAGACAATATCCAGCATGAGCGAATGCGCCGCGCGCGACGCGCTTCTCGTCGCCTTTTCCGACAGCGAGTCGGCATTGGGCAAAAGCGCGCTTTCCTTCAGGATGCCTTCCGTGCCATCCATTGCCATCCCCATAGTCTACGCCGTGCCCCTCCAGCTCCTTGCATACTACATGGCGGTGAAAATGAAAAAGGACCCCGACAAGCCGCGCAATTTGGCAAAATCTGTAACGGTAGAGTGATGTGCCTTTTTATTTTCTGCCCTGGAAACCCTTCCATGGCAAACCCATTCCGCTGCATTGCTTTTCTGCTCGCGCTTGCCCTGGCATCATCGCTCGCCTTCCCGTCCTCCTGCATCTCCTCGCCAAAAGCATTCCCAAACGAGGAAAAAATATATCCGTCTGACGGGGTGATAAGCAAGGACGGGGGCACGGCCTTTGCATGGGTTTACCTGCAGGAAGGCGCGCCACGGCGCGACCACGTGGTATTCCAGACAAACGACAGCCGCATAGCCCTCCTCTTTGACACGTTCTATTCCTCCGGCAAAGGGGTTGAAATACTGCGCCTGGGCGCCCGCGCAGGGGGCAACAGGCGGGCAATTGACAGCGGCTATGATGCAGGCAATTTTCCCGAGGCATCCATAATAATCGACAATGGCGGCACCCTCTCCGACTACCGCCATGCCTGGTATTCCCCGGTGAAATTCCCTGAAGGCGAATGGCACTCTGTTGCCATGACGTGGGAGGGCTCGCCCAACGGCAAGGTCGGCATCTACTTTGATGGCGCGCTTGCCGGAAGCAAGCCCTACTCGGAAAAATATGACGACGGAAGCAGGCTGTTCTCGGCATTCTCCGTGGCTTTCCGGCCAAGCGGCTGGCGCGGCGAATTATCCGCCGGCGGCATGCTCGTGCCTGCCACCGAAATGCGCCTGTCTGACGGCGGCATAGCGATAAGCGGCATTTCCTTCTACCAGTGCGCGCTTGACGACAATGAAATCCTTGCGCTTGCAGGCGCAGGCAAGCCGTCCTCAAAGCCGCAGCCCGGCGCATCAGCCCAGCCCGGCAGCCCCCTGCTGCCCGGCACGGCATCCGATTCCAATCACGCATCCGGCGATTCCCCGCCCGCCCCCCCTGGCGGCTCCGGTGACGATGGCGTGGCGCCAGGGCAAAGCGGCCATGGCTCGGCAAATGGCGCGCCCGGGCAGGACGGCTATGGCGCATCAGGCACGCAGGAATCCCCCGGCAGCGCCGTCCAGGCAAGGCAGCGCGTGGTATCCTCCACGGAATTTTATGCAGGCGGGAAAAAATACTTCAATGTCACGTCGATAAGGACAGTGCGCATACTCTTCGGGCTCATCCCCCTTGACGTCGAGGTCAGCTCCAAGGTGGATGCCGAGACAAGCGAAACAGTGGAGCAGACCCTTCCCTGGTGGTATTTCATAGTTGCGGATTGAGCATGATGGCAGACTGATTCAAGGTGGTGGTTTGATGGTGTCCCTGAAAAAATACGTCCCCTGCAAGTGCGGCGCGAACAACTCGTTTGACTTCTCATCCGACCTGTCCGTGGAAGACCTCACTCTCACCGCGCGCTGCCCCTCGTGCGGCGCAAGCGTGTGCATAAGCATCAGCGCGCTCCTGTCGAATTCCCCTCCCGCCCAGGCGGTCACGCCTGCAACCACCGAGGTCGTCGCGCAGGCATCAGCCGAGCACGACGCGGAGACAAAGGAGAACGTGGAGCAGGCTGTGCGCGACCTGTTCAGGTAAAAGCAGATGAGGCTGCGCAGCGCTGGGAAACATATCTGCAATCCAGAGCACTGCATCGGGCGCCTCTGGCACAATCAGCGCGCCATCCAAGGCATTGCCCCAACCGCCAGGGCACAATCAGCGCGCGATTTCCAAAACAGCCTCAAGCGCCTCAGGCAGCTCCACGGTGCCTTCGCTTGACGAGAAATGCCCGCGCGCATGGAGCACCATTGTTTTTGCGCCAAGCCTCTTCCTGAAAATTTTTTCCTGCGACAGCGGCACATAAGGGTCATTGTCTGAGAAGATGGCAACGAATTTAGGGCACACCTTTTTCACGGCAGCAAAATCAAACGGCTTTTCAAAGAAATTGTCAAGCACGGAAAATTCCCCGCCCAGCTTCCCTGCAAACCCAGCCACGAACACCGCGCCAGCCACTTTCCCCTCAGTGCGCCCAAGATAGCGGAGAATTGCGGTGCAGCCAAGCGAGTGCCCCACGAGGATGCAATCCTTCCCGGCATCGCCCACTTCCTTTTCAATAGCTGCAATCCATTCCCCCGCGCGCGGCGCATCAGGGGAAGGCATGGCAGGCACGCTGACGGAAAAGCCTTTTGCCTCAAGCTCGGATTTGAGCCACGGGCGAAAGCCACTCATGGGCTGCCCCCCGTATCCGTGGATTATTACGACCTTCATCAAATCCCCAGCGCCTTGCCGACCTCTGCGGCCGATGCTACCACAATGTCCGGCTTGTCGCCTTTTGGCGCGCGCTTCAGGTCGGATTTTTTCGCAACTCCTGTAAGCACAAGCACGGATTTCATGCCTGCCTTGTTCGCCATCCTGATGTCAATGTCCAGCCTGTCGCCGACAAAAACAGCGTCCTTCGCGGCAATCCCATGCATCCGGAGCAGCTTGTTGATGAGATACGCCGACGGCTTGCCTATTGTCACGTCGGGCTTCCTTCCGCTTGCGTAAATGAGCGACGCCGCAATCGCGCCCGAGCCAGGCGATGCCCCATGCTCGCGCGGCAATGTGGGGTCGGAATTGGCAAGAATGAATGCAGCGCCCGCATCCAGGCTGTGCAGCGCCTTGTCCAGCTTGTCATATGTGAGCTGCCTGTCCAGGCCGCACACCACAAACTCCGCCCCTTCCTCCACGATTTCAGCCATCGCCTCCCCCTCAAGCTCGTAGCGCAGGCCCGACTCCCCGATGACAAGCACTTTTCTGCCCCTGCCGTACTTGTCCTCCAGGTAGCAGGCGCATCCGTACGCCGAGGTCATCACATCCTTTGAATTAGCCTTGATGCCGAAGCGCTCGAGGTGGCGCACATACTCTATCCTTCCCTTTGTCGTGTTGTTGGTGAGGAAAAGCACCGTTGTCTTTTCCTGCAGCCGCGCAATCTCGGCTGCAACGCCGGGAATCCCCTGCGCTCCCAGGTATACCACCCCGTCCAGGTCGAAAACAATGGCTTTTGGCATGCGCTAACAAGCAAAAAGAACATATAAAAAAGAGTGCCCAGCAGACGTTGGCATTTCAAAGCCTAACCATTTAGCCAACGCCCCGACCGTGCGTTCAGCATCTTCGTCGCAACGAAGATGTCTGATGCATTTTGCGCAGCAAAATGCACATGGTCCGGGCGACCTAACGCCCAAATTCCCACGTCGAGGAAAAAACGGCTTCCAAGCGGAAATGCTGCGCTTGGCCGGACACACAGTGCATTTCCTAGGAAATTTTGGTTCAAAACAGTGGTTGCCCGCCAACGTTCCCGGAACTTCCGTCCGCGTTATGATTGTCGCGCGCGCAATAAGATGGCTTTGAATTGCCTAGCTTGCGCATTCCATCAGTCTGAGCGGCTCCGGCTGAGTTTTCCGGTATCAATGATTACGTCCATGGGCAATGACTGCGGGTGAGCGGCTGAAAAAATAAACTTGTCCGATACCCGTGACCTCTTAACTGCAGTTTCGTGAGCGTAATAATTATCATAATGCTTCCCTGCCACAAGAAGTCCGAGCCAGCTCGGTCGAGGATTATTAGCGCTAACACTTCTGTATGATAATTGCATATAGAAGGGAGATGACAAAGAGCCACCTGTTTCTCCTTCGTAGTGGGTGAGCCTTCCATTTTCATCATATTGGATGCTGCATCCAGTAGCCTCGCTGTTTCTCTCATCTACAATGAACGTCCGCCAAGCCGACGGGTCAATGTCCAGAACATATACGCATGCGCCCGGGTTCTGGCCTAGTTTTTGGAGATCCTCTGTCTTTATTGCCCGTGCATTTATTCCCTTTACATTGCCAAGCGGCGTTGTCATGACTGCCGATATGTCAGATTTTTGCTTTCCACTGATTTCTTTAACAATGTCAATCTCGTTTCCGTCAGGTCCGAAATATCTTTCCGGAAGCTCAAAAGCCCACAATTGGCTGGTTCGGATGTCTCTTGATATGAAATATTTGCCACCACTTATCATGTTTGCCTCGTAAAAAGTGGTTCCAACTTCCATAGTGACAAATAGCTGGTCAGATACTGGCACGTAGTTATTAAAATTCGATTTGACTGCATTTGCATCCCGAAGAGTGAGCATGGCTGCCATCAAGTAAGCTATCTGGCTATTCTCGCTGATTTTCTGCTGATTTATCTTGGGCAACCAGGAATTGGCATTTTCCACAATTCTCCGTGCCTTTTCCTTATCAGGTATGGCATCGCAAATGCGCCAGCCAGTGTAAAGGGCGATTATTTCTTCTGTGGATAGCCTAGTATCCCCCGAGGCAAGCAGTTTCATGCTCTCGAGATTTACAGTAGGCATACGCCAACCTAAAAGATGGGCCCATTGTTCGTGAGGGGTCATTCCTTCGGGCACAACATTTTTCAAAACGTTTTGAGGGGTGGCATCTTTCACGATAGTCATATCAGATATGGGCTCACTCTTAGGGACAGACTGGAACGTTTGTTCCGCAATCTTTTCTTTTAGCAAGCTCTGTTCTTCAATTAGGCTGTTGATTATCCGTGCAGTCCTCTGAGGGTACCAAAATGCCCAGTTGGGGGACATTTTGGAAGGCTTTGTCGCATCTCGTTTCAGTTGCACCTTTAATTGTGTATTTTCATTGGCCAATTTGTTGTATTTCCGTGCAGTTTGCCACGGGTGCCGAATTGCTTGCTCAGATGATATTTTCTCGCGTACACTAATCTTCTGCATTGTCTCTCCTCTATTTCGATATGCATGCAAGTGTTTAAAAATGTATGTATATGTATTAAATAATCCTGTTGCACTGTTGCAGATGTAAAATTAAAATAGTCTGGCTGGGCGTTCAGCATCGAACCTCAGTTCGATGTCTGATGCATTTTGCTGCGCAAAATGCACATGGTCTTGTAAATCCACGCCCAAACGGGGATTCGAACCCACTGCAATCTCTACGCCGTAAAATAATGAAAAAAAGCCTGGAACGCCCCGACCGGGATTCGAACCCGGGTCACCAGATCGACAATCTGGGATGCTAACCACTACACCATCGAGGCACAGCCATTTTGCCTGCGGGCAAAATGGGTGGAGCAGGCGAACGGATCGCCGTTCGCCTGGATCGACAAATCCACGAGGATTTGGCGCGCGCTTCCCTTTCTGTTTAAAGGAAGAATATAAAATCCCGCCAGTGTGATTTGTTCAACGCCTTTTCGCACATTTGCTTTTCCGGGAGCGCTTTTTGCGACGAGCGCTTGCGGGAGGAGCAAAAAGGGTTCTTGAACACACAACATCTTGATGACTGCCAGCACAATCGCCGACGGCCGTTGTTTTACTACAGCCAAGCACTCTACCAGGTTGAGTTATGGCGGGACTCTGACGGTTGATAGAAGGCAAAATATATAAAAAGCAGAGCCAACGCCCCTGTGCGCCCTTTTGGGACATGCGCGTTTTTTAATCCTTGGGCGCGCATGCCCCTGCCATGACAAGGCGGTGCGACAAGTGCAGGACAACATACGAGTCGGGCGCGGACCTCGGCGGGCACGACTACTGCATGACATGCTACAACCAGCTCAGGCAGGAGGAGATGAAAAAGCGCATGGAGGAGGAAAAGCGGCGCCAAAGGCAGGCCGACGAGAGGAAGCACCTGCTCTACCAGGGCTATCTTGCGCGCGATGCCGCAAGGCTGCAGCGCGGGCGCGAAGAGCGCACGGGCGAGGAGCGCAGGCAGGACCTGCTGCAGGTCGCCAAGATGCGCGTGGAGTCCGAGCAGCTCAGAAAAAAAAGAAGGTGGGGTAATGACAAGCCCAAGAACAGGGTGATGGGCGAGGAATTGCAGATATTCACACCTGTGGGCAGGAAGAAAAAGCAGTTTCCCGCCCCGGCGCAGAAGAAAAAGGACGAGCAGGCCGCCTATTCCGTGCGCCTGCTGCAGCGCGGGAAAACCGACATGAAGAAAAAGCCAAAGCCCCTTCCAAAGCCCGTCGAGCAGTCAAGCCTTTCGCTTGCAGTGGCCGCAGGCCTGCCGGTTTCCCTGTCAGTCGGGCAGAAGCAGGTCCAGGTCTTGCTGGTCGGGAAGAACGCGTCCACATCGCCCATGGCGGTCGGGCTCGAATCCACCATACTGGACTCCCAGAAAAGCACAATTGCCGCGAAAGCCGAGCCGCGCACCTGCACAATCGAGCCTGAGGGGGAATCAAAAATCAAGGTGGCGTTCGACCTGCCGGAGGACGCTGCGCGCGGGATGCTGTCGTTCACCGCCATCCTGAAGGAAAACGCAATCTATATGGACAGGCAGGCGGCGCAGAGCAACCCGGTTTCCCTGTCCTCCCAGGTCAAGTCCACCATGGGCCTGCAATACAGGCGGGGCAGCGCAGCATTCGAGTCAGGGGCGCTGCTGCTTTCCTTCAAGAACACGGGCGAGAGCGGAGGCATCCTGGAGACGGCATCGTCCGTCACGTACTTTTCGCAGGAAGGCGCAGGAAAAAAAGCATCCCTGTCCTCGCGCACCAAGATAAAGGGCGGGGAGCAGGGCATCCGCCTTGCCTTTTCGCCGGCGGACAAGGCGGCCATCTCAAGGCTTGAGCTGGACCTCGTGGGGACCGACTCCAACGGCAAGCCCTACTCCCTGAAAAGGAAAATCAGCGAGGGCGATGCGCCTGCCGACGGGGAAAAAAGCAAAGCCGAGGATGCAGAATAAAAAGCAGGAAAAGCAAGAAAGATAAAAACAAAACGGAATGGAAAGCAGGGAAAGAAAGGCAAGAAAGGAAAAGGCAATGCAGGGAAAGAGAGAAGCAAAAAGGGAAAAACAAAACGGGTAAAAAACAGGAAAAGAAAAACAGAAAGAGGCAGCCTACCCATTCTTCCTGAAGAACGCAAACCCGCCTATGATGCCTATGAGCGCGGTCGGCAGGCAGCAGCATGAAAGCGCGCTTGAACCCCCTGCGCCCACGCCCGTGCCATTGCCGGCGCCGCCCAGCAGGTCGGCGCCGTTCGTGCTCCCCAATATCGAGTTGGTGCACTGCTTGCCCACTGCGCTAAGCCCTTCGGGGCAGCCGCATTTCACCGCGTTGTCAAGCAGGTATCCGTTCGTGCACTCCTTCGGCTTGGTGGCGGAGCACGCGCCGTCCTTTGTGCCGTCCAGGCACACCACGCCGCAGGTTTCGCCCTGCAGCGTCTGGCCTGTCGCGCAGCCGCATTCGGATGCCTTGTCCACCAGCACCCCTCCCACGCACTTCTTCTGCTTCTTTGCGGAGCACGTCCCTTCAGGCACGCTCACGTCCCCGTCCGTGCATGGTATGAACTCGCAGAATATCCCGCCTGCAGCCGCCCTCTTGCCTGCCGGGCAGCCGCACTTCGTGGCGTTGTCGGAATAGGTCGTTCCGCCCACGCACACCTTTGGCTTGGTCACTGCCGAGCATTGCCCGTTCATCGTCCCGTCAGCGCACTTTGCCTGCACGCAGGTCGCGTCATCGCCGGTCCCTTCCTGGACATAGCCGTTGTATTTGGAGCAGGGGCACTTGGAAAGCAGCAGCCCCAGGCTCGGGGATTGCGCAATCCCTGTGCACCAGCTGCCAGGGTTGGCGCTGGAGCACTGCCCGTATGGCGTCCCGTCCGCGCAGGGGCTCCCGTACGCATATGCCATGCCAAGCGCAAATGCCGCAAATGCCAGAACGAACGCAAAAAATCTCATCACAATCGCCTCTGCAACGGATTTCCATCCAAATAATAAAAAGCTAATGGGTGCGTCAGGCGATTTTCGCGAAGAAATAGTCGGACAGGAACTCGGCGTACTTTTTCGAAAGCAGCCTTTCCGCCCCGGCAACCTCGCAGCGCGCCATCGCATGCTCCATGTTCCCGGGTATGCCTGCGCCGTGCGGGTGGCGGCATGCATGCAAAAGCGCGGCGCGCGCCTGCCTCACCTTGCGGATCTCCACCGCCACCATCCTGTCGTGCTCTATGTGCATGTTGAGCGCCGACTTGTGCTTCTTCACGAAAGACTCGCAGTCGCGCGCAAACCGCACGGACGGGCCAATCGCCTTTGCCACCGCGGGGAGCTCCCACCTGTCAATCTCGAAAAGCACGGCGCACTCCGCCCCGTCGCTCCAATGGTAGGAGCCGAACACCGAAAAGCCCTGCTCGGACAGCCTCCTGGAAAGCGCCTGCGCGGTCTTCCTAAGCTGCGGCCAAAGCACGTCCGGCACCACTTTGGGCGCGGGAAAGCGCACGGCAAGGCACATTGTCCCCCGCTCCTTCATCGCCCTGGCGATTTCCCGCGGGCTCCTCACTGTTTTCTTGGCGAAGAAGAATTTCTCGGATGGCGCGGCGAGGAAGCGGCGGCACTCGAATATGAACCGCGAGAGCGACGTGTGCGCCACCACCGCGGCGACATTCCTGTTCGGGTCGGTGGGGTCCACCACGATGAGGGGCGCCTGCGGGAACTTCCGCCTTGCAGCGTCCTCGCTCAGGTGCTTCTCGGTGTCCACGACCGGAGCATGCCACTGCGAAACTGCGGACATGAGCGAAAAAAGCGAGCCGTGGTGCACGATGAGGAGCTCGCAAAGGTAGCCCGAGAACCCCTCGACGCGCAGCTCCGCGCCGTAAATGCCGAAGTTCTTCATGAAGCGCTTGAGCAGCCTGACGTCCCCCTTCGCAGCCGCGTCCAACTTGGCATTGATGTACGCCGTGTGCAGCTGCGAGCGGTCGACCGACGAGCCGCGCTCCGAGATGCGCTCTATCCTGTATGCCGGCACGATGTCCGCATGGTAGTCCCGGTAAAACACCTGCAGGTATGGGTGCTCCGCATAGCGCGCCTCTACGCGCATGCCTGCGAACGCGCGCCTGGCATACTGCATGCCCATCATGGTCATCTCATGGTGGGAGTAATGGCGCGGGAAAAGCATGAAGATGTCGAACTCGTTGTTGCCCGCGAGGGCAGTGCCCTTGGCAAGCGAGCCTGCAAGGCGCACCTCGACTGCCGGGGGCAGCACGCGCTCGAGCTTTTTTGCCATCGCTGCCGCGGTCGCAAAGCATTCCGCGGCCTCGCGCCTGCTGGGGGTTATCCTTGGAAGCGCCTTTGCAAAAACAGCGCGCGCTTTCGCGCCATTGTCCGGTTTCATGGAAGCCCTTTCTCAGGCTGCTTTAAAAACGATTGCCACTGCCGGCAGGCATTCCTTCACTGCGCCGCCCCATCCGCAGCCGCCCCCTGCTTGCCGCCTACTTTTTCTTCGCGGCTTCCCAGTCGTCGTGGAATTTTTTTATGCCGGCATCCGTCAGCTTGTGCGCGAACATCTCGTCCATCACATTCAGCGGCACGGTGGCGATGTCCGCCCCTGCCTTTGCGGCGCGCACGATGTGCGCAACCGAGCGCACTGATGCCACAATCACCTGCGTCTTGCAGGAGTAGTTTTTGTAGATGCCCATTATGTCCTCGACAAGCGCCATGCCGTCCTCGCCTGCGTCGTCCAGCCTCCCCACGAACGGGGAAACGAAGGTTGCGCCTGCCTTGGCGGCAAGAAGCGCCTGCGCAGGGGTGAACACGAGCGTCACGTTCGTCCTTATCCCCTTTTTCGAAAGCGCGCGGACGGCCTTGAGCCCTTCGAGAGTCATGGGCACCTTCACCACCACATTCTTCGCCCACGAGGCGAAAATCTCGCCCTCCTTCACCATGTCCTCGGCGCGCTCGCAGTTCCCCTCGGCCGAGACTGGCCCGTCCACCATCCCGCATATCTCCTTGGTGACGTCCTCCTGGCGCCTTCCTGACTTGAGTATGAGCGTGGGGTTGGTGGTGACCCCGTCCACCATGCCCATCCCGGCATATTTCTTTATCTTGGCAGCGTCCGCCGTGTCAAGGAAAATCTTCATGTTTCCACCCCGAAATGCATCGTTTCGCCCATCGGCTACTTCTTCCTGGCAACTTCTTCCCTTGCCGTTTTAATAATGCCTTCCTTGGAAAGCCCGTGCTTCCCCATCACTTCGCCGCCCTTTCCCGACTCGCCGAACTTCATCTGCATCCCCATCCTTCTCACGCGCGCCGGATAGGTGTCAGCAAGCGCCTCGCACACCGCACTTCCCAGCCCCCCTTTCACCTGGTGGTCCTCCACTGTGATTATGGTGCCGCACTTGCGCGCCAGCTTTTCAAGCGCGGCATAATCTGGCGAGGAAATGGTGTGCATGTTTGCAACAGCAACGCTCACGCCCTCCTGCGAAAGCGCATATGCGGCAAGAAGCGCGTCGTAGGCCAGCCTTCCAGCCGCAACAATGGCAACGTCCCCCCCTTCGCAGAGCAGGTTCATCTTCCCCAGGGCGAACGGCGTTTCCTGGGTGGTGAATGTCGGCGTGGCGTTCCTGGTGCACCTTATGTAGAATGGCCCCGGGGTTTTCCACGCGGCATGGACCGCCTTTTTCGTCTCCTCGAAATCGCAGGGCGAAACCACGGCCATGTTGGGGAGCGTCCGCATGAGCGACACGTCCTCGAGCGCCTGGTGGGTCGCCCCGTCCTCGCCCACATCAAGCCCGACATGCGAGCCCTCTATCTTCACATTGGCGTTCGCATAGCAAATCGTGGTCCTGATCTGCTCCCAGTTCCTGCCCGGGGAAAACACGGCGAAAGCGCCGATGTAGGGCTTCTTTCCCGAGTATGCCAGCCCCGCGGCAACAGAAGCCATGTTCTGCTCTGCAACGCCCACCTGGAAAAACCTGTCAGGGAACTTCTTTGCAAACCCGGAAATCTGCACAGAGCCCGAGACATCCGCGCAAAGCGCGACCACTGCCGCATCCTTAGCGCCGACCTCGCAAAGCGCCTCGCCAAAGCCGTTCCTTGTGGCTGCCTTTTTCAGGCTCTGCGACCTGATGTCAAGGAGATGCATTTCATTGTTGAGCGCAAATTCCATCCATTCCGCCTCTATCCCCTCCGGGCATCCGCCCGAAGCCTCTTGCAATCATCCTGATTGCCCTATTTTTCCCCTTTCCGCTTCCAGTTCCGCAAGCGCCTTTGCCGCTTCCTCCTGCTTGGGCGCCATGCCGTGCCATTTGTAGTTGTTTTCCGCAAACGACACTCCCTTGCCCGGCACTGTCTTTGCAATTATCATGGTGGGCTTTCCCTTTGTGGCCCTGGCCTCGTCAAGCGCAGCCATCAGCGCGGCATAGTCATGCCCGTCCACATCAATCGCATGCCAGCCGAACGCGCGGTATTTTTCCGCCATGTCGCCAAGCGGCATGATGTCCTCGGTATTGCCGTCTATCTGTATGTAGTTCCTGTCGCAAATCGCCACCAAATTGTCAAGCCTGTACTTTGCTGCAAGCATCACCGCCTCCCATGTGCTCCCTTCCTGGTGCTCGCCGTCCGACATCGCGCAGTACACGCGCCACTCCGCCTTGTCCATCTTGCCTGAAAGCGCCATGCCGCACGCGATTGCGAGGCCCTCCCCCAGCGGCCCCGAAGAATTCTCAATTCCCGGCAGCTTCGCGCGGCTCGGGTGCCCCTGCAGCCTGCTCCCAAGCTTCCGAAGCGTGGACAGCTCGTCTAGGGGGAAAAAGCCCGCGCGCGCCATTGCGGCATAAAGTATGGGGCAGATATGCCCGTTTGAAAGCACGAACCTGTCGCGCCCCTCCCACTCCGGCTGCGATGCATTGTATTCCATCTCGTGGAAAAAAAGTATCGAAAAAATATCCGCCATTCCAAGCGGGCCTGCGGTGTGCCCTGACTCCGCGGGCAATAGCATGCGCACCACGTCTTGCCGCATGGAGTTTGCCATGAGCGTTAGTTCCTTCACGCTGCCCAGTTTCATGCTTCCATTATCATCCGTTTTGTTTAAAATAAGAGCTACCCCGCGCCAATGCCAATCTCGCAAGCTGCGCCGTTGCAAGTGAGCCCGTCGCAGCAGGTTTGGCCCAGGCTGCAATCCCCCTTCTCGGGCACGCAGGAGGCGCATGCGCTGTCCACGCAGAACAGCCCGGTGCAGCACGGGACGTTCCCGTCGCATTTTTCAGCCGCCTGGCTGCAGACGGCGCATGCCAATTTCGAGTTGCACGCCAGCCCGTCGCAGCAAATTTCGCCTCTGCTGCAGTCGCCCGCCTCCACCCTGCAGGTGCATATCTTCTGCTCATTGTCGCAGTACAGCCCGCTGCAGCATTCGCCCGTTTCCTTGCATTCATTGTCCTGCGGTGTGCATGGCAGCTCGCAGGTGGCGCCGTTGCACGTCAGCCCGCTGCAGCATGCCTCGCCATTGCTGCAGCTGCCTCCCGCATCCCTGCATGCGCACGCCTGCAGGTCGGGGTCGCAGTACAGCCCGCTGCAGCATTCGTCGCTGCTTGCGCACCTGTACGTGGCCGGGAGGCACGCCGTGCACGAGTCGCCGTCGCAGTACAGATTGGAGCAGCAGGTTTCCCCCTGGCTGCAGCTGTTGCCGCCCTGCACGCAGGTGGAGCACAGTCCCCCTGTGCAGAACAGGCCCGAGCAGCATTGGCCCGTATAGTCGCATCCCGAGCTCTGGGGAAGGCAAGGCACCGCGCATACCCCTGCGCTGCACTCAAGCCCCGAGCAGCAGGTTTCCCCCCCGCTGCAGCTGTTGCCGCCCTGCACGCAATCCGCGCATATTCCCCCTGTGCAGAACAGGCTGGAGCAGCAGTCGCTGGCCAGCGCGCAGGCCCCGCTTGGCGGGCTGCATGGCACCGCGCATACCCCTGCGCTGCACTCAAGCCCCGCGCAGCAGTCGCTGGCCTGAGCGCATGCGGCCGCCACCGGGAGGCACGCGCCCCCGCTGCCGATGACATTCACGCTCACCGGGATGTTTATGGCCTCTGCCGTCCCGCTTTCATTGCCGGTCGCATCCAGCGTTATCTGCGAATTGTAGATGCCGGACGCGGCAAGGCCCGCCCCGACCGTCACCGTTATCGTGGTCCCGGATGCGCTTGCATCGAATGCCGCCGAGGGGGCAATCGACATCGTCACATCGGTGAATCCCCAGTTCTGCGACGGCTCCACCGACACCCTCTCCGCAGACACGCGGGTCACCACTATCTGCGCGCTTCTCGTCTCGCCCTGCGACATTTCTATGGCGACCGAGCGCTTGTCGACATCCACCAGGTACGGGTATATCTCGACATATGCCCCGCGCGAGGTCACCCTCATGGAATACTTGCCTGCCTTTGATGGGAACTGCCCGGAAAGCTGCGTGCGCGAAACCCCGAACACGTTCGTGCCGTTCACGTCGATGTTTATCCCGTTCTGCGAGCCGGCGGGCGAGCCAATGTAAGTGTGGTTGCTCCCGAACACGGTGTCGCTGGGGAGCGTTATAGCCACCTTGCGCGTTGCGCCCTCGCCCTGCGCATACACCGAGTCCGCCGCCTCGACAAGCGCCTGGACGGTCACGCGTGCATCGTCGTAGTTCTGCTGCGTCCTTGCGCCCGTCAGCATGTTTGCCGACAGGACGAAGAACAGCACCACCACCACGAGTGCGACCCCCAGTATGATGATAAGCTCGGTTGCAGCCTGCCCATTTCGCGCCATGGCACGCTTACTCGCGCGGGGTTTAAATAGTTTCCACACATTCTCCTCCCATGCTCTTTTCAGGCGTTGCGCAGCATTTCTCAAGGATAGAGGGGACCGCATCCCGGCTCTCGATGTCAGGGATAGTCTCCGAGCTTCTGGCGCAGGCGGCCCCCGGCGAAGCCCGCCAGCTCGTATATATAATGGAGGGCAACGTGGCTCCGCCGCACGAGGGCCTCGATGTCGGCATAGGTGAGAAGTTCGCCATGCGCGCAATCGCAAAGACGTCCGGCTATACCGTGCGGCAGGTGGAGTCGGGCTCGAAAAAGTCAGGGGACCTGGGCGCGACCGCCGAGGCGCTCCTCTCAAAAAAGGCGCAGCTTTCCCTCTCCTTCTCCGAAAACACGCTTGAGAAGGTCTACTCGTCCTTCCTCAAAATCGCGCGCATGTCGGGCGAGGGCAGCCAGGAGGCGAAAATCTCCGTGCTCTCCGAGCTCCTCAACGGCGCCACCCCCCTTGAGGCAAAATACCTGGTGCGCTTCTGCCTGGGAAAGCTCCGGTTGGGCGTGGGCGACCCATCCATCATCGACGCGCTTTCCATGGCGCGCCACTCGGACAAGACTGACAAGGCCGTGCTTGAGCGCGCATTCAACCTCTGCTCGGACCTTGGCGCGGTTGCTGAGGCCTACCTGTCGGGAAGCGACCTTGCGCGCTTCTCCGCCCAGCCGGGAAAGCCCATCCGCCCGGCGCTTGCAGAGCGCTTGCAAAACGCAAAGGAAATAATCGAGAAGATATGCAGCGATGAAAAGGATGAGGGCAAGTTGCCCATAATTTCCCGCAAATGCGCAGCCCTATCTGCGCCTTCTGCGCAGATGGTCCCCACACAGCGGCGGCTGTGTGCGGTCGAAGCGAAATACGACGGCCTTCGCATGCAGGTGCACGTCAAGGACGGCGAGGTTGAAATCTACTCCCGCAAGCTTGAGAAGATGACTTCAATGTTCCCGGAGATTGTGATGGCGGCTGCCTCCCTCCATGCAAAAAGCGCAATCTTCGAAGGCGAGGCGCTCGCGTACAGCGCGCGGGAGAGGAAATACTATTCCTTCCAGCAGACCATCCAGCGCAAGCGCAAGCACGGCGTGGAGAAGATGGCGGAGGACTTCCCGCTGCGCCTGTTTGCGTTCGACATAATGTACCTTGACGGGGAAGACCTGACGCTCTCGCCTTACCTTGAGCGCAGGCGCGCGCTTGAAAAGCTTGTGAAAGGCAACAGGACCATCGTGCCTTCCGACCTCATCTACACCGACTCGCCGAAAAAGCTAGACGAATATTTCCAGCGCGCCCTCTCCGAGGGGCTGGAGGGCATAATAGCAAAGGACCTTACGCAGCCCTATGTGGCAGGCGCGCGCAAGTTCGCCTGGATAAAGCTCAAGAAGTCCTACGGCGCACTCGCGGACAGCGTGGACGCGGTCATCGTGGGCTACTACCTCGGCAAGGGCGCGCGGGAGGCGTTCAAGTTCGGCGGGGTGCTTGCCGCGGTGCAAAACGAGGAAACTGGCATGCTTGAGACCATCGCGAAAATCGGCGGCGGGTTCACAGAGGAGGAAATGACCTCGCTTGAGGCCTCCCTTGAAAAAATAAAGACCAAGGAAAAGCCGCGCAATGTAATCTCGAAGCTTGAGCCCGACTTCTGGGTGGAACCGAAAATAGTGATAACCGTAGCCGCGGACGAGATAACCCTCTCGCCCATGCACACTGCCGGCTGCGTGGGCGAAACCGGATACGCGCTGCGCTTCCCGCGCATGGTATCGATGCGCGGCGACAAGTCGCCCTCCGACGCCACCACGGTGCGCGAGGTCGTCTCCATGTTCGAGATGCAAAGGAGAAAGAGCGCGCAGTGAACTATTTTTTTAGGAAGAGCGCACGCAACTCATTTTCTTACAGTGCTACACCAGCCCGACCTGCGACGCGCTTATCACGATGACGTAGAGCACGAAAAAGCCCACCAGCGCAATCCCCTCGCTCTTCCCCATCCTGCCCTTCATCGCGGCATAGTAGAAGAACAGGACGTTCGCCAGCACCGCGAACAGCATGGCGATGCCGAACACCTTCAGGTGGAGCGATATGGGCTGGATGATTGCCGCCGTGCCCAGGACAAGGGTGATGTTCGCCATTATGCTCCCCATGATGTCCCCCAGCGCAAGGCCGTACATCTTCTTCTTCAGCGCCTCGAAGCCCACCATTATCTCGGGCAGCGAGGTGCCAAGTGCAATGAGCGTTGCGCCTATGAAGCTTTGCGCGAGCCCAAGCTCCGTGGCTATCGATATCGCGGCATTGACCACAATCCCGGCGCTCACGTACACCGACAGCACGCTTGCGAAGAAGATGAGCGCAATCACCGGCCCGCTCACGTCTATCTTCTGGAGCCGCAGGAAATCCGGGGTTCCCGTGTTGAAGTGGGCCTGGTCCTCGCCGGGCTTGCGGGTGCTTATCGCCTTGTCAATCACCATCTTGGCGGCATACCACGCGAATATGACGTACAGCGCCACGCCCTCCAAAAAGCCTATGGTGCGCCCGGCTATCTGCGTCATGAATATCATGTATATCGAGATGAGGAAAGTGAGCAGGAGCACGAAGCCCACGTCCTCCAGGTTCTTCCGCTCTATCCTAAACCCGTAGACGATTGCGCCGATGCCGAACGCGAACAGTATGAGCACCACGTTCGCGCCGAACACGTTCCCCGCGGAAATCTCCCCCTGGCCGACCGCCGAGGACGTGATTGCGACGGAAAGCTCGGGCAGCGCCACCATCGTCCCCACCACGAGGATGCCTATCGCCATCCTGCTCAGGCCGAAGTAGTCGGAAAGTTTCCCTGCCTGCTCGACCGCGATGCACGACATCTTCGACAGCACGAACGTGAATGCAACCAGCAGCATGAACTCGAGAAGCATCATGCCCGTCTTTCTCGCGCGCATTATAAAAGGGTTTTGTATGGCACCCATCCGCGCCAGACGCGCCAAATCAGTGTGCCATTTGCGCCGCCCCCTTTTTCTCCGTCGTGGAATTTTTCCCCCGCATGCATGATATATAAATTTAATCCGAGAATTGGGTGACAAGGCGATAGGTATGGACAGCTTAGTAAGATCAGTCCTAGGCGAGCAAGAGCCAGCTCCAGCCGAATCTTTTGGCTCAGACCAGATTAAGATAGTTGTAGTAGGAGTAGGAGGAGGCGGA